>NZ_JBFGFI010000087.1:0-12289 GCF_041579695.1 Halopseudomonas sp.
AGCTGGCGGTCTCCTCGATGAGCTGGACCAGGCCGAACGCGCACTGGTCGAGCCGCTGCTGCCGGTCATGCGGAGCCTGCTCGAGGAACGCCCGCCTATGCCCAAGACGGTCCTGCATGGTGACCTGTTCCGCGACAACGTATTGTTCGAGGGTCCCAACCTGACCGGGTTGATCGATTTCTACAATGCGGCAACGGGTTGGGCGCTCTACGATCTGGCGATCTGTGCGAACGACTGGTGTCTTGACGCGGACGCGCGCATGGATCCGGAAAGGGCCCAGGCGATGCTTGCCGGCTATGCGGCGCAACGGCGTTTTCTCGCGGTGGAAGCGGCCCACTGGCCGGACATGCTGCGTCTGGCGGCGTTGCGTTTCTGGTTGTCGCGGCGGATCGCAGCCGCCAGCCATCAGCACAAGGCTGATGTGCTGGTCAAGGATCCCGGGCACTTCATGCGGGTACTCGAAGGCCACCGTAAGGTGGCTGTGCAACTGCCTATCGCGCTCTGATCAGAGCGCTTCCAGGCAGTCAGCCAGCGCGCCGGACATATCTTCCAGCATATGTTCGTAGCCCTTGGGGCCCACATCGATCGCGCTTCCGAGCGGATCAAGCACGCCAACAGTGACCGGCAGGCCCTGGGTCAGGCTGTTGACCAGGCGTGGCGTAAATTGCGGCTCGGTGAAGACGCAGCTTGGGCCTGCTGCCTGAAGCTGCTGACGCAACTGATTGACGTGACGTGCGCCCGGCTGCACCTCGTGGGAGAGGCTGAATATCCCCTGGGGCTTTACGCCGTAATGGTCCTCGAAATAGCCATAGCCATCATGGAAGACGAAATAGGGCTTGTCGCGCAATGGCGAAAGGCGGACTTGCAGTCGATCGTCCAGCGCCGTCAGGCTGCGTTCGAAGACTGCCAGGTTGGCTTGTAACTGATCAACATGCTGCGGATAAACGCTGGCCAGATCCTCGGCCATATAGCGGGCAACCACCTTTGCATTGTCTGGTGACAACCAGATATGCGCATCCAGGCTGCCGTGATCATGCTCGTGGCCGTGTGCATGACTGGCGTGCTCGTCTTTTTGGAAATTGTGCGCCTGCTGCTGTTTCCGGACCGCCATCTGCGGTAGGTGCAACAGGTCGACTGCGCTGTCCTGGCGCTCAAGCAGGTCCTGCAGAAACAGTTCCAGTTCGGGGCCGATCCAGTAGATGCGCTCGGCCTCCGCCAGCGCGCGCCGGTCGGAGGGGCGCAGTGCATAGCTATGCGGTGAGGCGCCCGGCTCCATCAGCAACGCCGGCGTGTCGATATCCTTCATGACGGCGGCGGCTATCTGTTGCAGCGGCTTGATGGTGGTCAACACCCTGGAATTTTCCGCGGCCAGGGCAGGCGTTGTGCCGAGCCAGCACAGCACGCATAGAAGCAAACGCAAGCGCATGATCATACCTCCGAGTAGAATATTGTTATATGATAACAGCACTAGCGCCCTTGCACAGATCATCTTTGAAGGCCACAACGTGATTTCAGATCAGAGCATGCCCAACGATCCACATCAGCCCCATGACCACAGCGCGTGCGTCAGCAGTGCGCTGGAGTCCGCCGAACAGTTATGCGAGCGTGCCGGGGTGCGTTTCACGGCACTGCGCAAGCGTGTGCTGGAACTGGTCTGGGCCAGCCACAAGCCGCTCGGGGCGTACGACATTCTCGACACTCTGGCCCGCAAGGATGGGCGGCGCGCGGCACCGCCGACGGTATACCGGGCATTGGATTTTCTGCTTGAGCAGGGTCTGGTCCACCGGATCGCCTCACTCAACGCTTTCATCGGATGCCCGAGCCCGGAACACAGCCATCAGGGGCAATTTCTGATCTGCCGCCAATGCCACGTAGCGATCGAGCTTGATCGTGCGCCTATTCGCCAGGCGATCGCCGACAGCGCCAGTACCGCAGGATTCCAGATTGAGTCCGAAACGGTTGAGATCATCGGTTTGTGCGCCCAGTGCCAGGCGGCAGCATGAGCGACCGTCTGCTGGAGCTGGACAACGTCAGCCTGCGCCTGCATGGCAATGTGATCCTCGAGAATGTCAGCCTGAGCGTGCGACGCGGGGAGATTGTTACGCTGATCGGACCCAACGGGGCGGGCAAGACCAGCCTGGTCAGAATCGTGCTCGGGCTGCTCCAGGCTGATGCCGGTACAGTGCAGCGAGAGTCGCACCTGCGCATCGGCTACATGCCGCAGAAGCTTCAGGTGGATGCCAGTCTGCCGCTGACCGTATTGCGCTTTCTGTTACTGGCACCGGGTGCAACGCGCGCCCAGGCGCTGGCTGCGCTGAAAGACGTAGCTGCTTCACATCTGTGTGATCGGCCCCTGCAGCAGGTCTCCGGTGGTGAGCTGCAACGCGTGCTGCTGGCCCGGGCGTTGCTGCGCCAGCCTGATCTGCTGGTGCTGGACGAGCCGGTACAGGGAGTGGATGTGAACGGCCAGGCCGAGCTATATCAGTTGATCAACCGGTTGCGCGACCGCTATGGCTGCGGTGTGCTGATGGTTTCGCATGATCTGCACCTGGTGATGGCCACGACCAACACTGTGGTCTGTATCAACCGTCATGTCTGCTGCTCCGGCCACCCGGAGCAGGTCAGTACTGACCCAGCGTTTCTTGCGCTGTTCGGCGAGCGCGCCAGTGCGCTTGCGGTATATAGCCATCACCACGATCACGCCCATGATCTGCATGGCGAGATAGTTGACGAATCTGCCCACGAACACCGCCACGGACCTGACTGCGACCATGCCTGATTTTCTGATTTATGCCTTGCTTGCCGGTCTCGGTCTGGCCGTTACCGCCGGTCCCCTGGGTTCGTTCGTGGTCTGGCGGCGAATGGCCTATTTTGGCGATACCCTGGCGCACTCAGCGCTGCTGGGCGTCGCGTTGGGTATTCTGCTGGAAATCAATCTGACGGTCTCGGTCACGCTGGGTTGCGTCCTGCTGGCTGTGCTGCTGGTTGCGCTGCAGCACAAGCAGTGGCTGGCCAGCGATACGCTGCTGGGCATCCTGGCACACAGTACGCTGTCGCTGGGCCTGGTGGTGCTGGCATTGTCCGACAACGTCAGGGTCGACCTGATGGCCTATCTGTTCGGCGATTTGCTGGCGATCGCCCGCGTTGACCTTTACTGGATGCTCGGCGGACTGCTGCTGGTGGGTATATTGCTGGCTTGGTTGTGGCGGCGACTCTTGTCGATCACCGTGCATGAGGAGCTGGCGCGGGTGGAAGGTCTGCCGGTTACCGCCATCAGACTTGCATTGATGTTACTGATTGCGATCGTGATTGCGGTAGCGATGAAGATCGTCGGCGTGCTGCTGATCACTTCATTGCTGATCATTCCACCTGCGACCGCCCAGCGTCATGCCCGCACGCCGGAACAGATGGCAGCGGGCGCGAGCGTGATTGGTTGTATGGCTGTGCTGGGCGGGCTGACGCTGTCATGGCATCTCGATACGCCGGCGGGCCCGTCCATTGTGGTCAGTGCGGCTACGCTGTTTCTGCTGGGAATGCTGGTGCCCCGCCGCGGGTGATCACTCGCTGGCCATGATGCGCGGCAACCATCGGCTAAGTTCCGCAGTTTTGAACGGTGGGCGGATAAATCCGACATACTGCCCTTCAGGATTGACCATCACTACCTGCCCGCTGTGATCGACCAGATAATTCTCTTCACTGGTGTCCGGTGGTATATAGGCAACAGAGAGTGCCTGGGCCAGTATCGCCAGTTCCGTCGGTTCGCCGGTGACGCCCTTGAACCCGGCCTTGAAATAGCCCAGGTACTCTGACAGTTGTTTCGGCGTGTCGCGCTCCGGGTCGACACTGACCATGGTGACCTGGAGCTGGTCCCGGCTTTCCTGCGGCAGCGACTCGACCACTTTACGCAGATCCGCCATGGTGGTCGGGCAGATATCCGGACAGAAGGTGTAACCGAAAAACAACAGATCCCACTGCCCGGTCAGATCCTGCTCGCTCCATTCGTCGCCAGTGGCTGCTTTTAGAGTCACCTCGGGCAGGCTGCGCGGGCTGTCGAACAGAAAGATACCGGATTCGGAAAGCACGTCTCTATCGAGCGGCGCCTGGCGGTTGACCTTGGCCACGACGGCGCCCAACACCAACGCAATCGCCGCGACAGTGACCAGCACCGTCTTCTGCACACCACTCATAGCCATCCGGCGACTCCAACGTAGTGATCGACCAGCAACGCAACGAACAGCCAGAGCAGGTACCAGAGCGAGAACTTGAATGTCTTGATTGCCGCGTGAGGCCGGCTGTCGCGCCACAGTGCCCAGGCCCAGTCGATGAAGCGCAGACCCAGCAGCAGGGCCGCGGCCAGGTAGATCGGGCCGCTCATATGGATCACGAACGGCAACATGCTTACAGCCAGCAGGATGAAGGTGTAGAGCAGGATGTGCAGTTTGGTGTAACGCTCGCCGTGGGTCACCGGCAACATCGGGATGTCTACCTTGGCGTATTCCGCCTTGCGATGGATCGCCAGAGCCCAGAAATGTGGCGGTGTCCAGGCGAAGATGATCAGCACCAGCAAGAGCCCTTCAGCATCAATCTGACCGGTTACCGCAGTCCAGCCGAGCAGGGGCGGCGCGGCACCGGCGATTCCGCCGATCACGATATTCTGCGGAGTGGCGCGCTTGAGAAACAGGGTATAAACCACTGCGTAACCGAGCAGCGAGCCGAGGGTGAGCCAGGCGGTGACCTGATTGACCCATGTCAGCAGAATCGCCATGCCGGCAACGCCCATTACCAGGGCGAAACACATGGCACTGATCGGATTGACGCGTCCCTGGGCTACCGGACGACGCTGGGTGCGAGCCATGTGTATATCGATCCGCCGGTCGACCAGGTGATTCACTGTGGCCGCAGACCCTGCGCACAACGCTATGCCTAGATTACCCAGCAGCAGGATGGTCCATGGCACCATCCCCTCGGTGGCCAGGAGCATGCCGATGGCCGAGGTAATGATCATTAACGCCACGACCTTGGGCTTGGTCAGCTCCAGGTAGTCACGCCAGATGGCTCCGGCCGAGGCTGTATTGGTCAAGGTGGTCATCAAAGCTTCCCCAGAACGCCGAAGCGTTCGTCATTGTTCGAATTATTGTTTGGCTGCCAGTATGCGCCAGGGTTCAATTGCTGGCCAGCAGACCCGATGATCTGTCGGCGCTGAAAGAGGCATTCCTGGGCCGCGCTCGCAAGCGATAGTTGATCGCCACGACTACCAGCAGCAATAGTGCACCCACTGCGTTGTGAGCTACAGCGACGGCCAGCGGAAGATGCAGCAGGACGTTGCTTACCCCCAGGCTGACTTGCGCTGCCAAGACCGCGACCAGCAGGCCTGCCAGCCCGCCGAGACGGATCTCGGTCATTCTCCATGCCAGCAGTAGCAGCACGACACTGGTAATCACAGCGCCGATGCGGTGGGACACATGGATCGCCGTGCGTCCTTCGCCATCGAGTATGCCGCCCAGATAATTCGGCCCAATCTCATGGAACATATGGAAGCCGGCGGCGAAGTTCATCTCCGGCCACCACACGCCGTGGCAGGTAGGCAGATCGACACAGGCCAGCGCCGCATAATTGGTGCTGGTCCAGCCACCGAGCATGATCTGGGCAATCACTACCACCAGTGCAAAGCGGGCAAAATGGCGCACCCGCACAACTGATTTTTGTGGAGTCAGCGTGGTATAGCGCCCCGACAGGCGTAGCGCGAGTAACAGCAACAGGCTCAAGGTGGCGAAACCGCCCAGCAGGTGCGCTGTGACAATCTGCGGCCAGAGCTTGAGAGTCACGGTCCACATGCCGAATGCAGCCTGACAGATCACCAGTAGCAGCAAGCCGAAGCTCAGGCCTACCGGGTGTCCCGGTACGCGTCGGTGACGCAGGCTGTAGAGGGCGAGACCAAGAATAACCAGGCCCAGAAGGCCCGCGACATAGCGGTGAATCATTTCGGCCCAGGCCTTGAATATCTCAACCGGTTCGTTGGGAAAGCGCGACTCGGCAAGCTGGATCGACTCCGGCGACTGCGGCACGCCGAGAAAGCCGTAGCAGCCTGGCCAATCAGGGCAGCCGAGACCCGCATGCACAAGACGGGTATAGGCACCCAGAATCACCACGACAAAGCCCAGCGCCAGAGCGAAAAGGGCAAAAACATAACCGGGTTTGCGCATGTTCGTCACCCTACCTTGGACACTTTCAACAGGTGTTTCAGATCATCCAGCAGCTGTTTGCCGGGTTCTTCGGGGGCCTGATGCAACACCACACGACCCAGCGGGTCGATCAGCCAGAGCTGCGCGCCCTCGCGCCACTCCAGCGGATGGGCTGTCAGGCTGCGGTCATATGCGTCCGGATTCAGGGCGATGAGCTGCAGACGTGGATAGTTGCGCTCCAGCCGCTCGAGCAATTCACCTGCAGCCGGTGATGCGAGTGCCAATACATGCTCCACTCTTCCGGCTTCGCGGCCCAGTGCCACGTTGATTTGCCGCGCTTCATGCACCAGCGCAATGCAGGTTTCGCCGCACTCTCCGCTGGCAGTTACCAGCAGGCGCCAGGGCGCGCCATAGCCGACCGGCTCAAGGTTCAGTTGCCAGTCATCCACAGCTATAGCTGGCTCGATCAGGTCCGAGCGGTTGGTCTGGCTGTCCGGTATGCCCACGCCAAGCTTTGCCATGATGCCGGCAAGCAGTATGGGCCCGAGAACGATAGCCACGATGGCCAGCAGCTTGAGTTGTCCGCGCGGTTTCTTTTCGGCCGCGGACGTTTTTTCCCTGTCATGCATTCTTTTTGTTCTCCGGGGGTTCTGGCCGCAGTCCGGCCCAGACAAAGAGTGCCAGCAGGGCCAGGGCCAATGCAAACCATTGCACCGCGTAAGCGGTATGTTTGCTGGAAGTCGTCGGTAGCGCCGGCCAGTCAAGTGTCAGCGCAGCATCGCTGCCAGTGCGCAGCCGCGCCATCCAGGGCAGCAACGATTCACCGCTGGCTTGCGTCATCGCGTCCAGGTCGACGCGTGTAATCAACTTGGGCCAGCCTGGCTGTACATGGGTTTCGCCCAGCGTGAATCCCGCTTCGGTGGGCGGAAGGGCCTCGCCATCCAGTCGCTGGGTTCCGCGCGGCGTGCTGACCACGGGCACATCGCGACGATCGGGCCAGGGCAGCCAGCCGCGATTGACCACCAGTCTCTGGCTCGAATCGGAATCGATGAATACCTGAAGGACTTCAAGCCCGGCCTGGCCATCGCGGGTGCGGTTGTCGAGCAGCCAGATCAGCTCGGGATCAAAAATCCCTTGCATCTGCAGCGGACGCCAAGCGACATTCTCTGTCCCCTGTAACTCGCCCAACGAAACTGCAACAGCGCTGCGGCTCTGATCCATACGCGCCTGCATCTGACGTTTCTCTTCGGCGCGGTCGAGTTGCCAGAAGCCCAGGATCACAAGTATCGGCAGGAAAAAAGCGACAAACGCCGTCATGGGCCAGCCTGGAGCGAAGCGTGTTGCGGCGGAGGAAAAATCAGACATGGCAACCTTGAGCATTCGCAGGGGCTATAATGGCCAGACCCTTCATAAGCATGGATGTTCGATTATGTGGTTAAAACTGGTCATTCTGGCCTTGCTGCTCGCTATCCTCATCAGCCTCTTCAGTGGCCTGCTCTTCCTGGTCAAGGACACCGACGGCCAGAGTCGCCTGGTGACCGCTCTGAGTGTGAGGATAGGGCTGACCGTCGCGGTGATGTTGCTGATTGCCTATGGTTTCTGGTCCGGTCAGTTCACCTGGAACACGCCCTGGCTCCACTGATCTTTTTTAGGTAGCTGGCACGGTCCGGCGATCCGGCGGCGGCTGGGCCGCCGGCCGTAACCGCATCAGAAAATGTAGACGAAAATAAACAGACCTACCCAGACCACATCGACAAAGTGCCAGTACCAGCTCGCCGCTTCGAAGCCGAAATGGTGTTCCGGCGTGAAGTGACCCTTGAAGATACGCAGCAGCATGACCGACAAGATGATGGTTCCCATCAGCACGTGAGCGCCGTGGAAGCCAGTGAGCATGAAGAACGTGGCGCCGTAGATGCCCGAATCCAGCGTCAGCCCCAGATCATTGTAGGCATGGAAGTATTCGGCGATCTGCAGCCCGAGGAAAACCACTGCCAGGGCTACCGTGAGTCCCAGCCAGGCCTTGAGCGCGCCACGCTTGTTGGCGCGCAGTGCGTGGTGAGCGAAGGTGACGGTGACACTGGAGGTGATCAGGATAATGGTGTTTATCAGCGGTAGCTGCCAGGGGCTGATGATTTCCTTCGGCCCCGGATACAGGCTCGGATCCGGGTTGGTCATCAGGGGCCAGACGTAATCGAAGTTCGGCCAAAGCATGCCAGTGACGCCTTTGTCGCCTTCACCTGCCAGCCAGGGGCCGGCGAAGGTGCGCACATAGAAGAGTGCGCCAAAAAAGGCGGCAAAGAACATCACTTCGGAAAAAATGAACCAGCCCATGCCCATGCGGAACGAGCGATCCATCTGGGCGCTGTAAAGGCCCTGATGAGTTTCCTTGATAACGTCGCCGAACCAGCCGAACATCATCCAGGTCAGGATCAACAGGCCGGCCACCAGTATCAGATGGCCGCTCTCGCCGTTGCTGACCATCATGGTGCCGCCACCGAATACGGAGGTGAGCAGGCCGATGGAACCGACTATCGGCCATTTGCTCTGGGCCGGTACGTAATAGGCTTCATGTGTTTCGTGTGTTTCGTGACTCGCCATCTCTTGTTCTCCTTGTCAGGCAGTCAAATTCAGTTGCTGTGCACGGCCGCCACATCAGGGCCGGCCATGCGTTCAGTAATATCGAACAAAGTGTAGGACAGGGTCAGTCGGTGAACTTCCTGCGGCAGGTCCGGATCGACAATGAAGCGCACCGGCATTTCCACGGTTTCACCAGCCTGCAACGTCTGCTGCGTAAAGCAGAAGCATTCGGTCTTGTGGAAATACGCTGCGGCCTTGGACGGTGACACGCTGGGCACCGCCTGGGCGACCATCTGTTTGTCGGTCGGATTGTGCGCGGTGAAGATCATTTCCCGCGTTTCGCCGGGGTGCAGGACCAGCTCGTTGCCCTGCGGGCCAAACGACCAGACCATGCCCTGGGCGTTGGTCGACAGGAACTGCACACGCACTGAGCGTGACTCGTCGACTGTCTGGCCGCTGTCCTCATAGGCTGAGCGATTGGTCTTGCCGTTGATGCCGAAGGCGTCGCACATCACGTCATAGATCGGCACCAGCAGGAAGCCGAAACCGAACATGCCGGCGACCAGCAGCACCAGGCGGCCAACCAGTCGTTTTGTGCTCAAGCCTTCGCCCATTACGCGCATCCCCTTACTTCACTTCTGGCGGAGTGCTGAAGGTGTGATAGGGAGCAGGTGATGCAACTGTCCACTCCAGGCCCTCGGCGCCATCCCACGGCTTGGCCGCGGCCTTCGGGCCACCCTTGATGCACTTGATCACGATGAACAGGAACAACAGCTGGGTAGCGCCGAACATGAACGCGCCGACCGAGGACACCATGTTGAAGTTGGCAAACATCATGTTGTAATCCGGAATCCGCCGCGGCATGCCAGCCAGACCAATGAAGTGCATCGGGAAGAAGGCCAGGTTCATGCCGACGAAGGACATCCAGAAATGCGTCTTGGCCAATACTTCGTCATACATGTGGCCGGTCCACTTGGGCAGCCAGTAGTAGGCCGAAGCGAAGATGCCGAAGATCGCGCCCGGTACCAATACATAGTGAAAGTGCGCCACTACGAAGTAGGTGTCGTGGTACTGGAAGTCCGCAGGAGCGATCGCCAGCATCAGGCCCGAGAAGCCGCCGATGGTGAACAGGATCACGAAGGCCACGGCGAACAGCATTGGCGCTTCGAAGGTCAGCGAACCGCGGAACATGGTGCTGACCCAGTTGAATACCTTGACCCCGGTGGGGACGGCGATCAGCAAGGTGGCATACATGAAGAACAGCTCGCCGGTCAGGGGGATACCCACGGTGAACATGTGGTGAGCCCAGACCACGAAGGACAGGAAGGCAATCGCCGCAGTCGCATAGACCATCGAGGTATAACCGAACAGCGGCTTGCGCGCGAAGGCTGGAATGATCTGGCTGACCGCGCCGAATGCCGGCAGGATCATGATGTACACTTCAGGGTGGCCGAAGAACCAGAAGATATGCTGGAACATGACCGGATCGCCGCCGCCGGCAGCACTGAAGAAGCTGGTACCGAAGTTGATGTCCATCAACATCATGGTTACCACACCTGCGAGTACCGGCATCACTGCGATCAGCAGGAAAGCGGTGATCAGCCAGGTCCAGACGAACAGCGGCATTTTCATCAGCGTCATGCCCGGGGCACGCAGATTGATGATGGTAGCGATGATGTTGATCGCGCCCATGATCGAACTGATACCGGCCAGGTGGATGGCAAAAATGAAGAAGGTAACGCTAGGCGGGGCATAGGTCGTCGACAACGGCGCATAGAAGGTCCAGCCGAAGTTCGGTCCACCGCCTTCCATGAACAGCGTCGAGACCAGCAGGCCGAAGGCTGCAGGCAGTAGCCAGAAGCTGAAGTTGTTCATACGCGGCAGCGCCATGTCCGGCGCCCCGATCATCATCGGGATCATCCAGTTGGCGAGGCCGACGAACGCGGGCATCACCGCGCCGAAGACCATTATCAAGCCATGCATGGTGGTCATTTGATTGAAAAACGCTGGTACAACCAGCTGCAGGCCAGGCTGGAACAATTCAGCGCGTATAACCATTGCCATGGTGCCGCCAAGCAAAAACATGGCGAAGCTGAACCACAGGTACATCGTGCCGATGTCCTTGTGGTTGGTGGTAAGAACCCAACGTAGCGGGCCCTTGGCCGGACCATGTGCATGGTCGGCGTGATGGTGATCGATCACTGCACTCATGATGGTCTCCTATTGGCCATTTTTGAAGTTGAGAATATCCATCGGGCTGACGACGTCACCCGTATCGTTACCCCACGCGTTGCGCTCGTAGGTAATTACTGCTGCGATATCCACTTCAGAAAGCTGGCCATCGAACGATGCCATTGACGTGCCAGGCTTGCCGTTGACGACGACGTCAATGTGGCCGGGGATGTCGTTCAGGGCGATATTACTGCCCTTGAGTGCAGGGAAAGCAGGAGGGAGGCCAGTGCCGTCAGGCTGGTGACACGCGGCGCAGTTGGTGTTGTAGACTTTCTCGCCACGGTCCATCAGTTCGGCCAGCGTCCATTCCTTGTCACGCAGGTCTCTCTCGGCGGCTGCCGCTTCTTTCTTGGCTCCCAGCCAGGAGTCGTAATCTTCCTGTGAGCGAGCATCGACGACGATGGGCATGAATGCATGATCGCGCCCGCACAGCTCGGTGCACTGGCCACGATAGATACCAGGCTCCTCGATCCGGGTCCATGCCTCGTTGACGAAGCCGGGGATGGCATCCTTCTTTACGGCTAACGCCGGAACCCACCAGGAGTGGATCACATCGGCGGAGGTGATCAGGAAGCGGATTTTCTTGCCGACCGGCACGACCATGGGCTCATCTACTTCGAGTAGATAGTTTTCGCCCTTCTCGACCTGATTGTCGATCTGATTGCGCGGGGTGGTGAGGTTGCTGAGAAAGCTGACATCTTCGCCGATGTACTTGTACTGCCAGCGCCACTGGTAACCGGTGATCATGATATCGACATCCGACTCTTCGGCGTCGTATATATCAATGAGGGTCTTGGTAGCGGGCACCGCCATGCCGACGAGGATCAGCAGGGGAATGACTGTCCAGAGGACTTCGACCGAGATGTTTTCGTGGAAGGTGGCGGGTACTGCGCCGCGGGACTTGCGGTGCATGAACATCGACCAGAACATCACGCCGAAGACAATGACACCGATGACCACGCAGATCCAGAAGATCAGCATGTGCAGATCGAATACTGACCGACTGATATCGGTCACTCCTTCGGACATATTGAATGCCCACCCGGCGCTTACTGTGCCACTGAGTGTCAGCAATAGCAGACCACCCAGCCAGGCGCTTGCATGTCGCAACATTCCCGGTTCCCCTTGTTTTTTTTATCTTTTCTGGAGCGGAGGGGAAAGTATTTATACCGTCATCAGGACTTGATAAACACGGATGCCGTCATTTTCGCCCCTGCGATGCGGGAGTGAATCTGGCGACTGGCCCCCCAAAAAACTGCCAGACCGGTTGAGTATAGACCTGACAAGTCTCATGGCAA
>NZ_JBFGFI010000088.1:0-11763 GCF_041579695.1 Halopseudomonas sp.
CAGATAGGCCGGGATAATGACCGGATCTTCCTTGCCATACACATACAGCCCGGGCATGGGCCAGACATGACCTGCCAGGCCGGCCCAGCGTTTGGCGTCCTCGCCGAAAGCCCGATAGTAGTTCGCTCCCGCACCAGCCGTACCCGGGATGCGGTACATGCGGATGTACTCGGCGATGGATTCCTCGGGCAGTGGATTCCCCCAGCCGCTGAGGAAGTAGCGTAACCAGGTTTCCTCGTTGCCCGGAATCATGGCTTCAGGCAGCCCCGGCGCCTGCTGGAAATGCTGATACCAGTAAGACTGGCCACCAGCGCTCTGGAGCTTTTCGGCCACCGCCATGTTGCCCTTGAGATTGTTGATCAGAACAATATTCATGAGCACCATTCTCTCGACCCTGGCGGGCGCCGCCAACGCCATTTCCTGAGCCACCACGCCGCCCCAGTCATGCCCGACCAGCTGAAAGCGATCGACACCCAGCGCGTCCAGCATGGCGATCACGTCCTGTGCCAGCGCCTGCTTGCGATAGTGCTCCTGTCCCTCGGTGCGTTCGCTGTCGCCGAGTCCGCGCAGATCCGGCGCAATGACCCCCAGTCCCGGTTTCAGATGACGACCCACATGTTCCCAGCACCAGGAACTCTCCGGCCAGCCGTGGATCATTACCAGCGGTGTGCCGTCAGGATCACCGCCCTCACGATAGGAAAACTGCCCGCGTAGGGTGTTCAGGCTTTGTGGATCACTGAGAAACATCGGGGCGCTCCTGGTTGGTTCTGCAGCTGCGTTCGCTAGGTCAATGTAGCCCATTCACGCGCTGGGCTTGCCGGTGTCATCCCTTCATCCGCTCATCGACGCTCAGGCTGCCCGGCCCGACCGCGGCAACCACCAGCAAACCACCGATCATCGAGATTTCCTTCCAGAAGGTATTCCATTCACCTTCGACCCAGAACGGGTGAAAGATGAACGCCGTGCCCAGGGTGAAGAGGATCAACAGGCACGCAGCGATGCGGGTCTGGAAGCCGATGATCACCGCCAGGCCGCCGAATAGCTTGATCGTAAAACCGATCCAGACGGCAAACGCCGGTACGCCTTTCGATGCGGCGTAATCGATCGGAACGTTGCCGGTAAGCAGGGCGAAGCCGCCTATAAAATAGACCAGCACTAGCAGGGTACGACCTGCGGCCATTACGTACGGGTTATTGAGACGATCGAGCATGGGGGTCACCTGGAATGGTTGTTGAGGTCACCTCAAAACTCTAGCATCGATCCTGGCTTATCGCTTCTGCCTGGCGAAGGAAGCCTTTTGTCATACCTTCGGATGGCACCAGTCGGCGTCAGCTGTTTCAATCGTTATGAACATCAGCAGACTGGAACAAAACGATGACGCAGCATTCATTAATGGCGACCACTGCGTTGGCGTCGGCCGATATGGCTCGCGTCATTGAAATGGCCTGGGAGGATCGCACGCCCTTCGAGGCCATAGAAACGCTTTACGGACTGAATGAGCCTGCCGTCGTCCGCCTGATGCGCCGAGAGCTCAAGCCCAGCTCGTTCCGTCTTTGGCGCAGGCGTGTCAGTGGCCGGGTTACCAAGCATGTCGCCCTGCGCGATCCTGGTGTGATTCGGGGATATTGCCCAACACAGTACAAACGATGAAGTCTGCGGGTAGTGCCGCTGCATAATCTTCAGATACTGATCTGCCCGACTATGCAGGGCTGGACTTGCCCGCCCACCCAGATATCAGCGTCGATTCTTTCAATAGAGACTCTGCCGCGTCGCCCAAGCGCGGTGCCCTGGCTGGCCACATAGCGCTCCGGCAACTCCCCTGCTGCGATAAGCCACTGGGCAAGGCTGGCATTAAGGCTGCCGGTGACTGGATCCTCGGCGTATTCACCGCCCATAAAGGCGCGCACCTCGACATCGGCTTCAGCAGCCTCGCCGTGCCAGGGAGCGATCACGCCGATATTGAGTCCGTCGAGTGCTGGATAGTCCGCTTGCAGGGCCATGACTTCCTCGCGCGAAGACAGCAGCACGCCAACCCAGCCTGGCCCGTTATCCACCCAGTTGCTGGCGCGGATCCGAGCCACGTCCATACCCAGGCCGCGGGCGATCTGCTGCAAAGTGTTCGCCTCTACGGGACCACTGCGAACCAATGGCGGCGCGGCGAAAGCCAGTTGGCCGGCGCTATGCCGAATTCTAATCAGGCCGGCCGCGCATTCCTGCACTATAGATTCCCCTCGCGGTTTACCACCGTTATCCAGCCAGACATGACAGCTACCCAGCGTCGGGTGTCCGGCAAAGGGTAATTCACGTTGCGGTGTGAATATTCGCACCCGGTAATCGGCTTCCGGGTGGGTTGGGCGCAATAGAAAGGTGGTTTCGCTCAGATTGGTCCAGCGGGCCAGAGCGGCCATCTGCGCATCTGTCAGATCTGCGGCGTCACTGACTACCGCCAGTGCATTGCCCTCCAGCGGATGCTCGGCAAAGACATCAACTTGCTGAAACGGGAGTGAGATGGGCATGGCTGGCACCTGATTGAGCTTGTATGGAGAAATGATCATAGCCAGACCGGTGTGGACACGTACAGGTACAGAGTCCGTCAGAAACAGCGAGCGCCGGCTTTGTCAGCGTGTCAGCGGTGGCTTCCCTCCGGGTGGTGGCGTGTCAGCCGTGCTGCCGGCTTCACGATCAAGCAGGGCCCGCTTGCGGTCGATGCCCCAGCGATAGCCGGATAAACCGCCGTCCTGGCGAACCACGCGGTGACAGGGGATCGCTACCGCGATTGCGTTGGCGCCGCAGGCGCGGGCGACGGCGCGTGCCGAGGTGGGTTGCCCGATCTGCCGGGCGACCTCGGCATAGCTCATTGTCTGCCCTGCCGGTATCGCCCTTAGAGCCTGCCACACACGCTGCTGGAATACGGTACCCCGTATGTCCAACGGCAGGTCGGAGTCGATGCCGGGGGACTCCACCATGCCCACCACCGGGGCAATCACCTGCTCGTAGCCGGCATCGGCGCCGACCAGGGTTGCCGCCGGAAAGCGGTCCTGTAAATCTGTGACCAGGAGGCCGGCATCATGGCCAAGCGTCACACACACCACGCCCTTCTCGCTTGACGCAACCAGGATTGCGCCCAGGGAGCAAGTTCCCACGGCAAAGTGCAGGGTTTCACGCACCCCTCCTGAGCGGTAAGCGGTTGGTGTCATGCCGAGGATTGCCTCCGAATTTTGATAGAAATGGCTGCTTGAGCTGAAACTACCCTGATACATCGCCTGGGTTATGCTCGGCGCCTGTTGCAGCTCGTGACGGGTCTGCTGAGCACGCAGCGCTGCTGCGTAGACCTTGGGAGTGACCCCTACAAGTGCCTTGAAGGTTCGCAGAAAATGACTCGGACTGCGTCCAACGCTCTGGGCAAGCTGTGCCAACGAAAGATCATGTTCGGACTGTTCGAGGAGACGACAAGCCTCGGTGACTAGAGCGGCATTTGCCTGCCGACCTGAGGGACCATCCGGATTGCAGCGTCTGCATGGACGGCAGCCAGTGGCCTGGGCGTCCGCAAGGGAATCATGAATGCGAACGTGTTCCGGCTTTGCAGAGCGGGATGGACAGGATGGCCGGCAGTAGACCCCTGTGGTGATCACCGAATACCAGAAGAGTGAATCTGCGTTCGGGTCGCGAGCAACTACGCGAGCCCAGCGCGGATCATCTGTAGTCGTCACCTGTTGATCACTGGAATGCTCTTTCATGGTCTCAGCCCGGCGCGTGGGAATGTAGTCATTCTAGCGACGAGCGCAGAGCCGAACACTCTGTTTCTTGCTTTCAAATTCGGCCCGGGCGCTTGAGCTGCGCCCGGGCACAGCTCAACGGCCTACGACTTTCTCCGCCTCTTCTACGGGTGTGTGCCGCACGTCCTCGCCCTTGACCATGAAGATCACGTTCTCGGCAATATTGCAGGCGTGGTCGCCTACCCGCTCCAGCGCGCGCAGAATCCACATGACCGACATGCAGCGGGAGATATTGCGGGTATCTTCCATCATGAAGGTAAGCAATGTGCGGGTGGCCGCCTGGTATTCTTCATCCACCCGCTTGTCTTCCTTCATGATCCGCAACGCCTGCTGCGAGTCCAGGCGGGCAAAGGCATCCAGCGAATCACGCAGCATGCTCAGCACATGATCACCAATATGCCGGACTTCCAGATAGCCCCGCGGCGCCTGGCCCTCTTCCGCGAGCTTGATCGCGAACTTGGCGATTTTCTTTGCCTCATCGCCCACCCGCTCCAGGTCGGCAACCATCTTGATCACCGATATGACCAGACGCAGATCCCGCGCAGCCGGTTGGCGTCGGGCGATGATCAGCGTTGCTTCCTCATCTATGTCCATTTCCATCCGGTCGACCATCTTGTCGCCGGCGCGCACTTCTTCGGCCTGTTGGGCGTCGCTGTTGACCAGCGCCTGGATCGCACGATCAACCTGCGATTCGACCATGCCGCCCATCTTGAGGAACTCGGTTTTCAGATCCATCAGTTCGTCATTGAACTTGTGGGAGATGTGATCGCCGTACACTTCGTCTTTTTTATCTGTCATAACGCTTCTCCAGTGTCCAACTATCCAGGGTTAGCCAAAGCGACCGGTTATATAGGATTCGGTAAGGTCGTGCTGGGGGGCGGTGAAAACCTTCGTGGTCTCATTCACTTCCACCAGATGCCCCAGGTGGAAATAGGCGGTGCGATGGGATACCCGCGCTGCCTGCTGCATCGAGTGTGTGACGATAACAATCGTGTAGCTTTCCGACATCTCGGCGATCAGTTCTTCCACTTTGGCAGTGGCAATCGGATCAAGCGCTGAACAGGGCTCGTCCATCAGAATCACTTCCGGGTTTACCGCAATCGCACGGGCAATACACAGACGCTGCTGCTGGCCGCCGGACATGCCGGTCGCCATCGCATGCAGGCGGTCCTTGGCTTCGTCCCACAGGCCCGCCTTGCGCAGACTGTTCTCGACAATCTCGTCCAGGTCGGCCTTGCGGTTTGCCAGGCCGTGAATCCGCGGACCATAGGCGACATTGTCATAAATGGACTTGGGAAACGGATTGGGTTTCTGAAAGACCATGCCGACCCGGGCGCGCAGCTCCACCACGTCGTTCTTCGAGTGATAGATGTCTTCGCCGTCGAGCATCAGCTGGCCCTTGACCTGGCAAATGCTGATGCTGTCATTCATCCGGTTCAGGCAGCGCAGAAAGGTTGATTTGCCACAGCCGGAGGGCCCAATGAACGAGATCACCTCATTGCGGCCAATATCGATGCTGATGTTCTTGATCGCGCGATCATCCGCGTAGAAGACCTCGACGTCGCGAAGTTTGAATTTCGGATCGTCCGAATAGGGTTTGCCGACGGTCTTGCCTTCTTCGATAGATGCGCTCTGGGGCGCGCCCTTATCTGCCGAAGGCTTTTTATTCTGGTCCTGTAAGGCCAGCTCGTCCGCTGCAGTGCGTGAATGGATAGTGGTCATTGCAATCTCCTTACCAGCGACGTTCGAGCCGCTTGCGCAGCCAGATGGCCAATGCGTTCATACTGATCATGAAAGTGAGCAGCACCATGATGCCGGCGGATGCCAGCTCTATAAAACCCTGCTCTGAACTGCTCGCCCAGAGGTAGATCTGCACCGGCAGCACAGTGGCGGAATCAAAGAAACCATCGGGCACGTCAACAATGAATGCCACCATGCCGATCAGCAGCAACGGTGCGGTTTCACCCAGTGCCTGGGCCATACCGATAATGGAGCCGGTCAGCATTCCCGGCATCGCCAGGGGTATCACATGGTGCATCACGACCTGCATCTTCGACGCGCCGATGCCCTCCGCGGCTTCGCGGATGGAGGGGGGAACGCTCTTGATTGCCGCGCGGCTGGAAATGATGATGGTTGGCAGCGTCATCAACGCCAGTACCAGACCACCGACCACCGGTATTGAGCGGGGCATGCCGAACAAACCGATAAACACCGCCAGGCCGAGCAGGCCGAAGATGATCGAGGGCACTGCTGCCAGGTTGTTGATATTCACCTCGATAAAGTCGGTGAGCTTGTTCTGCGGCGCAAACTCTTCCAGGTAAACCGCCGCAGCGATGCCCATGGGGAAGGCAATTATCAGCGTAACGAACATGGTCAACAGCGAGCCGACAATAGCCCCGAGAATACCCGCGCTACCCGGGTCTCGGGAGTCGCCTCTCTTGAAAAGGGTGTCGTTGAAGCTGGTGTCGATGACCCCTTCTGCCATCAACTGATCAACCCACGCCTGCTGTTGTTCCGATAATCGGACGCTGTAGCGTGGGTTGTCCGCATGCTTCACGTAAACGGACACCTGATCATGGGCCTGAAACTCGAAGGTCTGCGTCGTATTAAGCAGCTCCGGATTGTTTCGCAGTCGGTCGCTGATCTGGTTGGGAGCATAGTTTCCAACCAGGCCCTTGAGCTCACGCTTTTGCGCGGCACTTTGCGTACCGGAAATCTGCTCCTCCAGAGCGGTTATGATCGGCGCCGCAAAATCAGCCATCGAACGCTGATCTGCGTCAGTCGGGTCGGTCAGGTACATTTGCTCGGCGTCGAGCGTCACGTCAAGAGTGATGGTCGTTTTGATGAAGCCGGTGTGCCCCTTGCTGATGATGTCGGCAAATAGAATAAACAGCGACGCCAGGGCAATAAAAATCGCCACCATGCCGTAAATCCGGAAACGGCGCTCCTTGCGATAACGCTTTTTCAGGGAGCGGCGGACGATCTCCGCCTGAGAACGTTGATCAGTCATACTGTTCCCTATATTTGCGAACGATTTTGAGTGCCAGCACGTTGAGTGCCAGCGTGACTATGAACAGCAGTGCGCCCAGTGCAAACGCCGACAGGGTCTTGGCGCTGTCGAACTCCTGGTCACCAACCAGCAGCGTAGCGATCTGTACCGTGACCGTAGTTACCGAATCCAGTGGATTGGCAGTCAGGTTGGCGGCCAGGCCCGCTGCCATCACCACGATCATGGTTTCACCAATGGCGCGGGATGCCGCGAGCAGAATGCCGCCCATGATGCCCGGTAGCGCTGCGGGAAAGATCACCTTCTTCATGGTTTCCGACTGGGTAGCGCCGAGTGCCAGCGAACCGTCGCGCATTGCCTGCGGTACGGCGTTGATCACGTCATCGGACAGCGACGAGACAAAGGGGATGATCATGATGCCCATGACCAGACCGGCGGCGAGCGCACTCTGGGAAGAGGCTTCCAGGCCGACCATGGTCGCCACGTCGCGAATAAAAGGTGCCACGGTGAGCGCGGCAAAAAAGCCATAAACCACCGTGGGGATGCCGGCGAGCAGCTCCATCAAGGGTTTGATCGTCGAGCGTGCTCGCTTGCTGGCGTACTCGGACAGATAGACTGCAGAAAGCAACCCCGTCGGCACTGCTACCAGAAGCGCTATAGCCGAGATCAAGAGAGTGCCGGTAAACAGCGGAATGACCCCGAAAGCACCCTCGGAGCCGATCTGGTCTGCGCGCAATGCCGTTTGCGGGCTCCAGGTAGTACTGAACAGGAAGTCGGCAATCGGCACTTTCTCGAAGAAGCGCAGGGTTTCGAACATTACCGAGAAGACAATGCCGGCAGTGGTCAGTACCGCTACCGCGGCGCAGACGAAGAATATCCAGCGTAGTGTTCTCTCGACATTTTCCCGCGCGTTGATATGTGGCGCCACACGCGTCCAGGCAAAGGCGGCGCCGAGCACGGCGACCAGCACTACGAGCATTGCCTTGAAGTCCGCGCTGCGCTCGCGCAGGCTCTCCAGCACGCTCGACGCTGCAGCGATGTAGTCAGGCGCCATGGAAGCGTCTAGTTTGCCTGCGGCGACGTTGCTGATCTGGGAAAGCATCAGACTGGCACGGCCTGCAGTTTCGGGCCAGACATCTTCCGGCATGGAGGCGATCACCAGGCTCTGGATGACTCTGTCCTCGAAGGCGGCCCATACCGCCAATACGATCAACGCCGGGATGGCACACCAGAGTGCCGCCCGCGCTGCATAATAAAAGGGTAGTGCTTTGAGATTGCGGATGCCGCCAAGGGGCTCGGCTACTGCCCGCGAACGCATCAGCGCCAGGCTGTACGCAACTGGAGTGAGCACCAGGATGAGTAGTAAAAGATGGGCAGTCTGCATAACAGTCTCTGTTTTTGATCCGGTAGATAGGTCACTTCAGCGCCTAGTCTGCCAGTTTGTCGAAGAAAAATAATCAGACAAACGCAATAGAAGAACGCGAGCTTGGGCTCGCGCTCTCCTTTCTTACTGTCGAAACGGGTAACTGAGAATCAGAACTCGTTACCAGTCATTGGCTGCAGCTCACGTGCCTGCTTGCCGATCTTCATGCGAGCGTCACGCGGATTGGGAACCAGGCCCACGTCGACCAGGTAGCCATTGTCACCCCAGGCACCTTCGCTGGTGAACTCTGAAACGTATTCCTGGATACCGGGAATCACGCCTACGTGAGCATTCTTCACGTAGAAGTACAGGGAACGGGCAACCGGATATTCCTCGTCGGAAATGGTCTCGGGACGCGGCTCGACACCGTCAACCGTCAGTGCCTGGATCTGACCTTCGTTCTCCATCAGGAAGCTGTAACCGAAGATGCCGACGGTACCCTTGTCCTGTGCCAGACGCTGGACAATCAGGTTGTCGTTTTCGCCGGCTTCAACGAACGGACCATCTTCGCGCATGCTGTGGCAGGCAGACTTGAACTTGTCTTCTTCCATCGACTTGATGAAAGCGAACTCTTTACAGCCACCTTCCATTGCAATCTCAACGAAGGCATCGCGGGTACCGGAGGTGGGCGGCGGCCCCATTACGCTGATAGCCATGTCAGGCAGGCTGGAATCGATATCGCTCCACTTCTGGTAGGGATTCGGAACCAGTTTATCGCCACCCTTGGGATCGGGTACGTCTTTGGCCAGTGCCAGGTAAATTTCCTTCAGGGACAGATCCCACTTCGGGGCTTCGTTGGACTGGGCAATAACGATGCCGTCGGAACCGATCTTCAATTCGGTGACTTTCTCCACGCCGTTGGCCTGGCAATTTTCAAACTCGCTTTCTTTCATACGACGAGAGGAGTTGGTGATGTCCGGATGCTGCACGCCAACACCGGCACAGAACAGTTTCATGCCGCCGCCCGAACCGGTGGATTCCAGCTTGGGAGTCGGGAAGTCGGTGTTGCGGCCAAAACGCTCGGCAACAACGGTTGCGAACGGATAAACAGTGGATGAGCCGACGATGTTGATGGTATCGCGAGCCATGGCCGGAGCAGCTACGGTAGCAAGGCTGACCGCGAGTGCCGCAGTGGTAAGAGCTGTTTTCAATTTCATCACGCGTGTCTCCATTTTTACGTTGTGTACCGGGTTTGTTTCGCCGATGTGAGAACAGTAATGGGTCTGTGTGACAGCTTTGTTACATTGAAAGAAATGTGCGGGCGGTGCCGGAATCTTTTCGTTACCGCATGGTCAGCTCCGAAACTCGCCGGGAACAGCCGGCGGAGGGCAATTTGCTTGAGTGGATCTACCCAAAAAACCAGTAGCATACGGCGATGGCCGTCAACATGCCGGCAAAGTCCGCCAGCAGCGCGCAACCCAGGCCATGGCGAATCCGGGTAATACCGACAGCGCCGAAATACACCGCGATCACGTAGAAAGTGGTTTCCGTGCTGCCCTGGAACGTCGCGGCCAGCAGGGCGGGGAAACTGTCCACACCGAAGTTGTCCATGGTTTCGATCATCAACGCGCGGGCACCACTGCCCGATAGCGGTTTGATAAAGGCAGTGGGCAACGCATCGATGAAACGGGTGTCCCAGCCCAGGCCCTCGACCATCCAACGTACGCCATCGAGCGCGCCATCGAGCACACCGCTGGCGCGCAGTGCCCCGACCGCGACCAGCATGGCGACCAGATAGGGTAGCAGCGAGATGGTGAAGCTGAAGCCCTCCTTGGCGCCTTCGATGAAAGTATCGTAGACGTTGACCCGGCGCAGCGCGCCGATGGCGAGAAACGCAATCACGATTCCGAACAGGGTGAGATTGCCGACCAGGCTTGAGGTCGCTGCCAGTGCCTGCGCTGACATGCCCGCCAACGTGGTCAGCAAAAGCCCCAGTGCCAGCCCGCCACCGAGCAGATACGCGAGCACGACCGGGTGCCAGAGCTTCAGTCGCTGCATCAGGGCCACGCTCAGCAGGCCGACCAGACTCGATGCGGTGGTTGCCAGCAGTATAGGCAAGAAAACCGCCGTAGGTTCGGCAGCGCCCTGTTGCGCGCGGTACATGAAGATGGTGACCGGAAGCAGGGTCAGCGAGGAGGAGTTGAGCACCAGAAACAGGATCTGGGCATTACTCGCGGTATTGGGGCTTGGGTTGAGGCTTTGCAATGAGTGCATCGCCTTGATGCCGATCGGGGTTGCAGCGTTGTCCAGGCCGAGAATATTGGCGGCAAAATTCATGCTGATATGGCCCAATGCGGGATGGCCGCTGGGAACCTCTGGCATCAGCCGCCGGAATAAGGGGTCCAGCACACGGGCCAGCACCCGGATCAGCCCAGCCTTCTCCGCAATCGCAAGAAAGCCCAGCCACAGGGTCATGGTGCCGACCAGTACGAGGATGATTTCGACGCTGAGCCGCGCCATGTCGAACAACGAGGCGACCAGGCGGCCGAACACCTCAGCGTCGCCCATCCCCAGCCACTGCCAGAGCGCGGCGGCGAAGGCAGCGAGGAAGAAGCTCAGCCAGATTCCATTCAGCATCGGTCAGTCAGCCCCCGTTTCCGCGGCGGAGCATGCTGGCAGTGCGCCGGATGTCGGTAGGACTGATGTCGCAACGACCGGCGACGCGGATGCCACGGGTATGCACCAGAGCGAAGTAGTGGTGGTAGCAGGCACCAGGGCGGCGAGGATGGCAGCTGTCTCCGCATCTGCCACGCCATCATGGCGCGCCGGGCGAAAGCGCATCTGAAAAGCAGCAATTACATTTTGTCGCGCCTTTTTCCGTGCGGCAGGTGGTGCTCCGGGGCTGATTTCCAGCCGGTAGCCGAAAGTCTGCAAGGCCATTTCGAACCACTGCGGCGGAGGAGTCCGGCCGGCCAGTACCTGTCTATAGCGAGTCACCACTGCGGCCTCCGGCCAGATGGCCACTCCCGCCTCGGCTAATTGCTGCCAGGGGAACAGCGGGCCGGGGTCAACCTTGCGTTGCGGGGCGACATCGCTATGGCCCAAAACCCGGTCGGGCGTTAGTTGGTGGCGCCGCAGTATGTCCTGTAGCAGCGGTATCAGGGCTTCGATCTGTTCTCTTGGCCAGGGATGCCAGATCCTGCCCTGCGCTGTGTCGGTGTACCCGGGATGGACAATCTCGATACCGATGGAGCTCGCATTGAGCCAGGTTCGCCCCTGCCAGCTGCTGTCACCTGTGTGCCAGGCGCGGCGGTTTTCATCCACCAGACGATAGATGGTTGGTTGCTCGCTGATCAGATAGTGACTACTGACTTCGCCGCGGGTCAGGTGCATCAGGGCGCGGTCGAAGCCGGAGGAGGTGTAATGCACGATTACATACTGCACCCGGCTGTCGTGGTTAGCCGAGCTATGGCTGGCATCGATCTCCAGCATAGGGGCGCAGCCACCGAGCAGGAGACTCAGGCAGAACAGAGAGGTCAATCGGCGCAGCATGGGTGCAGACTCTGCTTGATAAAGGCAGCAGGCTAGCACGACCTCTCACGGGTTGCAGCGCCTCA
>NZ_JBFGFI010000089.1:0-11426 GCF_041579695.1 Halopseudomonas sp.
ATGGCCGCCACTTCGTGTTGTTCCAGTAGCTCGCGACTGCGCTCGGCGAACAGCGGCCAGTCGGAAGCGGGATCCACCACTACAGCTTCCAGCTGCTTGCCGAGCAGACCGCCTTTCTTGTTCTGCTCTTCGATCAGCATCAGCATGGTGTCTTTCAGCGTGGTTTCTGAAATGGCCATGGTGCCGGACAGTGAATGCAATACACCCACCTTGATGCTTTCAGCCTGCACAGCCATTGCGCTGAGCGCCATGCTGCACGCGACGCCAAGCGCCCCGGCCTGTTTGACAAATTTTCTGATTTTCATGGGTCTTTCTCCGTGTGAAGTACATATCCAACTGGGTGAAAACAAGCTTGCAAACAACGGGTGCAGCTATACGTCTACGGGGCCGGTCGGCATGCCGCCGGCCCTTCTGTGTCAGCTCGGCGCCGTGTCCGGCGTCTGGCTGTTGTTCTGGTTCTGCCGTGCCTCAAAAATCATGTGCAGGGTGATCTTGCGCACCTCTGCCTTGCTTTCCTCGATGTGTGTCTTGAGCAAAAGCTGAGCCTCGTCGGCGCGGCGCTGGATGATGCTGCCGAGGATCTTGCCGTGCTCCAGATAGGTCGCCTCGATGCGTGGCGCCTTGGTGAAGTCGATGCGCCGCACAATGCGCAGGCGCTCGGTCACGTCGTGGTGAATGCGGGCCATCTCGACATTGCCGGTGGCCTCAACCAATTGTTCGTGGAAGCGCTCATCCAGGGCGCAGACTGCCGGGCCATCCTCCAGGCGGTCAGCCGGAGCCACCAGCCAGATCGCTTTCAGTTCATCCAGTGCGGACGCGGCTTCCATCTCGCAGAGCCGCTTGACCGCCGCCATCTCCAGCACGATGCGCACGTCGTAGAGCTGCTCGTACTGTTCGAAGTCGAAGGGCCGCACCTGCCAGCCGCTGCGAAAGGACACCTCGACAAAGCCCTCACGCTGCAGGCGGGTCAGCGCCTCGCGCACCGGTGTGCGGCTGGCCGACACCAGCTCGGCAATTTCGCTTTCGGTAAAGCGGTCACCCGGCAGCAATTGAAAGTCGAAGATGCTTTGCTTGAGCTGCACATAAATGCGCTCGGTCAGGTTCTGCCGACGCTCAGGCGTCTTGCTTGCCTGGCCGTCGCCTGTTCTGTTCAGTTTCAGCACCCCGGTTTCCCTCGCTGCGCCCTGGTCCATGGTCTAGTCCTCGAGTACCAGTAGCAGATCGCCCGCATTCACCTGCTTGCCCGGGGCGCAGTGGATGGCGCCTACCAGGCCGGCCCGCTCGGCATATACGGCGAACTCCATCTTCATAGCTTCGACAATCAGCAGCGGCTGCTCTGCCTCGACTGTTTGCCCTGGCTCGACCAGCAGCTTCCAGATATTGCCGCTGATGTCGGCGAGTACCGCCAGGCCGTCGACATCGATCGGTTGTTCGCTGGTCCTGACCTGCAATGCAGCATCGACGTTGGCTTCCTCGTCGGCCTGCCAGAGCGCGACTTCTTCGGTAAAGGCTGCCTGCTGATGCGCCTTGAATGCGCTGATGCTGTCGGCGTTGTCCTGCAGAAACTGTTCGTGCTCGGCCAGATCGAAGTAGCTCTCCTCGATACGGATATCCAGCCGGCCCTCACGGAAGGCTTCACGCTGCTCGGTCAGTTCTTCCTCGGTCACCTCGTAGTAGCGCACCTGATCGAAGAACTTCAGCAGCCAGGGCTCCTGGTTGATGAACACCGGACTTTTCAGGAATTTGTTCCAGATCGGCAGCGTGCGGCCGACCAACTGGTAGCCGCCGGGCGAGTCCATGCCGTAGATGCACATGTACACCCCACCGATACCCACAGTGCCCTCGGCGGTATAGGTACGCGCCGGGTTGTACTTGGAGGTCAGCATGCGGTGGCGCGGATCGACCGGTACCGCGCAGGGGGCGCCCAGGTACACGTCGCCCAGACCAAGAACCATGTAGCTGGCGCTAAACAGCACATCACGTACTGCGTCGATGCTTTCCAGACCGTTGATGCGGCGCATGAACTCGGTATTGCTCGGCAGCCAGGGCGCGGTGTCGCGCACCGATTGGCGGTAGCGCGCCACCGCATCCAGCGTGGCTGAATCCTCGAAGGCCATGGGCAGATGAATGACCCGGCTGGGTACGCGCAGGCTGGCGGGCAAACTTTGTTCAATTGCCAGCAGACCCTTGACCAGATCCTGCTGGTGCAGCACGCGACTGTCGTAATTCACCTGCAGGGAGCGCACGCCGGGAGACAGCTCGATGATGCCCTCGATGGGCGTGGCCTTGAGGGCTTCCATCAACGCGTGAACGCGCAGGCGCAGCCTCAGATCGAGCACGTTGTCGCCGTATTCGAGCAGAATGTACTTGTCTCCAGCCTGGCGGTAGGTGACCAGCGGCCGGCTGCCTTCTTCCGGCAGCGACGCCAGAATGCAGGCAGACAGGCCATGATCCGGCTCGGGAATGGGCTGCAGCTCGACCGCAGGAACCACGCTCAGTGTGTCGATGGCCTGATCCTGCGCGTGCTCCATCGCCAGGGCGGTATCAAAACCGAGGCGCTTGAAGCGGATGCGATCACCGGGTTTGACCTGGCCCACCTTCCACAGCTCGGCCTTGATGATGGTGACAGGGCAGACGAAGCCGCCCAGGCTGGGCCCGTCGCGGGTCAGGATCACCGGCATGTCGCCAGTGAAGTTGATCGAGCCGACCGCGTATTCGGTGTCGTGAATGTTGGAGGGGTGCAAGCCCGCTTCGCCGCCATCACTGCGGGTCCAGGTCGGCTTGGGACCATTGAGCCGGATGCCCAGGCGGTTGGAGTTGTAGTGCACTTCCCAGGCGGTACCGAAGAACATCTCGATGGCGTCTTCGGTAAAGAAATCCGGCGCGCCGTGGGGGCCGTAGAGCACGCCGACTTCCCATTCACGGGGGCCAGCGTCTTCACTGGCGTAGTCGGGGATCAGTCCATGCGGTGCGGCAGCAGGCTCGTAGCAGGGCGCGGGCGTGGTGCAGGCGGCTATTGCCGGGTTGCTGATCGGCAGCATGTCGGTCGCGCGCAGGGTACGGCCGGCATGGCCGCCGAACTGGCCAAGCACAAAGGTCGAGCGGCTGCCCAGATACACCGGCACGTCGATACCGTTACGCACCGCCAGATAGGTGCGGCAACCGGTGCTGGCCTTGCCGACCTCAAGCACCTGCCCGGCCTTGACGCTAATCGGCGCCCAGAAGGGCACCTCGCTATTATCCAGGGTGGCACATGATTGGGCGCCGGTCAGCGCGATCACGCTATCGGTATGAAAGCGCAGGGTAGGACCGATCAGCGTGCATTCCAGGCCCGCGGCGCTTTCGTGGTTCCCGACAATGCGGTTGGCCAGGCGAAAGCCATAGTCGTCCATGGGCCCAGAGGGCGGCACGCCAACGCTCCAATAACCGGCGCGGCCGGGGAAATCCTGCACTGTTGTGTAAGTGCCGGGCTTGACCACTTCGATCACCGGTGCGTGAAATTCGAAGCTGGCCAGGCGGTTGGTCGCCACGTCGCCGGCGGCAAAAAAGTCGGTAGCGATAATCTGGCGCAGGTAATCCAGGTTGCTGGCAATGCCGGCCACCGAGGTGTTGTCCAGCGCGGTGCGCATTTTCGCAATGGCGTCGGCGCGGTCGCTGCCATGCACGATGATCTTGGCGATCATCGGATCGTAGTAGGCAGAGACTTCCGTGCCGGTGGCGACCCAGGTATCGATGCGTGCATCGTCCGGGAAGCTCACATGGGTCAGCACGCCGGGGGAGGGCTGGAAATCGCGAACCGGATCTTCGGCATACAGGCGCACTTCGATCGCCGCGCCCTGTGGGTTGATCTCGATATCCAGGGCCGGCGGTTCGCCGGCGGCGGTGAGGATCATCCACTCGACCAGATCGACCCCGGTGCAGGCCTCGGTAATCGGATGCTCGACCTGCAGGCGGGTGTTCACCTCAAGAAAATAGAACACATCGCGGTTGGCATCGTAGATGTATTCCACGGTACCGGCGGAGCGGTAGTTGACCGCCTTGCCCAGCTCCACCGAGGCAGTCATCAGCTTCTCGCGGGTGGCGGCGGGCAGATCGGGGGCGGGGGTTTCCTCGACCACTTTCTGGTTGCGGCGTTGCAGCGAGCAGTCGCGTTCGCCCAGGGCCAGTACCTGGCCCTTGCCGTCGCCGAAAATCTGCACCTCCACGTGCCGCGCATTATCGACAAAGCGCTCGAGGAACACCCCGCTGTCGCTGAAGAAGTTCTGACCCAGGCGCTTGACGGTTTCGAAGGCATCGATCAGCGCGGCTTCATCGTTACAGCGCGTCAGGCCGATACCACCGCCACCGGCGGTACTCTTGAGCATTACCGGATAGCCCAGTGCGGCCGCTGAACTGACGGCTTCCTCCAGTGAGGCAAGCAAACCGGTACCCGGCGTGAGCGGCACGCCAGCCCGTTCGGCGATCTCGCGTGAGGTGTGCTTGAGGCCGAACTGGCGAATCTGGTCCGGCGTCGGGCCACAGAAGGCAATACCGGCCGCCTCGCACTGTTCGGCAAACTTGGCGTTCTCCGAGAGAAAGCCATAGCCGGGAATGATCGCCTGTGCGCCGCAGTCCTTGGCCGCAGCCAGAATGCGATCTGCTTGCAGGTAGCTATCCGCTGCGCTGTTGCCACCGAGGCAGATCGCCGCGTCACAGGCATGCACGTGGGCGCTGTTGCGGTCGGCGTCGGAATAGATCGCTACCGAGCGAATGCCCATGGTTTTAAGGGTGCGGGCAATGCGGACGGCAATCTCCCCGCGGTTGGCTATCAGTGCAGTGTTGAGCATGGTGCAAGTCCCTTTGATGTTCTTAGCGAGAGGCGATGTAGGCGCGCCAGCCGCCCAGATGCGTTATGTCGGTAGCGCCATCGACTGCAGCGCCCTCACAGATGAAGCCCTTGACCTCGCGGCCGTCCTGCAGCGTCAGCGTGCCGATACCCAGCGGGGCTGGAACCAGGGCCACGAAACTGCCAAACAGATCGACTGGTACATCCCAGAGCTCAACGGCGATGGCGGCGCCCTCGCTGGCGCGGATTAATCCGGGTTTCGGGGGGGTGGTATTGGGCAGGGCGTAGAGCCGGTAATTGCCGGCGGTAAAGGTGCTTTCAACGAAGCGCGCGTGGCGTTCGGTCAACTGGGTGTTCAGCGGCATGCCGCTCAGGTGAGCGCCGACCACGGCCAGGCGTACATGACCGGCAGGGGCTTGAGTGGCCACAACAGATGCAGGCAATGTGCGATCGGTAGCGCCGGCCTTCCAGGGAGCGAAGGCCTCCCAGCGGCGGCCAAATTCGGCCAGCGACCCATCCTGCCAGGCCCCACCAATCAGCGTGATGCCAAAGGGCAGGCCGTCCTCGCGCAGCCCTGCGGGCAAGGCCAATGCCGAGCAGTCCGCCAGGTTGACGAAGTTGGTCCAGGTGCCGAGCTGGCTGTTGACCCCGACCGGATCCTGTTCGACTTCTTCCAGGGTGGGCATCCGTGGCGTAGTGGGCACCACCAACGCATCCACACTACCCATGAGCGCCTGAATGGTCCGTGCCAGATCCGCGCGGCGGTACTCGGCCTTGTAGGTATCGGTAGCGGTAAAGTTCTGCGCCTGTGCCAGGATGCCCCGCACTACCGAGTTCATCAGGTCGGCATGGGCGTCCATGAACTCAGAGACCGCAGCGTAGCGCTCGGCCACCCACGGCCCGCCATACAGCAGCTCTGCGAGTTGCTGCATCGGGGTGTAATCGAGCTCGACCAGCTCCACGCCCAGCGCCTGCAGCTTGGCCAGGCTGGCTTCCCAGGCGGCCGCATATTGGCTGTCGCCAAACCAGGGGAGCGAGGCGGGTATGCCCAGGCGTGGCTTGACCGGCAGCAGCGAGGCCGCAGCCGGGGCTGGACGCGAATAGCCGTCGGTAGCATCAAAGCCTTCCATCACCCCAGCCACCGCTTCTGCATCTGCAACGTTCAGGGCAAAGATCGATACGCAGTCCAGGCTGCGACAGGCCGGCACTACGCCGGTGGTGCTGAAACGGCCTCGAGTAGGTTTGAGTCCGACCAGATTATTGAAGGCAGCCGGCACGCGGCCGGAGCCGGCGGTGTCGGTACCCAGGCTGAACGGCACCAGGCCGCGGGCGACGCTGACCGAGGACCCGGAGCTGGAGCCGCCAGAGATGTATTTGCTATCGAAGCTGTTAGGTACTGCACCAAAGGGGGAGCGGGTGCCGACCAGTCCGGTAGCGAACTGATCGAGATTGGTCTTGGCCAGTACCACGGCGCCGGCTGCACGCAGGCGGGCCACACAGGTAGAGTCGGCTTTAGCTGTATAGGCATATTCAGCGCAGGCCGCGGTGGTTGGCAGACCGGCCACGTCGATGTTGTCCTTCACCACATAGGGAATGCCATACAAGGGCAGCTGGCTTGCGTCGGGCAGCGCTTCCAGGGCATCGAGCTGAGCACCCAGTTCGGCGGTGGAAAGCACGTGGATGAACGCGGGATCCTGCCCGTCGAGCTGCACATGAAGCTGCTCAAGCGCGGTGCGCGGGGTCAGGTCACCGCTGCGGTAAGCTTCGCGCCACTCTGTAATTGTCCATCCGGGTTGCTGAGCCATCTGGCCTCCTGCTGATCGTGAAAATACCGTCTTGTATACAAGCGGGTGTCCAACACGAGAGAGCAGGTAACGTGCCAATTCCTGACAATGTCATCCATTGGCGGGTAAATACCTTGTAATACAATGGAGTACATAAAGCCCCGAGTGGCTGGCTGTTGAAGCAGAGACGGCCGGGCAGTGGCCTACAGGATCTTTCGCGGACCAAAACAGTGCCGCCGGTCCTGTTTTGGTGCGCGCAGGGGAGGGTTGTCGCCGTATTTGTCCGGCGCGATGGTCTAGTATGAAGACCGCGCATCTCAGCTCGAGTGACCAGATAAACGCGCGCGTAAACCCGCACTATTGTCATCCGCTGCTGGGAACAATGACGAAATGACAGGTCCCTATTGACCGGAAGATCGCTTGGTCTTAAGGTTCGCCACGAACGTTGAGGCTGGCACGATCCATACGGCTCAAGTACTGACGACGAGACAGCGAGACAGGCGGAAAACCGCAGTCTTATTGCTTTCGGCGCACGCCTTGGGAAGTAGGCGAACCAAAGTGGGGATACTGATCAGACGTTCGCACCCCCGAACCCGAAACAGTTGCTTTGGAGCCTATGCATGTCTATCAAACTTGACGAATATTTTGACCGCGAAACCTTCAGCCGCATTCGCGCGTGCGCCGATCAGCGCGAAACGCCTTTTCTGGTCGTGGACCTGAAGACCATCGACCGCGCCTATGACGAGCTGGTCGAAGGCTTTCCTTTCGGCAAGGTCTACTACGCGGTCAAGGCCAACCCGTCCAACGAAGTGCTCAGCCTGCTCAAGGGCAAGGGCGCCAACTTCGACATCGCCTCGATCTACGAACTGGAAAAGGTCATGGCGCTGGGCGTGAAGCCCGAGCAGATCAGCTTTGGCAATACCATCAAGAAATCGAAGCACATCAGGGCGTTCTACGAGAAGGGCGTGCGCCTGTTCGCCACCGACTCGGAAGCCGACCTGCGCAACATTGCCAAGGCCGCACCGGGCTCGAAAATTTACGTTCGCATTCTGACTGAAGGCTCCACCACCGCCGATTGGCCGCTGTCGCGCAAGTTCGGCTGCCAGACCGACATGGCCATGGACCTGCTGGTACTTGCCCGCGAACTGGGTCTGGATCCCTACGGCATCTCCTTCCACGTGGGCTCGCAGCAGCGCGACATTGGTGCATGGGATGCGGCGATAGCCAAGGTGAAGGTGATCTTCGAGCGGCTGAAGGAAGAAGACAATATCACCCTGAAGATGATCAATATGGGCGGTGGCTTCCCGGCCAACTACATCACCAAGACCAACACCATGAAAACCTACGCGGAAGAGATCACTCGCTTCCTGCAGGAAGACTTTGGTGACGAACTGCCCGAGATCATTCTTGAGCCGGGCCGCTCGCTGATCTCCAATGCCGGTGTGCTGGTCAGTGAAGTAGTACTGATATCGCGCAAGTCGCACACCGCGCTGGAGCGCTGGGTGTACACCGACGTTGGCAAGTTCTCCGGCCTGATCGAAACCATGGACGAGTCGATCAAGTTCCCGATCTGGACCGAAAAACAGGGCGAACTGGAAGACGTGGTTATCGCCGGCCCCACCTGCGACAGCGCCGACATCATGTACGAAAGCTACAAATACGGCCTGCCGCTGAACCTGGCCATCGGCGACCGCATGTACTGGCTCTCCACCGGCGCCTATACCACCAGCTACAGCGCCATCGAGTTCAACGGCTTCCCGCCGCTGGAAGCCGTCTATATCTGACACTCGCAAAGCGAGAAGCTGATAGTGCAACAGCCCGCGCCTGGCAACAGGCGCGGGCTTTTTGTATTCTGGAAAGCACGAATAAAGCCGGCTCCGCCGGCCAACACCCACTAATATCTACCCAGAGTCCCATGTGCAGCCACTACGAAGCCCCCACAGCTAACCACCTGGCAGATGCCTTCGGCGCCGATGACCAGCTACCCTTCCAACGGCACCTCTGGCCCGGCTACCAGGGCGCCTTCGTACGCGCAGCAGAAGATAACCCCAACAACGAATTCGACCTCCGCCCCGGCATATTCGGCCTGCTTCCCGCCTGGGCAAAGAACCAGAAACTGGCCCGCCACACCTATAACGCCCGCACCGAAACCGTCGCCGAAAAACCCTCATTCCGTAACGCCTGGCGCAAGGCCCAGCATTGCATAATCCCCGCAGCAGCCATCTACGAACCCGATTGGCGCTCGGGCAAGGCGGTACCCACTCGCTTCACTCGGGCCGATGGCGGCATGATGTGCATCGCCGGGCTATGGGAACAATGGACCGATCCCGCAGGCCAGATCATCCACAGCTACAGCATGCTTACCATCAACGCCGACGAGCATCCGCTGTTTCGCTATTACCACCGCCCGGAAGACGAGAAACGCATGGTCGTCATCCTCCCCAACGGCGTTATCCGCGACTGGCTCAAAGCCCCAGCCGCCAACAGCATGGAATTCATGCGCCCATACCCCGCCGACCGCCTGACAGCCACTCCGGAATAAACATCACCCCTCAGTACCGAGGGGCGCTTCCCTGGGAACGTTCGAGTTCCACCTCGAACAAAGCCGGCTCCGCCGGCCAGAAACCAAAAAGCCCGCACTGATTACCAGTACGGGCTCTCGATCCATCTAAACCACCATCAGCTTTCCGCTAATAGCTTATGGGTCTTCTACTCAGCTGAACTTCTGAATATTAGCCATCAGCTCACGCAGCGCCTCGATGTTGTCCTTCGGATGCACAGCACCTTCAAAGTCGCACAGCTTATCGAAGTTGGCAGCCACATCTTCCGGCGTGAAGCCTTCATCGGGGTTGAAACCAATACCCAGCGAACGCTCCCAGCGCACCTTACCCATCCAGCCGCCACCGACTTCAAACAGGCTGCCGGTTTCCTTGGACTCTTCCGAGCACAGGTAAGCGACAAGCGGGCTGACCAGCTCGGGCTTGAGCTTGTCGAAGGCGCCTTCAGGGAACAGACCTTCAGTCATGCGCGTGCCGCCAGTCGGGGCAATGGCGTTGACGAAGATGTTGTTCTTGCGGCCTTCAATCGCCAGGGTGCGGGTCAGACCATACAGGCCCAGCTTGGCCATACCGTAGTTGGCCTGGCCGAAGTTACCGTAGATACCGGAGGTAGAAGCCGTGAAGATGATGCGACCGAAGTTGCTGTCCTTCATGTGCGGCCAGGCAGCGTGAGTTACCTTGTAGGCGCCTTCGACGTGAACCTTGTAAACCAGATCCCAATCAGCGTCGGTCATCTTGGCGAAGCTCTTGTCGCGCAGGATGCCGGCGTTGTTCACGACCACGTCAACACGGCCGAAGGTGTCCATCGCGCACTGCACGATCTTCTCACCGTCGATCACGTTATCCGGGTTGGCAACGGCGGTACCGCCAGCAGCCTTGATCTCTTCAACCACCTTGAGGGCTGCTTCACTGTTAGCGCCTTCGCCCTGGGTGCTGCCACCCAGATCGTTAACGACAACCTTGGCGCCATGCTTGGCGAACAACAGCGCGTGGGCACGGCCAATGCCGCCGCCGGCACCGGTTACGATGACGACCTTGTCGTCAAAACGAATATCGCTCATGAAATGCTCCTGTCTATACGGGCGGTGAAAAAAGGTCTGCCAGTGTTAAACACTTGTTTCAATTCGGCAAGGGGCACGGGCAGGGTGAATAGCCAAGCATAAGCCGTTGCGACGCGCTTTGCGAAACACCGCTTGGTAACCGATTGCAAAGCACCAGTAGCGCAAATGGTTTTGGACAACACGCACCCGCGTGGATTACTCTCGAATCAAGCAACGGACTGCTCGCCCCATCCCGCCTTTCAGGCACGGACAGCCTGCATTCCCCGCACAACACCGCTAACGTTTCTTCCATTTGTCCGTGAAGAGGATAGGGCGGCAGCGTGCCTGAACAAAGCTCGGCCACAGCCCTGATCTCCCGCCTTATGTCTGGCGCAGCGCTGTTTGGCAGCAATCACCACCCACTGCTTGCAGGATATCCAGTAGCAATGAAATTACGAAATGACGACGTCAAGCGAATACAGTCTGGCCAGGCCGCATCGAGGTAAGTCGTTGTTATGACGAGGAAATATTTTTATGTCGCTGAAAGGCTCTCGGACTTATACCGAATCCTCTGTTATCCATTACCGCAGAACGCGATCTAATCGCTGTTAAATCGAGGGGGCATGTTTATGAGCTCTGCAACGGCCGGCGTGACCGTATCTGTGATTCTTGTCGGAATGGTTGCAGCATGGTTTATTTTGATGAAAATGCTTTTCAATCGGCTAGAACGATTGCATCCAGTTAAGTATGAAAAGATGGGTAGGCCAACGCTTTTTCTGCGAAATAATATTTCGAGCTCTTGGGCTTCGTTAAAATTTCTGCTTGTACGCGAACATAGGCATCTTAACGATAATTATCTATCTAAGCTGTCTGACTCTATGCTCGTATTTTTTGTCGTCTACTTATTTTTACTTTTCAGTTTTTTCTTGGCGGGGCAGGTCGCTAGTCAGTACCCCCCGATTTAACAATTCGTTCAAGCCGACACCGCTCCGCGGCGCGGCTTAACTCAGCGTTAAAGCCTACGGGAATCGAATCATTTACCAATCTTGGGTGCTTCCCGGGATCATGGGCAGGTCCATTCTGGTTCAAGTACTCAGCCGGCATTGCTGCTAAAGTCGCCAGCCAGGCCTTGGCGGAGGCGGAGCGCCGGATCCCGAGCCGTGTCTTCAGGCAACTCTTCCATAGGAATGTGCCCTACGGTGGGATAGACCACCAGACC
>NZ_JBFGFI010000090.1:0-10664 GCF_041579695.1 Halopseudomonas sp.
GATGTGGGGTTTGACAGTTCTCTTGGATTCTCGCGTGCGCGGGAATGACGGAGTATTGGTTGGGCGCGATGTGGGGTTTGACAGTTCTCTTGGATTCTCGCGTGCGCGGGAATGACGGAGTATTGGTTGGGCGCTGTGTGGGATTTGATAGTCCGCTTGGTTTCTCGCGTTCACCGGAAAGACGGTGAGTTGGTTGGGCGCGGGGTTGGGTCCGGTACTCCGTTTGGGGTAGCGCCTTCTCCGTCGTCTGTTAGCGGGCGTATTCGTTATACCAGGCCTGGCTTGACCCGGTTCTGGCGCCACACCATCGCGACCAGCACGGCGGATGCCAGACCGCCGATCAGGGTAGTCATCGGCCCCGGAAAGCTGAAGGCAAAACCGGCAGCAACCAGTGGCAAGCGCTGCCAGGGTTTGACCAGCCCCGCCCCCAGCAGGTAGCCCTCCAGCCCGCCAGAGATCAGCATTATGCCGGCGATGATAGAGGGCAGGACGTAGAACAGCGGGGTCAGGTCGCCTTGCAACAGCAGGGCAGGCTGAAACAGGAAGAACAGCGGCACAAAGTAGATCACGATGCCCAGGCGCATAGCGGTGAACGAGGTTTTCATCGGCTTGGCCCCGGCGATGGTTCCGGCCAGGAAGGCTGCTGCACCCACCGGCGGGGTAATCACCGAGAGCATGGCGTAGTAGACGATAAAGAAGTGCACGGCGATGGTGTTCAGGCCGCCAACCTCAATGATCGCCGGGGCCAGTGTGACCGCCAGGAAGATATAGGCGACGATGGCCAGCCCGGCCATGCCCATGATGAAGCAGGCGGCGATGCCGAACAGGATCACCAGGAACAGGTTTTCGCCGCCCAAGCCTACCAGGCCGGAGGTAACCGAGCCGGTAACGCCGGTAATGGTCAGGGCGCCGACCACAAAGGCGATCGGCAGAATGATAGCGGCGGTCTGGGTCACGAGTACGCCGATCTGCCGTATTGCGTCATACAGCCGGGCGGGCGTCAGCCGCGTCTCTTTGCGCAGGAACGAGAGCCCGATCATCAGGATGCAGGCATACCAGGGCGTGTAGTACTCCCAGCGCATGTACAGCAGCCCCCACATGAGGAACGCCATGACGAACAGGAATGGCCAGCCGCGCATCAGCACCTTGCGCGTGGAGGGCAGATCCTCTTTTTCCATGCCCTTGATACCGGTGCGCGCAGCATAGCCATCCACCTGCAGCAGCAGGCCGAAGTAGAACAGCAGTGACGGCAGGATCGCGGCGATCATGATGGTGGCGTAGTCCACGCCAATGGTGATCGCCATGACGAAGGCGATCGCGCCCATCACTGGCGGCATCACCACGCCCCCGGTCGACGCGCAAGCCTCGATGGCACCTGCGTAATGGGCCGGATAGCCGGCTTTTTTCATGGTCGGGATGGTGATGGAGCCGGTGCCGGCGATGTTTGAGAAGATCGACCCGGACAGGCTGCCCATAAAGGCGCTGGCCACCACAGCTACCTTGGCCGGGCCGCCGCGATAACGTCCGAAACCGGCATTGGCCAGGTCAATAAAGAAGGCGCCCGCGCCGGTAGCCAGCAATATGCCGGCGAATACCAGAAACCCCAGAATGATCTCGGCGACGATCTTGGTGGTAATGCCCATCATGCCTTCGGCGCGGAAGACGTAGGATTCGATCATGCGGTCGAACTGATAGGGCACCCCCATGGCAAGCCCGGGGAAATGATCCGCCACCAGCGGATAAAGCCCGATCAGCACCACCACCAGCAGAAAGGGGGTACCGCCGCTACGCCGCGCCAGCTCCATCATCAACAGCCAGATGACGATGCCCAGATACAGATTGCTCCAACCGGCCTGGACCATGTCCCAGGCGTTATGGGCAAAGTAAAAGCTCGTTGCCATTACTGTGACGGCGGCCAGTATGTCGTAGACCGGCACTTTCGACTGCCCAGGTTTGGCAGGCAGCGCCAGAAAGGCTGCCGCGGCGAAAAAGCCAATAAAGATCCAATAGTACTCACCTTCCAGCAGGCGCCGGCCCTGCCAGGAGAAGCCGAATATATAGGCTATGCCCGATACCAGCCCACAGATGCTCAGCACAACAAAGGCAATGCTCTGCCATGAGTACGCCTCACCCAGCCGCGTGACCTCGTTGCCCGGCGCGGCTTGTTCCGCGGTGATGATGTCAGTTTTCATGGAGGTCCTTTTTATGCCTTGTTCTGAATTTCAAAGACGAGTACGAAAGCCTTCCAGCCCCTTTACATGCTTCTTCACGATGGCCATGAATCTCTCGTCGTTGGCGTCTGGCTTGATCCCGTTTGCCCGAGCTTCTGCCAGGGCCGCCGTTCGTGCGACCACCCAGCTATCCACTTTCTCGATAGCCTCCTGGTTCCATTTTTCGTCTTCCTCGGTCCAGGCGTTTATCTCTTTGAGGTAACGCACGGTGCCCTCATGCACCGGAAGCGGGGAGCGGTCCAGATATTCTCTGAAGACCTCCAGGCTCATCCGCGTCGACAGAGGATGCGAGCCTTTGTATTGATCGAAGGACTGGTGAAACCATTTGGCCATGCGGTAGGCGAAGGCGTCTTCAATATCTGCCGGGGCGGCGTAGAGGAAGTTCGAGGCCAGGCCGTCGATGCCTTTGGACGATGAAACGCCCATTTTGATGGTGCCGGGCACGACCATGGGACGGTGCTCGAGAAAGCCTGCCCAGGCCTGGGTGTTATCCAGATCCATGGACAGCCAGCGGATGCCGCCGGGCGCGCCTTCCATTTCTGCCATCACGGAACTGATGGTGGCGCAGTAAGCCACGTCGGCCCGGCCTTCAACGACGGTACGGCAGTTCTCCACATAACTGCTCGCGGGCACAAAGTCGAACTGCGCAGCGCCTTCTTCCGGCGTCATGCCGAGATAGGCCGGCAAGCCGTCCCGGACGGCAGCAATCATGGGTGGCGAGAATTGCCCCTGGGCAACCCTGAGGCCGCCTTGCTTGAGATCATCCATGGTATGCAGATCGGAGTCGCCGGAAACCACGAAGCCCCACGGGGTATCGTTGTGGTGCCAGATCACGCGCTGCGGCACGGGCGTCATGGTGGCGTAGTGGCCAATGCCCTGGATCTGGAAACGCAGTTCAGCGGCCGAGACGGAACTCAGCGCCAGATCGCGACGTTCAGTGAGCCGCTTGTGACGCTGGACCTCGCTGTCTTCCGGCACGACGCGCACGTTAATGCCCAGGTCCTTCTGCAGGATGGGGCCCCAGCCATTGGTGGAGGCAAAGCTGCCGCTGGAGGTGCCGGGCGTACCTATGACCAGCAGGTTCGGTAGGGCGTACTCATCCGCGTGAACCAAATTCACAGGACCAAGTGCCAGCACGCCTGCAAGAGACAGGCTGACACCCAACAGGGTTTTCAGCGATGTGACTTTCATGAGCGCTTTCTCCGATCTTGTTATTTTTATCGTGATGACTCTGCTGTGTTCATGCCGACAACTGCAAAATCAAACTAGGGTCGATGCTGCTGTAGTGTCAAGAAAGCGGGGCAATCATGCCGGCTGGAGAAGAGCCTTGATTTGCGTGATGAATACCAGGGATAGGGCGCCCTCAGGGACGCGCTTTCGCCAGGCGCCACACCGTATTGCCCACGTCGTCGGCTACCAGCAGACCTCCACGCTCATCCAATACTACCCCCACAGGCCGCCCGTGGGCGTTGCCGTCTGCGTTCACAAAGTCCGACAGCACGACCTGTACCGGGCCGGTTGGTTGGCCGGCGTTGAAGGGGACAAAGACGACTTCATAGCCGCTCAGCGGCCGCCGGTTCCAGGAACCATGCAGGCCGACGAACGCGCCTTCACCAAACCCCGTGACCCTGCTGTTATTGAAAGCCAGACCCAGCGGCGCGACATGCGCGCCGAGGGAGAAATCAGGTGAGACTGCGAGAGCCACCAGGTCAGGTTTTTGGGGGCTTACGCGTTCATCGACATGCTGTCCGAAATAGCTGTAGGGCCAGCCGTAGAAAGCGCCGCGGCGAACGGATGTGAGGTAGTCGGGTACCAGATCGCTACCCAGTTCATCCCGCTCGTTGACGACCGCCCACAGCTCACCCGTGTGCGGCTCCCAGTCCAGGCCTACCGGGTTGCGCAGGCCTGAGGCGAATACCCGCTTGGCACCCGTGGCCACATCGACCTCGAGTATCGCGGCCCGCATTTGCTCGACCTGCATGCCGTTTTCGCCAATGTTGCTGTTGGAGCCGACGCCGACATAGAGGTGGTCGCCATCGGTACTGGCGAGCAGACTCTTGGTCCAGTGGTGGTTCAGCTCGTCGCCCATGCCGGGCAGGTCGGCAACCTTGGTGGGAGCGGCGGTTATGGTCGTCTCGCCGCTGTGGTAGGGCACTTTGACTAGTGCATTGGCGTTGGCTACGTACAGGGTGTCCCTGATCAGCGCCATGCCGAATGGCGAGTGCAGGTCGTCGAGCAACACACTGCGAAAATCGGCTTGGCCGTCGCCATCGGTATCGCGCAACAGAGTGATACGGTTGGCGCTCGGCACTGCGGCTCCGGCGCGCGTCATGATCAGTTTCATGAACCATCCCTTGACGCCATCGATACCGCTTTTTCCCGGTGGGGCGTTGGTTTCGGCAACCAGCACGTCACCATTTGGCAGGACGTATAGCCAGCGCGGATGGTCGAGGCCCTGGGCAAAGGCCGTCACTTCCAGGCCGGTGGCGGGAGTCGGCATGTCTCCCTCTGGCCACCCGACCGCCGGGGCAATCTTGATAACGGGGATCAGGCCGGGTTCGGGCTCCAGCAATGGCGGCTCAGTGCCGGTCAAGGCTTGCGTCGGTAGCCGTGCTTGCCCTCCGCAGGCTGACAAAAGCGCAAGTAGCGATACCAGTGCCATTTTCATCTCACTCAACCCTCGCGTAACAGCATTGCCTGATTCAGCTTCAGTGCCCGCAATGTCGGCAGCAATCCACCTGCCAGGGCAAGCGCACTAACGGCACCCGCCACCAGGGTGCCAAGCCACCATAGATCACCGGCCGGCAACTTCAGCAAGGTGGCCGCCAGCGGCAAAGCAATCAGCGCGCCAAGCGCAGTAGCAAACAGCGTAGCGATAACCGTCAGCAACCCGGTTTCCAACAGCATAGCTAACCGAATGGCACGGTGCCTGGCGCCGAGGATGTGCAGCAGGTTGGCTTCATACAGTTGCCGCCTGCGGCTGACACTGACCACGCTGGACAGTACCAGCAGGCTGGCGGTGAGGCTGACCAGGGCGACGGCGGCGAGTCCGGCGGTGGCTTTGCCGAGCAGGTCGCCTGCGGTTTCCAGCCAGTCGGCGGTGCGCAGGGTGATGACGTTGGGTATGTTGCGGGCCAGCCATTGCTGGGAGGCCTTGGCGGCCGGATCGCTCTGATAGACCACGCCTACGTAACGGCCGATCAGAGCATCCAGTGCGCCATCCTGCAGTACGCCTTCGAACCAGAAGCGGGTCTGCAGGCCTTTCTGACGGTAGAGGGCTTTGATCTCGGCAGGGATGGTCTGGCCTTCGACCTGAAACTCCATCTGGTCGCCCACGGTCAGGCCTAGCTGGTTGGCTTCGCGATCTTCCATGGCCATTAAAGCGGGTTGGCCCCCTGGCGCGGCCGCGGTCCACCATTCGCCGACGATCAGTTCCAGGTCTTCCGGGTTGCCGAACAGGTAGCTGAGTTTGTATTCATCGCCCATGGCTTCGCGCCTGGCTTGCGAGTTGTCTGCCAGCACTTCAGCAATCGGCTGCTGGTTGATGGCGGCCAGGCGGCCGCGCACCAGCGGTAATAGTTCGATTTCGCTGGCGGGGTCGAGTGATTGCAGACCGCTTTCCAGGGGCTCGATCTGGTCTGGCAATACCTCACACAGGATCAGCGCGGGTGCTTCGGCGGGTATGGTGGATTCCAGCGCGCGCAGCAGGGTGCTGACCAATAGGGTACAGGCGACTACCAGCGTGAGTGCGGTCCCTAGCGAGAGCAGGGTGGCGCGCAATGGCGAGTCGGGCCGGTGCAGATTGGCCAGGGCCAGGCGCCGGGCGAAGTTGCGATCGGCAAGACCGCTGTTTTCCAGCGTCCGGGCGGCGTGCTGCAAGCCCTTGATCAGCGCCTCCAGCAGACCCCAGAGCACGACCAGCGCGAGCAGAAACAGAAAGCCGAGTTGGGAGGAGGGCAGCCAGAGCAGCAGGGCAGCGATATACACCACGAGCAGCGCATAACTGGCGATGCGCCAACTGCGCGGCTCATGGGCCGCAGCTTGTACCTTGCCTCTGAATAATCCGGCTGGGGAGGCAGCCAGTGCCCGCGCCAGGGCCGGTAATGCAAAGACGTAGGCGGTCAACACGGCGAACAACCAGCTTAAAAGCAGAGGCAGGATCCACAGCGACAACCACTGGCCAGCGCTGCTCGATTCGGTCGCGGCAAAGGTATCACCGGCCAGACTCAGGGCCAGTGTCGATAGCCCCAGCCCGATGGCGCCGCCAACCAGGCCGGCAATGCTGCCGAGTATGCCGATCTGTAGCAGGTAGATGCCGACCAGGGGTTTGCGCCGCAGGCCGAGGGTTTGCAATGTGGCAATGGTGCCGAGTTTTTCATCCAGGTAGGCGTGAATGCTGTTGGCCACGCCCAGGCCGCCAATAAACAGGGTGGTGAAGGCAATCAGGATCAGTGCGGTGGCAATCTGGTCCAGCCGTTCGGCCAGGCGTTCGCTGCGCTCGGCAAAAGTGGTGGTGTCCCACTGGGTATCGGGGAAGGCCTGTTCGAATTCATCCAGCCACACATCCAGGTCGCGGTGGGTCTGTACGCGGTATTCATAGTCGACGCGGGCGCCCGGTCCGATCAGTTGGGCTGCCTGCAGTGCCTCATCGGAAATCATGATCGGCAGACCGCGCCAGTTGGCATTCAGATTGCGGTCAGGTTGATCCCGGATCAGCCCACTGATGCGAAAGGCGGCGGCGCCGATCTGGATTTCATCACCTATGCTCTGACCCATGCGTTCAGCCAGCACGGGGTCGATAACCGCGCCCCAGAGATCATCCTGTCGGGCTGTGAGCTCGGCCAGCGGTTGGTCTGGCGACAGCTGCAGTTGGCCGTACAGCGGGTAAGCGGCATCGGGCGTAAGGATCGCGGCTCTGAGAAAGTTCTCCCCGGCCTGGTCGCTGACCATGGTGTCCAGCTCGCGCACCAGGGAGATAGTGCCACTGGCGCGAATCCATTCCAGTACCTCATCGGGCAGGGGCTCGCTGGCATCCAGTTCCACGTCGCCGCCCAGCAACGCGCGCGTGTCCGCGAGCAGGCTCTGCTCGACCACGCGATACAGGCTGGCGGTGACTGCCACGAGGGTGACGCCGAGTATCAGACAGGCGAGAAAGACCTTGAGCAGGGAGAGGCGTGAGCGCAGATCGGTGACGGCGAACCGGCACATCCAGGAAAACGGGGTGGGCGTATCAGAGCGCATGCAAACGCCCTGCATCCATTCTGACCCGGTGCTGGCAGCGCTCGGCTACACGCTCGTCGTGGGTGACCAGAATCAGCGTGGATTTGCTTTGTTTGTGCAGCTCAAACAGCAGCGACAGCACCTTCTCGCCAGTTTGCTGGTCCAGGTTGCCGGTGGGCTCGTCGCCCAGCAGCAGGCTCGGCTGATGCACCAGCGCCCGGGCAATCGCCACGCGCTGCTGCTCGCCACCGGACAGCTGGGTAGGGTAGTGCTGTAACCGGTGGCTCAGCCCGACCGCTTCCAGCATCGCCAGGGCGCGCTCACGGGCGTTGGAATGGCCGGCGATTTCCAGCGGCAGACTGACGTTACCCAGCGCGCTGAGGCCTGGCAGCAGATGGAATGACTGGAAGATGATGCCCAGGTGCGCGCTGCGCCAGTCGGCCAGGGCGTTGGAGTCCATGTCGCCGAGGCGTTGACTGCCGACCAGGATCTCGCCCTGATCTGGCCGTTCCAGGCCGGAGAGCAGGAGCAGCATTGAGGTCTTGCCGCTGCCGGAGGGGCCGGTAATCGCCAGTGACTCACCGGGTGGCACTGTGAGCGAGGCATCGTTGAGTACCGCGACGGACCCCGATTCAGTGGGGTAGGTGAGGTGAATGCCGCTCATTTGCACGCTGGTGGACACAGGGGCTCCTTGGGTCAGGCCGGATCAGCGAACACTATGCCATGTCCCCTGCAGCCCGGACGATCCGACGACACCATTAGCAACACTCCCAGTTGCGGGTACCCGCGATTATTTCGCCTGTGTAACGCCTTAGGATGACGAGACCGGCGCCGCATCCGGTTCCCCGACCGCCCATTCGTTCGGAAAGCGTCGGATCAGTAGAGTCAGGCCAAAGCCCACCGACATGACCGTAAAGGTGAAGCCGAACGGCACGATGAAGCCGCCGGTGGTTTCGATCAGCCAGCCGGCGATGGCTGGGCCCATGAACTGGCCGACGGCAAAGAATAGGGTGGCAAAGCTGAAGGCGATCGGGATGTAACGCGGCGCGACCTGGTCGGTGGCGCTGGTCTGGATCATCGCAAACAGGCCGTTGACCGAGACGCCCATGACCAGGAAGTGAAAGAAGAAAAAGGGCAGGGTCTGCTGCAAGAGCGGCAGGCCGATGGCGGTGATGACCAGCAAGAAACACATTGCCAGCGCATTGCCGCGGCCCCAGAAATCAGACAGCCAGCCCCACAGCGGGCCGGCGGCAATCGACAGCAGGCCCATCATGGCCAGGTAGCGTCCGGCCATGGCTGCGCTGTGGCCGCTTTCGACCATGAAGCTGATCATGAATACCGACTGGGTGATATAGCCCAGGCCGATAATGCCGTAGGTGATGGCGACGATCAGCACGCGCGGATTGCGGTAGATGCGCCACTTTTCATCGGCGGGCAAACCGCCTGATGTGCTGGTATTGGCTTTGGGCGTGTTACGCACGAACAGCGCAATCATGGCCGCCACGAACAAAGCAACACCGGCAAACACGCCCCAGCTGACGCGCCACCCCTGGTCGCCGAAGGTGCTGAACAGAAACGGCACCAGCATGCCGGATACCAGAACGCTGAGACCCACGCCGCTGGTCATGCAGCCGATCACCAGGCCGCGTTTCTCGGGAAACCAGGTGGCCAGCAGCGCCACCATGGGCGCAAACGCAAACGCGGTACCAAAGCCCAGCAGTCCCATCAGGAACATGACCAACCAGAAGTTCGCGGCGAAGGCCAGGCCGACGAACCCGACTGTGACTGTGAGCATGCCGAACATGACGGAGGCCTTGGCACCCCAGCGAGCAGCGGCCAGGCCGCCGGCGAGCACAAAGCAGACGTAACACAGGGCAGTAACGGTGCTCAGAATACCGGCCTGCTGGTACGACAAGCCAAGGTCTGCGCGCATCGCCGGTAGGATGATGCCGTACGCCAGGCGGGCAAAACCGATCACGACCAGGGAGGTAAGGGTGCCGCACAGCACAGTTATGACCATGTTCGGGCGGTTGGCATTCTGAGACATCGGGGCTCGCTTATTGGCTGACTTTTCGCAGCCGCCAAGGTTAGCAGTTATCCGCCATGTTGGCCGGTTGGGGTGCAAAACTCTTCCACACCAGGCCGAGCAACGTAGCTGCCAGCACGGCAAACAGCATGCCGGCGCCCGACGCGACGGGGCCCGCGTCCAGCGCTCTCAAGGTGAGGCCGGAGACCAGGACCCAGATGGCCGGAATGAGGAAGGTGGCCCAGAGAGCCCAGCTTCGCAGCAGGATCAGCGTCAAACCGAGGGTGGTGATGGCGGTGGGGTCGGCATGGATGCCGAACATTTGTGCCTGGTACCAGGAGCCGCCGCTCAGCAGTGCCGTGAGAGGCAGGATGATCAGGCCGTAGAGGCTGATTGCTGCACCAATGATGACCGGTGGGCTGGTGGCGCGCGGGGCTTTATCCACGCCAGACCCGGTTAACGCAATCACGATCAACAGCACGGCCTGGGCGATAAAGGCCCAACCCGCATAGTCTCCAGCCCAGTTAAGCTCAGCATAGCGCTGGAACACGAATGCGATGGCGACGAAGAGCCAGAGTGGAACGGGAAGCAGGACGGCGAGACGTGGGCGCTGCCTGAATGCCAGCACCAAGGTGGCTGCGCCGATTGCGAGGGTGAGCAGATGCAGCGGCCAGAAGGTCTCGCCCATGCGTTCCAGCAGGCGGAAGTAGACGTCCGCGGTGAACGGAATGAAGTCCTGCAGACGGTAGCCGGTCCAATCGTTCATAGCGATTTCAGGTAGTCTGCCATTCGCTGCCGGGCGCCGGGTGAGGGTATCAGCGAATGGCCAGCGCGCATGTTCTCGCGCATGTGCTCGACCTGGGTAGTCGCGGGAATGGCGCAGGTGATGGCCGGGTGGCTGACGATGAACTTAAGCAGAAAGTCTGCCCAGGTATTGCAGCCGCATTCCGCCTTCGCCCATTTAGGCAGTGGCTCGTTGCGCCGCTTGAGGTTCTTGATCAGGCTGCCGCCATCGTAGGGCCGGTTGGCGATCACGCCGATGTTCAGCTCTTGTGCCAGGGGCAGCAGCCGGTCTTCCGCCTCACGGTGGGTAATGTTGTAGGTGAGCTGAATGAAGTCGATATCCTCCGAGCTCATGATCTGCTCCATTTCCCGGTGGCGGCGCCCGTGGGAAGTGGTGATGCCGA
>NZ_JBFGFI010000091.1:0-10286 GCF_041579695.1 Halopseudomonas sp.
CGAGGCCAACGATATCGCCGCAGTGCAATATCTGAGTCAACGGGGAGTCGAGTTCATCGGCGGTCCTTCACTCAATCTCTACAATGCCTATGCCCTGGACGAAATGGTCGGTCTCGGCATGCTGCGCTGGGTACCGCCGGTGGAGGTGTCGGAAGCCTTGCTGCGCAATCTGGTTTGCCAGGCGTGGCAGCAGGGCTTGCGTCTGCCCGAGATCGAAATCTATGCCTGGGGCTACCTGCCTCTGGCCTATTCGGCGCGCTGTTTTACCGCCCGTGCCGAGAATCGTCCGAAAGACGACTGTGGCTTTGTTTGCCAGGATTACCCTGAAGGTCTGCCGCTGCTCAGCCAGGAAGGACAGCCGCTGTTTACGCTTAACGGGATTCAGACCCTGTCGGCTGGCGTTACCAACCTGCTGGCGGAGTATCCGCGGATAGATGCAATGGGCGTGCAAATGCTGCGCCTGAGCCCTGCCGCGCGCGATATGGAAGCGGTGGTACGCAGTTTTGATCAGGTCAGATGTGGTGCGGAGCCGCCACTGGCGATCGATGGCTGCAACGGTTACTGGTACGGAGAGCCAGGGATGCTGCGTGTCGAGGAGGCAGGCCTATGCTGAACCCGGCGCGTTTTGTGCTGCGCGTTGCTGCTCCGGTGTTGGCACTGGGCCGGCATACCCCTTTTCCAGTGCAGCGGCTGCTGATTGAGCAGAGCATGGCGCGACTGTTCGCCGAACCCGTTGCCGACGGCAGCTTTGATTGCCTGCGGGGCCGCTGGCTGCGGCTCGAGGTGTCTGATCTGGGTCTGGCCTGGAACCTGACCCGCGGGCGGCTGGGGTTGCAGCTGAATGCACGGGCGCCTGCCGACCTGGTGATTCGCGGCAACTGGCGGGATTTTCTGCTGCTGGCCAGCCGTCACGAAGACCCGGACACGCTGTTTTTCCGCAGGCGACTTACCGTTGAGGGGGACACGGAACTCGGCCTGGAAATCAAGAACCTGATCGACAGTCTCGATCCGGACGACCTGCCGCCGCGCCTGTGGCGGATTTTGCGCTGGCTGGGGGCAGAAGTGGTGACCGATGAGCGCTCGCCGACTGCGGCCACCGCGTCTGAAATATCAATGTGAAGGAGGCGACATGCCGGTCAAGACTGATCCGCTGATCTACTCATGCTCCGGGTGTTCGAACGTCGCGCAATTGGCCAACGCCTTGGCCCTGCGTTTGGACCGTGCCGGAATTGCCGAGATGTCCTGTATCGCCGGGGTGGGCGGCGGGGTGCCATCGCTGGTTCGGGTTGCCCGGTCCGGCCGTCCGGTGGTGGTAGTCGACGGCTGCAAGCTGGAGTGCGCAAAAGCATGCTTGCGGCAAGCGGGTGTAGAGCCGGACCTGCACGTGATGCTGGGTGATTTTGGTCTGCGCAAACGTTTCGGCGAGGATTGCAGCGAGGAGCAGGCCGACCTGCTGGAAGACGAGTTGGTGGAAATGGTCTGGCGCTTGAAACGCCAGACATCTCCTGGCTGATATCGCTAGGCGATGTTGTTCTCCACGACCCAGACCGCGGCTTCGGTACGTGAGCGCATGCCCAGCTTGTTCAGCAGCCGCTTGACATGCACCTTCACCGTTCCTTCGGCAATATCCAGGCGCCGCGCAATCATCTTGTTGCTCAGTCCCTTGGTGATCAGCTTCAGCACGTCCTTTTCCCGTTTGGTCAGATTGGCGGCCTGCACCTGAGAAGGTGTCTTCGGTCTTTCGCGAATAGCTTCGGCCAGCACCATTGTCAGTTCGGGGCTCAAAGCCAGTTTCCCGCTCGCAGCCAGGCGCACATGCTCGACCAGGTCATCCGCGTCCATGTCCTTGAGCAGATAGCCATCGGCGCCCTGGCGCAGTGCCTGGAGAACGTCGGTCTGGTCGTCAGATACAGTAAACATGATGATCCGCGCGTCTATTTCCCGGTCACGCATCTCGCGCAGTGTTTCCAGACCATCCATGCCGGGCATGTTGAGGTCAAGCAGGATCAGATCGGGCTCCAGTTCGAGCGCCAGGCGGATAGCCTCGGGGCCATTCCCTGCCTCGCCGACCGGGTTCATATCATCTTCCATCGCCAGCAGATCACGCAGACCCCGGCGCATCATCGGATGGTCGTCGACCACCAGTATCCTTACCGGGTCTTCCGCCGTGGTGTCGGCAACGATGGCATCGTCGATCATGATCCGGTCCGCTCCTGTTTGATATTAAGTAACCGATAGTCCGGCGGAAAGCGCAGGTACACGCGAGTGCCACCGGCTTCGCGCCGTGTGATCGCCAGCGAGCCGTTGAGACTGTTTGCGCGCTCCATCAGTATACTGATTCCGTAATGTCCAGCTGGCGAGATGGCCTCGGTAATACCAATGCCGTCGTCATCGATGGTGATGTGGATAGTTCCCTGTCGGTCCTGGGCCAGTGCCAGGCAACAGGATGCTGCCTGTGCATGTTTTACCACGTTGCTCAACGCCTCGCGGACAATCTGCAGGCAGTGAATTTCCTCGTTGGGTGTCAGCGGGCAATGATCGAGCTGGTAGTCCATCAGGATCTCCACGCCGGAATTGGCGCCAAATTCCTCTACAGTGGCCTGTAGCGCTGGCTTCAAACCGGGCTCGTTCACCTTGATACGGAAAGTCGTCAGTAGCTCGCGCAGCTGCCGGTAGGCAGAGTTGAGCCCTTGTTCGATCTCCTCCATTGTCTCGGCCAGCTCGGTCGGGGCACAGCCCTTGGCGGCCTGGCGCTTGAGCCTGGCCAGCTGCAGTTTCTGGGCAGAGAGAGATTGCGCGAGAGAGTCGTGCAGCTCGCGCGCGATGACCGCGCGTTCTTCCATCAACGCCATTCTCGCGTGCTGCTGGCCCTGCTCGGTCAGGCTCAGACAGGCCCCGTACAGGTCTGCGAGGGTAATCATCAGCCGCGTCTGCCAGGGCTCGAGCTGCTCTCCGGGAAGCTGCTCAATGCGCAGAGTCCCCAGTTCGGTTGGACCCGAGCGCAACTCGAAACTGACCAGATGATTTCCACTGGGCAGCTGCGCACCATCGTTATTCACCGGGCAGGCTTTGCAGTCGGGCAGCTTGCAGTAATCCGGCGGCTGCAGGCTGAACGAGGTGATCGCGGTGTGGCTACCGGCTTCGGCGATCCGGTTCAGGCAAAGCGAGATCGGGCCGCAACCGAGAATGTCACGTACCTTGGGTAACTGTTGTCCCATCATCAGCACCGGTTCGTCTGGCTGGCTATAGAGAAGCCGCGCGCTGTCGAACAGCAACTGGAGGGTCTCATTGCTGCGTGTCAGTGCAGCGGTTTTCTCGTTGACCTTGCTTTCCATTTCGCCGTAGAGGCTGGCCAGTTCCTGGTTCATCTGGTTCAGGGTATGCGACAGCATGCTCAGCTCGGTTTCACCGGCCACCACCACCTGGCTGGTGAAATTGCCCCGGCTGATCTGCCGCGCCATCGCTGTCAACTGGCGTAGCGGCGTGGCCAGGTTGTTGTTCAGGGCGAATATCAACAGAAATGCGATCAGGACGATCACGAACAGAGTACCGACTTGCAGGGCCCGGATGATCTCCAGCTTTTTCTCCGATGATTGCTGCAATGTGCTGACAAAAGCGTCTAGCTGCGCCACGAATTGCGGTACTTCAGCGCGAAAACGGGTAGCCCCGGCGGGGGCCTCCAGTAGTGGCCGCATGATCAGCTCCCATTGTTCTACCGCTTGCGCGTGCAGGCGGCTCAGTTCGCTTGTGTCATGCCTGATCAGTGCTGACTCTATCGAGGCCGAGGCCAGCTTCGCATTCATTGCTGCTATCTGCTCGTCCAGCATGCCCGGGTCCTGATCGGCGATCAGCGCCAACCGGTATGCCTGCATCCGCAGGCTTCCTGCCTGATTGATTGCTTCAGCGTCCCCTTCCAGGGCATCGGCCATGTACAGAGCGCCGAGCATGCTGATCAGCGTGACTCCGATAATGAGGACGAAGGCGACGAGGGTGCTGAAAACGATCGAATGACGGGGGGCCGGCAGCTCCGCATCGCTTGTTGCGCAATCGCTATGCGTGCTGAGGGTCATTGGGTGACTCCATGGAAAAGGTCTTATGCCGGGTGGGTGCATACCCCTTAAGCCCCAGGAAAGTGCGCACTGAGCTGGATCGCTGCTTGCCCTTTGCTCAAGTTACTGATTATTAGCATTTTATTATTGTTTTAGGGAGTAGCCCGAAGGAGGTATCCGAGCCATTCTGTCATTTCTGCCCACCTGAAACTATTGATATGAATCAAGAGAACCGGGCCTGCCGCCTTATACGGTGCAGTCATCCCCACTGCTTCGGGACACCGGGCGCGGGCATCGCAGGCAACGGAAGGGCATATCATGACAGACATCGAAAAATGGAACCCGGAGGACCCCGAGTTCTGGGACAGCCGTGGCAAGAAAATAGCAAACCGCAACCTCTGGATATCCATACCCAGCCTGCTGATGGGTTTCGCCATCTGGCTGATGTGGGGCATCGTCACGGTGCAGATGATCAATCTGGGTTTCCCGTTTGCTCCGGCTGAGCTCTTTACCCTCACCGCAATAGCCGGCCTGACCGGTGCAACCCTGCGTATACCGGCCTCCTTCATGATCCGCATCGCGGGCGGGCGCAACACCATCTTCCTTACAACCCTGTTGCTGATCATTCCGGCCGCAGGCGCGGGTATGGCCCTGCAGAGCCAGGACACTCCGCTGTGGGTGTTCCAGCTGCTGGCCTTTCTGTCGGGTATCGGCGGCGGCAACTTTGCCTGCTCGATGAGCAACATCAGCAGCTTTTTTCCGAAGAATCAGCAGGGTCTGGCCCTGGGTCTGAATGCCGGGCTGGGCAACTTCGGCGTGACTACCATGCAGATACTGATCCCGCTGGTGATGACCGCGGGCGTATTCGGCGCCTTCGCCGGGGGGTCGATGACGCTGGTCAGTGACAGTGGCACCCTGATCGGCCGTATCGCCGCCGGTACCGAGACCTGGATACAGAACGCAGGCTGGATATGGGTGGTGTTCCTGATCCCGCTGGGCTTTGCCGGCTGGTTCGGCATGAACAACCTGCTGACCATTACCCCCAATCCGGGTAATCCGCTGTCGGCCTTCGGCAAGATTCTCGGTCTGTACGCCGTCGGTTTCGCCGCCGCCGCACTGGGACTTTACCTGTACCTGCCAGCCCCCACCGGGCTGGGTGTGTTGAACATGTGGGTGACCATGCTCCTGATCATGGGTCTGACGCTGTTCGTGCTGCGTCTGCTGCCGGGCAGCATCAAGCCGAACATCAAGCGGCAGTTCCAGATCTTTTCCGACAAGCACACCTGGTCGATGAGCGTGCTGTACATCCTCACCTTCGGTTCCTTTATCGGCTTCTCCATGGCGTTGCCCCTGTCGATCACAGTGATCTTCGGCTACATGAACGCAGTGGCTATCGACGGCACTGTCACCCGGGTGGTTAATCCAAACGGACCGAGCGCGCTGACCTATGCCTGGATAGGACCTTTTGTCGGTGCGTTGATCCGTCCGCTGGGCGGCTGGATTTCCGACAAGGTCGGCGGCTCGATCGTCACCCAGGTTATCTCGGTTGTAATGGTCGTCGCGTCCGTGGCTGCCGGCTACGTGATGCAGCTGGCCTACAGCTCGACTCATCCCGAGCAGTACTTCTTTCTCTTCCTGTTGCTGTTCCTGGTGCTCTTCGCGGCTTCCGGCATCGGCAACGGATCCACCTTCCGCACTATCGGTGTGATCTATGACCGCGAGAAGGCTGGCCCGGTGTTGGGCTGGACCTCGGCAGTGGCTGCCTATGGCGCATTCGTCGCTCCGATCGTGATCGGCGAGCAGGTCAAGGCGGGTACCCCCGAGGTGGCCATGTACGGCTTTGCGGTGTTCTACGCGCTCTGCCTGATCCTCAACTGGTGGTTCTATCTGCGCCCCAATGCCTACGTCAAGAACCCATGAACGGAGTAACCAATATGCGAATCATGATTGCTTATGACCACTCCCGTAACGCCGTCACCGCGCTGCAGAGCACCATCGACATGTTCAAGCCGCTCAAGCCGCTGATCATGCTTGTCGGGGTGGTCGAGGAGAGCCTGGATACCAGCAGCGTGGCGGGCCACAAGTACCAGGAGCAGCGCACCGAATTCGAGGGTTACCTGCGCCTGGCGGCTGAACATGTCGTGGAACAGGGTCTCGATGCCGAGGTGATCATTGCCGAAGGTGACGTGCGCAAGATGATCCTCAAGGCGGTCGAGCACAAGAAGCCGGATCTGCTGGTGATTGCGCGCCATAGCCACGAGCCCGACGGCGGTTTTATTTCACGTTCGCTGAATCTGCTCGTGGATGAACTCGATTACATGACCTTCGGCAGCGTCAGCGCCTTTCTGGCCCGGCGCGCGCCCTGCCCGGTGCTGATCCAGGCCTGTCCGTGACGGCACAAGGAGAACTCAAATGAAAGTGTCTGAAGTCTTTCAATGGAAACGGCCCGAGATCCGCGCGCTGCACCTGACCTGGCTGGCGTTCTATATCAGCTTCTTCGTCTGGTTCGGTATGGCGCCGCTGGCCTCCAGCATGCTCAAGAGCCTGAACTGGCTGACGCCGGAAGATATCAAGCTGTTCGCGATCGCCAACGTCGCCCTGACTATTCCCGCGCGCATCATCGTCGGCATGGCACTGGACCGTTTCGGCCCGCGGCGGGTGTTCTCGATCCTGCTGGTGGTCATGGCGCTGCCGGCGCTGTTCTTTGCCTTTGGCGACACCCGCGTGCAATTGCTGGTATCGCGCCTGGTACTGAGTTCGGTGGGTGCCAGTTTTGTGGTCGGCATTCACATGACCGCGATGTGGTTCAAGCCCCGGGATATCGGCTTCGCCGAGGGCTTCTATGCCGGCTGGGGCAATTTCGGTTCGGCTGCGGCGGCAATGACCCTGCCGGCGATTGCCATCCATGCCTTTGGCGGGCCGGATGGCTGGCGCTGGGCGGTTGCCGCCTCGGCGATCATCATGGCTGCGTACGGGGTTTTTTACTGGTTCGCGATCACTGATGGCCCGGCCGGTACCGTTCACCGTAAACCGCACAAGACCGCGGCGCTGGAGGTCAGCACCTGGGCGGATATGGTCAAGCTGATCATCTGGACCATTCCCATGATCGGGGTGCTGGCGATCCTGGTGTGGCGCGTCGAGGGCATGGGCTACCTGCCGGAAAACGGCGCCTTGATCTGCTATGTGGCCATCGCCGCGGTGGTGGTCTACCAGGTGATTCAGATCCTGCGCGTCAATGTCCCGATCCTGAAAAAGGGCGTGCCCGAGGACGACAAGTATCCCTTCAACAGCGTAGCTGCACTGAACTCCACCTACTTTGCCAACTTCGGTGCCGAGCTGGCGGTGGTATCGATGCTGCCGATGTTCTTCGAAATGACCTGGGGTCTGACGCCGACCACCGCCGGCATCATTGCCGCCTCCTTCGCCTTCGTGAATCTGGTCGCGCGGCCAATGGGCGGCCTGGTGTCGGATCGCATGGGTAACCGGCGCTTCGTGATGCTGGCCTACATGCTCGGCATCAGTGTCGGATTCCTGTTCATGGGCCTGATGAATGAGAAGTGGCCGTTGTTTCTCGCGGTGATCATCACGGTTGCCTGTTCGGTCTTCGTGCAGGGTGCAGAGGGCGCCACCTTCGGCATCATTCCGTCGATCAAGCGCCGGGTCACCGGGCAGATTTCCGGCATGGCCGGCGCCTACGGCAATGTCGGCGCGGTCTGCTACCTGACCCTGTTCACCTTCGTCACCCCTTCACAGTTCTTCATGGTGATTGCCGCTGGCGCTTTCATCAGCTTTGGCCTCTGCCTGTGCTGGCTCAAGGAGCCCGAGGGCGCCTTCTCGGAGGAGTACTACGTGTCCTCGGTGGATCGCGAACTGGAGGTGCTGGAAGCGCAGAAAACCGTCTGAATACGAATCTGTGTGCGCCGCACTGCGGTGCCCCGTAACTACGTGATAGCCGGTCCGGCAAAGACCCGACCGAATGAGGAGATACACCATGAGCCACTTGCTCGATCAATTACGCTTCTTCAACCGCAAGCAGGACGAGTTTGCCGATGGACACGGTGAGACGCGCATCGAATCGCGGGACTGGGAAAATGTCTACCGTGCGCGCTGGCAGTACGACAAGATCGTGCGCTCCACCCACGGTGTGAACTGCACCGGCTCCTGTTCCTGGAAAATCTACGTCAAGAACGGCCTGATCACCTGGGAGACCCAGCAGACCGACTACCCGCGTACCCGTCCGGACCTGCCCAACCATGAGCCACGGGGCTGCCCCCGTGGTGCCAGTTACAGCTGGTACATTTACAGTGCTAACCGCCTTAAATACCCCAAGGTACGCAAGGCCCTGCTCAAGTTGTGGCGCGAGGAGCGGGCGACCAGGGCCCCGGTCGATGCCTGGCGCAGCATTGTCGAGGATCCCGCCAAGGCGACCTCCTACAAGTCCGAACGCGGGCTGGGCGGCTTTATCCGCTCGAGCTGGGACGAAGTCACCGAGATTATCGCCGCGGCCAACGTCTATACCGTCAAGCAATATGGCCCGGACCGGGTGGTCGGCTTTTCACCGATTCCGGCGATGTCGATGGTCAGCTACGCCGCAGGCAGCCGTTACCTGTCGCTGATCGGCGGCGTGTGCCTGAGCTTCTACGACTGGTATTGCGACCTGCCGCCGGCCTCGCCGATGGTCTGGGGTGAACAGACCGACGTGCCGGAATCGGCCGACTGGTACAACTCCAATTACATCATTGCCTGGGGCTCCAACGTGCCCCAGACCCGCACGCCCGATGCGCACTTCTTCACCGAAGTCCGCTACAAGGGCACCAAGACCGTCTCGATCACCCCGGATTACTCCGAAGTCGCCAAGCTGACCGACCTCTGGCTGAATCCCAAGCAGGGTACCGACGCGGCCCTTGGGCAGGCGTTCAACCACGTGATCTTCAAGGAATTCCACCTGGAGAATCCGAGCGCGTACTTCACCGATTACGTGCGCCGTTATACCGATTTTCCGATGCTGGTGCTGCTCGAGGAAGCGGAGCATGGCTTCAAGCCGACCCGCTTCCTGCGCGCCTCCGATCTGGATGACAAGCTGGGCCAGGACAACAACCCGGAATGGAAAACCATCGCGATCGATGAAACCACAAATCAACTGGTCTCGCCGCTAGGCTCGATCGGCTACCGCTGGGGGGAGTCGGGCAAATGGAACATCGAGGCCCGCGAGGGTGGTGAAGGGCGCGATGTGTCACTGCGGCTGAGCCAGATCGACACCGGTGAAGTGGTCAATGTCGCCTTTCCGTATTTCGGCGGCCAGTTGCACGATCACTTCCAGCAGGCCGATGGCGAAGAAATCCAGTACCGCCATCTGCCCAGTCGTCTGCTGAGCATGGCCGATGGCAAGCAGCTACGCGTGGCGACCGTGTTCGACATCCAGGCCGCTGGCCTGGCTATCGATCGCGGCCTGGGCGGCGCCAATGTGGCCAGCAGTTATGACGATGCCAGCGTACCGGGCACCCCGACGTGGCAGGAGCAGATTACCGGCGTCAGCCGTGAGAAGGTCATCCAGGTAGCCCGCGAGTTCGCCGACAACGCCGACAAGACCAAAGGGCGCTCGATGATCATCGTTGGTGCGGCGATGAACCACTGGTACCACATGGACATGAACTACCGTGGCCTGATCAACATGTTGTTGATGTGTGGCTGCGTGGGTCAGACCGGCGGCGGCTGGGCACATTATGTCGGCCAGGAAAAACTGCGGCCGCAGACCGGCTGGCTGCCACTGGCCTTTGGCCTGGACTGGAGCCGTCCGCCGCGGCAGATGAACGGTACCAGTTTCTTCTACAGCCACAGCTCACAGTGGCGCCACGAGAAGATGAGCGTGCACGAGATTCTCTCGCCGCTGGCCGACAAGTCGCAGTTTCCCGAGCACATGCTCGACTACAACATCCGCGCCGAACGTGGCGGCTGGCTGCCGAGTGCGCCGCAGTTCAACCGCAACCCGCTGGCCATCTGCCGCGAGGCGGCGGCCCTGGGGATGGATCCCAAGGCCTATGCACTGCAGAGCCTGCAGGACGGCAGCCTGCGCTTCGCCTGCGAGGAGCCGGACAACAGCGATAACTTCCCGCGCAACATGTTCATCTGGCGCTCCAACCTGCTGGGCAGTTCGGGCAAGGGTCATGAGTACATGCTCAAGTACCTGCTGGGCACGCCCAAGCACGGGGTGATGAACGAGGACCTGGGCAAGCGTGA
>NZ_JBFGFI010000092.1:0-10188 GCF_041579695.1 Halopseudomonas sp.
CTTCTCGGCCATGCCCAGAAGGCTCCAGAGTTCCTGCAATGCTACACCGGGGAGGATCGCCTGCAGCGGTTCGCCGCCGAACTGGTTGATGTCCCTCTGAACGGCGAAGGTGCTGATGCGGCTGGTCAGGCCCAGCAGCACTGCAGTAATCGCCTGCGGCGTCAGTTCCATCGCGCGCGCCTGCTCGGCGCTGACACTGGCCGCCCCGCGCGCGGGCATCCCCTGCTGCCAGTCCACATGCAGGGCTTCCATGCCCTGCAGGCTGATATGAATGGTGCGGTCCACCGGGGTGCCGGTCTTGCTCAGTATCCCGCTGACGCGGAAAGGCTTGTCCGCATGGTCGACAAAGCTCACCGCTCCGGTCCCGTGCGCCAGCACCAGTTCGCTGTCGATTGCATAGCCCAGTTCGCGCGCCACGTCCGCGCCCAGAACCGCGTCGTAGAGATCGGCGAACGCAATGCCACGAGCAAATTCAAGCGCCTGATCGCGCCCGTGACGGTAGTGCTCGAAGTAGCCGGTGGTCGTGCCCATGACGCGGAAACCACGATGCGAGTCACCCAGGGAAATCGGGATGGCCCAGGCTACGCGCGGATTATCGGCCACATGCTGGTAGCTGTCCCAGCGGATATTGTTGGTGGCGTTACCGATACGAAAAACCGAATACAGAAGCAACTGCACCGACCCGGAACGGGCACCCACAATCAGGTCGGTACCCGAGATGGTGCTGGTAAAGCTGGCGCGTGCCTCGGTACGGACCTTTTCCACGGCCAGCAGCAGAGTGACGCTGAGCGCAATTGCCAGCACGGTCAGGATCGCGGAGAAACGCCGATTGGCCAGGCTCTTGATCGCCAGGCGCAGCAGATACATCAGAGCACCTCCTGGGCAGCAGCGGCGCGGTTGATGTCGCGCAGCGAAAGCGCCCGGTCGAACAACGGCTCCAGCGAGGAGTCGTGGCTGACAAACAGCAGGCTGCTGCCGCCGCGCTCGCATTCGGCAAACAGCAGGCGCAGGAAGGCCTCGCGGGTGTCGGCGTCCAGTGCCGATGTGGGTTCGTCAGCAATGACCAGTTCCGGGCTGCCGATCAGGGCCCTGGCTGCGGCTACCCGTTGTTGCTGGCCGATCGACAGTTCGGTCACCGGGCGGCGTAGCAGTGCCGGTTCCGAGAGGCCCAGACCGGCAAGCAGGTCCATGGCTGCCTGATCCAGGCTCGCACTGCGCGTTAGCGCCCGCGCGTGACGCACCGCCGAGAAGCGGCACGGCAGTGTCACGTTCTCTACCACCGACAGATAGGGCAGCAGGTTGAACATCTGGAATATGTAGCCCGTGTGGTCCGCGCGGAAGCGGTCACGCCTGGCAGCAGAGAGCCCGGACAGATCTTCACGCAGAAGCCGTATGCTGCCGCTATCGGGCAGAAGGACTCCGCCCAGCAGGCCCAGCAGGGTGGTCTTGCCGCTACCTGACGGGCCCTTCAAAAATACCCGTTCTCCGACCGCCAACGCGAAACTGTCTATATCCAGTAAGCGCGGCTGGCCGGGCCAGGCGAAAGTCACGGCGTTCAGCTGGATAAGAAATGGCTGCATGGAAAGGTCTGACACAGTGGGGTGGAAAAAGTTGACGACGAACAGGGCAAGTATATCCGATGCGTTCGCCGTCGTGCTCTCAGAGCCGTATCACGCTTTGCGCCGGCGTCAGCTCGCCGCCCTGCTGGCCGTTGGGAGTAATGGCCTGGAGCAGCAGCTTTTCGGTATAGGGGAATACCTCGAACAGCTTCACCTCGATCTGCTGCAGCGCGCCGGGATTCTCGCAGACAAAACGGAAGTGCGCGTGTATGTCCGAGTGTGCGCTTTCATGCTCGGCGTGATCATCCTGGGCGTGATCGTGATGCTCTTCGTGAGCCTTGTGGTGGTCATTCCGGTGGGCTTCATCGTGGTCATGGCTCTGCTCTTTGGCTGCAGCAAATAGCGGGCTTTCGACTTCGGCATCCTCCAGGGTGCAGGCAGCTGCACCGGGAAAAGCGAAAAGAGCATCTGCCTTGGTCAGGCGCTGCCTGGCCTGCTTTGCCGTGGCGAGATCCTTTTCGCTGGCGGGCATGTGCTCGAAGCCGACAATATTCGCGGCAGGGCTTTCAAGCTCGAATACCAGGTGCTCACCATCGAGAACCAGATTCAGCGTTGCCACACCATGCTCATGGGCCGCCAGACTGACGTTGCCTTTTTCGCTGTGTCCGTGATCGTGGTGATACTTTTCCGCGCGCTCATGGGCTGTGGATGAATGATGCTGATCTTCATGGCCATGTTCATGGGCCTGGATAGCGAAGGCCAGCGTGCTTAACAGCCCGCCAAGTAGCAGGGAAGTAGGGCGCATGGATGTATCTCCGGGAACATTAAGTAAATGTTATCCTATAACACAAATCACGGCCGCGCTACCTGCACTGTCTTCGTGCCGGTTTCTCAGTACAGGATCTGGTAGAGCTTGCGCCGATACTGGATCGCCAGCGGGTGTTCGCTCCCCAGCACATTGAATACTTCCAGCAGCGTGCGGTGCGGACTTCCGTCGGCATAGCCACGATCGCGCTGAAACAGCCCCAGCAGTGCATCCAGAGCCTGCTCGTAACGCTGTTGCGACAGATCCACTATTGCCAATTGGCAGGTTGCTTCGCTGTCATCGGCATTCTGTTTCAGCCGTTGCTCAAGCTCGCCGCGTGGCGGCATGCCCACGGCCTGGCGGAGAAAGGCGAGGTGCGCGCGTGCGCCGGCCAGTGCTGCCTTGTGCGCCTCCTTGTCCTTGACCGCGTCAAGCACCTGTCCGGCGGCGTCCAGTTGACCATCCATCGCCAGAGCACGCCCAAGCAGAATCAGCAGCGCATCTTCGGGCTGTTCACCGATGGCAGGTTGCAGCAGCGCAATCGCCTGGGCCGCCTGACCCTCATCCAGCAGCGCGCCGGCAACTGTGGCCAGATCCGCTTCCGGCTCTGCTACCGCCTCGGGGGCGGCGCCCAAATGGGGCTCGAGAATGGCGCGGATTGCGCTCTCTGGCTGGATGCCGGCAAAGCCGTCAACCGGCTGGCCATCCTTGAACAGCACGACCGTGGGCAGGCTGCGAATGCCGAAGCGTTCGCTGAGTCCGGCTTGCTGGTCGCAGTCGACCTTGGCCAGCAGCAGTTCGCCGGCATAGCTGTCGGTGATGGCTGCGAGTACTGGCATTAGCGCCTTGCACGGCGCGCACCATTCGGCCCAGAAATCCACCAACACCGGTTTGTGGAAGGAGTTTTCCAGAACGTAGCGATCAAAGGTGGCTTCGGTGACATCGAAAACGTGGGGTGAGGAGCTCATGGGCGATATCCGGTTGGGTGATCGATTGAATTGGCTTGTTGAGGATATGGGGGGCCGAGCCGCGGAAATCAAGCAGTCTGTACCGCGCGGTACAGACTGATCTGCCGGAACTCGGCCGGTTCACCCAGGTCGGGCCAGGTACGCCCGGCCAGCATGTTCTCTCGTTTATAGCTCGCATGCTGCAGGTCGCGCACCCTGGAGTCAGCCAGCAGCACGCTGTCGGCGCGCGTCACGAAGTGATCGAGAAAGTGACGGTTGTCGGCATCGTAGAGCACGTCGGCTGCCAGAATCAGATCCAGCGGTCCGCTGACGGCAAAGTAATCGGCTGCGCAGATCAACTGCTGGTTGTTTAGTTCGGCGTTCAGTTTGCAGGCCAGCTGCGCCTGCGGATCGAGGTCGCAGGCGATACTGCTGCTGGCGCCGGCCAGGCTGCAGGCGAGGGCGACCACGCCGGATCCCGAGCCGAAATCCAGCACCCGCTTGCCGCGCACTGTTTCCGGATGGTCGAGGATCCAGCGTGCCAGGGCCAGACCGCTGCCCCAGCAGAATCCCCAATAAGGTGGCTCCTGCAGCAGCCGCCGAGTTTCTTCGCCGGCGAAGGCGCGGTCGAGGTTTTGCGGGTCCAGCAGCCACAGGCGCAGTTCCGGCAGATCCGGAAGGTCGCTGATGCTCAGGCGTGCGTCGGGAAGTACTCGATGCAGGCTGGCGCTGAGCGCCTCTAACACGGGCTTGCTGATTTTGGCAGGTGACATGGCGGCTCCGGCAGTCAAGCCGCCGATTGTAATCGCGGGCGGCAGACCAGAACAGCGTGGCCGGTACACAATGGCCGGAATAGCGGCATGCCCTGGCCCACCGCCATAGCTGACGTGAATGTCCTGCCAGCATTGTGCGCTCTGGATACAGCCCATATAGTCTTAGGCAATACGTTCATCCTCCAGGAGCGAGTACCCCATGGGTCTTCCGACGATTCTACAAAACTCACTGACACTGCCGGTCATCTGCTCGCCGCTGTTCATTATCTCCAACCCCGATCTGGTCATAGCGCAATGCAAGGCTGGAGTGGTGGGATCCTTTCCGGCGCTCAACGCCCGTCCGGCCGAGGAGCTGGAAGTCTGGTTGCAGCGTATTAACTCCGAGCTGGAGAGTTACAAGGCAGCCAATCCCGAGGCTAAGGTGGCTCCTTACGCCGTCAACCAGATCGTTCATGCCAGTAACGATCGGCTGCAGCACGACGTGGAAATGTGCGTGAAGTACAAGGTACCGATCGTGATCACCAGTCTGCGGCCGCCGAACGATGTGGTGGGCCCGGTACACAGCTACGGAGGGCTGGTGTTCCATGATGTGATCAATGTGAAGCACGCGAAAAAGGCGATCGAGGCGGGCGTCGATGGCCTGATCCTGGTCTGCGCTGGCGCGGGTGGCCATGCCGGGCAACTGAGTCCCTTTGCCTTGGTATCCGAGATCCGCAGCTTCTACGACGGGCCGATCATTCTGTCCGGCTCGATCAGCAAGGGCGAGCAGGTATTGGCCGCGCAGGCGATGGGTGCCGATCTGGCCTATATGGGTACGCGATTTATCGCCACCCACGAAGCCAACGCCGACCAGGCCTACAAGCAGATGCTGGTCGAGACCAGTGCCGACGACATCGTCTACAGCAACCTGTTTACCGGCGTCCACGGTAACTACCTCAAGCCAAGTATCGCCAATGCCGGTCTGGACCCCAACAACCTGCCCGAGGGTGACAAGAGCAGCATGAAGTTCGGCTCGGGCGGCAGCAACAAGAGCAAGGCCTGGCGTGATATCTGGGGCGCAGGCCAGGGCGTTGGTAGCATCGGCGCTATCACTTCGACCGCTGAGGCCGTCAGCCAGCTGGAGCGGGAATACACCGACGCGCAGGCCCGCCTGCAGCAGATAGCCGGCCCCTACGGAAAGCCGGCATGACGGCGCGCCTGCTCTGCGCCGATCTGGAACGCAGTGGCGAGGAGATCGCCCGGCGAGCCCTCAAGCTCGCTGGCGGACTGGCCAGGTTGGGTGTGGCGGACGGCGACGTGATCGCCGTGATGCTGCGTAACAGCCCAGCCTTTGTCGATGCAATCCTGAGCTGCCAGACCGCTGGGTGTTTCTATTGCCCAATCAATTGGCACTTCAAGGCCGACGAAGTCGGCTTTCTGCTCCAGGATTCCGGCGCCAGGGTGCTGCTGGTCGAGGCAGACCTGCTGGATGACATCAGGCACGTCATACCTGAGGGTGTTGTGGTGTTGGTCAATGGCTGCGAGAGCGAATTGGCCTCCAATGAGCATGCCTTCGAGTCGTGGCTCGCAGAGCAGGGTCCGTATTCTGGTGAACCGCGCACGCCTCGAGCGCACATGGCCTATACCTCCGGTACCACCGGTAGGCCCAAGGGGGTTAAGCGTCTTGCCCCTGCGCCGCAAGAGCGCGAGGCGATGGCAGCTGCAATGAGCGCCCTGTCCCGCGAGGCCTGGGGCATCAAGCCTGGCGTGCGTACACTGGTATCTGCGCCGCTGTACCACAGCGCACCGAGCTCCTTTGCCCAGCAGTCGATCCTGCAGGCCGAGCTGATGGTGCTGATGCCGCGTTTTGATGCCGAGCAGACGCTGGCGCTGATTGAGCAGCACCGCATCGATACGGTGTTTCTGGTGCCGATCATGTATGTCCGCCTTCTACGTTTGCCGGCGGAGGTCAAGGCCCGATACGATTTGTCATCGGTTCGTTTTGTGGCTTCCACAGGTGCACCCTGCGCGCCGGATGTGAAACAGGCGATGCTTGATTGGTGGGGGCCGGTGATCCATGAAACCTACGCCTCCAGTGAAACCGGCATGATCACGATTCAGGACCCAGACTCCGCGCGGCGCAAGCCGGGCAGCGTCGGGCGGCCGATCGGCGATACCCGCATCCGCATTGTTGATGAGCAGGGCGGCGAGTGCGCGGTGGGTGAGCCCGGGGTCATCTACGTACGGCAGCCCGCGGTCCCGGATTTCACCTACCTGAACAATGAGCAGGCCCGTCTGAACGCCGGGCTGGATGATCTGGTAACTGTTGGTGATATCGGCTATCTGGACGAGGAAGGTTATCTTTACATCTGTGATCGCAAGTCTGACATGGTGATTTCGGGCGGCGTGAATATTTACCCCGCTGAAATCGAGCATGTACTGATAACCCTTCCCGGCGTGATCGATTGCGCGGTGGTCGGCCTGCCGGATGCCGAATACGGTGAGTCTCTGTTGGCCGTGGTGGCCGCGGACCCCAACGAGCTGAGCGTCGCGCAGGTGCAGCAGCACGTGCGTGAGCGGCTTGCGGGTTACAAGGTGCCGCGTCGGGTCGAGCTGATCGACAGTCTGCCGCGGGACGACAACGGCAAGGTGGCCAAGCGACTTTTACGCGAGCGTTTTGCTCCTTCCTGAGCTTCACTGCGCACAGGTTTCGGCAGGATGTTTCTTGCTGTGAAATGTAAAGATGCATTTTTATCGGGGCCTGGACAAGAGTAAGATGTGAACGCTTTTATCCTCCCGGGAAACTTCTATGCACTGTCCATTCTGTGGCGCCCATGACACCAAGGTGATCGACTCCCGGCTGGTTGCCGAGGGTGATCAGGTGCGTCGGCGCCGCGAGTGTCTGGCCTGCCAGGAGCGCTTTACCACCTTTGAAACTGCCGAGCTGGTTTTGCCGCGGATCATCAAGGGCGACGGTCGGCGCCAGCCCTTTGATGAGGAGAAGCTGCGCGCAGGTATGCAGCGGGCGCTGGAAAAGCGCCCGGTGAGTGTCGAGCAGATTGAAGCCGCGATTGGGCATATCAAGCACCGTCTGCGTGCCACCGGCGAGCGTGAGGTGCCGGCCATGGTGGTCGGTGAAATGGTCATGAACGAACTCAAGCAGCTCGACGAAGTAGCCTATATCCGCTTCGCTTCGGTCTATCGACGCTTCCAGGATCTGAACCAGTTCCGTGAGGAAATCGAGCGGTTGTCGCGCCGCGACAAGGACGATCCCGATGCCTGATCAGGCAGTCAGCGACCGGAGCATGATGGCCCGGGCGCTGCAATTGGCGGAGCAGGGCCTGTACACCACTGATCCCAATCCCCGTGTCGGCTGTGTGCTGGTACGTGAAGGACGGATTGTGGGCGAGGGCTGGCATGTACGCGCTGGCGAGGGTCACGCTGAGGTCAATGCGCTCTTGCAGGCTGGCGCTGAAGCCCGCGGTGCGACGGCCTATGTGACGCTCGAGCCCTGCAGTCATACCGGGCGGACGCCGCCCTGCGCCGATGCGCTGGTTGCCGCTGGCGTTACACGTGTGGTTGCGGCCATGCAGGATCCCAATCCCCTGGTCGCCGGACGTGGTCTGGAGCGTTTGCGCACTGCCGGCATCACCGTCGCCTGCGGTGTGCTCGAAGCACAGGCAGCGGCGCTTAACCCGGGTTTCGTCAAGCGCATGCAGACTGGCCTGCCTTTCGTGCGGCTCAAGCTGGCAATGAGTATGGATGGCCGTACCGCAATGGCCAGTGGCGAGAGTCAGTGGATTACCGGGCCCGAGGCCCGTGCCGATGTGCAGCGCCTGCGTGCGCGCAGCAGCGCGGTGCTCTCCGGCGCGGATGCGGTGTTGCTGGATGACTCGGCGCTGACCGTGCGCAGTGCCCAGTTGGGCCTCCCGGAGGCCGAGGCAGAGGCAGCCGCCGAGCGCCAGCCCCTGCGGGTGCTGGTCGATGGCCGCCTGCGTGTTCCACTGACCCGTCGCCTGTTTCAGCAGGACGGTCCAGTGCTGGTGGCCTGCCGACTGGACGAAACCCCGTCGCAGGATTACCGCGCGGCAGGCGCAGAGCTGCTGGCGCTGCCCAGTGCCGCCAGCGAGTACGTTGACCTCGAAGCGCTATTGCGGTTGCTGGCTTCGCGCGATTGCAATGAAGTGCTGGTAGAAACCGGAGCCGGGCTGGCGGGTGCTTTCCTGCGAGCGGGCCTGGTAGATGAGTTGGTGGTGTATATGGCGCCGAGACTGCTGGGCAGTCTGGCGCGACCCTTGTTGGAATTGCCCTTCGACAGTATGGCCGAGGCCATGCAGCTTGATGTGACCGACATGCGGGTTGTCGGCCGTGATTGGCGAATCACGGCGCGACCGGTTCTTCCTTTCTGAGAGTGTCGCATCATGCACATGGCAGTTCAGTGGTTGCTGGTCCTGATGGCAGTAGGAGCGTTTCTGGGCGTGGTTTTCGAAGAGCTGATCCACGTCAACAAGGCGAAGGTGGTGCTGTTTTTCGGCGCACTGGCATGGATGGTGCTGTTCATTGCGGCGCCGGACGAGGCCTTTCGCGAACGCGTGCAGGCGGCGCTGAGTCATAACATCACGGATATCGCCGGTTTGTGGCTGTTCCTGCTGGCGACCATGACCTTTGTCGCCTATCTGAACAAGAAGGGGCTGATCGAGAATATTATCTACAGCGTTCTGCCTGGCCGAGTCACAGAACGCAAGCTGCTGCTTTTGACCGGTCTGTTCTGCTTCGTCTTCTCGTCAATCGCCGACAACATAACCGCGACCCTGGTCTCGGTCGCGTTGGTGCTGAGCCTGAAGATGGAGCTGCGCAAGACATTGCGGTTCGCCACGCTGGTGGTTTTTGCAGTCAACTCCGGGGGCGTGGCAATGATTACCGGCGATGTCACCACGCTGATGATCTTTCTCGCCAACAAGGTCGAGATTACTCATCTGCTGATGCTCAGCGGCCCCGCTTTCCTGGCGGTACTGCTACTTGCCGCATTGCTCTCGGTGGGGCTCAAGGACGAGGTGGTGATCGAGAAGGCCACACTGCAGCCGCTGCGCGGAGTCGATCAGGTGATCGGCCTGCTGTTCCTGCTGACGATTCTTGGCACGATCCTCGGCAGTCTGTTGTATGCGATCCCGCCGGTGCTGACGTTCCTGACGGGTCTCGCCCTGATGTTTTTGATTGCACGGTTTTTCAACGAGGATATCGAGAACGACCCGATTCTGGAGTACGTAAGGGCGATCGAATTCGAAACCTTGCTATTCTTTCTGGGGGTGTTGCTGCTGGTGGGCATGCTCCAGTTTATCGGTGTGCTGCAAGGCCTGACGGCGCTTTACGACATGGTGCCGGTGATCTTTGCCAACTTCCTGATGGGTATTCTGTCGGCGCTGATCGACAACGTGCCGCTGACCGCGGCGTTGCTCAAGGCCGACCTGCAGATGAGCACTGCAGAGTGGATGGGGCTGACTTATGCTGTCGGAGTGGGCGGTTCATTGCTTATAATCGGCTCCGCTGCCGGGATCGTGGCAATGAGCAAGCTGCCCGGGTTGACCTTTCTGACCTACATGCGCAGTTTCGGGTTGCTGTTTGCGGCCTTTGTCTTCGGTTATATCTCGGTTTACGGGTTGGGTCTGCTGGTCGGTGGCTAGTAGACTGCACCCCTGAAAAAGAGGCACTTACATGTTCACAGGCATTATCGAAGCGGTTGGTCAGATCCAGAGCATGCAACCCCGGGGCGGGGACGTCAGGCTTTACGTGAAGACGGCCGGGCTCGACTTGGGTGATGTGAAGCTAGGCGACAGTATCGCGGTCAATGGCGTGTGCCTGACGGCGGTAGAATTGCCGGGCGATGGATTCTGGGCCGACGTCAGTCAGGAGACTATCCGTCGTACCGCACTGTCGCGCCTCAAGGAAGGCAGCCGGGTCAATCTGGAAAAGGCTCTGACACCTTCATCACGCCTTGGCGGGCATCTGGTCAGTGGCCATGTGGATGGCGTTGGCAAGGTGCTATCAATGACGGAGGACGCACGGTCCTGGCATTTCCGGATCGAGGCTCCCGCCGGACTGGCGCGTTACATCGCCGAAAAAGGCTC
>NZ_JBFGFI010000093.1:0-10149 GCF_041579695.1 Halopseudomonas sp.
ATTGGCCTCCGAAGCTATAACATACCCGCAGCATCCAGGCTGTGCAGCTCGCAAGGCTTGCCGAACAGGTAACCTTGATAGGCATAACAACCTAGGCTAGCGAGCATAGAAAGCTGCTCCTGGGTTTCAACACCTTCTGCAATGACATCAAGATTCATGGCCTCAGCCAGCGTAATGACCGCCTGAGCAATCGCCCTGTCGTTCGCACTGTGGATAATATCTCTTACAAAGCTCTGATCAATTTTCAACTGATTGATGGGCAGTTGCTTCAAATAGAATAATGAAGAGTAACCGGTACCGAAGTCATCAATCGAAAAAGAAATGCCGTGACGCTGGAGATCCAACATCTTGGTTTTGACGTCCTTGAAGTTGTTTGCAAGGAGTGACTCTGTAATTTCCAGCTTGAGGTTGTGGGGTGGCGCTCCGGTACGATTAAGCGCATCGAGGACAGTACTGACGATATCTCCCTTGCTGAACTGCACAACGCTGATATTGACTGCCAGCGATAGCTTGTCCAGAAGTGGGTCCCGGGACCAGCTTTCCAGGGTTTTACAGGCCTCTTCCAACACCCATTCGCCAATAGGCAGTATAAGCCCCGTCTCTTCTGCCAGGGGAATGAACTGTGCTGGCGAGATCATGCATTTGGTCGGGTGCAACCAACGCAGCAAGACCTCTACGCCGGTGATGTGTCCACTTGAGTCGACCTGGCTTTGATAGAACAATCTTAGCTGGTCGAGCTTGATGGCATCCCGCAAACCCTGTTCCATGGCAACGCGCTGAGTGACTGCCACCTGCATTTGCGGATCGAAGAAGTGACTGGCGTTACGACCTGCTGCCTTGGCCTTGTACATGGCCATATCGGCCTGCTTGAGGAGATCCTCGATAGAAGTGTCGCTGTTGTTGAATATGGTGACTCCGACACTTGCTGAACCACTGTAGGGCAAACCGTCGAGATCAAACTCGCGCGCCAGCTCAGAGAGGATTTTTTCTGCTACGACTTCTGCTCGGTTAGCCGCTGATTGCTCATTCTGACCCAATGATTCGAGCACAATGACAAACTCATCGCCTCCCAGGCGCGACACTGTATCGCCCTCGCGTACACAATGTGACAAGCGTGAACCGATTTGTGTCAGTAACAGGTCACCCTTGCTGTGGCCTGCACTGTCATTGAGATTCTTGAAGTTATCCATATCCAGAAAAATGAGGGCTGCATACTTATGTTCACGCTCTGTGTTGGCAATAATCCGCTCTAGCCTCTCCTGCAATAGGCGCCGGTTAGGCAGGCCGGTGAGAATGTCATAAAAAGCCAGTCGCCTTATCTCTTCTTCACCCTGCTTACGACCCGTGATATCCCGTACGATACCAATAAAGCTAAGCTCCCCGAGCCGCTCCACCTGCGCCAGGCCCAGCTCTATGGGAAATACCCGTCCATCCTTGTGCAGCGCCTCCAGTTCGCGATTTCGGCCGAGTACATTGCCGATACCTTGATCGGTAAAGTTGGCAATATAGGTGTCATGATGATCTCTATGGGGAGATTGCATGAGCATGTTGAGATTCGCGCCGACGACTTCAGCGCTGCTGTAGCCGAAAATACGCTCCGCCGCCTTGTTGAAAGTCAGAACGATCCCTTTGTGGTCAATACTGATAACGCCATCGAGCATATTGTCGACGATCGCTTCCATCTGCATTGATTGCTCGTTGAGACTGCTTTCAGCGTGAATTTGCGCACTGACGTCAAAGTGGGTTCCGAGCACCCATTCAGCCTTTCCATCAGGCGTACGAGAAGTAAGGCGGCCACGTGTATTGATCCATACCCACGATCCGTTTTTATGCTTCATGCGGGTATTGGCTTCATACGCGGGAATCTGTCCCGTCGCATGCTTGTTCAGAAGAATATTACAATTGGCCAGATCATCAGGGTGCGTCAATCTCTCCCAGGTAAAGCGATCTATTGGGGTCAACTCACGAAGTTTGTAGCCCAGTAAAGTCGCCCACTTATCATTGATAATCAGCTCGCTTGTGTTAAGGTTCAATCGCCACGTTCCGATACTGTTGGCATCAATCACCGCTCGCAACATGCGCTCGCTGCTCCGAATCAGCTCTGAATCACTGCGCTCTTTGTTGATATCAGATTGAATCGCGATAAACCCCTTGAGCTCACCACCCTCGCCCCAGAGGGGATTACAGGCAATCCTGACCCAGTACGGAACCTTTTTATTCGAATAGTTCAGAATGTCTACATTGAACCCTTTATGTCTGGCCAAGGCCGCAGCCATGACTTTGACCGTGGCAGGATCGGTATCTTTGCCTTGAAGCAGCTCACCCGGCTTTTTCCCAATCAGGTCCTGGCTGCTCCAACCTGTCAACTTGGTGAAAGACTCATTTATCCAGACAGTCAGGCCCTGTGTATCGGTTATCAACACGCCATTGGTCGTCTGCCTTGCCACTTCGGACAGGCGTCGTAAATCGGAGTTCTTGCGCTCCTGTTCTGTTGTATTTCTGACCACCACCAGCACTTCATTAGCGTTGATTTTCTTGAAGCGCGCTTCAAAGGACTGACCACTTTCAGTGATCGTGTAGTCATGATGAATAAGCGCATCAGTGGTCAGCGCCCCATCGATTCGCTCAGACATTGACCGTGCCAGGTCCGCAGGCAAAACCTGTTCTATGGTCCTGCCTATCACTTGATGCCTGGGTCCCAGCAAATCAGGATGCTCATTACAGATTACAAAACGATACTGATCGTCTATCACCAGAATAATATCCGGGGATGTGCTCAGCATGGCTTCCATTCTGGCGGAGAACAGCAATTGGGTCCTGCGGTACTCTTCTTGCCGGATGTTAGTGATTTCATGCTCAACCAAATCAGCAAAATCCCTTAGATTACGGCGCTCCATATCGCTGAAAGTACGCTGCTTTGAATCCATAAGGCACAAGACGCCGATGCAATGCCCGCTGATATCGTGAACCTGCGCGCCGGCATAGAATCGAATGTAAGGGTCACCCGTCACCAACGGGTTATCATGAAAGCGCTCATCATTGAACACATCCGTAACAACCAACGGTTGCGCTTCAAGAATGGCATGTCCGCAAAAGGAGATATCCCGGCCTAGCTCACACGCATCCATCCCCACGCGGGATTTGAACCATTGACGCTCGCTATCGACCAGGGACAAGAAGCAGGTAGGCACGTCAAAAATGCGCGCGGCGAGCCGTGTAATACGATCAAAGCGCTCTTCCGGCAAGGAGTCCAGCAGAGCCGTAGCCTTTAAAGATTCGAGCCGGTCTGCTTCGTTACTGGGATAACCAGGTTTGATCATCTTCTCTCCAGGCATCGCACTGAGTGCCGCGGCAGTTTATTAGTATTCTACGCGTGTCCTACGAACCGTCCGCTGGCCAATTCATCTTGCCTGAGCCTTTACTAAAGGGATACATGATAATGATGATCCATCAATCAGTTCTATTATCCCAAACGCAGACCATACTTAGCCGCAAAACACACTGATGGTTCGCACGGGGATCTCCGTTCCCTCACTGCCTGGTTTCATATTCCGACGATGCAACGTAGAGTTGCTGATTTGCATAACATCATGGCAGGGGCAGCGGTTAAGCATGCTTGAAAAGAACATCTTGTCGGCCTGGCTTGATCTGATCTGCCAAATGATGGGGCGCACAGAAAGAGCAGTGCTCCTGACTGATGCCGAGCAAGAGACAAACTCCCTCTTGCAGTGGCCTATGGGAGAGCTCCCCTCTACAGCCTGTATCAGGTTGGCCCAGCAGGCCCATCTACAAAACCGCCTGATCGTTAAAAAACTCGACCCGAGTGCCCTCGATTACATTCTAGCAACCCCTTTGGACGCGGCTTCGGACAAAAAGCTGGCTGTGGCTATTCAAATCAAAATTCAGCCCGAGCAGCAGCAGACAGTGCTGCATCTATTGAAATGGGGAGAGCGCTGGTTGGCGCTGCTGCTCCAGTATCAGCCTGCCCCTGCCAGCGCTCCAGAACCACCGGCCGGCACCCATCCTTGGCAGGCTAAATGGCATCAGCTGCGTGAGTGGAGCGCATTGAAGCTGGGCTCCATAGCACCGGTAAAAAAAGCGGCTGGCGGGGTGCTGCTGGCGATAGTGCTCTTGTCATTGATCGAAGGAACCTACCGGGTCAGCGCACAGGCAACGCTGGAGGGAAGCGTGCAGCGGGCGGTGGTTGCACCCTTTGCCGGCTACGTGAAGGCAGCGCCCAAACGGGCGGGAGAAACAGTAGCTGCCGACGAGATACTAGCGAGCATGGACGACCATGAACTGCAGCTATCGCGTCTGCAGTTCGAGTCCGAGCGAGATGAATACAACCGGCAATATCGGCAGGCTCTGGGCCAGCGGGATATGGCTCAAGCTTATATCTTCAAGTCACAGGTCAGCCAGGCAGACGCCGAGCTGAACCTGGTGCAACGCAAGCTGGAAAGAGCTGAAATTCGCGCCGCCATGGACGGCTATATTATCACTGGTGACCTGAGTCGCTCACTGGGTGCTCCGGTTGAGCTGGGTGACGTATTGTTTGAGGTGGCGCCGCTGAACGCCTATCGCCTTGTCGTTTATGTGCAGGAGCAGGACATTGCGGAGATCAAACCCGGTGCAGTGGGCTACGTGAAACTGCAAGCTATACCCGGCAAGAAGCTGGGCTTTGCAGTCACCAAAGTGTCCCCCGTATTTGAAGATCGCCCCAACTCACTGGTCTACCGGGTCGAAGGTACGTTGGATGACCATCCCGAGGCGTTACGCCCGGGGATGCAGGGGGTAGCCAAGATCGAAGCGGGTGAACGATCTCTTGGCTGGATCTACTTTCATGAGTTGTATAACGCGGTGGTGCTGTGGCTGTGGAAATGGCTCCCTTAGAACAACACTCAACAACCCTCTCGCTCAGCGATACCTGGGACCGGGTGAAGGACCTGCGCCCGCAGTTGCACGATGGCGTTTGCAGATACATCCATGAATATCGAGGCCAGCCCTGGCTCATCCTGGCCGACCAGAACGCGGAGCGATACTTTCGCAGCAGCACCAATGCAGAGGCTTTCATCCAAAGTCTCGATGGCCAGTCGACGGTCGGGGAGATCCATGCTGACCTGCAAAAGGACACCGCTGACAGCTTGAATCAGAGCGATGTCATCCTGCTGCTGGCCAATCTGACGTCATCGGGGCTGTTGAAGGATGATAAAAGAACCGCTGACCTGGCTAACGGCCAAAAACCGTCGAAGCTCAGCGAGATCATTAAAAACCTTTCCCGCCCTTTCTCCATTAAGTTTCGGTTAATCAATCCGGACCGCTACCTCGTTATGGCAATGCCGTACCTGGGCTGGGCACGGAGCCAGATGATCACCTGGCTGTGGCTGTTCGTCGTGCTCTACGCGCTGGTGGCTTGCTGGATGCGCTGGGACGAACTGGTCGACTACGGCGCAGCCCGCTTCAATGATCCTGTGTATCTGCTTTATTTCTGGCTTTTGTATCCGCTGGTCAAAGCACTGCATGAGCTGGCCCATGCGCTGGCAACCAAACGCTGGGGAGGCGTTGTCCATGATATGGGCATTATGCTCCTGGTCTTTTTCCCCGTTCCCTATGTCGACAGTTCCGCAGCCAACCGCTTTACCAGCCGGCGCCAACGTATTCTGGTCGGCGCAGCGGGCATCATGATGGAAACCTTTCTCGCCTCGATGGCACTTATCTGGTGGCTGCATGGTGCTACAGGAGTGGGGCGGGATATCGCCTTCGGCATTATGGTGATTGGCGGTATTTCGACCGTGCTGTTCAACGCCAATCCACTTTTACGTTTTGATGGTTACTACGTATTCAGTGAGTGGATCCAGATCCCCAACCTGGCAACCCGTAGTCAGCAATACCTGGGTTATCTGGTTAAACGCCATGCCGTCGGCATCCCGGATGCCAGGTCACCTGTCACCGCTGTCGGCGAAGCAAAATGGCTGTTCTTCTACGGCATCGCCGCAGCGGTCTATCGGATTTTTATTTCACTTTTCATAGCACTTTGGGTATCTGGGAAATTTTTTGTGCTGGGTATGGCCCTGGCGCTGTGGGCAATCCTTTCGCAAATGCTTTATCCGGCCATCAAGAACATGACTGCACTGTACGCGTCCGCACAAAGGGCTAACCTTCAGCGCCGTCTAGCTGTGGTCAGCGCGATCGCCGCTGTCATAGTTGTGCTGATCATGTCGGTACCCGTACCCGATACCACCTATGCCCAGGGCCTGGTGAATATTCCCGAGGACGCCGCGATTCGTGCAGCCAGCTCAGGCATTGTTCGTGAAGTGCATGGGCAGGATGGGGCACAGATTGAAGCCGGAGATCAGATTCTGACCCTGTCCAATATCGAGCTTGATGCCCAGCGCAGGGTGGTTGAAGCTCGGATTGATGAGCTACGTGGCAAACTTAACCAGGGTCTTTCCCGGGATCGGTCTCAGGCTGAAGTCATCAAAGCCCGGATCAACAACCTGACAAAAGAACTGAACGACATTAATAGTCAGATCACCGGTCTTTCCATCGTCAGTCACCGCTCGGGGCAGTTGGTACTGCCCTTAGCGCAGGATTTGCAGGGACGCTTCATCAAACGCGGCGATCTGGTGGGATACAGCCTCGACCCTGATCGCTTGACTGCCCGCTTTGTCATACCCCAATCACAGATCGAAGAGATCAGGCAGGACACTCAACGCATCAGGATTCGCTTGCCAGGGCAACCACACGATGAGCTCAAAGCCAGCTTGTCCCGGGAAATACCTCTACTCAGTGATCGTCTCCCCAGCAGATACCTGGGCAGCAGTGCCGGGGGCGTGACGGCCGTGGATGCGCGGGACGATTCAGGTCTGCAGGCGTTGACCCGTATTTACCAGGTAGAGCTTGAGCTGGCCGAGCATCAGGGAATTTTTCCAGGCCAGCGCGTGCATGCGCGTTTTGTGCATAGCGGAGAATCCCTGGCCGGGCAGTTGACCCGCTACCTGCGCCATCTCTGGCTGCATGAATAAAGCTGAAAACAGATTCATCCTGGATCTGTAGCTCTAAAACCCCGCATCATCTAGACTGTACCAAGCCTATCCAGACACTATCCTGACAATCGATCCATTGTGCATTTGGAGCCTCCTGCATGGTAAGCAAGCTAAAATTCCATTCCTGGAGCTCAAATACAGCCCTTTTCGTCGTTTCACTGCTATTACAACCTACCCTTGCCCAGGCCAACACAACCGGCAGCGATCACGTTCCCGCGGTTGATTGTGTGATCAATCCCAATCGGGTAGCGGATGTGTCGAGTCCGATTCCCGGTGTGGTCGATCAGGTGTTGGTGCAACGCAGCGAGCAAGTCCGCAAGGGGCAGCCCATTGCGCAGATGAATGCAGATGTAGAGCGCGCGAATGTCGAGCTGGCGCGTTATCGAGCAGCGATTGCATCCGAGCTTGAACTGGGCAAGATCAACGTTGAATTCGATTCCAGTCGTATGGAGCGTTCCAAATCGCTATCCCAGCGGCAAGCGATCGCGGTTGAGTTGGTCGATGAGGTCGAGCGCGATTTTCGTCTGTCGCGCCAGCGCCTGGTGCAGGCCCAAGAGCTGGCGCGGGTAAGGCAACTGGAGCTGGAGCGTGCCATTGAGCAGTTGAACCAAAAGACCATCAAGGCACCCTTTGACGGTTTTGTTATTGATACTCTCAAACAGCCTGGTGAGCGTGTGGAAGAGGATGCGATTCTGCGGATGGCCGAGCTGAATCCGCTGGTCGTAGAGGCGATCGTTCCGATGGAGTACTTCCGCGATATCAAACCGAAGATGCGCGCCAAGATCGTGCCAGAGACCCTGGTTGACCAGCAACTGGACGCTGTGGTCTCGATCATTGATCGGGTAGGCGACACCGCCAGCAATACCTTCGGCGTCCGGTTGCAGTTGGACAATCCGGATTACCGAATTCCCGCCGGGTTGAAATGCACGGTCAAATTCCTGCAGACAACTGCGGCCAGCACACCAGTCCAAGGCAATTACTATCTTGTCACGACCGAACAGGCCGAGTCCCACGAAAAAACCAGGGCGCTCATCACCCGTCTGCGGGCGGCCGGGGTGGCTGATCCACTGACAATGGACAGGGGTCCCAATGGCGGGACGATCCTGCTCGGGCTCTTCAACTCCCTTGGCAATGCCGAAAGGCAACGGATGCAGCTGGAAAAGCAGGGATTTCAGGTGTCATTGAACAAGGGTGTGTAGCTTGGGCCACGGCCCCCGGGGTCGGACAAACCTTTTAAACTAATCGAGTGATTTGGCATGACGCAGTATGGCCAACCACATTGGAATGACCCTGACGGCGCGAAAATGTCATGATCCGTAGATTAGTGCAGTGGCTAATCGGCGCCGATCATCAAACCGTTCGTGTTGATGAGCCTAATGTGTTTTTCGAGCCGATGGAGCCCAAGATACTGCTGTCGGCCGACGCTCTGTCGGGTCTGTTACCAGCCTCACCCTCCTCCGATGACGACAGTGCCCGCCTGACCCTGCAGGATAGCGTTGAGCTGTTCAAGAACCTGAAAACCGATGAACCGGCCCTCCCTTCTTCTATCGACGAGTCCGCCTTAACGGGGGAATTCAGTGCCTTGGCCTTGTCTCCGGATCAGCCGAGTGAACGGCTGGAACTGGTGTTCATCGATGCAAGCGCACCGGACTATCTGCAGCTGTTGCAAGGTATAGAAAACCGGGCCGGCGTTGAAACCCAGGTATTTGTACTCCAGTCGGATACTGATGGTGCCGCTTTTATCAGTCACACCCTTGCCCAATACCAAGGTGTCGATGCTATCCATCTGCTGAGTCATGGTGATAATACCGGCTTTCAGCTTGGAGCCAGCTGGATAGGCATCTCTACCCTGGACACCTTCACAGCGGAGCTATCCAACTGGGGCCAATCGCTAAGTCAGAACGCTGATATTTTGATTTACGGCTGTAACTTGGCTTCTGACCCAGCCGGACAACGGCTACTAAATGACCTGGCGCTCATCACCGGCAGCGATATAGCAGCCAGCGATGATTTGACAGGGCACTTCTCGCTGGGCGGCGACTGGGAGCTGGAATTTGCCAGCGGCAATATCGAGACCAGTATTATTGCTGACGCTGACTTGCAAGAGTCGTGGCTGGGTACGCTGGCGACTACTACGCTTAATCCGTCGCAGGATACGTATGTCGATAACGACTCGGACACTGCAAATTACGGCAATTCGGTAGATCTATTTGTTAATGCTGGAGGGGGCGGGCTCGGGGACCAGAAAACGCTCATTCAATTCGATATCAGTTCGATTCCCGCAGGATCTATTATCACGTCTGCCACGTTACTCCTTAACGCTATTGATGTAGAGGATGACATAAACATCACCGTCAGTCAGGTGACCGGAACCTGGAATGGCAACACCGTAACTTGGAATAATCAGCCAGCCGTCGGTGCGATCATCGATACCTACTTCGCAGCGAAGGACAATACCGGCTTCCACGACTGGAATCTCACCGCCACCGTACAAGCCTGGCTCGACGGAACCGCAAACAATTTCGGGGTACTCTTGGGTAGCCCGGATTCTGGATCAGATAGCGTTCAATACAGGAGTGCAGAAACCGGCACGCCACCCCGTTTGGTCATTGAGTATACCGCCCCACCTAACGCCACCGACAATACTGCATCGGTCACAGAGGACGGACCGACTAGCGCCAATGGCAACGTTATTTCAGACGATGATGGGGCAGGCATCGACAGTGATCCTGATAGTCCGATCAGCGAACTGGCGGTGTCTGCCGTTAATGGCAGCGCAGGCGGCGTTGGTACGGCCGTGACCGGGAGCCATGGCTCGTTAACCATAAGCTCGAACGGCAGCTACAGCTACAACCTGGACAATGCATCAACTGCGGTTCAGGCCTTGGCGACCGGAGAAATATTGACTGATACCTTCAGTTATACGGTCAGCGACCAGCAGGGCGGAAAAGACACGGCATTGCTGACAATCACCATTACGGGCACCAATGATGCGCCTGTAATTACAGGCGGTCCGGCCAGTGTGGCTCTCAATGAAACCGATACTGGATTGACCAGCAGTGGCAGCTTCACCGTTTCTGATATTGATACCAGCGACTCCGTGACG
>NZ_JBFGFI010000094.1:0-9310 GCF_041579695.1 Halopseudomonas sp.
GCCGAGGAGTCGCGCCAGGCGCTGGACAAATATACCGTTGATCTGACTGCCAAGGCCGAAGAAGGCAAGCTCGATCCGGTGATCGGCCGCGACGACGAGATCCGCCGGACCATCCAGGTGCTGCAGCGGCGGACCAAGAACAATCCGGTCTTGATCGGTGAGCCTGGTGTGGGCAAGACCGCGATCGTCGAGGGGCTTGCCCAGCGCATTATCAATGGCGAGGTGCCTGATGGTCTGCGCGACAAGCGTCTGCTGTCGCTGGATATGGGCTCGCTGATTGCCGGCGCCAAGTTCCGCGGTGAATTCGAGGAACGCCTCAAGGCCGTGCTCAACGAGCTGTCAAAGCAGGAAGGGCGGGTCATCCTGTTCATCGACGAGCTGCATACCATGGTCGGCGCAGGCAAGGCCGAGGGCTCGATGGACGCCGGTAATATGCTCAAGCCGGCATTGGCGCGCGGTGAACTACACTGCGTGGGCGCCACCACCCTGGATGAGTACCGCAAGTACATCGAGAAGGATGCAGCGCTCGAACGTCGCTTCCAGAAGGTGCAGGTGGACGAGCCCAGCGAGGAAGACACCATCGCGATCCTCCGTGGCCTTAAAGAGCGCTACGAGGTGCACCACAAGGTGGCGATCACCGACAGCGCGATCATCGCCGCGGCCAAGCTCAGCCATCGCTATATCACTGACCGGCAGTTGCCGGACAAGGCCATCGACCTGGTTGATGAGGCGGCCAGCCGTATCCGCATGGAAATCGATTCCAAGCCGGAGGTGCTCGACCGCCTGGAGCGTCGCCTGATCCAGCTCAAGGTCGAGCGCGAAGCGCTGAAGAAGGAAGACGACGAAGCCGCGCTCAAGCGCCTGGAGAAGCTGAAAGAGGATATCGTCCGGCTGGAACGCGAGTACGCCGATCTGGAAGAGATCTGGAAGTCCGAGAAAGCCGATGTGCAGGGCACAGCGCAGATCCAGGAAAAGATCGAGCAGGCTCGGCAGGAGCTTGAGGCCGCGCGGCGCAAGGGTGAGTTGGCGCGCATGGCCGAATTGCAGTACGGCGTGATTCCGGATCTGGAGCGCAGCCAGCAGATGGCCGAGCAACACAGTCCGACCGAGAACCAGCTGCTGCGCAGCAAGGTCACCGAGGAAGAAATTGCCGAGGTGGTTTCCAAGTGGACCGGTATTCCGGTGTCGAAGATGCTCGAAGGTGAACGCGACAAGCTGCTGCGCATGGAAGAAGGGCTGCACAAGCGGGTGATTGGTCAGCATGAGGCGGTCGTCGCCGTCTCCAACGCGGTGCGTCGCTCGCGTGCAGGTCTCAGCGACCCGAACCGGCCCAGCGGCTCGTTCATGTTCCTCGGCCCAACCGGGGTGGGCAAGACCGAGCTGTGCAAGGCGCTGGCCGAATTCCTGTTCGACACTGACGAGGCCATGGTGCGTATCGACATGTCCGAGTTCATGGAAAAGCATTCCGTGGCGCGGCTGATCGGCGCACCTCCCGGCTACGTTGGTTACGAGGAGGGCGGCTATCTGACCGAGGCCGTGCGCCGCAAGCCATATTCGGTGATCCTTATGGATGAGGTCGAAAAGGCCCATCCGGATGTGTTCAACGTGTTGCTGCAGGTGCTCGAAGATGGCCGCCTGACAGACAGCCAGGGCCGTACCGTGGATTTCCGCAATACGGTGATCGTCATGACCTCCAACCTGGGCTCAACGCAGATTCAGGAGCTGGTCGGTGATCCCGAAGGGCAGCACGCAGCGGTAATGGACGCGATCGGGCAGCACTTCCGCCCCGAGTTCATCAACCGGATCGACGAGGTTGTGGTCTTCGAGCCGCTGGGCAGGGATCAGATCGCCGGCATTGCCGGTATCCAGATGCAGCGTCTGGGTGATCGCCTGGCCGAGCGGGATCTGAGCCTGGAGCTGACCGACGAAGCACTCGAGAAGCTGATCTCGGTTGGCTACGACCCGGTCTACGGCGCTCGGCCGCTCAAACGGGCCATCCAGCGCTGGATCGAAAACCCGCTGGCGCAGCGCATCCTGGCTGGCGACTTCGCACCGGGCGTGACCATCCAGGCCAAGGTGGAAGGCGACGAGTTCGTGTTTACTGGCTGATGATTCGCGGGAGACAGTGCTCCCCTAGGAGTTGCCGGGTTCCACCCCGGCACGGAGTTTTCCTTCAGCGCCGATGGTCGAGGTGGAACTCGACCTTCCGGGGAAGCTGTTCTGTCTGAAGCCGCCGTGCGGCGTTGGAGGCCAGCTACGGCCTTAGCCGTTAGGCGGGCCGGTCGTGCTTTTTAAAGCAACATCGACCGAATATCTCCGAGCAGCTCACCCAGTCGCCTGGTGAACTGGGCTGCTGCGGCACCGTTGATCGCGCGATGATCGTAGGAGAGCGACAGCGGCAGCATCAGCTTGGGCTGGAAGGATTCTCCGTCCCATACTGGCTGCATCGTGGCTTTCGATACGCCGAGAATGGCCACTTCCGGGGCGTTGACGATGGGCGTGAAGTAGGTTCCGCCGATATGTCCCAGACTGGAGATGGTAAAGCAGGCACCCTGCATTGCATCGGCGCTGATCTTCTTGGTTCGCGCCTTTTCGGCCAGCTCGGCCGCTTCGCCAGCCAGCTGCAGCAAGCTTTTCTTGTCTACATCGCGTATCACCGGGACCATCAGGCCGTCGGGGGTGTCGACCGCAAAGCCGATATTCACATACTTCTTGTAGATCAGCTGTTTGCCGTTCGGTGCCAGCGAGGCATTGAAGTTCTCCATCTCGCGCAGCAGATGGGCGCAGGCCTTGAGCAGGAACGGCAACACGGTCAGCTTGACGCCGGCCTTTTCCGCGACGGTCTTCTGCGCCTTGCGGAAGGCTTCCAGTTCGCTGATATCGGCCAGGTCGAACTGGGTTACATGCGGTACGTTCAGCCAGCTGCGGTGGATGTTGGTGGCGCCTGCCTGTTGCAGTCGGGTCATGTCCTTTGTTTCGATCTCGCCGAAACGGCTGAAATCGATCTGCGGCACCACCGGAATGCCCGCGCCGCCGGCAGCAGCTGATTGCTTCTCCTGTTGGGCCAGACCTTTCACGTATTTCTGCACGTCTTCCTTGAGGATGCGATCCCGCGGGCCGCTGGGTTTTACCTTGGCCAGTTCGATCCCGAATTCGCGGGCAAGCAGACGCACTGCCGGGCCGGCATGGACCTTGGTCCCCTCGCGGCTTGGACCGCCAACGGGCGGCGGTGTGTCTTCCTCGGCGGGCTCGGAGCCGGTGGGGGCCTGCCCCTTTCCGGTTCGCTGTGGGTCCTCCTGCTTGTCTGTCTCGGCGGCAGGTTGGTTCTGAGCAGTGCTCGCTGGCGCCTGCGCCGCGGATTTTTCCGCAGGCTTGTTTGCCGGCTTCGCTGCGCCGCCGCCCTCGCTGCGCATATGCAAAATCAGATCGCCGGTGCCGGCCTGGTCGCCTTTCTTGATGTCCACTGATTCTACGGTGCCGGCGAAGGGGGCAGGGATTTCCATGCTCGCCTTGTCCGATTCCAGCACGATCAGTGACTGGTCGGCCTCTACTCGGTCACCCTTGGACACGAGTATTTCGATAACCTCGGCCTTGCTGTCCGAGCCCATATCCGGGATTTTTACTTCCTTTACCTCGCCGTCGGGTGTCTCTTCGGCGCTTGGCTCAGCCTTTGCTGCTTGTGCAGGGGCTTTATCCGGCTTGGCTTTTTTCTGTTCAGCTTCGGCGTCTGATGCTTCAGGCTCAGGCTTTTCCTCCGGCTCGCTCTGCGCATCATCTGCAGATTCCAGTTCGATCAGGTCATCGCCTTCCTTCAGACTGTCGCCCATGCTCACCTTGACCGACTTGACCGTACCGGCCTTGGGACTGGGGATCTCCATGCTGGCCTTGTCCGATTCCAGCACGACCAGGCTCTGCTCTGCTTCGACCTTGTCGCCGGGCTTGACCAGAATCTCGATTACTTCGCCTTCACCGTCGCCGATGCCGGGTACCTTGATCACTTCACTCATTGCAGCTCTCCTCAGCAGTCAAGCGGGTTGGTCTTGCCGGGATCGATACCGAAGGTCTTCAGCGCTTCGCTGAGTACCTTGGGTTCCATGTCTCCGGATTCCACCAGCGCGACCAGCGCACTGTAGGCCACCCAGTTGCGGTCTACCTCGAAGAAATGCCGCAGTTTCTTGCGGCTATCGCTGCGACCAAAGCCATCGGTGCCCAACACCTTGTAGGTGCCTGGGACCCATTGGCGGATCTGGTCGGCAAAGAGCTTCATATAGTCCGTGGAAGCAATCACCGGCCCCTTGCGCTTGGCCAGGTTGCGTTCGACAAAGCTGACTTTGCCAGTCTTGGTCGGATGCAACCGGTTCCAGCGCTCCACGTCCAGACCGTCGCGGCGCAACTCGTTGAAGCTGGTGACGCTCCAGATATCGGCGGTGACCTTGAACTGCTCCTTGAGGATGTTCGCGGCTTCAATCACCTCACGCAAAATGGTGCCGCTGCCGAGCAGCTGCACGTGCAGCTTGGCGGGTTTCTTCGCCTCTTCGAGCAGATACATGCCGCGCATGATGCCTTCTTCGACATCCTTGCCCTTGGGTATCGGCGGTTGCACGTAGGCTTCGTTCATCACGGTCAGGTAGAAGTAAACGTTCTCCTGTTCCTCCATCATCCGCCGCGCGCCCTCGCGGATGATCACTGCCAGTTCATAGCCGTAGGTCGGGTCGTAGCTGCGGCAATTGGGAATGGTGCCGGCCAGGATGTGGCTGTGACCGTCTTCATGTTGCAGACCCTCGCCATTGAGCGTGGTGCGCCCGGCGGTGCCACCGATCAGGAAGCCCTTGGCCCGGCTGTCGCCGGCGGCCCAGGCTAGGTCGCCGATACGCTGGAAACCAAACATCGAGTAGAAGATGTAGAACGGCAGCATCGGCTGGTTGTAGGTGCTGTAGGCGGTGGCCGCAGCGATCCAGCTGGACATGGCGCCGGCCTCGTTGATGCCTTCCTCGAGGATCTGGCCTTTCTTGTCCTCGCGGTAGAACATCACCTGGTTCTTGTCGACGGGCTCGTACAGCTGGCCCACCGAGGAATAGATGCCTAACTGGCGGAACATGCCCTCCATGCCAAAGGTGCGCGCCTCGTCCGGCACGATGGGTACGATACGCGAGCCCAGCTCCTTGTCCTTGACCAGTTGCGAGATGATTCGTACGAAAGCCATGGTGGTGGAGATCTCGCGATCACCGCTGCCGTCGAGAATCGCCTTGAGCGTATCGAGCGGCGGTACCGGTACCTTGAAGCTCTCGACGCGACGCTGGGGCATGTAACCGCCGAGCTTCTCGCGGCGCGAATGCAGATACTTGTATTCGGCGCTACCTTCCTCGGGCTTGTAGAAGGGCAGCTTTTCCAGGTCCTTGTCGTTGACCGGTATGTCGAAGCGGTCGCGGAACAGCTTGAGGCTGTCGATGTCGACCTTTTTGGTGTTGTGGGCGGTGTTCTGGCCCTGGCCGGCACCCGTCCCGTAGCCCTTGATGGTCTTGGCCAGGATTACACTTGGCTGCCCGGTGTGGTTCACCGCCTCGTGGTACGCCGCATACACCTTGTAAGGGTCGTGGCCACCGCGGTTGAGCTTCCAGATTTCCTCGTCGGTGAGGTCCTTGACCATCTCCTTCAGCTCGGGACGGGTGCCGAAGAAGTGTTCGCGCACATAGGCGCCGTCATTGGCCTTGTAATTCTGATAGTCGCCATCCACCGCTTCTTCCATGCGCTGCTGCAGCAGACCGTCATGGTCGCGGGCCAGCAGGGGATCCCACATACGGCCCCAGATAACCTTGATCACCTTCCAGTCGGCGCCGCGGAAGCTGCCCTCCAGCTCCTGGATTATTTTGCCGTTTCCGCGCACCGGGCCGTCGAGGCGCTGCAGGTTGCAGTTGATCACGAAAATCAGGTTGTCCAGTTTTTCCCGACCGGCCAGCGAAATGGCGCCAAGGGATTCCGGCTCGTCCGTTTCACCGTCACCGACAAAGCACCAGACCTTCTGCTTGCCCGGCTCGATAAAGCCGCGGTGCTCCAAATACTTCATGAAGCGCGCCTGGTAGATCGCCTGGATGGGTCCAAGACCCATGGAGACGGTCGGAAATTGCCAGAAATCAGGCATCAACCAGGGGTGCGGGTAGGAGGACAGCCCCTTGCCATCGGTTTCCTGGCGGAAGTTGTTGAGCTGGTCTTCGGTTATGCGGCCTTCGAGAAAGGCACGGGCATAGATGCCGGGTGAGGCATGGCCCTGGAAGAACACCAGATCGCCGCCGTGTTCTTCGGTGGGTGCTTTGAAGAAGTAGTTGAAACCGATATCGTACAAGGTCGCGCTGGAAGCGAAGGTGGAAATGTGGCCACCCAGATCCGGGTCCTGCTGATTGGTCCGCATGACCATGGCCAACGCATTCCAGCGCACCATCGAGCGGATGCGCCGCTCCATGAACAGATCGCCAGGCATGGGCGATTCGTGGGTGACCGGAATCGTGTTGCGATAGGGCGTGGTAATCGCGTAGGGCAGCGGGGTGCCGCTGCGGTTGGCCAGTTCGCCCAGGCGCGTGATCAGGTAGTGGGCGCGGTCTTCCCCCTCGTTGTCGAGTACGGACTCCAGCGAGTCGAGCCATTCCTGGGTTTCAATCGGATCGAGATCGTCTTGCTTCATTATTTGCTCCAGACCTTGCGGGCCTTATCAGTCGCGATGGGTGTAGCGGCCGAGCTGACTGATGAGTATTAGATGTGATTTTGTAGTATAACTACATAAAATGTTTTTTATCTATCGTTTTGCTACTACTTTGGTAGTAAAACTACATAATGACCGGTCGGTTCCTGTGTGCAGGTCTTTTCCATCCGTTGCTGCCATGGCAAGCTGCAACATTGTCGTTTCTACAGGATAGACCATGGTTTTCTCTCCGCCGTCCCCCCTCCCGGTTTCCCTCCATGCGCTGGTCGATCATCACCTGGCGCAGTGGCACGCAGCAGTTATCCAGGAGCAGCCTGGCCGTCCGGAGGAGTTGGGCGAGGACTTCATGGCCGAATTGCGTCACGTACTGGCCGGCAGCGATTTTGTCGCCGAGCAGCTGCGACGTGATCCGGCGATGGCCTGGCGGCTGACAAACGACAAACTTCTATGGCGCTCGCTGGCTGCTGGCGAAATGCGGGCGCTGCTGGATCGGGCCCTGGCTGATGTGGATCGGGAGGAGGCGCTTTCCCAGGCATTGCGCCGATTCCGCCAGGAGCAACAGGTGCGGATTATTTGGCGGGACCTTACCCGCCGCGCAGACACGGCCGAGACGGTTCGCGACCTGTCCGAGATGGCTGACCATTGCATCGAGGCCGCCTATCAGTGGCTGTATGCGGACAGCTGTACCACGCTGGGGACACCGGTGAATGAAGCCGGTGAGCTGCAGCATCTGGTGGTGCTGGGCATGGGCAAACTGGGTGCGCGCGAGCTGAATCTGTCATCGGACATCGACCTGATCTTTGCCTACCCCGAGGCTGGCGAGACCCGAGGAGGGCGTCGCACTCTCTCCAACCAGGAGTTTTTCATCCGCGTCGGGCAGCGGCTGATCAAGGCGCTTGACGCCATCACGGTCGATGGTTTCGTCTTCCGTGTCGACATGCGTCTGCGACCCTATGGCGACAGTGGCGCGCTGGTGTTCAGTTTCGATGCGCTGGAGCAGTATTACCAGAGCCAGGGTCGGGACTGGGAGCGCTATGCGATGATCAAGGCGCGTGTAGTCGCCGGCGACCAGCAGGCGGGTGCCGAGCTGCAGGCGATGCTCAAACCCTTCGTTTACCGCCGCTATCTCGATTTCGCGGCAATTGAAGCCCTGCGTAGTCTCAAACTGATGATTCAGCGCGAGGTGCAGCGCAAGGGACTGCAGGATAACGTCAAGCTCGGCTCGGGCGGCATTCGCGAGATTGAGTTCATCGGCCAGGCTTTCCAGTTGATCCATGGCGGCCGTGAGCGGGCATTGCAGCAGCGGCCAATTCTCTCTGTGCTCGATGTACTCGCCGCCAACAACTACCTGCCCCATGAGGTCGTTGAAGAACTCAAGGCAGCCTATCGGTTGCTGCGCGATACCGAACATGCCTTGCAGGCCCTCGATGATCGCCAGACCCAGATGCTGCCGACTGACAGCCAGGGGCGCGCGCGCATCGCCTACGTATCGGGTTACGCCGATTGGAACAGCTTGCGTGAAGCGCTTGATAGTCACCGAGAGCGGGTCGCCCGGCATTTCGCCGGAGTCATTGCCGACCCCGATGAGGACCAGAACGAGGAGCCCGGTTGGCACTCCGAATGGATACCGGTGTGGGAAGGTAGCGACTCCGAGCAGGCCATCGAACAGCTGCGCGCCGGCGGATTCAAGGAGCCGGAGGAAGCCTGGCGCAAGATCGGCGGCCTGCTCAATTCCGGCCGCGTCAAGGCCATGCAGCGGCTGGGTCGCGAGCGCCTGGATGTTTTCGTGCCGCGTCTGCTGGGTATGGCAAGCGAACAGGATGATCCGGATCTGGCGCTTGAACGGGTCATGCCGCTGGTGGAGGCGGTCGCTCGAAGGTCCGCCTACCTGTTGCTGCTAACGGAAAATCCCGGCGCACTGCGCGAGTTGCTGGTGCTCTGCTCGGCCAGTCCGTGGATCGCCGAGCAGATCACCCGGTATCCGGTCGTGCTGGACGAGCTGTTGAACGCCGGTCGGCTGTATCGCCCACCGGAAACCGAAGAGCTGGTCGACGAGTTACGCCAGCAGCTCACGCGAATTCCTGAAGACGATCTGGAACAGCAGATGGAAGTGCTGCGCTATTTCAAGCGAGCCCATGTACTGCGGGTGGCGGCGTCCGAGATTGCCGGTAGCCTGCCACTGATGAAGGTCAGCGATTATCTGACCTGGATCGCCGAGGCCATTTTGCAACAGGTGCTGCAACTGGCCTGGCGCGAAATGACGCTGCGCCATGGCAAGCCCAGGCGCGCCGATGGCTCGGAATGCGAGCTGGATTTTGCGATTCTGGGTTACGGCAAGGTGGGCGGCGTGGAGCTCGGCCATGGTTCGGACCTGGATCTGGTGTTCATTCATGATGGCGACGGCCAGGCGGAGACCGATGGTCCGCGGCCGATCGATGGTAGCCGCTTCTTTACCCGGCTGGGCCAGCGCATCATTCACATGCTCAATGCGCAGACCACCTCCGGCGCACTGTATGAGGTGGATATGCGTCTGCGTCCTTCCGGCGAGTCAGGTCTGCTGGTCAGTTCGCTGGCATCCTATGCACGGTACCAGCGTGAAGAGGCCTGGACCTGGGA
>NZ_JBFGFI010000095.1:0-8636 GCF_041579695.1 Halopseudomonas sp.
CTGCATGTTCTGCAGCACCTCTTTCACATCATCATCCTGGAAGCAGTACAGCACCGTCCCGGTGAGGATAGTGCTGATTTTCTCGTTGGGCGATTTACCCTCCGCCACGGCGCGTACCGCGATGTCGCGATCGGTTACCACGCCAACGATCTTTTCCTTCTCTGCGATCGGCGTGAAACCACGGTCGTCATCGCGCATCCGCTGTGACACTTCCAGAATGCTGGCACTCACATCCAGGTATTCGGGCTTGCCTGTCATCACATCTTTGACTTGCATCATGGTGCTCCTCATTCGGTGCCAGGCGATCTGTATGCAGATCGCGTTCAGTTGAGCCGGCGTTTACGCTGGAGCCAACAACCGACGGCCTACCCTTTTCCTGACTGAACAAGCAGATGAAAGTTTCAAGTTACTTGCGGCGGGCCGCCCCACGGATGGCCGCCCCACGGAAGACCGCAAACTTGCTGCCTTGCAGGAACTTGCTACCCTTTAACGGGCCACATTAAGGAGAACAGAGATCCGGATTTGCCTGGTATCTCCGGACTTGGCTGAAAAAAAGGATATCTCAATGGCAACTCGCGATCAGACCGCTTCTGTAGCAGAGCCGGTATATATTATTGACGGGGCCCGCACCCCGTTTCTCAAGGCACGCGGCCGCCCCGGCCCATTTACTCCGGTGGACCTCGCCGTGCAATGCGGACGGCCGCTACTGCTGCGCCAGCCCTTCCCTCCGCAAGCGTTTGACCAGGTGATCCTCGGCTGCGTCAATGTCATTTCCGAAGAAATGAATCCGGCACGCGTTGCCGCGCTCCGCCTGGGACTCGGCGAAGCCATGCCCGCGTTCACTGTGCAGATCAATTGCGGCTCGGGCATGCAGTCAATAGACACGGCCGCCAAATATATTCGTGAAGGCAGCGCCGATCTGATTCTGGCCGGCGGGGCCGAAGCCCTCAGCCACTCCCCGCTGCTGCTGAGTCAGGACGCTGTCGAATGGCTGAGCGATCTGCAGCAGGCAAAAAGCGTGGCGGCCAAAATGCAGGCGGCAAGCCAGTTTCAGCCAGCCATGCTGAAACCGGTTATCGGCATCGAGCGCGGTCTGACCGATCCGATCACCGAACTGAACATGGGCCAGACCGCCGAAGTGGTCGCGCACCTTTTTGGCATCACTCGTCAGCAAGCCGACGAATACGCACTGGAAAGCCACAAAAGGCTGGCCCATGCGCAGACAGAGGGCTGGCTCGACGATGAAGTGATGCCGGCAATGTCCAATGCCGGAGAGCTCTATCGCGCCGACGACGGCGTACGGCCGGACAACAGTCTGGCTGCCTTGGCGAAACTCAGACCGGTTTTCGAACCGCCCCACGGTCAGGTGACCGCCGGCAACAGTTCGCAGATAACCGACGGCGCATCCTGGGTGATCCTCGCCTCGGAAAAGGCCGTAAAAGAGCACGGTCTCAAACCGATCGCAAAAATTATCGACAGCCAGTGGTCTGCGCTGGACCCGAAGATCATGGGCCTGGGACCTGTGCTGGCGGTTACCGAGCTGCTCAAGCGTAACGGCCAGGGAAAAGACGATATCGACCTCTGGGAAATCAACGAGGCCTTTGCCGCACAGGTGCTGGGCTGCCTCGCCGCATGGGAAGATGAGGATTTCTGCCGCACGGTGCTCGGCCTTGAGCAGCCTTTTGGCCAACTCGACCGTGAGCGGCTGAACGTCGACGGCGGCGCGATCAGCCTTGGCCATCCAGTCGGAACCAGCGGCAACCGCATAGTGCTGCATCTGGTCAACGCGATGCGGCGCAAGAAGCTTCGACGCGGGATCGCCACAGAATGCATCGGCGGCGGCCAGGCAGGTGCAATGCTGATCGAAATGCTGCAGGAGACAAGCTGATGACAGGCAGGGTCTATTCCGCGCTGGCTGAGCGTGACCGCGAATTCGGCCCCTTTATACGGGCGCCACAGGCACACAGCGGCGAGTGGCGTCATTGGCACCTCAAGCGCGACGAACAGAACATCGCCTGGTTATTGATGGACAAGGCTGATACCAGCACCAATGTGCTGTCAGAGGAGTTGCTGCGCGAACTCGATGCGATACTCGACCAGCTTGGCGGTGATAAGCCCAAGGCGCTGGTCATCCGCTCGGCCAAGGACAATGGCTTCTGCATGGGCGCCGACATTACCCAGTTCCGCGACCTCGATACCCGCGAGCAGGCAATCGAAAAGCTCAGCGAGGCGCACCGGGTCGCGCAGAAGCTCGTGGATCTGGCGTGCCCGACCATTGCGGTGATCCACGGTGCCGCACTCGGCGGCGGGCTGGAACTGGCACTCTGTTGCGACTACCGGTTGGCGGTGCCCGGAGCCAAATTTGGCACCCCGGAGGTTCAGTTGGGCCTGCATCCGGGCCTGGGCGCAACGATGCGCCTGCCGGCACTGATTCCCCCTATCGACGCCATGACCATGATGCTCACCGGCAAGAATATGCATGACTCCAAAGCGAAAGCTCTGGGGCTGGTAGATCAACTGGTTGAGGAGCGTCATGTCGCGGCTGCGGTGTCCGCCGCCGGAAATGGAGAGATCGACAGGTCCGAGCAGAAAGCCTGGAACAGCAAGCCCTTCGAACACGCGCTGGCGCGGCAACTGGCAGGCAAGCGTATGCGCTCGCAGGCAGCCAGCAAGGCCCCGCCGGAGCATTACCCTGCGCCGCAAGCGCTTATCGAGCTGTGGGAAGAGCACGCGGACGATCCGCAGACAATGCTGCGCGAGGAAGTCGAATCTTTTGCCAGGCTGCTGCAGACGCCAACCTCGCAAAATCTGGTGCGGGTTTTTTTCCTGCGCGAAAAGCTCAAGGCCCAGGGCAAGCCAGAAAAGAACGACAGCCATGACCTCCCCGAGCTACGGCACATCCATGTGATCGGTGCCGGAAAAATGGGCGGCGATATCGCCGGATGGTGTGCTCTGCAGGGACTGCGCGTCAGCCTGTTCGACATGAGACCGGAGATGATCGCCAAGGCCGTCGGCAATGCTGCACAGCTGTGCAAGAGCAAGCACCTGTCGCCGGCTGAAACCCGCGAGGTACTCGACCGGCTGATTCCGGATCTGGCCAATGATGGCATAGGCCGGGCGGATCTGGTGATCGAGGCGGTACCGGAAGACCTCGAGATCAAGCGCAAGGTGTATGCAGACGTCGAAGCGCGCCTGAAGCCGGGCGCGATCCTGGCTACCAACACCTCAAGCATCCAGCTGGAACAATTGCGCGAGGGTCTGAAGTCGCCGGAGCGTCTGGTCGGCATTCACTTTTTCAATCCGGTAGCCAAGATGCAACTGGTCGAAGTGGTCGCGCATGATCAGGCCAGTGCCAGCACGCTGGCCCAGGCGCGCAGCTTTGCAGGTCTGATTGACCGGCTGCCGACGCCGGTGTCCAGCGCGCCGGGATTTCTCGTCAACCGTGCGCTGACGCCGTACCTGGTAGAGGCCATCTGTCTGCTGGACGAAGGAGTGGACGCCGAAGCAATAGATCAGGTCGCGCTGGATTTCGGTATGCCGATGGGACCGGTGGAACTGGCCGATCAGGTCGGTCTGGACATCTGTCTGGATGTTGCCGCAATGCTGCGCGAGCGCCTCGATAACGAGCAGCCGGCAACGCCTGACTGGTTTCGTCGCAAGGTCGAAGACGATGAGCTGGGACGCAAGACAGGCAAGGGGCTGTACTCATGGAAAGACGGCCAGGCGCAGAAACGCGACAAATTTGAACCGGCACCGGAGGACACGCTGGACCGGCTCATTTTACCAATGCTCAATGCCTGCCAGGCATGCCTGCGCGAGCGGGTGATTGAGGACGCCGACCTGCTGGATGGCGCCATGATTTTTGCCACCGGCTTTGCGCCCTTTCGCGGCGGACCAATGCACTATGCTCGCGCGCGCGGCACGGCCGAGGTCAAGTCAAGGCTGGAAGAGCTTGAAGCAAAGCATGGCAAGCGCTTCAGTCCTGATCCGGGATGGAGCAGTAACCCTACCTCATCAGAGTAACCAGTCAGGGCAGCAGCACATCACGCGCGGCGATAGCCCGAGCGGTGTGCTCCTGCCTGGCGCGGTCAATATCGTAGAAAAAATAAGCGCATACCGATGCAAAGCCGAACAGGCACGCAGAGAGATTCAGCAGCGCCAGCCGGGTCACTTCGGCCAGGCTGACCTGGCTGGGTTCGGCCTGTAGCGGAAAGCCGATCAGATCCAAACCTACCCCGGCGACCACATATCCGACCGCAGCTGCCAGCTTGCCGGTAAAAGCCATAGCGCTGAACAGGAAGCCTTCCTGACTGCGGCCCGTGCGGAACTGATGTTCCTGGGTCACGTCCGCCATCATTGACGCGCCGGAAATCATAGCCAGGCCCGCCGCCACACCGGAAATAAACAATACGCAGAATATCAGCGGCACGAAAAGCGCGCTTCCCTGATCCGGAAATACTCCGGCCAAGCGCGAAACGACTGCGATATTGCCTGCCAGTGGCCCGATCAGCGCCGCGACAATAATGGTGCGTTTCTTGTCGAAACGGCGATGCAGGGGCCCTGCCAGCATGATACCTACAGGCCAGCCGACCAAAAGGCCGACAGCCAGAAACGCAATCGAGGAACTAGACAGCTGCCAGAAATACACGTTCAGGTGCATGTTCAGTGTTTGCACGATCCCGATCGACACCGCCACCAGCATCGTGCCCAGAAACAGCGAGCGAAAAGACCGGTTACGCCAGGCCGCAGCAATATCCTCGCGCACCGGGGCACGCGCCAGACTTGCCGAGGTTCGGGGCAGCAGTGCGATGCGATCGCGTGTTCCCCAGGCCGAGAGCAGGATAGCCAACGCCATGATAATAGCGCCTGCCAGCGCCACTTTCGGATAACCCGCCGGATTAAGCAGACCATTTTCGAACTCGGCGCTATCCGGAAAGAACAGCGACAGTCCGACCACGGCGACCATAGCTGCGGCCAGCACACCACAGACTCCACGCCATGCCGCCACCGAAGTCCGTTCCTGGTAGTCGCTGGTGAGCTCGGCGCCCAGCGCCAGATAAGGTACGTAGTAGAGGGTCATGGCGCCGCGCACCAGAATCGCGAAGCCGGCCAGCCACCAAAACAACCCGGTTTGCGAAAGTGATTGTGGCGGCATGAACAACGCAAACCAGGCAATGCCCAGCGGCACCGCGGCTACCACCATGAACGGATGACGGCGGCCGTGGCGGGAACGCCAATGGTCTGAAACATAACCTGCAAGGGGATCGGTGACGGCATCAAAGATCAGCGCGATCATCACCGCAACGCCGGCGAGCGTGCCGGACAGACCCAGCACCTGGGTGAAATAGAAGAACAGGAATATATCGAATCCGGTGCCCTTGATGGTCTCGGCCACCTGGCCTATTCCGTAGGCGAATTTGGTTTTTACCGGCAATGCCGGGCTGTCACGCATAATGTTCTTCTTGTTATCGGGTTTTTGTCGGGCGCGCTTTCTTATTACCGTACTTTTTACCGTACTTTCGAGCCACTGCACAAAAAAAGTCAAACCGCCCATTCGGGTGGTTCTGGCCGAGTTTGCTTTATGCTCTGATGCCCCATGGGCCCAAATCATATAACAAAAGCATGAGCACATCAGAGCCGCTGACACACAGCATCGACTGCCGATGGCTATTGGCGCTCTATGCCATCATTCCCGCTTGCCTGCTGGCCATTATCCTGGACGCGCTGCTGCTCGACGGTCAGGCCATCCACCGGTATCTGCCCGACCGCCCCGAGCAGTGGCCCTTCTGGACCGTCATTTTCGGCCTGCCGCATATCATTGCCAGCCTGCTGACGATGGCCGATCGTGAGTACCTCAGCTTCTACCGACGCAGTCTGTTCTGGCCTCTGCTGCTATTTGCCGCAATCACCAGCGCCGGCCATTTCGGGCCGCAACCGGTCAGTTATGACCTCCTCTTGGTCATTCTCGCGTTCTATACCATCTACCATGTTCTGGCCCAGCAGCTCGGCCTCACCCTGATGATGATGGGGACTGCCCCCACCCGCACATTCAAATTCTGGAAGTGGACATCAATCCTTGCCGGATTTGCCATCTATATCAACGTGTACGGCCAACAGTTCATACCGGGCAGCGCAATCCGTGTGGGTGGCGTGGCGCTGACCATTGTCGAGTTGTTTACCTGGATCGCCGCATTACTCTGCGCCGCCCAGTTGGTGCTGGCATTGCGACTCGCCCCCACGTCGCGGCACCGTATGGGCGTCTGGTACCTGTGGAGCAACGTGGCGTTGATCATCTCGGCGCTGCTGATCAATCATCTCGGCTACACGCTCTTCGTGATTCTGATTCCGCGCGTCATCCACGACCTTACCGCTTATACCGTCTACATTACCCACGACCGCAACAGAAACCGTCATGGCCCGGTGAATCTCTTCTACCGATTGACCGGGTTCAGCCGGCTTTCGCCACTATTACTGCTGCCTGCTCTCTCGATTGCCATCGCATTTGTGCTTAGCAGCCAGCAACATTACCCGGTGATCAGCATCGCCATCCTGACAATGTCGTTTCTGCATTACTATTTCGAAGGATTCATCTGGCGCGGGCCTAACCCGCATCGCAATTACGTCAATTTCATTCGCTGAGCCTGCCCTCTCGTAACTCACTGCTGCACCGCTATACTGGCAGCTTCGCTGGCTGTGAGAATCTTGATGTCCGACTCCCCCCACTATTTCAATGACTGTGAAGCCCTGGTTGATACCATTCTGGAACGGCTGAACAACAGGATCGTGCTCGGCCTGCCCCTGGGCCTGGGCAAGGCCAATCATCTGGTCAATGCGCTATTCAGGCGCGCGTGTGCCGATCCGGATATATCGCTCAGCATTCTCACTGCGCTGACACTGGAACGCCCCCGCGCCGGAAGTGAACTGGAGAAGCGTTTTCTCGAGCCTGTTTCCGCACGTCTGTTCGATGCCTACCCCGCTCTGAAATACGCCAAAGCAGTGCGCGCCGGCGAATTGCCGGAGAATATCGTATTCAAGGATTTCTTCCTGCAATCGGGCCAATGGCTGGGCGTACCTCTGGCCCAGCAGAACTATGCCTCGATCAATTACACCCATGCGCTGAACGAACTGATCGACGCCGGGGTCAATCTCATCCTGCAACTGGTGACCCCTGCAGTCGCCACTACCGATGGTTCGGGGAGCCGGTTCAGCCTCAGCTGCAACCCAGATATCAGTGCCGATCTGCTCGACCGCCGCCGCAGCGGCGCGCTGACCCTGCTCAGCGTTGGCCAAGTCAATGCAGCTCTGCCCTTCATGGGCGGTGCCGCAGACCGGCCGGAAAGCGATTTCGACATGATCCTGCAGGACCCTGCCTACGAATTCGGCTTGTTCATGCCGCCCAACAAGCCAGTCTCGACAGCCGACCATGCCATCGGGCTGGAGATCGCCAACCTGATCGAAGACGGCGGCAGTCTGCAGATCGGCATCGGCTCGATTGGCGATGCGATTACCCATAGTCTGCTGCTGCGCCATCGCGATAGTGAGCTATACGGACAACTGCTCGACCAGCTCGACGCACAGCGGCCGGAGCAGTCCCATGCGCATCGGCAACCCTTCACCCAGGGGCTGTACGGCGTTACCGAAATGCTCGTCGAAGGGTTTCTCGAGCTGATCACCGCCGGCATCATGACCCGCAAAGTGGATGGCGCTGTAGTGCACGCAGGGTTCTTTGTCGGCAGCCCGGGCTTTTATAAGCGTATTGCAGAAATGCCCGCCGAGACCCGCAGCACGATCGCGATGATGCCGGTGTCATATACCAACGAGCTCTACGGCGATGAACCGGGCAAGCGGCATGCACGCGCCGCCGCCCGCTTCGTCAACAGCGCAATGATGGTGACCCTGAGCGGGGCCGTAGTCTCCGATGGCCTTGCCGATTATCAGGTCGTCAGTGGCGTCGGCGGCCAGTACAACTTCGTCGCCCAGGCGTTCGCCCTCGCCGATGGCAGATCCATCATCACCCTGCCGAGCACGCGCACGCGCAAGGGCGAACGCCACTCCAACATTGTCTGGGATTACCCGCACACCACCATACCGCGGCATTTGCGCGACATGGTGGTGACCGAATACGGCGTCGCGGATCTGCGCGGCAAGACCGATGCACAGGTGATCGCTGCATTGCTGCAGATTGCAGACTCGGCCTTCCAGCCGGAATTACTCGCGCGGGCGAAAAGAGCAGGGAAACTGCCTGGCGACCATGAAATCGCGCAAGCTCATCGCAACAATACACCCGAGCGTATCGAACAGGCTTTACGGCCCGCCATGGAGGCTGGCCACCTGCCAAGCTTTCCACTGGGCAGCGGTCTTACTGAAGAAGAGGAACATCTGGCCATAGCGTTATCGAAGTTGTCACCACTGGCGGGCAACACCCGGGCGATGCTGCCGCTGATAATTGACGGTCTGAGAAGCAAGCCGGGGCCGGGTGCCCAGGCTTGTCTGGAACGCATGCAACTGGATCGTCCCCGGGGCTTCAAGGAAAGGCTATATCGCGCTCTACTTCTGGCCACGCTGGAGGCAGACAGGAGCTGAGTCGGGACCCTGCCCCCGTCACCCGGTTACAGCGTTAGCCATACCAATTCAGC
>NZ_JBFGFI010000096.1:0-8394 GCF_041579695.1 Halopseudomonas sp.
CGGTAATCAACCAGGGTGTTGCAGTTCTCCGCAGCCATCAGGTAAATCGAGCCACCGTCGCCGCCATCGCCGCCATCAGGTCCGCCCTTGGGAATGAACTTCTCCCGGCGAAAACTCATGCAGCCATTGCCCCCATCGCCGGCCTTGACCGTGATGGACACTTCATCAACAAATTTCATCTTGCTCCCTCCCGCTACGGGATGGATTAAAGGTTGCTACAAAAGTGACAAACAAAAAAGCCCCGTCGTCAGACAGGGCTTTTTCGAACCGAGGGTGGTATCAGGCTTCTACGACGTTCACGTAGCGACGACCCAACTTGCCCTTCACTTCGAACTTGATCACGCCAGCCGCTTTAGCGAACAGGGTGTGATCCTTGCCCATGCCGACGTTCTTGCCGGGATGGAATTCAGTACCACGCTGGCGAACAATGATGTTGCCCGGGATGATGGCCTGGCCGCCGTACATCTTAACGCCAAGGCGTTTCGATTCGGAATCGCGACCGTTACGTGTGGAGCCGCCTGCTTTTTTGTGTGCCATGGGTGTTTATCTCCTCAATGGGCTTAGGCAGAGATGCCGGTGATCTTGATTTCGGTGTACCACTGACGGTGGCCCTGACGCTTCATGTGGTGCTTGCGGCGACGGAACTTGATGATGCGGATCTTGTCGCCACGGCCGTGGGCGCTGACTTCTGCAGTCACCTTGGCGCCTTCGACAACCGGCGCACCGATCTGTACGTCATCACCATTACCAACCAGCAGAACGCGGTCGAAATCGATGCTGGCGCCAGTCTCGACGTCCAGCTTCTCCACTCTCAGGAACTCGCCTTCGGCGACCTTGTACTGCTTACCACCGGTTACAATCACTGCGTACATGATGCTTTCTCCGTAATCCTGCTCACCCGGCGCTTAGGTATAATCGTTAGTGGCCGGCATGGCTGCAAGTGAACCCGCCAATCGGGCCCTACCTTGCCATTGTTAAAACAGGGATGCTGTAAATCTGCTCCGTAAATACGGTTTTCAGGGGCGGGAATTCTACGCAAAGACGCTGCGCAGCGCAAGCCTTCTGTACGCTCTGCAATGCCGCCTCGATAACCTCGCCGCGGAGCGCCAGACCGCGGTTTTCTTGACAGCGCAGGGCCTGCCGCCTAGCATGCCGCGCAACCTTCAAGGAATGTGCAGTTAATGTCCACCCTGCCTTTTTATAACGCGGTCACCGATGATTTTGACTCCGTCAATCAGCTGATCATACGCCAGCTGCATTCACGCGTTCCTCTGGTGGAGAAAATCGGCAGTTACATCATCAGCGCCGGCGGCAAACGTCTACGCCCCCTGGTAGTTCTGCTCAGCGCCCGCGCATGCGGTCTGAATGATTCGCGCCAGCACAGCCTGGCGGCCATCATCGAATTCCTGCACACCGCTACACTCCTGCATGACGACGTGGTCGACACTTCCGACCAGCGCCGCGGACGCTCTACCGCCAATGCCAAATGGGGCAATGCACCCAGCGTACTGGTCGGTGACTTCCTCTATTCCCGCGCCTTCGAAATGATGGTTGAACTCGGCGACATGCGCATCATGCAGGTGCTGGCCAACGCGACCAACGTGATTGCCGAGGGCGAGGTGCTGCAGTTGACCAAGGTTCGCGACGCCGGTACCGACGAAGCGACCTACATGGAAGTGATCCGCAGCAAGACCGCGATGCTGTTCGAGGCCTCCACCCACAGCGCCGGCATTCTGGCTGGCGCCGACGCAAAGCAGATTGAAGCACTGCGTCAATATGGCAACGCTCTGGGGATCGCCTTCCAGTTGATTGACGACGTACTGGATTACACCGGTGATGCCGAGGCAATGGGCAAGAACGTGGGCGACGATCTGGCCGAAGGCAAGCCTACCCTGCCGCTGATCTATACCATGCGCGAAGGCACTGCAGAGCAGGCGCAACAGGTCCGCCAGGCGATTCAAAAAGGCGGCATCGAAGACATCACCGCGATACAGCAAGCCGTGCGTGAGTGCGGTGCGCTGGATTACACCTCACAACTGGCCCGCACGCATATCGACGAAGCAATCAGGCTTTTGCAGGTACTGCCCGCCTCGGAATATCGCGATTCGCTGGAGCAGCTGGCCGAGTTTGCGATCGAGCGGGCTTACTGAAGGACGATCTTCGTGCCGAAACCGCCATTCCTAAAGCATCCCTAAAGATAAGAGCGACGGCCCCGGCGCGAAAGGCTCTTAAAGAACCTTCAACAGCTCGATATCAAATATCAACGTGCTGTGCGGCGGGATGCTACCGGCAGCCCGGCCACCATAGGCCAGTTCCGCCGGGATGAACAACCGCCACTTGTCACCTTCGCGCATCAATTGCAGGGCCTGAGTCCAGCCGGCGATAACACCGCCCACAGGGAACTCTGCCGGCTCGCCGCGCTTGTAGGAGCTGTCGAACACCTCGCCGCTTATCAGCGTGCCCTCGTAATGCGTGCGCACGGTCGAGGATGCATCAGGTGTCGCGCCATCGCCTTCACTGACAACTTCGTACTGCAAACCTGACTCCAGCGTAATGACGCCCGGACGTTCGGCATTCTGCGCAAGAAAATCAGCCCCTGCCTGCCCTGCGGCCCGCGCCACTTCTTCCGCTACTGCCTGCATCTTTGCCTGCAACCCCTGGAATGCCTGCTGCAGCGCAGCCTCGTCGACCTGGCTCGGCTGCTGGGTAAAGGCATCGCGCAAGCCTGCAACCACCAGATCAATGCTCAGATCGGGGATATTACTCCCCAGCAACTGGTCGCCCATCTGGCGGCCAATGCCGTAGCTGACGCGCTTTTCGTCTGTATCGAAAGTGTCGCTCATACCGGTACTCCCTGGGAAATGGCCATAAAGCCTGCCATAAACACGGCAGGAATTCATTAAACGACACCAGTCCGTTACAATGCCGGCCTTTTCACGTCACACCCAAGCGAGACACCGCCATGCTGGAAAAGTTGTTTCAATTGCAAGCACACGGCACCAGCGTGCGCACCGAAGTCATTGCCGGCCTGACCACCTTCCTGACTATGGCCTACATCATTTTCGTCAATCCGATGATGATGGCCGATGCCGGTATCGATCCCGGCGCAGCCTTTGTGGCCACCTGTCTTGCCGCCGCCATCGGCTCGCTGATCATGGGCTTGTGGGCCAACTATCCGATCGCCCTCGCCCCCGGCATGGGCCTGAACGCGTTCTTCAGCTATACAGTCGTCGGCTCGATGGGCTACAGCTGGCAAGTGGCGTTGGGTGCGGTGTTCATCTCCGGCTTCCTGTTTTTTCTGCTGAGCATTTTCAAGGTCCGTGAATGGATCATCAACAGCATTCCCATGGCGCTGCGCTCCGCCATTGCCGCTGGCATCGGTCTGTTCCTCGCCCTGATCGCCCTGAAGAACGCCGGCCTGGTAGTTGACCACCCCGCCACGCTGCTGACACTGGGCGATCTGACCCAACCTGCCCCGCTGCTCGCCGGCCTGGGGTTCGCCGTCATTGTTGCACTGGCCTACCGCCAGGTAACCGGCGCAGTGATGATCGGCATTTTGCTGATTACCGGTATCAGCCTGCTCGCCGGATTTACCGAGGCTACCGGTGTGGTTTCCGCACCGCCGAGCCTTGCGCCCACTTTCCTTGAGCTGGATATACGCGGTGCGATGGAAATCGGCATGATCAGCGTGATCTTTGCATTCCTGTTCGTCGACCTCTTTGACACCTCTGGCACACTGATCGGTGTTGCCCAGCGGGCAAACCTGGTCGAGGCGGACGGTAAACTGCCACGCCTGGGCCGTGCGCTGATGGCCGACAGCACCGCCACCATGGCAGGGGCTGCCATGGGCACCTCAACTACTACCAGTTACATCGAATCGGCCGCAGGCACGGCTGCAGGCGGCAGAACCGGCCTCACAGCCTGTGTCGTTGCCCTGCTGTTCCTGATAAGTCTGTTCTTTTCGCCACTGGCGGGAGCGGTACCCGCGTTCGCCACCGCCCCGGCCTTGCTGTTCGTCGCTGTACTGATGACCGGCGGCCTGGTCCAGGTCGACTGGGAAGATCTCACGGTTGCCGCTCCAGTGGTCATTACCGCGATCACCATGCCCCTGACCTTCTCCATCGCCAACGGCATCGCTCTGGGCTTTATCAGCTGGACGCTGATCAAACTCCTGGCCGGCCGCTGGCGTGACCTGAACCCCAGCCTGTATGCACTGGCTGCCCTTTTCATCATCAAACTCGCGTTGTTCAACTGATGAGCCTCTCCTTCGATCCGAGCGAATACGACCAGCAGCTTGCTGCCAAACGGCAGCGCCTGGTCGCGCTGCTGGCACCATTCAATGCGCCAGAGCCTGATGTATTCGAGTCTCCCCGCGAGCACTTCCGTCTACGCGCAGAATTCAGGCTCTGGTACGAAGCTGGCCAGCCGCACTACGCCATGTTCGAGAAGGGCAACAAGTACAAGCCGATCCTGATCGATCAACTGCCGATAGCCAGCCGCCGCATCAACGAGTTGATGGGCCCTCTGCTGGATGCCTGCAGGGCCGATCCCTTACTGGGCCGCAAACTGTTCCAAGTCGAGTTCCTGACCACGCTGTCGGATGAAGCACTGGTAAGCCTGTGCTATCACCGCCCAATTGATGAAACATGGGATGCAGCCGCTCAGCGACTGGCAGAGCAACTGGATATTCTGGTAATCGGGCGCAGCCGCGGACGCAAGCGCGTTCTCGAACGTGACTACGTGATTGAAGAGCTGGAAGTGAGGGGCCGGACCTGGCGTTATCAGCAGGTAGAAGGCGGCTTCACCCAGCCCAACGGCCGCGTGAATCAGCACATGCTGAACTGGGCTCAGGACGCTGCCGGCAGCAACGATGATGATCTGCTGGAACTCTACTGCGGGAATGGCAACTTCACGCTGCCGCTATCGTCCTGTTTCCGCAAGGTGATGGCAACTGAACTGTCTAAAAGCTCGGTTTATTCGGCTATCGCCAACATGGAAATGAACCAGGTAGAGAATGTAACCCTGGTAAGACTGGCCAGCGAAGAGGTAACTCAGGCGCTGACTGGCGTGCGCGAATTCCGGCGCCTGCAGGGCATCGATCTGCAAAGCTTCAACTTCGGCACCGTATTCGTCGACCCACCACGGGCAGGCCTTGATCCGGCGACGCTAGAGCTGGTCAGGGGTTACCAGCGCATCCTGTATATCTCATGTAATCCCGAAACACTGGCGGCGAATCTGCAGGACCTGAGCAGCACGCACCGGATTACCCGATGTGCGCTGTTTGATCAGTTTCCCTATACAGACCACATGGAAAGCGGCGTGCTGCTGGAACAGCACGCCTGATAACCCATCCGCGCTACCAACAATAGTCCACAGGCTTACTGCCACTCACTCCTTTTGCTCCGGCATGGGACAAAGTCAGACTCCCGCACACGTCACTGCTCATCATTCCGCTACCTGCAGCTGTTAGCGTGAAAGTATTTCTACCGCCAGACGCAGTGATCGAATACATGGTAGTCCCGGACTGTGGAACCTGCGTTTTGTAGACCTCCGCAATTGCCGTCGCGCTGCCTGCCTTTGTGTAGCTGCCATTAATGGAATAGTAGCGCTCGAGCGACTGCGCTGATTCCATGAGCGCCGCAGCCGCGTCCGCCCGATGGCCTTTTCGCACATAATCCTGATAGGCCGGATAAGCAACAGCCGCCAGTATGCCGATGATAGCCACCGCTATCATCAGCTCTATCAGGGTAAAGCCCTTGCTTGCCTTCATGCGTGAAAACACCTTCATTGCAACTGCCTCCAGGATTGACGTCCAACCGGTGCGGGATCACCAGCCTCTGCGGTTACCGCCAGCGTGCCACTAGAACCCGAGGTGTACTTGTACTCTCGCTCACCTGCACCAACGATACCCGGTGTCTTGATGATTTCATTGAACCCCTTGCCTCCGACGGGCACCTTGGTGCCATCCGCAAGCTGAACAAAGTCACCATCATCAATTCGGCCATCACCATTTATATCGAACACCGAATAAGTGAGCCGCGCCCCGCTTATTGCATCAACTTCGTTGATCCAGCTCGTACCGCCAAAATCACAAGGATCCTGGGAAGGAATAATACTGGTGAAGATAATCCGGCCAAAACGCAGAAGAGGTGTACTGACTACGCGCTCCCCATTGGCTGAGCCGTCTGCAGGGTACTTAAGATCCAGATACCAGCCAGCCTTTGCCGGGTAGTTAACCAACGTATCCGAATAAACCCTGGCCGGGCCAAAGCCTGCCACATTGTCCTGATAAACAATGGTCTGGCGCTGAAGTGACGTTGTGGAAACCACAGATCCGGCATCTCGAACGCCATAGAACCGCTGGAGAGGAGGCGTAGGTCCAACCACGTTATCACCCTCTTTAAAGTAACTACCCGTACCGAAATACACCATGTAACCGCCATCTGGATGCCTGCCAACGACAGGCCTGCTGGTAATCGGCTGCTTTTGCGTACCCACCGCAACAGTGATCAATGGCTTGGGTGTATTGCCCTGTTTGAATGCCGAGGCCCATTGGCCAGAATTAGTAGAGGTAAGATCAAACTTCCAAAGGTTGCCCTCCAGATCACCGGCGTAAACATAATCAGTAATTCGGTCGCCCTGGATGTCTACCGGCGCTACCGGCCCCAAGCCATTATCTACGCCCGAAACACCCGTATCAATGACCCGAATGACGGCACCGGTGTCCAGCCTAACGATCACCAACTTGACGGTATCACCGCTGTTGTAACCATTGCCGAAAACCGCTCCCCAATTACCATCAGCAAGCCTGACGATGGTTGGCTGCCCGATCCCCTCACCAATGCCATGAGTGGAACCTCCACTCTGCAGCTGGCCGCTAATTTCCCAAAGAACGCTAGTGTTGGTCATGCCAACGGGATTCGTCACATCAAGTGCAAATATTGATCTGCCACCCAGGCCTGTTCCGCCAACCGCTATCGTCTTCCAGCCGCCATTAAGGAAAGCATCCCCGATCCGAGGAGTAGCATCGACAAGAAAGTTATGCGAATACAAAGGATCTGTCAGCTTGGTCAGTTTCGGATAGATGGACCCTGGAACATAACCGAACAGCTCCTGTCCATTAATTGCATTCAAGCCATGCAACATACCGTCATTGGCACCGAAAAGCAGCAGAGGCGGCCGACTGTCCTTACTGGTCATGAACGTTTTATAACTGCCATCCAGACCCTCGGGCAACAGATCGTAGCGGAAGTTATCCTTGCCTATGAAAGTGGGATCGGAGTTGATCACGTCACCAAGCACCTTTACCCGATTGCGATAGCTTCCTCCATTTCTCAGCTCCTGTGCCTGGGCGCCGCGGACCCATGCGATTCGAGCGGCACGCTCCGCGGCACTGCTGCCAAGAGCAGTCAATTGCGCAGCCGAGTAATTGCTCAGTGTCGTGGTAAAATTGATCCCGGAGGTGCCATTCCAGCTGAAGAGTTTCCTCAGCGAGTCGTGTTTGATGGTGTCATCAGTCGACCAGATTTGATCCTTGATATCACCATTTGCGCCCACCGAGTAGGCCAAGACCTCACCCGACCAATCGGCACTGTCGAACTTTGCCTGGAAAATCCGGGTATCAGTATCCAGCCTGGTTGAGTTAGCCGCGACACTGGACGCCGATCCTACGCGCGCCAGAATAGTGCTAAGAACCTTCTTCATCTCAGAGCTGACTTGTGCTGGAGTATTAGCGTTCAGCAGCGCTCCACGACCATTGATTGTGGCGTGCCACAGGTCATCAATAGCCTTCGGATTACGATCGGTAAAGCTGGACCACCATGCGGGCGGGGACTGATACGGATTTACCGGGCTGTCAGGGTCAAAAAGGATGCCTTTGGTACCCAGGGTTACCGCATAAGTGTTCATGTGCAGATTGCGGTTACAGTCCAAAGACGGGTCGCGATTGGTCAGACTGCACTCTGTCGGAACAGGCACCCTGCCCGCGGGGAAGGCGGTACCAGTGCGCAGCGGCACAAGTGAACTGTCGTAGTATTTCATCGCCAGGTCGGCAATGGTCCCGCTTGCTGTATCAGCGTAAGGCGCGCCTTTTCCAGCATCATAGTTGGTGTTGTCTGGGAAGTCGGCATTCGAATATCCGTCCGTAAACAAAACGGTGGTATTGGATTGACACGCATACTGGATGATATTCGTATCATCGCGGAACAGTTTTCCCGCCTCGTTTATTGCCCGGCGATTCGGTGTGCCGCCCAGGCCCTGGTTCATCACATAATCATAAACCGAATTGAAGAGTGTTGACTTTTCAGCACCGGAAGCAAGACTGCGCATGGTGACACTGGGATTGCCGTTGTTGATTCTGAACCAGCCGACGCGAGCGTTTGCTGCATCCTCGAA
>NZ_JBFGFI010000097.1:0-8308 GCF_041579695.1 Halopseudomonas sp.
GCTCTTGTGCCAGGGGCAGCAGCCGGTCTTCCGCCTCACGGTGGGTAATGTTGTAGGTGAGCTGAATGAAGTCGATATCCTCCGAGCTCATGATCTGCTCCATTTCCCGGTGGCGGCGCCCGTGGGAAGTGGTGATGCCGACATAGCCGATTCTGCCGTCGGCTTTCATCTCCTGCAGCGCTGCCAAGTGCTCGCGCCAGTCGGCCAGATTGTGTACCTGCACCAGATCGAAGTGCTCGAGATTCCAGCGGTCTTTCAGCGAGGCTACCTGCTCGCGTGCCGAGCCGCCGGCCGGGCTCCAGACCTTTTCGGCGGCGAACAGGCTGTCGGGCGTGCCCAGTTGCTGCAACGCATAGCCCATGACATCCGGGGCAGAACCATACATGGGCGATGAATCAATCAGGCCGCCACCGTGCTCGAAGAACGCCTTGACCACGTCGGTGCGGGCCTCGAGCAACTGTGGATCGTTACCGACATTGAAGGTGCGCCAGGTGCCCATGCCGATGACCGGGAGCTTGTTGTCACTACCGGCAAAGGCCTTGCGCCGCAGCTCGCTGGTATTGGCCAGAAGCGGTACTGACGGGAGCGCCATGGCTGCGAGTGTGGCGCCGATCAGCTTTAGGCTTTGTCTGCGCGTGATGCGATGAGTCATCGCTCCTGGCCCTCCGGGTCAAATCATCTCCAGTGGCTGTTTGCGCGCCAGCGGCGGATAGGCAGCATCTATCTGGTCCATATCCTCTTCATCCAGCCGCAGACTGTCGGCGCCTGCATTCTGTCGCAGGTGGTCCAGATTCACGGCCTTGGGAATGGCGATCACCCCCGGGTGGCGCATGACCCAGGCCAGCGCAACCTGAGCGGTAGTGGCGGCGTGTTTATCGGCTATGCGCTGCAGCGTGGGGTCTTGCAGCAAGGCGCCACCCTGGCCGATCGGGCAGTAGGCCATGAGGGGCATATCGTGCTGCTCCTGCCAATCCAGCAAGTCGTATTCGATGCCACGGGCCTCCGGGTTGTAGAGCACCTGATTGGTTGCGCAGTCTGGATTAGCGAGCTCTTCCAAATCGGCAACATCAAAATTGGAGACGCCCCAACGCAGGATCTTGCCCTGGTCGCGCAGCTTTTCAAAGGCCGCTACTGTCTCGCTCAGCGGGTATTGGCCGCGCCAGTGCAGCAGGTAGAGGTCAATGGTGTCAGTGCCCAGGCGGCGCAGGCTGCGCTCGCATGCGGCCTGCACTCCTTCGGTACTGGCGTTGTGTGGGTACACCTTGCTGACTAGATAGGCTTCGTCACGTCTGCCGCGGATGGCTTCGCCCACAACCTCTTCAGCGCCGCCCTCGGCATACATTTCTGCGGTGTCGATCAGCGTCATGCCAATATCCAGGCCCTCACGCAGGGCGCGCACCTCAGCCTGTCGCTGTCCTGCGTCCTCGCCCATGTGCCAGGTGCCCTGGCCTATACGCGGTACGGCGGTACCGCCGAGCTTGATGGTCTGCATACCTTGCCCTTTGTGAGTAATGGTCTGATTATCGATTGCGGCCCTTTACCAGCGTCTTCTGCAGTGCAGCGATGTCCTTGCTGGCCTGGAACACCGAGAGGTCTGGATCAGCCTTGCCGTAACGACCCAGCCGGTCGAGCTGGGCATAGAACCAGTACTGCACAGCAAAGGTGGCCATGGCTTTAAGGGCCTTGGTTTTGCCGAGAAACGCCAGCCATCTGGGGAAAAGCGCCAGTTGGCCTTCGTAGCGCGGCAGTTCATCCAGGCCTGCAAGTAACTGGTTTGGCGCATCAGTCATCACACACATGGGCCGACCCAGGCCGATCAGATCGGCGGCGCCACTGTCCAGGGCCTGCTGCATAGCCTTTTTCTGACGAAAGCCGCCGGTAACCATCAGCGGCACCGACACCTTGGCGCGCATGGCCAGGGCAAAGTCGACGAAGTAGGCTTCGCGCTGCTGGGTCGACTGGGCTACCGCCTGCGGCTCTTCCGCTTCAATGCCTTCGACACCTAGTAGCTTGGGTTGTTCGTAGGTGCCGCCGGAAATTTCGATCAGATCCACTCCCGCCTGCTCCAGCCACTCGACTACCTGCAGGCTGTCGTCAAAGTCGAAACCGCCTTTCTGGAAATCGGCGCTGTTGAGTTTGACTGACACTGGAAACTCGGGGCCGACAGCCGCGCGGACCGCCGCAACGGTATCCATCAGTACCCGAGCGCGGTTTTCCAGCGAACCGCCGTACTCGTCGCTGCGCTGGTTGGTGCGTGGGCTGAGGAACTGCGACAGCAGATAGCCGTGGGCGGCATGCACCTGTACGCCGGTAAAGCCGGCGGACTTGACTGCTGCCGCGCACTGGGCGAAGCGGCCCACGATGTCGGTTATCTCCTCCTTCTGCAGCGCTACCGGCTCACCGAACTGGCCGCCGGGCAGACCCAGTTTGACCGGGGAGGGCGCCTTGGGGTGCGGATTGATCATCTTCATGGTCTGCCGGCCGGCATGGCTTATCTGCGCCCAGAAATGATTGCCGTTACGTGTGGCGGCCTGTGCCCAGCTGCTCAGCGCAGCCTGCATGGCGGCGTCTGGCTCGCGGTCGATGTAGACGTTGCCGGGGCGTTCGAGATGGTCGCGGTCGATCTGGATATTGCCCGACAGGAGCATGCCCGCGCCGCCATCGCTCCAAAGGCCATAGAGGCGCTCGAGTTCCGGGGTAGGTACGCCGTCAGGGGTGGCCAGGCCTTCGGTCATCGCGGCCTTGGCAAGGCGGTTGGGGATGATAGCGCCGCAGGGCAGAGTGAGGGAGTCGGCGAGGGTCGTAGTCATGGTCAGGCTCTTCTTGTTGTTAGGAGTGCCTGGAGTGTATCCGCTTTTTTGTCCAGGTGTTTTGGGGTCGGGCATCGTGGACTCTGCTTCGCGGCGCCGCCCCCACCGGAAGGTGGCGTACTGGCACTCGGCGGCAGCAGCGGCGGCCTGGGGCGAAAGGCTTTGTCATCTTTTGCATTAAATTGTCATATTTGTTGTCCTAGGCGCACGGGTCGGGCTCGGCCCTCCCCATTACTTTGTGGCAAAGGAGAGTTCGGCAGACTCATGATTGAATGGATCAAGGAAAACCACGCGCTGGTGAATGTAGCCATCAGCATCGCCACCCTGTTCGTATGGGTTTTGTACGCCCAACTGTTGTACTTCGGCTTTCGCCGTCAGCGCACGCCCAGGGTGCTGATCAATCGGGGCAGGAAAAAGGACTTTGATGCGCTGTGCATCATCAGCAATATGAGCCAGGAGGCGATCTATGTGGAGTACATCCTGGCTACCCTGGAGACCTCCCGTGGCAAGGTCATCATGGATGTCACGGACTTTGAACAGGAGCGCGAGGAAGAGCGCGAGGACGAAGATGGGAATCGCCAGACGGTTTCGGGTATACCCCAGGACCTGCGCGAGAAAACCCGGCAAGGCCCGCTTCTCTCGGGTGAGTTCATGCATATCGGGGCTTTCAATGATGTGATCAGCCGCTTGTCACGCGAAGCTGGCATTCCGATGCGCGGCAACTTGCCAGAGGGAGATATTGAGCTGGAGTCTCTGACTATCGAGATCATCGCTATGTATGGACCAGAGCCCCGACCGATCAGCGTTGACAGAAGCTTTTACATCAACAGCGAGCCGGTGGGTGGCGAGTTGATTCCGTCATCCTGGAAAACCCGCCACGGCATTTCGTTTCTGCGTCGGCGCTGGCTGAGTAAGCGTGTGGATGACATGAACCAGACCAATTTCTCGATGAGTTCCACCATTCGCTGGGATGACGATTAACGGCTGTCGACAAGCCGCTCAATGGCCTGGCTGATTGCTGCCTGTTCGGTGAGTTGACCAAAGAGTCCTCCGGCCGCCTCGCCATGGATCAGGCCCAGCAACACCCCGAGCACCGAGCCGCGGTGCACATTGTCGCCGCCGACTTCGATGTTTGCCTGCAGGGCCTTCATTTGATCATGCTGATATTTCGCAGCGATGTACAACACCGCTGGCCAGGCGTCGCTGATGTAACAGGCCGGGGACAGCACCCGACCCACCACCTCGCGGTCGGGCTTGTTGCCCGCAACCAGTCTGGCCAGATCACGCCGTGGCAAGCTGCGCGTGGCATCAAGCAGTAAGTCCTGGACAGCGGCGTCGCTGTCGCGAAACAGCAAGCCATCGATCAGATCCACATAGGCATCGCACACTTCGGCCAGAAAGGTATCCGGGTGGGTCAGTGCCAGGTGCTCGCGGCAGAGTTGGCGGGTATCAGCAAGCGGCGTGCCGCGCAGTCTCTCGCCGATCGCCAACGGTGCGATGGTAACCAGGCCGCCAATCGAGGGTGTGTCGTGGGTAACGGCTGCGCACTGATCTGGCGGCAGACCCTTGGCGAGATTGGCAAAGAAACCCCGGTGGTAGGACTCGGCGTAGGTGTCCGGATGGGCCGGTTGCTCTGCCGTCAGCAAGGCTATGTAGGCCTGCAGGAATCCATCGCGGTCATAGTGTCCGCCGGCCTCGTTCATGACTTCGGTCAGAGTCAGTGCGCAGTAGGCATTGAGGGTATTGTCGCCGGCGCGCATGCCTTGGTGATAGTGGACGTGGGACTGATCCCAGTACTGGGCTTTGCCTTTGAGGATCACGTCGCCAACGACATCCGATTGCCCCTGATTGCCGGAGCTCTTGCGCCCACCGCCGCTGGTCGAGTGCAGGGACATGATCGATGAGGGATGATATTCCGGAGGTGCCTCGAAGGTTTTGATGCCATTGGGAAAAGCGCGGTCGATGTCACCGACCCGGTAGAACCAGTGCACCGGCATGGCCAGCGCATCGCCGATAAACAGGTTCTGCAGGGCGGCGGTTGCCCTGGCAGTTATTGTTGCATCCATGATGTGGCCTCCAGTTTGTATTTTCAGCTTAACGCACCGTTTGATTGCTACTGGATCACAGGTGTTTCAAGGAAATTCGCGCTAGACTCGGCGGCCTGGTGCAGGCACGTATTCGTCGCAGAGAGGTTGGTTGATGGCATTCAGGATGGCAGTGGTGATATTAGTGCTTGCCGCGCTCGCGGGTGCCTGGTGGTTGTTGCAGATACTGGGGATGCCCGGCAGCTTCTCGCCGGAAGTGTTGTCCGTCTGGCTCAAGAGCCAGGGTCGCGTCGGCCCCCTGCTGCTCATGCTGCTGATGGTGATCGCGGTGATTGTCGGCCCGATTCCCACGCTGCCCGTGAGCGCGACGGCCGGACTGGTGTTTGGCGTGCTCAGCGGAACCGCCATCGCCGCCTCCGGCGCCCTGATCGGCGCCATGGCGGCCTTCTGGATCGTCCGCTTTCTGGGTCGCGAGGCGATATGCAAACGCTTCCCGGATAACCCCGTGTTGGCCAGGGATGGCTCGCAACGCTTCCTGACCATCACCATCTTTCTCACCCGGCTGATACCGGTTTTTTCCTTCGCCTTGATCAGTTATGCCGCCGGCGTCACGGCCATTCACGCCTGGCGTTTTGCGGCGGCGACCCTGATCGGCATGCTGCCGATGACATTTGTCTTCGCGGGACTGGGCAATACCTTCATGCTGCATCCGGTCCTGACTGTGCTGGCAGGATTGGCCATTCTGGCGGCGATGGTGGGACTGCCCTGGGCGATCAGTCGCAGGCCTGATTCCAGGCTGGCACGCTGGCTGCGGCTCGATTGAAGGTTGCGTATTGCAGCATGAGTAACCGCGAGCGCTTTTTCCGCGACCGGTATATGATGCGCGCGCCCATTCCAGCGCCCACTTCGGCTTCAGATCATCATGACCAGCAACGCCATTTATACCGATCTCTCGGGATATTACGACCTGATGTGCGCCGACATCGATTACCGCGCGCAAAGCCACTGTATTCACCGCTTACAGCAGCTGTTGGGCAACGGCGGGAGGCGGCACCTTGATCTGGCCTGCGGCACCGGCCCACATGTGCGGCATCTGCTGGATGCGGGCTATCAGTGCAGTGGGCTGGACATCAATCAACCGATGCTTGATCTGGCCCTGACGCGGTGCCCCGAAGCGCAGTTCTCTTTGCAGGACATGTGTGATTTCTCGCTGAGTGATCCGGTCGATCTGGTGACATGCTTTCTGTATTCCATCCATTACAGCGCCGGGCTCGAGCGACTCAAGGGATGTATCGCCAGTGTCCACAATGCACTGGCTACGGGTGGGCTGTTCTGCTTCAACGCGGTCGACAAGCACAGGATCGACAACGACTCCTACATGTCGCATTCGGTCAGGAATGCGGAGGGTCAATTTAACTTCAGTTCCGGTTGGCACTATTCGGGGGAAGGGGAGCAGCAGTCGCTAAAGCTGCGAATCGAAAGAACGGTCGCGAACGTAAGCCAGATATGGCGTGACCAGCATCCGATGGTGGCGGTCAGTTTCAACGAGCTGTTGGCGCTGTTAACGCCATATTTCGAGGTGCAGGTACTGGAGCACGACTATCAGACCCTCAGCCCCTGGGATGGAGCATCGGGGAATGCACTGTTCGCCTGCGTGAAAATCTGAAATCTGCCTGCGTTGCCGAAGCATGGCAGGCAGATCCCGGTTGCTACTGGCTGGATCAATCCCAGCTCAACGCCCCGCCAGTCTGATACTCGATAACCCGCGTCTCGAAGAAATTTTTCTCCTTCTTCAGGTCCATGATCTCGCTCATCCACGGGAAGGGATTGACTGTACCCGGGTATTCCTCTTTGAGCCCGATCTGGGTCAGGCGGCGGTTGGCGATGAACTTGAGGTAGTCCTCCATCATCGCTGCGTTCATGCCGAGTACGCCTCGGGGCATAGTGTCGCGGGCGTATTCGATTTCCAGCTGGGTGCCCTGCAGAATCATCTGTGTGGCTTCATCCTTCATGCTGGCATCCCACAGGTGCGGGTTTTCGATCTTGATCTGGTTGATCACGTCGATGCCGAAATTCAGGTGCATGGACTCGTCGCGCAGGATGTACTGGAACTGCTCGGCCACGCCGGTCATCTTGTTGCGGCGGCCCATGGACAGGATCTGGGTGAAGCCACAGTAAAAGAACACGCCTTCGAGTACGCAGTAGTAGGCGATCAGGTTGCGCAGCAGTTCCTTGTCGGTCTCTACAGTGCCGGTGTTGAAGGTCGGGTCGGAGATTGACCGGGTGTACTTCAGACCCCAGGCGGCTTTTTTCGCGACTGACGGAATCTCGTGGTACATGTTGAAGATCTCGCCTTCGTCCATGCCCAAAGATTCGATGCAGTACTGGTAGGCGTGGGTATGGATCGCCTCTTCGAATGCCTGACGCAGAATGTACTGGCGGCACTCGGGGTTGGTGATAAGACGATAGACCGCCAGCACCAGGTTGTTTGCTACCAGGGAATCGGCGGTGGAGAAGAAGCCCAGGTTGCGCTTGACGATGCGGCGCTCGTCGTCGGTCAGGCCTTCGGCGTTTTTCCACAGGGCGATGTCGGCGGTCATGTTGACCTCCTGCGGCATCCAGTGGTTGGAGCAGCCGTCGAGGTACTTCTGCCAGGCCCACTCGTACTTGAAGGGCACCAGCTGGTTGAGGTCGGCGCGGCAGTTGATCATGCGCTTGGTGTCGACGCTGACGCGGGCGGCGGAGCCTTCGAGTTCATCGAGGCCTTCCTGTACGTCGAGGGCGTCGAGTGCGGCCTTGGCGCGGGCGATGGCGGCGGAGTCATCGGTGGAGACCTGGCGCGCTTCTGCGACGTTGGCTGGGGTCGCAATGGCGTTCTGCGTTTCTGTCGCGGGCTCGGAGTGGTCCGCCTTTGTCGAGGTGGAAATCGACGTTCCCAGGTGTGGGGCTGCGGTGGTTTGTTCGTTGTCTAGTTCGTCCCAGCTGAGCATGGTGTGGCTCCTTTCAGTCGTAGCTTCAAGCGGGGGCTTCAAGCTTCAAGTTGTATGTATGGCGGCTCGGGTTGCGCTTGGAGGCTCGGCCTCTCAGCGCCAGCCCCCGAGGTCAAAATGGATTCCCGCGTTCGCGGGAATGACGATTCTGTAAGTACGGCCTCCTTGTTACGTCATCCTCGCGAACGCGGGGATCCATTCGGCGGTTGGCTTTAGGCGCAGTGCTTTCTGCCAAACCCCGAAGGTCAAAATGGATTCCCGCGTTCGCGGGAATGACGATTCTGTAAATACGGCCTCCTTGTTACGTCATCCTCGCGAACGCGGGGATCCATTCTGGGGTGGCAGTAGGCGCTGTGCTTTCTGCCAAGCCCCCGAAGGTCAAAATGGATTCCCGCGTTCGCGGGAATGACGATTCTGTAAGTACGGCCTCCTTGTTACGTCATCCTCGCGAACGCGGGGATCC
>NZ_JBFGFI010000098.1:0-8147 GCF_041579695.1 Halopseudomonas sp.
TGGCACTATTGCTGGCTACACCCTCGGCACCAGCGTGACCCAGGGCAGCCTGAGCTTCAATGGCGATGGCAGCTACAGCTTCGACCCCGGCACCGATTTCGATGACCTGGCCGTGGGTGCCAGCCGTGATGTGTCTTTCACATACACTGCCACCGACAATGACGGCGGTGTCAGCGCCGAGCAGACAGTCACCATTACCGTGACCGGTACCAACGATGTACCAGAAATGATTGGCGGTCCGGCTAACGCCACCTTGAGCGAGACCAATGTGGGACTCTCCACCAGCGGCAGCTTTACAGTAGCTGATAGTGATGCCGGCGACATCGTCACAGCCAGCATCAGCAATTTTGCGGTCGGTGGCACATCGGACCGGACAGACCCCGCTGCGCCAAGTGATGCCGACCTCCAGGCCATGCTGACGGTCAGCCCCAATACCGTTCTGGATGGAAGCATCAACAGCGCCTTGCTGAATTGGAGCTTTGACTCTGCATCCCAGGCATTCAACTATCTGGCCGCGGGCGAGACTCTGCAGTTGGCTTATACGGTCACTATTCAGGACAGCCAGGGAGCAACAGCCACCGACATCATCAATATCACCATTATTGGCACCAATGATGCGCCTACGATTTCCAGTCTGCCCGACAACATTCTGATCACCAGCAGTACGAATACCATACCGCTCAACTTCATCGTTATTGCCGACGTTGATAGCGGCGAAACAGTCACTGCCAGCTTAAGGCTGTCAAATCCGCAAGTTGGCCTTCTGAGCGCCACGGGCGGTGCCGTCTATGACCAGTCAAGCGGCGTCTGGTCTATTACCGGTACGGTGGCCGAAGTGAATAATGCATTGGCTAGCCTCAGCTTCACTCCTATTCCCGGAAGCGTGCAGGATTCGACTCTGGTTATTAACATTGATGATGGGGATGAGGATGGCAGTGGTCCCCTGCTTGGCGAGCTAACCCTGACAACCAATCTGCCAACAGAGCTGCCGATCGATCTGGTAGGCGGCGGACCCGGGCAGGGAGGGCAGGATACATCCGATCCGTCTACCGAGCCCGATACCTCGCCATCAGAACAAGAGGTCACAAGCGGTCCTCTAGTCACCAACCTCCCTGATGAACCTTCTGAGACTGAGGTTAGGCCGGGCGACGATAATATTTCGTCTGAGTACGTGTCGCCTTTTGACGGACAGGATCCATCGTCTGATTCTTTGGCTTCCCCCACGCTCAAAGCGTCTTTGAACGATGCATCAGCCAGCACGGGCAACAGTGAAAAAGCAGTTCAGCTTCTCAGGGATCAAATCACGAAATTAAACGAACCCTTTCAGTTGCTCGATCGCGGCAATTTCGCCAGTCAGTTGGACAACATGCGCAAGGAACTGGTGGAAGAACGCAGCCAGGTCGAACAATTGATCGGCACCAGCCTGTCCGTTTCAGCGGGCCTGTCGGTTGGCTATGTAGTATGGTTGGCCCGTAGCGGCATTATCATGAGCAGCGTCTTGTCCTCTTTACCGGCCTGGCGGTTTATCGACCCCCTGCCGGTCCTTGGGAGCCTCGGATCAACGGATGAAGAGGAAGACTCCGAATCCCTTGAATCGATGGTAACGGAAGCTAACCAGAGCAAGAGTTCCAGTTCGGATCAGAATGAATCCACTTAGCTCGCTGACCTCAACCTTGGTTAAGCCTTTTCCATGGCCATAAGAATCCTACAACGAGTCAGTACACGCTTTCGTATAGCACTCGGACTGTCCAGCATGCTGGTGAGCCTGATCCTGCTGGCTTCGCTGCTCGGTCTGGTTCCTGACCGACAGGCTGCCATCCGTGACGGTCATGCCCGGCTTGCTGAATCCGTTGCGGTCAATAGCTCGATCTTCATAACCACGTCGGATATTCGCCGCATGGACACGATCCTCCAGGTGCTGGTTGATCGAAACGAGGAGCTGCTATCAGCCGCCGTACGGCATGCCGACGGGAGACTGCTGACAGTTGTTGGCGAGCATGGGGGGCTGTGGCAAGACAGCGGAAATACTGTGTCGCGGGATGGACAGGTGGTCGTGCCCATCTATGAAGGGAGTCAACAGTGGGGACAGGTCGAGCTCTCATTCAAGCCCCTGTTACCCAGCGAGTGGTATGGGTGGCTGCTTCATCCTGTCGTACTGCTCTCTGCCTTTCTCTCCGTGACAGGCCTCATCCTGTATTACTTCTACATGGGCAAGATGCTCAAGCAGCTGGATCCGTCCCAGGCCATTCCCGACCGGGTGCGCTCTGCGCTGGATACCATGGCGGAAGGTTTGCTGGTGATAGACGCAAAGCAGAATATCGTGTTGGCCAACAAGGCCTTTTCCGACATCCCTTCAGTGAACGCAAAAAAACTGATTGGCTTGCAAGTTTCCCGTTTCAACTGGCTGGATCAGACGAACGAGAAGCTGGAAAAAGTGCGCGCTCCCTGGACAAAAACCCTAGAGGATGGCGTGGTCCGGACCGGCGAGGTTATTCGACTGGTCATTGGTGATAACGGGACACGGACGTTCATGCTGAACTGCTCACCCATCCTGACCGGAGGCGGCAAGCCCGCGGGGGTATTGATCAGCTTTGACGATATTACCGAGCTTGAAAAGAAAGAAGTCGAGCTCCGCCTCTCCAGGGATGAAGCCGATCAGGCTAACCGCTTCAAGAGTGAATTTCTGGCCAATATGAGCCATGAAATCCGCACGCCCATGAACGCTATTCTTGGCTTCGCTGAAATTCTGAAGCGCGGCTACGATCGTGACAGCAAGGACAGTATCCGCTATCTGAATACCATCTCCTCCAGTGGTAACCACTTGCTGGGCCTAATCAACGACATCCTGGATCTTTCCAAGGTAGAAGCGGGTCGAATCGAAGTCGAGGTGGTACCGACTCCCGTACATACCGTCATTCAGGAAGTCATTCAGATTATGCGGGTCAAGGCGAACGAGAAGCAGATTTTTCTCGAATACCGAGCTGATGGCCCGCTTCCCGCACATATCGAAACCGATGCGGCCAAATTGCGTCAGATCATCACCAATCTGGTGAGCAATGCGGTCAAATTTACAGAGAGCGGTGGGGTCACCGTGACATCCCGATACGAACGCTCCTCCGAAGGGTCAACAATCTTGGTTGCCGTCAGTGATTCCGGTATTGGTATGACCGAAGAACAAGCTCAAGCGGTATTCGACCCATTCACCCAAGCAGATAGCTCTATTACACGCCGATTCGGTGGCACTGGCCTGGGATTGACTATTAGTAAACGCTTCGCAGAAGCGCTGGGTGGCGACATACAGGTTTCAAGTAAACCGGGGCACGGCTCCCGTTTCCAAGTGACCGTGCCCGCTGGGCCGACCGGGCAAGGGACCGTGATGTTATCGGCGGACGACATCATGTCTGCAGAGTGGGTTGAGCAGACCGAAGTTGCTGCACGCTGGCAATTTACTGCATCAACTGCGCTGGTGGTGGATGATGGCGAAGAAAACCGCGATCTGCTGCAAGTGATCATGTCAGATGCAGGGTTCGAGGTCTTCACCGCGGAGAATGGGCAACAGGCCCTCGACTTTCTGCAACAGCAAACGGTGGATGTAGTGTTGATGGATGTGCAGATGCCGGTGATGGACGGTCTGACAGCAGCCGGTATTATGCGCGGGCGATATGCTGAGCTTCCGATAATTGCATTGACTGCCGACGCCATGAGCGGGGTTCAACAACTATGCCTTTCTGCAGGATACAGCGACTATCTGACCAAACCGGTCAATATTGACTTCCTGATGAGCCGCCTGGCCACGTATCTGAACGGCCGCAAGGTTCAAGCTCCGAAACGTGTGGACAACCAGCAAGCGGATACCGTTAACTCAGCAACCGTGAGCGTAAACGAAGAGAAAATTCATTCTTCTCTGCCCGTTCACAAGGAACAGTTTCGCCGCATAGTCGAAAAATTTATCAGTCGTATGGGCACTCAGGTCGACGTCATTGATGCCGCCTGGCATGACCGCGATTATGATCAGCTGAAAAAGCTCGGCCACTGGCTGAAAGGCTCGGCGGGCTCGGTAGGCTTTCAGCCACTGATGCAGGCCGGCGGCGCGCTAGAGCAGTATGCGCTTGAGCGCAATGATGTGAAGCTCGATGACACGGTCAAACAGATCGCGACACTTGTCGCCCGAATGGAGCTACAGCCAGTACAGGCTGAAAAAGAAACACTCTCCACTCAACAGGCAACAGTACACAAGGACTATGTCATACCTGACATCGTCTCATGCCGCCTACCCGTCAACAGTCCAAGACTGCGACCGATCATTGAAAAATTTCTAGAGCAACTCTCCAACTGGATTGCTCGTATTGACTCGGACATTGCTAATGAAGATTACGACAGTATCCGCAAGTTTGCACAATGGCTGAAAGCCTCCGGTGGCTCTGTGGGATTCGATGCTTTCACGGAGCCCGCGAGGGACCTGGTCAGCCATTGTGCAGAGCAGGAATATGAAGGCATCAACCATACGGTAAAGGTCATTAAACTTTTGAACTCCCGCATAGACCTGGAAACAGCATGATGTGCTCTGGCCATGACCTCGTAGGCGGGTTTTCACTTTGCAATACAGCGATCAGGTGAAGTAATGGATTCGACAATCATGTTGGTGGATGACGAACCTGTCATGCTTGATATCGTGCAGGCATTGCTGGAAGAGTTCGGATATCAATACTTCGTAGCGGTTCAGCACTCCCCTGAGACGATAACGACGATGGAGGTATCGAATCCGGATGTGATGCTGCTGGATCTTGATATGCCTGAACTGGATGGCTACCAGGTCCTTGAGCAAGTGCGCAAACACGAGAAATTCGGGCACCTGCCCGTCATTATTCTCACTAGTGCGGACGACGCCGCCAGTAAGCTCAAGGCGCTTGAACTGGGTGCAACTGACTTTCTCTCCAAGCCGGTAGATCCCAGCGAACTGGGGCTTAGGGTTCGTAATACCTTGTCGGCCAAAGCCTACCGGGACCAACTGGCCTTTTATGACAGCCTGACCGGGCTCCCCAATCGCACGCTGTTTCTGGATCGCCTGTTCTGGTCCATGGAAAACGCAAAACGAACGGAAACCAAGCTGGTTTTGCTGGATATTGGTCTGGACCGGTTCAGAAAAATATATGACACCCTGGGTATGTCTGCAGGCGATTCCATGCTGCAGGATGTGGCCCAGCGGATACAGAAAGTGATCCGAAGTAGTGATCTTGTGAGTCACGGCCAGGGTAGAAAAAGCCTGGAAAACGTAGCGCGAATTTCAGGAGAAGAGTTTTCCGTCGTTCTGTGCAGCGTCACGCAGCTGGAAAAAGCCTCGATGGTGTGCAAGCGAATCATAGAAGAGCTTGAACAGGCACTCGAATATCAGGGCAAGGAGTACTACTTGAGTGCCGGTATCGGTATGGCAGTCTTTCCAGAGGATGCGGAAGACGTTGAGGCTCTGGTCAAATTTGCCGGTGCGGCGAGAGAACATGCAAAAAGACTCGGCGCTGGAAAATTCCTTTACTATTCCAGTGAAATGAATGCACAGGCATTGACGGTCATTAACCTGGAAACAGAACTCAAGAATGCATTCAAAAATGACGAATTTGAGCTCTTTTACCAACCAAAGGTCGACAGTCAGACAGGAACGGCGGTGGGAGTCGAAAGCCTCATTCGATGGAACCATCCCCTCAGAGGTATCGTATCGCCGTCCGAATTTATATCCATTGCTGAAAACACCGGGCTGATTGTTCCTATTGGAAAATGGGTATTGGCTCAAGCGTGTGCTGAAATCAGCCGGCTCAACACCATGGGTCATCATCACCTTAAAGTGTCAGTCAATGTCGCGCCTGCGCAGTTTGCAGACAAGGGCTTCAAGGAGTCGGTGATCCACGCACTGAGCACCAGCCACATCAACCCCCAGAATCTGGTTCTTGAGATTACCGAGAGTACATTGATGGGCGACATTGATCGCCTGGTCGATCAGATGAATGAAATCATCGCACTGGGCGTGTCCTTCTCACTCGACGATTTTGGAACTGGTTATTCTTCTCTGAGCTATCTCAAGCGCTTTCCGATCAGGGAGTTGAAGATCGATCGATCTTTTCTGATCAATATCGCCACAGAAAATGAGGACCGCTCTATCGTTCAGGCGATAATCAGCCTGGCTCATAGCCTTAAGCAGCATGTAGTAGCCGAAGGTGTAGAAGAAAAAGAGCAGCTTGCATTCTTGCAAGCTCATGGCTGCGATGTCATCCAGGGTTATTACTTCAGCAAGCCTTTACCTCTGGATAAACTCATTGCATACCTCAGCACTGAAAATATATAGAAACTGGCCGCCGGCAGGGCTCGTCGCTTGATCTGGCGTCTTACCGAATTAGATATCCTGCCGTCAGTTCGGGCCTAACGTGCGCATAAAACCGGCGATGTTGTGTGCCAGCCGGTTCTCTGGCTGCTCGCGAAGATACCTAACCAGGGTGTCAATGCGCGCCTTCAACGCGCTGTAACAGTCAGAAAACGCCATGCGCTTGAGCTCGTCAGTGCCTTCCACTGCAGCGGGGTCCGGCAACCCCCAATGAACGCGCTCGGGTGTGCCGGGAAACTGCGGACAGCAGTGTCCAGCGTTACCACAGACGGTCAGTACAATATCCAGTGGCACCGCATCCATCACAAGGAACTCGTCCCAGCTTTTGCTGCGTGGCGGCTCTGCAGCGGGCCAATCGCTCAACTGTTCCATCGCCAATGGATTGACCCGCCCAGCAGGCTGGCTGCCGGCACTGAAGGCCTGGATGTGATCCCGATTGAAAAGCCCCTCTGCAATGATGCTGCGGGCAGAGTTGCCGGTGCACAGCACCAGCAACCGCAATGGTTTCACGTCCTCATTCAGCAACATGGTGCTTCCCCTGTGGCGGCTGCCACATCGTCATAGGGCACCACGCCACCACAGCCGGGAAAAATGCCGTAGTGCCGATCAAAGTTACCAATGAACTCGAAGTGCGAAGAAAAACGCGTCTCCTGCAGCATCCGCCAGGTAATGCCGCAGACCGGAAAGATCCGACCCGTTTCGATAGCATGATGTTTGTCCAGATGGAATAGGTGCTCAGCCTCCGGAATACTGCCGTGATAGATCACCGCCTGGCCATAATCTTCGCAGGCGAGCTCGAGTTCAGGCAGCTTGAAAAGCCGATAGGTGGCGGAAAAGAAACGAATATTGCCCAACTTGGCCGCGATAGCCGGATCGGTAATCTCCAGGGGCCGGTCCTCCACCAGGCGCGGATCAAGAAATCCATGACGTTTTGCCAGGTTCTCGAAGTCGTTCCGGTACAGCGCCCCACCCAGGCACTCGCCGTACAGGACTTCATCCTCTCGCAAGGCATCAGGGAGGCGGCGGTCAGCATAGATATCCGAAAAGTACAGTTCCCCGCCTGGCTTGAGCAGGCGATAGGCTTCGCGCAGGACCGCATCCTTGTCTGGCGAGAGGTTGATCACACAGTTTGAGACGATGACGTCTATGCTGTTGTCAGCCCGGTCAAGGGTATCCAGTTGTTCAATGTACCCGTGGTGAAACTGCACGTTGGCAAAGCCAAACCGTTCGGCATGGTAGTTCAGATGTCGCCGGGCAACATCCAATTGCTCATCGGTCATATCGACGCCAATGACGCTACCTTGGGCCCCTGCCAATTGCGCCAGCACATAGCAGTCGCGTTCTGACCCACTACCCAGATCCAGAATATCGCAACCTTGCAATAAATGGGGCGCGACCAGGCCGCAGCCATAATATTTCTCTGTTACTTCCGGATGAATATTGGCCAGTAACGGTTTAAGCCAACCCGGCATGCCCGACACATCACAGCAGGCCGATGTTTTAAGATCGGCGCTGGTCTTGACCTTTCCCCTGAATTAGCACCACCGGTTCGATGAGATTCCTTACGTTACGCCGCTCTTCGTGCGTACTCAACTGGCGACAAGTAGTTCAATGAGCTGTGCGGTCGAACATGGTTGTAATGCTCCCTCCATGAGTCGATCTCCACTCGAGCCTCATCCATCGTTCTGAACCAGGATCGATTCAGGCACTCGTTACGGAATTTTCCATTCAAGCTCTCTACAAATGCATTCTGGGTAGGCTTACCGGGCTGGATGAA
>NZ_JBFGFI010000099.1:0-7941 GCF_041579695.1 Halopseudomonas sp.
GCTGGAGGCCACGCGAATCGACGCGTTTAACCGGTTGCTCGACCGGCGTCGCGGCGGTGAACCGATAGCGTATCTGTTGGGCGAGCAGGGTTTCTGGAGTATTGATCTGCAGGTCAGCGACGCCACACTGATTCCCCGGCCTGACACCGAACGCCTGGTCGAGCTGGCGCTGGAGCTTGGCCCGCGCGGCGCTGCCCGGGTACTGGATCTGGGTACCGGTACCGGTGCGGTGGCGCTGGCGCTGGCCGGCGAGCGTCCGAAGTGGCAAATCACCGCAACGGATGTGGTCCCGGCTGCGGTTGCGCTGGCCGAGAATAACCGCAAGCGTCTTGGCCGCGAGAATGTCCGGTTGGTAACAAGCGACTGGTTTGCCGCGCTCGATCGCACCCCCTTTGACCTGATTGTTTCGAACCCGCCGTACATCGGCATCGACGATCCGCATCTGCAGCGCGGCGACGTACGCTATGAGCCGGCCAGTGCGCTGGTCAGTGGCGCTGACGGGCTGGACGCGATCCGACACATCGTGCAGCGGGCCCCCGGATACCTGCGCGGTGACGGCTGGCTGCTACTGGAACATGGCTGGGAGCAGGCCGATGCGGTGGCCGCGCTGCTTCGTGAGAGGGGGTTTGCCCATGTTCGCTCCTGGGCGGATCTGGCCGGCCAGCAACGCGTGAGCGGAGGACAGTGGCATGGATGATCAGCAGTTGCTGCGCTACAGCCGGCAGATATTGTTGCCGCAAATCGATATCGACGGTCAGCAGCGCCTGCTCGAAAGCCGGGTACTGATCGTCGGTCTGGGTGGTCTGGGCGCGCCGGTGGCGCTGTATCTCGCTGCGGCCGGTGTGGGAACCCTGGTCCTGGCGGACCACGATGAAGTGGATCTGACGAATCTGCAGAGGCAGATCATTCACCAGGCGGCCGATGTCGGGTTGCCCAAGGTGCAGTCGGCAGCCAATGGTATCAAGGCGCTCAATCCAGACGTCGAAACGCTTCTTCTGGAGCAGGCACTTGCTGGTCAGAACCTTGCAGACGCGGTAGCGGATGTCGATCTGGTGGTGGACTGCTGCGACAACTTTGCCACCCGCCAGGCGGTCAATGCAGCATGTGTCGCTCTGCGCCGGCCTCTGGTGTCGGGGGCGGCGATTCGTCTGGAAGGTCAGCTCAGCGTATTCGATTCGCGCCGCGAGGACAGTCCCTGTTATCAGTGCCTGTACGGCAGCGGCGAGGAGACTGCCCTGAGTTGCAGCGAGGCGGGGGTGCTTGGACCGCTGGTGGGGATTATCGGCAGCCTGCAAGCGCTTGAGGCGCTAAAGCTTCTGGCCGGCTTTGGCGAGCCGCTGGTCGGACGCCTGCTGCTGGTGGAGGCACTGACCAGCCGGTTCCGGGAAATGCGCGTGCGTCGCGACCCGGGTTGCAGCTGTTGCGGTCCGGCAGCGGAGTAGGCGATGAATAACGCGTCGATTGGAGTCTTTGATTCGGGGGTGGGCGGGCTCTCGGTGCTGCGGGAAATACGCCAGGCGTTGCCGGATGAATCGCTCCTGTATGTAGCCGACAGTGGTCACGTGCCCTATGGCGAAAAGAGCCCCGAACAGATTCGCGAGCGCAGTCGTGCCATTGCGCGGTTTCTCGTTGGCCAGGGCGCCAAGGCGCTGGTTGTTGCCTGCAATACCGCCACGGCCGCAGCGGTGGCCGATCTGCGCGAGCTCTACGCTTTGCCAATAATTGGCATGGAGCCGGCGGTCAAGCCCGCAGCCCAGGCCACGCGCAGTGGCGTGGTTGGTGTGCTGGCAACCACCGGAACACTGCAAAGTGCGAGGTTCGCTGCACTGCTGGACCGTTTCGCCGGCTCGGTCACAGTAATAACCCAGCCGTGCCCGGGTCTGGTCGAATATATCGAGCAGGGTGAGCTCGAAAGCGCGCGCATGCGTACCCTGTTGCAGCGCTATACTGAGCCGCTGCTGATTGCCGGCTGCGATACGCTGATTCTCGGCTGCACGCATTATCCGTTCATACGGCCGATGCTGCAGTCTGTGCTGCCGCCTGATGTGACGCTGATCGACACCGGCGCGGCGGTAGCCAGGCAATTGCAGCAGCGCCTGATCGGTTCGGCAATGACGGCCGCCGGACCGGCGCAGGCCTGCCGGTTCTGGTCCAGTGGCGACCCGCAGGCGTTGCGCCGGGTGCTGCCAGTGCTCTGGAATGCGCAGGGGGAAGTGGAACTGTTGCCGTTCTGAGTGGACAAAGAAATGTTGGACAGCATTCTGAGCACTTTTGTGGTCTTTCCACAAAGTAACCAGAAATAACTATTCAGGAATGAAAAATGAAAAAAAGCAGTCTTTGGATTGGCTCGGCGGTGCTGGGCTTAGTGGCCTTGCAACCAGCGTTTGCCGGGAAGGGTTTGACTGCCGAAGTAGGGCAAACCTCCGAGTCGGAGATGGTCTATCGATTGGGGATGCAGTTCGATTTCGGACGATCGCTGTGGCAGAGCGATTCGGGAAATGTCCGCATTGAGGGCTACTGGGACGCAGGGCTGACGCGCTGGGATGGCGATGATATTACCTCTGTGTCGATCATGCCGGTGTTCCAGCTGCAATTCGGACAGGGCGCTGGCCCCATTCCGTTTCTCGAAGCGGGCATAGGCGCCGCACTGTTCTCCGAGACCGAGTTCGAGAAAGCTGATCGGGATCTGGGTTCGGCATTCCAGTTTGAAGACGTGATCGGCGCAGGATTGCGTTTCAACTCCGGGTCGCAGGCAGGTATCCGTGCCTACCACTATTCAAACGCGGGCATCAAGGATCCGAATCAGGGTATCAACAAGGTCGCTCTTTACTACCGCATGGCAATCTAGCCACGCCCCGACGGGATTCGATGGCTCAGTTCTTCTGGGCCATCTGCCTGACCAGCCACTGTTGGCGGTAAATATGGGCGAACCCATGCAGCAGCGGGAAAACGATGGCCCAGGTCGCGGCCAGAATCACCAGAGTCATGCCCTGCTCGAGCGGCAATTCAACCTCAGCTATCGCGGCCCCGGCGAAGTAGGAAAGCGGACCTGAAATCGCGCCGAGCAGGCTTGCCAGCCAGATTGGCCGTGCGGTCCACGCCAGACAATGGTTCAGGGTAGTAGCCAGCATCGCCCACAATGCTGCCAGCCACAGAGGCACCAGCTTGGACTCCCCGGGGAACTCGAACACACCGACCTGCATCAGAAACGAATCGATTGCCGCGCCTGCGAGCACCACGGTCACCATCAGTTTGCCCTCGGCAGCCCAGGAACTGATCCAGAAAAAATAAATGCATAGCACGGCTGCCGGTACCAGCAGCCAGGGTCCGGTCCCGCCCAGAACGCAGGCGAACCAGCCGATCTGGAACAGTACTGCGTTGGCGACCATTTTGGTCATGGGCATACTCAGCCGCATCTCATGCTCCGAGGCTGAACAGGTTCAGCTGGGGTCGCGCTTCGGGCTTGGTCAGCAGGATCTGCGCCGTACCGATTGACCTTTCCATGAAACCTCCTTCGCAATAACACAGGTAAAACTCCCACAGGCGGAAAAAGTAATCATCATACCCGAGCTGTTCGAGATGGCTGCGCGCCGTTTTCAGATTCTCGTGCCAGTAACGCAGGGTGCGGGCGTAATGGGTCCCGATATCCTCCAGATGGAGCATAGACAGGTCGGTATGTTTGCGCGTGAGTTCACCGATCAGGCTGACCGAGGGCAGGGAGCCGCCGGGAAAGATATACCGCTGGATGAAGTCGATACTGCCCCTGGCCTGCTCGTAACGCTGATCACGGATGGTGATCGCCTGCAGTAGCATCATGCCGTGGGGTTTGAGCAGCTTCGCGCAGGTTTCAAAATAGGTCCGGAAGTATTCATGGCCCACCGCCTCGACCATCTCGATCGAGACCAGCTTGTCGTAGCTGCCACTGAGTTCACGGTAGTCCTGCAGCAGCAGGGTTACCTGATCTTGCAAGCCCAGTTCTTCCACTCTGGCCCGGGCATAGGCCAGCTGTTCCCGGGATAGCGTGGTGGTGGTGACCTTGCAGCCATAATGCTGGGCTGCATAAATCGCCATGGTGCCCCAGCCAGTGCCGATTTCCAGCAGATGGTCGTCCGCGGTCAGCTCCAGCTTGCGGCAGATGCGTTCCAGCTTGTGCAGCTGGGCCTGTTCCAGGCTTTCACTCTGCGGAGGGAATATGGCGGCGGAATACATCATGGTCGGATCAAGAAAGTTCTCGAACAGATCGTTACCCAGGTCATAGTGCGCCTGGATATTGCGCCGGGCGCCGGAAAGGGTGTTGCGATTGAACCATTGCAACATCTTGAGCGCCGGCCGGCCGAGACGGGCCAGACCCTTTTCCATGCCGTCGAGCACATCCAGATTGCGGACGAAGATCTTGGTCACGGCGGTCAGGTCAGGGGTGGTCCAGAAACCATGAATGTACGCCTCACCTGAACCGATGCTGCCGTTGGAGGCAATCATCGGGTAGGCGGCATGGTTGTGTACATGAATATCGGCATGCAGGCCGTCGGTATCGGGTTGCCCGAACTGCATGATCTCATCACCGTCGTGCACGGTGATCGTGCCCCGATTGATTGCGGCGAGCTGTTTTAGCACCAGGCTGCGGCTAAGCCGGACCATCCAGTTGCGCCTGGTCTTGTCTTCAGCGTCGATATTGCGTGTGTCGCCCAGCAGCGCCATGGTCCTCTCGTGGATATCGGACCTGGCTGAATCACAGCAGGCGGCAGTATCAGGCCTGGTGGACTTCATCGGAATGCTCCTTTGCCTGAATGGCGGTAGTGCCCACGGCGTTGTGCCGTGGCGCGCGATGATCGAAAAACGGAATGCGTTTGATTGCCAGGCGCAATGCCTGCCAGTAGATGCCCATCACGGTCTTGCTCACCATGAACGGGAAGGAAAGTGCTTCCTTGCGCAGCACGGCGGCATCAAGCGGGCGGCGGCTGAGGGTCAGGGTGGCATCGAATAACCGGGTGTCAGCCTGCCAGTCCTCCATATGCACCAGTAATGTTTCACCCGGCCGAGTAAAGCGCATGCGATAGGTCAGCTCGGGTGGCAGGAAGGGTGATACATGAAACGCCTTGCTCAGCTCGAACTGCTGTGCAGACTGGTGTGGGTCGGTGCCCATCACGTAGCAGAAACGCTCGCGCCACGGCGTATTGGAAACCTCGGCAATAATCGCGCGTAGCTCTTCGTTCGCGTCGTGGCAGTAGTAGAACGACACCGGGTTGAACAGCAGGCCGAAACTGCGTACCTGGGTCAGCATCCGCACCGGACCATCTAGTTGCATGCCGAGCTGTTCCTGCACCAGGCGGCGCGCGGCGTCGGCCAGCGACTCACCGTGGCGACGATGGCTGCGCAGATAGTCGCGCTCGCGAAAATGCATCGGCGACCACCAGCGGCCCGACCAGAGTCCACTCAGGGCGAACACCTGTGACTGCTCCTGCAGGTCCAACCACAGCATGCTGATCCGATAGCGAAAGGCATGCTTGCGCGGGGCGTGCCGGCGATGACGGATCACGCCGCTGTAGAGGGCGCTATTGAGGCTCATCAGAGCTCCTCCCCGAGCGCGGAGGTAACACGCAGGGCGCTGGCCACGCCGTCTTCATGAAAACCGTTGGCCCAGTAGGCGCCGCAATAATAGGTATGGTTGGCGCCCGCCAGTTCGTTCCAGCGCCCCTGTGCCGCGGCAGCGGCCAGGCTGAATTGCGGATGGGCATAGGTGAACCGGCGCAAAATCGTAGCCGGATCGATTGTGGCAGTCTGGTTCAGGCTCACGCAGAAAGTCGTTGGCGACTCTATGCCCTGCAGGATATTCATGTTGTAGGTCACCGCCGCCGGCTGCTGCGGATCATTGCCCAGGCGATAGTTCCAGCTGGCCCAGGCCAGCTTGCGGCGCGGTAGCAGGCGCGTGTCGGTGTGCAGCACCACATCGTTGTCGGCATAGCCGATCGCGCCGAGGATTGATTGCTCCTGTTCGCTGGGTTGCGCCAGCATCTGCAGTGCCTGGTCGCTGTGACAGGCGAGAATCACCTTGTCGAAGCATTCCTCGCCCCTTGGACTGACCACGGTTACCCCTGCCTCATCACGACTGATGCTGTTTACCGGGCAGTTGAGGTGGATGGAATCCTTGAATGCTGCGATGAGCGGCGCTATGTAGGAGCGCGAGCCGCCTTCGACTACGCGCCATTGGGGGCGGTCACTGACCGACAGAAGCCCGTGGTTGCGGAAGAAACGTACGAAGAACTGCAACGGAAATGCCAGCATGTCGTCCAGCGGCATTGACCAGATGGCGGCGCCCATCGGGATGATGTAGTGGTCGGTGAAGCGCTGGCCATAGCCCTTGGCGCGCAGATACTCACCGAGGGTGATGTCTGCATCTATCGCGCCATTGTCCAGATCCGCCGCAGCCTGACGGTTGAAGCGCAGAATGTCTCTGACCATGCCCAGGAATGCCGGTGAAATCAGGTTCCGGCGCTGGGCAAACAGGCTGTTCAGGTTGTTACCGTTGTATTCCAGGCCAGTTGCGGGCTCATTGACGGAAAAGCTCATTTCGGTCGGTCGCGAGCCCACCCCCAACTGATCCAGCAACTTGATGAAGTTGGGATAGGTCCAGTCGTTGAACACGATGAAGCCGGTATCGATCGCGTACCCCTGGCCCGCGACCTCTACGTCGACGGTATGGGTGTGACCGCCAATCCAGTCGGCGGCCTCGAATACTGTCACCTCATGTTTGCGCGCCAGCAGATGGGCGCAGACCAGGCCTGAAATGCCGGAACCGACTATGGCGATGCGCATCAGGACTGGCTCCTTTTTGCGGCATCGCGCGCCATGCCCTTGGTCAGTGCGAAGCGCAGGGCATTGGGCAGGGAGCCGATCAGCTTGAGTACGGCAATGAACGGACCGGGAAAGCTGATTTCGCGCCTGCCCTTCTCGATGCCGCTAATGATCGTATCAGCCGCTTTCTCACTGCTCACCTGCATCGGCATGGGGAAGTCATTGTTCTCGGTCAGGGGCGTCTCGACGAAACCCGGGCTGACCAGAGTGACGCCGATATTCCAGAGCGCCAGGTCCAGCTCCAGCGACTGGAACAGGTAGCGTACGGCAGCCTTGGATGCGCCATAGGCTTCGGCTCGTGGCAGCGGGCAGAAAGTCACGCTGCTACCCACGCCGACCAGCCGAGGCTGAACGCCATTGCGCAGCAGGGGCAATGCGGCCTCGATGCAATGGGCGGTGCCCAGCACATTGGTTTGCATGACCCGTCCGAACATCGCAGCTTCAAATTCTGCGACATCCACGTACTCACAGGTACCGGCATTGAGAATCGCCCAATCAAGTGCACCCCATTGCTTTGAAATGGCCTGGCCGACAACTGCCACCTCAGACGCATCGGTCAGGTCTGCCGGCAGTACCAGAATCTGGCCGGGAAAGCGCTCAGCTATCTCCTGCAACGGCTCCTTGCTGCGGGCAGTGAGCGCCAGCAGATGGCCTTTTGCTGCCAGCTTCTCAGCTATTGACCGACCAATGCCACTCGAGGCACCAGTCAACCAGATACGTTTTGGCGCGCTCATGCGAGTCTCCTTTTGAGCCAGCGAATGACACTGCCGAGCAGTGGTACATGCTCATAGAGCATTGCGCCGGCGTCGAAATAGTCGATATGGCGGTATACGAGTTCGTCGCGGAAAAAGATGCAGCTGCAGCCGTCCACGCTGATCTGGCCGCCGCCAGCCAGACGTGGATGACGATAGGTCATGGTCCATCGCAGCAGGCCCTGTCCCTCGGTGACCTGCTGGCATTGATGGAACTCGAACTGCAGATCATCGATGTTGGCGTAGAGTTCGCCGAAATAATCCTCCATGGCCTGCAGCCCGTGTACGTCATGCATCGGATCAGTAAAATGCACGTCAGGGGCGTAAATTTCGCTGA
>NZ_JBFGFI010000100.1:0-7842 GCF_041579695.1 Halopseudomonas sp.
AGGCCAGTTTCGCCAGAGTGGCTTCGCTGAGCTCCGGCAGATAGACACCGCTATGCTCATTGAACAGCTTGATGTGTCCGATCTGCTGGCGCTGCAGGCCGCCGTGACGGCACAGGGCATCGACCAGCGGCTTGGGCATAAGACCATTGGAGCGGCCGCCCTTGACCTTGTAACGGACCAGCCCGCTGTCGCGATCGGCGTAGCCGTCGTTCTGGCTGGCGGGTGCGGAGGTAGGCAGATCCTTGACCGGCTCGACCAGCGTCTTGGCGCTCGGCATGATCGCCAGCAGCGTTGCTGCCAGCTCTTGGGGCTCAAGACTGGTGAGTTCGAGCAGATCGGCAACCAGCTTCTCGTGCAGCGCACCGGTCTGCTCGCGTGCGGTATTGATGCGCGAGGCAAGCTTGGTCAGACGACCGCTGCGAACGGCATCGGCACTGGGCAATGCCTGGCTCTGGATCTTCTGGCCGGTAGCCTTTTCCAGCAGGTGCAGCAGGCGGCGTTCACGCGGGGTGGCGAACAGAATTGCGGTGCCCGAGCGGCCGGCGCGACCGGTACGGCCGATGCGGTGTACGTAGGACTCGCTGTCATGCGGCACGTCGTAGTTGAGTACGTGGGAGATACGCTCCACGTCCAGGCCGCGGGCGGCGACGTCGGTTGCCACGACGATGTCCAGCAGACCACGCTTGAGGCGGTCGACCACCTGTTCACGCAACTGCTGGCTCAAATCGCCATTCAGTGCTGCGGCGGCAAAGCCGCGTGCCTCCAGGCGCTCGGCAATTTCCATGCTGGCGGTCTTGGTGCGCACGAATACGATCATAGCCTCGACTGGCTCGACTTCGAGCAGACGGGTCATGGCGTCGAGCTTGTGATGGTTGGAAACCTCCCAGACGATCTGGGTAATGGTGTCCAGGCTGCTGCTCACGCCGCTGTGCAGGCGGATTTCCTTGGGCTCGCGCATATGCTTGCGGGCCACGGTTCGCACGCCGGCAGGCATGGTCGCGGAGAACAGGGCTTTCTGGGTGTTAGTCGGTACTTTCTCGAACACCGCATCCAGGTCGTCGGCAAAGCCCATCTTGAGCATTTCGTCGGCTTCATCAAGCACCAGAAAACGCATGTTTTCAAACTTGATGCTGCCACGACGCATATGGTCAGTCAGGCGGCCCGGGGTAGCCACGACGACGTGGGCGCCGCGTTCCAATGCCTTGAACTGCGGGGCAAAAGGCGAGCCGCCATAGAGGGCGAGCACGGAAAAACCACGCATGTTCTGCGCATAGCGCTGGAATGCTTCGGCAACCTGCAGGGCCAGTTCACGCGTGGGCGTGAGAATCAGGGCCTGGGTGGCGCGCACGCTGACGTCGATGCCAGCCAGTACGGGCAACGCGAAGGCAGCAGTCTTGCCGGTGCCGGTCTGGGCCAGGCCGAGCAGGTCCTCACCAGCCAGCAGTGTAGGAATAGCCTCGGCCTGAATGGCGGAGGGTGTTTCATATCCGAGGCTGGTAATCGCCTCGAGAAGTGGTGCAGGCAGGCCTAAGTCGGCGAACTGAGGTGCCGCCGGAGCGGTATCGGACATACTTGAAGTGAACCTTGGGGAATAAATAGATCGAACAGTATACGCGCTTTCGCGAATAATTGCCGCAAGGTTTTTCGGTGGCTGGCCAAGGGTTGATTGGGCTGCCAAGCTCTGAACATTGCAGATGACGGGAGTCGAAGGTATGGGCAAGCTGGTTGAAGGTATCTGGCGCGACGAGTGGTATGACACCGAGAGTACCGGAGGCAAGTTTGTGCGTGAAGACGCCGGTTTTCGAGACGGAGTCGAGCCCGGCGGACGCTTCGCTCCCGAATCCGGGCGCTACCACCTGTATGTGGCGATGGCGTGCCCCTGGGCGCACCGCAGCCTGATCATGCGTAAGCTCAAGGGGCTGGAAGAACATATCGCGGTCAGCGTGGTCCACCCGCACATGCTCGGGGATGGCTGGACCTATGATCCTCCAGAGCCGCTCTACGGCTTCAGGTATCATCATCAGCTTTATACCAGGGCCAGGCCAGACTATACCGGAAGGGTGACCGTCCCGGTGTTGTGGGATAAGCGCGAAGAAACCATCGTGAATAACGAGTCGGCCGACATCATTCGTATCTTCAACAGCGCGTTCAATGATCTGACCGGTAATACCGATGACTATTATCCGCAGGCATTGCGTGAGGAGATCGATAGCGTCAACGCCCGGGTTTATGACCAGATCAACAACGGCGTCTACAAGACCGGTTTCGCGACCCGCCAGGAAGTGTATGCGGACGAATGCATCACGCTGTTCGGCGCGCTGGACTGGGTTGAAAGCCTGCTGAAAGAGCGCCGGTACCTGGCCGGTGAGCAAATCACCGAGGCCGACTGGCGGCTGTTTACCACGCTGGTGCGTTTTGATCCGGTATACCACGGCCACTTCAAGTGCAACCTGAGGCGTATTGAGGATTACCCCAATATAACCGGCTACCTGCGCGAGCTATACCAGCAGCCGGGTATCGCCGAGACGGTGGATCTCGAGCAAATCAAGCAGCATTACTACTACAGCCACGACACCATCAATCCGACGCGTATCGTGCCGATCGGCGATGGCCTGGATCTGACGCTACCCCACGGTCGCAGCTGAAAAAGGGGGTCAGGAGCGGGTCTTGAGCAAATCAGCCAGGCCGGCAAATGCCTTGTGGCTTGACTGCGGGCCCTGCTGGCTGGCAGTCGAGCCTTCACTGAAGTACTGCTGGTCGGTGTAGCGTGCGTGTTCGTTGTCGTGGCAATACAGGCACAGCAGCTCCCAGTTCGATCCATCCTGGGGGTTGTTGTCGTGGTTATGATCGCGGTGGTGCACGGTCAGCTCGCTGACCCGCTTGCCACTGAATTCGCGGGCGCAGCGGCCGCAGACCCAGGGGTACATTTTCAACGCCTTTTCGCGGTAGCCGCTTTCCTTGCTCTGTTTCGCATCGGCCAGGATCTTGTCCAGTCGGGCGGTGGCGGGCGATGGCTTCTGGTTGCTCATGGCGAGTGTCTCATGTCTGTTAATACAGGCAGTCTAGCTCAGCGTGGGCGGCAGCGGCGAATGAGCGGTGTTCAAAGCTGGGGCCCCAGGTGTTCTTCAGGCGGCTGGTGCGTCTGTTGTTTATCACAGCAGATAACCTGGTTTCTCCCGCTTTCCTTGGCCTGGTAAAGCGCATGGTCTGCGCGCGCCAGAGTGGCATCCGTGTTTTCATCTGGTAGCGCTTCGGCAACGCCGATCGAAATGCTTATGCGAAAATCCTCCGGCAAACCGGTAAAACGCAATGACTCAATGGTCTTGCACAATCGCTGACTCTTGATTCGGGCACCGGCAAGGGAGGTCTGCGGCAAGACCAGCAGAAATTCCTCTCCGCCATAGCGACCGAAACTATCAATCGCACGCAGCTCGCCAGCGACGGCCTTGGCAATCTTGCGCAATACTTCGTCCCCGGCCTGATGGCCGTGGGTGTCGTTGACATATTTGAAGTGATCCACGTCCATTATGCCCAGACTGAAAGCGCCTGGCGTACGCCGGCAGCGGTTGGACTCGTCCGACAGTGCCTGAACAATGCGTCGGCGGTTATAGATACCGGTCAGCTCGTCAATGTTCACCAGCTCCTGGATCCGTTCCATTGCGTTCTTCAGCTCATGATTACGCAGGCGCAGTTTGCCCCGCAGATTACTGATGAATCCGCCGATCAGTGCGGCTTCTGCCAGCACAGTCAGGAAGACCAGGCTCTGAATCAGCTCCAGATTGGGTTCCAGTACCGCCGGTCGTAATTGCCAGAGGGCCAGATGAAGCAAGCTGTACTGCAGGAAAAAGACGCTGCTGACCCAGAAGAACTGGCGTCTGTTCAGCGCAAGAATCCCGTACAGCAGTGGCACTATGGTAATCAGCAGGAAAATCGCACGGGCCTGGCCCGCTTCGAGAAAGAACATTACCCATAACGCAGGCCACTGACATATGGTCAGCTGCGCCATGGTCATGCTGGGGTCGCGGAACCTGAGGTTGAAATTGTAGTGGATCAGTAGCCACATCAGGCCGTTGGCTACGATGCTGAAAAGGAGGAAATGCAATGCCACTGCTGGCGGCGTCATGCCCTGATACGTGAACAGCAGCACCCCGGCAAAAGTAACCATATAGGATGTGAACGACATGCCGAGCCGGCGCTTGCGCAGGGCCTGGTCGTCACTGGTTGTCGCTTCCCTCGGTCCGGCGGAGGTCTCGCTCTCAAACGCTGGCTGAGCAATGTCCATTTTATTGTCTCGTTTTTTATTTTTCGCTCCTCAGGCGATACAGCGAAATCCGTATCATCTGTGAGTCAGATGATAGTAATCCTTTTTCTGCGAAAGGGAAGGTAACTATCCGCCGTCTAGGCGAAGTACAGCTGTTTGCAGCAGCACAGGAGGCTCGGTTTCTGACCGGCTCAGCGGGGCCAGAAGATCAGCAGTAGTGCAATGACAACAGCCAGAATAGCGGAGGAGCACTGCCAGAACAGCAGCGGGTTGCGCTCCAGCAGGGGTTGCCGGGTACGGTCGAGAAACCGCTGGTTCGGGTGCCGCAGGTCGTAGATGAACTCCGACAGTTCCTGATAACGAAGTACTCTGGCGCCGTGTACTGCACGGTGCCGAGAATATCCTGATCGGTGGTTTTTGGTGCCATTTCCATGATGCCGGCGACCCGTGTGGCGCCGAAATCAATGATCTTCACCGAACCTGCACTATCTATCATCACATTGGCGGGGCGCAGGTCCTGATGCAGCATCTCCAGGCGATGGAACGCCAGAAGGCCCCGGGCGATCTGGTCGACGATCGCGCGCACGCTCTCGAGTTCGGGCCTGGGGTTGTCGATCATCCACTGGGCCAGAGTCTGGCCTTCAACGTATTCGCTCACGGTGTAGACGTGGTGCCGCCTGCGGGTGATCCAGAGGCGGTGGTCGTTGGTCAGCTGTTCCATGCAGCTACCGCGCAGAAGTTGCACGCGTGCGTCACCGACATGAAACAGGTGGGCGGTTGTCGACTTGGTCACCAGGGCGCTCAGTGTGCACACATAGCCCTTGTCGCGGTCATACCGGTACTGGCTCTGGCGGGTCTGGGCATGCAGCCAGGAGTTGGTTGCCATGAGGACCCGCTGGGCGGCTTTCTTCACTGACCAGGGTCGGAGGTACAGTAATAATCCTCGAGAAAGCAGGTCACTGCGGTCTTGCTGGCAATCTGGCTGACCTGGCTGCTGCTGATCCCGTCGGCGATTGCGATGGCGATGCCCTTGGCGCCAAGTTGCGGTTCTTCGGGAATGCGCATCCCATGGAAATCCTGATTGACCTCCTTGCGGCCCTTGTCAGAGCAGTACCCTGTGGAAACGGTCAGTTGGCTGGCCATGTTGTCCTGTAGCGGAGCCCCGACCCGATAGCAGGCGGGGCTGATTTAATCAGGCCGGCACGCGCTTGGCGCCAGTGCGGATGTGCGTTGCATAGAGTGCTCGAAGCCCATGCTCTACAGGGAAAAGGGCTTGGCCCGCGCCAGTTCAGGGCGCGGTGCAGATCTCGACGAGGTCACCGGTGAGGCGCGCAGGCCATACACGAAGCTGTTGTTCGGGATATTCCAGGCAGGCGCCGTCCTCCAGACGGAAATGCTGCTTGTACAGCGGCGAGGCGATCACCAGCCCACCCTTGAGATGGCCTACGATCCCGCGGCCGATGACGTTGGCACCGGATTTGGGATCACGATTTTCCAGGGCGTAGAGTTTCTCCCCTTGCTCCGTTTCGGGCAGATGGAACAGTGCGACCTGAGCACCGTCGAGCCAGACCACCACGCCCGAATTCGCCACCAGATCCGTGCGGTTGCAGATGGTTCGCCATTGCCCAGCGGTGCCCTGTGGGGTCATGGCTGCGGATGAATTATCGAGTCTTGCATTGTTGGGCAGGGTCATCAGATAACCTCCTCGGCAACAGGAATAAGATGGAGTTCGGACGCCTTCACCGGACGGTTCTGGCCTCGTTCCTTGACGAAGTGAATATCCGGATCGCCTCGCTCGTCGTTGACGAAGGTGCGGAAGCGCTTGAGCTTCTCGGGATCCTTGAGGGCGTTGGCCCACTCGCATTCATAGCGGTCGATGACCAGCTGCATCTGTGCTTCGAGTTCTGCTGCCAGACCCAGGCTGTCCTCTATGACCACTTCCTTGAGGTAGTCGAGGCCGCCTTCCACGCTCTCCCGCCACACAGAAGTGCGCTGCAGGCGGTCGGCAGTACGGACGTAGAACATCAGGAAACGGTCGATATAGCGGATCAGCGTGGCGTCATCCAGGTCGGTGGCGAACAGCTCAGCGTGGCGTGGACGCATGCCGCCATTGCCCGACACATACAGGTTCCAGCCATTTTCCGTGGCGATCACGCCGATATCCTTGCTCTGTGCTTCGGCGCATTCGCGGGTGCAGCCGGACACGCCGAACTTGATCTTGTGCGGGCTGCGCAGGCCTTTGTAGCGGTCCTCAAGCATGATCGCCATGCCCACGCTGTCCTGTACGCCGTAGCGGCACCAGGTACTGCCGACGCAGGATTTGACAGTGCGCAGGGATTTGCCATAGGCATGTCCGGTTTCGAAGCCGGCATCGATCAGTTCGGCCCAGATATCCGGCAACTGATGCAACTGTGCGCCGAACAGGTCGATGCGCTGGCCACCGGTGATCTTGGTGTAGAGGTCGTATTTCTTTGCCACGGCGCCCATCGCAATCAGCTTGTCGGGGGTGATTTCGCCGCCAGCAACCCGGGGTACCACCGAGTAGGTTCCGTTTTTCTGCATGTTGGCCATGAAGGTGTCGTTGGTATCCTGCAGCGGTACCAGCAGCGGATCGGTGATCGGCTGGTTCCAGCAGGAGGCCAGAATCGAGCCCACAGCCGGCTTGCAGATGTCGCAACCGGTGTGGCCCCGGCCATGGCGGGTCAGTAGTTCCTCGAAGCTGATGATGCTCTCGACGCGAACGATGTCGTAGAGCTCCTGCCGGGTATGCGCGAAGTGTTCGCACAAGCTCTTGTCCACCTCGACGCCGCGGGCGCTGAGTTCGTGCTCGAATACCTGCTTGAGCAGTGCGGTGCAGCCGCCGCATCCGGTGGCGGCCTTGGTGGTCGACTTCAGATCGCCCAGGTCGGTGCAGCCGGCATCCACCGAGCAGCAGATGGCTCCCTTGCTGACGTTGTGACAGGAGCAGATGGTCGCGGTGTCGGGCAGCGCGTCGGCGCCCAGTGTCGGGGTGCCGTCCGATGACGGCAGAATCAGGCTGGCAGGATCCTTGGGCAGGTCGATGCCGTTCTGGGCGTATTGCAGCAGGGTGTCGTAATAGCTGTTGTCGCCGACCAGCACGGCCCCCAGCACCTTCTTGCCATCGGAAGACACCACAAGGCGCCGATAGCTGGCGTTGGTCTCGTCGATAAAGCGATAGCTTTTCGCTCCCTCCGTCGCTGCATGGGCGTCGCCGATCGAGCCGACGTCTACCCCGAGCAACTTGAGTTTGGTCGACATGTCCGCGCCAGCAAAGGACTCATGGGGCTCGCCCGTCAGCTGCAGTGCAAGATTGCGGGCCATGCTGTAGCCGGGGGCCACCAGTCCGAAGCAGGTGCCGTTCCAGGCGGCGCACTCGCCAATGGCGAAGACCGCCGGATCGCTGGTGCGGTAGTCGTCATCGATCGCGATACCGCCGCGTGGGCCCAGCTCAAGAGCGGCGCTGCGGCCCAGTGCATCCTGCGGCCGAATGCCGGCAGAGAACACAATCAAGTCGGTTTCCAGATGCTCACCGCCCTTGAAGTTCATGCGATAGCGATAAT
>NZ_JBFGFI010000101.1:0-7818 GCF_041579695.1 Halopseudomonas sp.
CCCGATCAATCCTCCGAAGTAGCCCCAATCTTGTGGATCGCCAGGTCCGCGCCCTGGAACTCGTCCTCCTCGCTGAGGCGAATTCCGGTAACTGCCTTGATCAAACCGTAAACCAGCACGCCGCCGGCCAATGCAAAGGCAGCACCGGCGAGTGAACCGACGATCTGGGACATCAGGCTAACGCCACCAAGCCCACCGAGCGCCTGCGTACCAAAAATGCCCGCAGCCACGCCGCCCCAGACACCGCAGAGACCATGCAAGGGCCAGACACCGAGCACATCATCGATCTTCAGGTGATTCTGGGTCAGGATAAAGGCCCAGACGAACAGCCCGCCCGCCACCGCGCCGGTTGCCAGAGCACCAATCGGGTGCATCAGATCGGAGCCGGCACATACCGCCACCAGCCCGGCCAGCGGTCCGTTGTGCAGAAACCCGGGGTCGAACCGACCGACCAGCAACGCCGCCAGCGTACCGCCGACCATCGCCATCAACGAATTGACCGCCACCAGACCGCTGATACCGTCCAGGGTCTGTGCCGACATCACATTGAAGCCGAACCAGCCGATGGTCAGGATCCATGCGCCCAGGGCCAGAAACGGAATGTTCGAGGGGGGCATGGCCACCACATTGCCATCGCGATAGCGCCCGCGGCGCGCGCCCAGCATCAGCACCGCACCCAGCGCAAGCCAACCGCCGACAGCGTGCACCACCACCGAGCCAGCAAAGTCATGGAAAGGCGCACCGAAGCTCGCCTCCATCCAGCCCTGCAAACCGTAGTTCCCGTTCCACACCAAGCCCTCGAAGAACGGATAGATCAGGCCCACAATCAGCAGCGATGCCAACAGCTGCGGCGCAAACCGTGCGCGCTCGGCAATGCCGCCGGAGATGATAGCCGGGATCGCCGCAGCGAAAGTCATCAGGAAGAAGAACTTTACCAGCGAGTAACCGTTCTGTTCTGTCAGCGCCTCGGCGCCGTGAAAGAAAGTCACGCCGTAGGCGATCCAGTAACCGACAAAGAAATAGGCGACGCCGGAAATGGCGAAGTCGCTGATAATCTTGGATAACGCATTGACCTGGTTCTTCTGTCGTACCGTACCGACTTCCAGAAATGCAAAGCCGGCGTGCATGGCCAGGACCATGACCGCACCCATCAGAAGAAACATCGTGTTTGCGCCGTGCATCAGTGTTTCCACTGCGCTGTGCAGGTTTTCCATTAGCTGAGCCTCTTTTCGAGAAATGCACCAGATAAACGCACAACAGGCATGAAATGATCATCATTGGTGCAAAATGCACGCGAGCTCAGGACAAAGCCGAAGAACGAAAATTCTATCTGGTAAATTTTTCTCTTTTTATTCAGTTAGTTGAAAAGGGTTTATGTACCGATGCGACGAATCAGGCACCGATTAGGTGCGCCAGTCGCACATGTACTCACCACAGCAGTGCAATTGACATACCAGAACGCCCACGTATGCACCATCAGGCGACATGATTACCCTTTCCAGGCTTGCCGCCATACCCCGAAACATCAGCCACAACGCGCTTTATCCAGTCTCTGGCTATAATCTTGCATAAGGGGCTGGTTCGAATGCCCCGCAAATGGAGTTTATTGTGTTCAATGGTCAACCCCTTCCTTTCTTCCAGCCTCTGATCGATACCGCCACCGGGCGCATAGCAGGTTATGAGGCCCTGGCCCGGCTCAAGGACGATCAGGGACAGATTGTCAGCGCCGGTCCGCTGTTTACCGACCCGACAGTCGATCCGGTCGACCTTCTTGAACTCGACCGCACTATCCGACGCCAAGCGCTCGAAGCATTCCGGGACAGCCCGGCCGGCTTCATCAGCGTGAACATTTCTCCCCTCTGGGTCAGCCAGCTGGTACCCGGCGAACCGCTGCCCAGCCTTCAACTGCTTGAAGAAATCGGTTTACCGCCGGAACAGGTGGTGTTCGAGATAACCGAATTGCAGGGCAATATCCAGGACCTCAGCGACGCGGTGCGCCGCTATCGCGAGGCCGGCATACGCATCGCCATTGACGATTTTGGCGCCGGCTCATCCATGCTCGACCGGGTGCTCGCGCTGGAGCCGGATATTCTGAAGCTGGATATCCAGCTGTTTCGCCGCGCAGCCAGCGGCAAGGGCAACAGCGGCGACTTCGTCAAGGCGCTGGCCCTTATGGCAGAAAAGAGCGGTTGCTGGATCATTGCCGAAGGGGTGGAAACCGAACAGGAATTGCACTTCGCCCTCGAATGCGGGGCGCGATATGTCCAAGGCTATCTGTTTGCCCATCCGGCGGAGAATTTTATACCCGCAGACGCCGTACAGGCTGAGTTCTCGCGCATGCGTGACGACTACGCGCGGAGCAAGTTGGCAGAAAGAGAAAAGCTCGCGCAACTGCGTGAAATTCTCGGAAGCCTGTTCGCCGAACTGGTGCAGTGGCTGGCCAAGGGCGGCGATCCGGCGGACCTGCCCTCACCCACACAATACCCCTGGTTGCTGCGCTGCTTCCTGTGCGACGCCCATGGGACGCAGATCTCGCCTAACTACGAGTGGACCGACAACCGCTGGCAGCCAGATCCGCGTTATCTGGATCACAACTGGTCATGGCGACCCTACTTCTATCAGATACTTTCGGAGGCCGGCCAGGGCAGCCGTATCATTCTGTCCAGCCGCTACCGCGATGCCACGAGCAATCAATACTGCATCACCTCAGGCCTGTTTATCGACGACAGCCGCCATTTGCTGCTGGTGGATATCGACACGTCATTGATCTGACCTTGCAGAAAAATGTCTGCAATTTGCGTAGGCTTGTATCCTGTATCCTCGAACTGAAACAAACCGGTACAGGAAGCAAGCCGCATCCAACGGCTTGCAGCAAGGACACCGCATGACCGCTATTCATATCTCCAGCCCGGCGCTGACCCTGCGTGCCGGCAGCCAGGCCCTGGCGCACATCCGCGAGCACGGGCTGCAGCCCGCCGATGTGCACATGATCCCCGGCGCTGCCGGCGGACCCAAGGCACTGGGCATCCAGGGGCTTGATCTGGCACTGTTTGGTGACTGGCTGCCACGGGTGGCGCAGCCGCGCAGCCTGATTGGCGCCTCTATCGGTAGTTGGCGCTTTGCCAGCGCCTGTCTGCCCGACCCTGTTGCCGGGCTGCGCAACCTGGGCGAGCTGTATACTTCCCAGCGCTTTCCCAAGGGCATCACCATCAGTGAAATCAGTCAACGCTGCGCCATCATGCTCGACGACCTGTTGGGCGAGCAGGCCTCCAGCATACTGACCAATCCGCTGTACCAGCTGAATATCGTGGTAGTGAAGAGCCTGGGCCTGCTGCGACATGACACCCGCTCCCGGCTGGGTCTGGGCCTGAGCGGCGTCATCGGCGCCAACCTGCTGGGCCGGCGCCATCTCAAGCGCTTCTTCGAGCGAGTGATATTGCACGACCCCCGCCAAAGGCCGCCGCTGGCCGATTTCCAGGACTTTGTCAGCAGTCATATCAGCCTGACCGCAGAAAACCTGCGCCCGGCCCTGCTTGCATCGGGCTCGATTCCGATGGTCATGGAGGCGGTACGCGATATCCCGGGCGCCAGCGAGGGCGTCTACCGTGACGGCGGCCTGCTCGACTACCACCTGGACCTGCCCTACCAGGCCCCGGGGGTAGTGCTTTACCCACACTTCGTCGATCGAGTCGTGCCTGGCTGGTTTGACAAGACCCTGCCCTGGCGCAAGGGTGATCTGCAGCAACTCAAGAGCGTGCTGCTTCTCGCCCCGTCGCGCGAATACCTGGCCACCCTGCCCTACGGCAAACTGCCTGACCGCAAGGATTTCACCCGCTTCCTCGGCAATGACAACGAGCGGGAGATGTACTGGCGCAAGACGATGGCCGAGAGTGAACGGCTCGGCGACGAGTTCCTCGAACTGACTGAATCAGGACGCCTGATTGACCGCCTGCAATCCCTATAGCGGCCGCACCCGCTGATGCGCCGATTTACTGCGCTTCCCGATCCCAGCCAGCACGCGCTGGATGATGCGCTGATCCTGCTCCGCCTGGCGGTAGCCTACGCCGGCCTGGCAGCCGTCAGTCATTGGGCCGCCGGCCAGATCATGCAGCACTTGGGAAACGTACTGCATATCGATACGCAGTTTCTGGTGCTCGATGTGTTGTTCACCGGACTGTTGATGCTGGGCAGCCTGGTCATCGCCTGGCTCCTGCATCCCCGCGATCCGCTCGCCTGGCTGGTGGGTCATGGCTTCTCACCGGGCGGGCTGGTACCGGCGTTGTTGCTCGCGGTAACCATGGTGTTGATCGCCAATCCACTGGCCAACTGGCTGGATCTGAAGCTGCCCTCACCGGATCTCCTGCCCGCGGACCCGGCGCAGCCACAGGCGCTTACCCCGATACTGGATCTGCAGGCATGGCGTCTGGTCGGCGCGGTAGCGGTGGCTACCTTCTGGGTGCCACTGGCTGAAGAGGTCATTTTCCGCGGCTGGCTGTTCAAGGCCCTGCAGCGCACCCGCCCGGGTCTATGGGTGGCATTGCCAGCCAGCACACTGATCTTTGCCTTGCTGCACAGTTTCTACAGTGCGGGTGGGGTGGTGGTGATTGCGCTACTGGGCGCGGGCCTCGGCTGGCTGCGCTGGAGATACGATCAGCTATGGTTGTGCGTAGCCGCACATGCGGTTTACAACGGACTCACGTTGCTACTGGTTGCATTCAGCTGATCAGCGCAAAACCCGCCGCGCCCCTTTGAAGGTGCTCTGCCAGTAGCTGGCCTGCAGCTCATCGATACGCACTTTCCCACCACTGCTTGGCGCGTGGAGAAAACGCCCTTCACCGACATAGATACCGGCATGGTCAACGCTTCTGCCGCTCATTGCGAACAGAACCAGATCGCCCGGCATCAGATCCTGGGACGGTGCCTGACTCTTCAGCGCGGTCAATCCGGCGGTGGTGCGCGGCAGGGTGACACCCGCCGCTTCGCGATAGACATAGTTGATCAGGCCACTGCAGTCGAAACCGGTATCGGGGGAGCTGCCGCCCCAACGATAGGGGGTTCCGATCAGACTGAAAGCGCGAAAGATGACTTCGTTATTGGTCGGCGAAAACGGACTGGCGGTCTTGGCGTCCACCAGCGAAGCAGCACCGCCATTGCGGGCAGAATGGCCGACGCCGGGCTGATCAGGTGCACTGGCACACCCGACAAGGGTCGCAATCAGGCACGGAATAATCAGTAATTTCAGTCGCATGCGTCAGTCTCGTGAGAATCTTTAGAGCATCTGTATTGCGCAACAGTGCCCGCGGATACCCCTGAGGTCAAGCACCATAGTGTTTTCAGTGATTAACGGTATAGGCCAGCATCATCGAAAGCTGGCACATCGGACGACCACTGTCGGCATGCAACTGGTTGAAAAATGCCTGGGTGGCCGCCAGATCCCGCTGACTGGTCGGCGGCTTGTCCACCACGCCACGTGCCTTCAGGGCCGCGGCCACATCCCCCGTCACCACGAAACTGTCCTTGCCGACCATGCGCAGAAAACGCGGCGACGACAACCCGCCAAGCTGATTACCCTGACGCTGCAGCAACCGCCACAGGCCGGTTATGTCTGTCACCGGCCAGTCCGCGATCAGGTTACCCATGCTGCCGTATTCGGTACGCATGTCGATTACCATCTGGGCATTGCGCGGCACGCTGCGCAGTTTTCCCAGGTGCCGTATCAGCCGCTTGTCCTGCATCAGCCGCTCGATGTGCTCACCGCCCATCAGCACCACCTTGTCCGGATCGAAACCGAAAAAGGCCTGCTCGAATGCAGGCCACTTGGCATCCACCAGGCTGTGCTTGAGCCCGGCGCGAAATACCCGCAAGGCCAGGGTCGAGAGATAACGATCCTCTGTTATGCCGCGCAGGGTCTCCATGTCGCGGGGGGTCGGCAGATTTGCCTCCAGGGCAGCGCGCGAACCAAAACGGTTCAGGCAATACTCCTCAAGCTGTTGGTAGCTTTTCACTGCGAGCCCCCATTCTGGCTGGACCGAATCGAGGATCGGTCAGAGATTCATGACATTGAGAAAACGTGGCGTGGCCTGCTCGTCGACCTTCAGGCTGACAAAATCGAACAGGCTGTTGTCCGCCAGCTGCGAGGGATGCACATGGCGTAGCGAACGGAAAATGCTCTCGATCCGACCCGGATTCTCCCGCTCCCAACCCTGCAGCATCTCCTTGATCACCTTGCGCTGCAGGTTCTCCTGGGAGCCGCACAGGTTGCATGGAATGATCGGGAATGCCTGCAGGTCGGCATAGGCGGCGATATCCTTCTCGCTACAGAACGCCAGCGGACGAATCACTACATTGCGACCATCATCCGAGCGCAACTTCGGCGGCATTGCCTTGAGGCTGCCACCGTGGAACATGTTCAGAAAAAAGGTCTCGACGATATCGTCACGATGGTGACCCAGCGCCAGACGGTTGGCGCCGATCTCGTCGGCGAAGGTGTACAGGTTGCCGCGACGCAGGCGTGAGCACAGCGAGCAGGTGGTCTTGCCCTCGGGGATCTTCTCTCTGACGATGGAATAGGTATCGCGCTCGAGGATATGGTAGGAAACGCCGAGCGCTTCCAGGTAGGCCGGTAATACATCTTCCGGAAAGCCTGGCTGCTTCTGGTCGAGATTGACCGCCACCAGCTCGAAGCGGATCGGCGCGACCCGCTGCAGATGCAACAACATGTCCAGCATCGTGTAGCTGTCCTTGCCGCCGGACAGGCAGACCATCACCTTGTCGCCGTCCTCGATCATCGCGTATTCGGTAATGGCCTCTGCGGTGAGACGACGCAGGCGCTTCTGCAGTTTGTTCTGGTTGACACTCAGGCTCATGGCGAATGATCCGGATGCTGAAAAACCGCTATGGTAACCGCAAACCGCATCCTGAAAAAACAAAACCCCCTGCCGGCCAGATGGCCGACAAGGGGCAATGCCCAGACAGGAAGCCCGTGCCGGAAGTGCGCCCCGGCAAGAGCCTCCGGATCAGCGAAGGTATATCGGACCGACGCCCATACCCCAGAAGATAACCGAGGTGGCCATCATCGCAACCAGCACCACCAGGCCCACAGCCAGAATGGAACTGGAAAACATGAAGCCCTCTTCACTGGAAATGCCCATGAAGATCGGGATGCCCTGATACAACAGGTATACGGTGTAGCAGACCGCCGCCGTGCCCACCAGCATACCCAACCAGAGGCTCGGATAGAGCGCAGCGAGGCCGGCAATGAATAGCGGCGTGGCGGTGTATGCGGCGAAAACAATGCAGTCAGACAGCGTGGGATTGGAATCGTAGGTGCGAGCCATCCAGTGAATGAAGGCACCCATCACTGCCACACCGGCCAGCATGGCAAGATAGGACAGAACCGTCATCTGCAAGGCGCTGGTGGTGGTCAGCCGCACCGCATCCAGGCTGCCGATGGCCCAGCCTATCTGGGTGGTTCCGATATAAGCCGAAACAGCAGGAATAGCTGCCAGCAGGAGCACATGCGTGAGATACATGTGACCGATGGTTTCTTCTTCACCCTTGATCTCGCGCCATTCCTGGTCGGGATGGGTAAATAGCCCCACTACGTGATGAATCATGGTCTGGTCTCCGGAATTTTTATTCATTCCCGCGGTCCTGACGCAAAGGCCGGCAACGGGTGTACAGGTGCGGCGCTTTGTCGCAATCCCTTATCCATGACTATAGTCAAAAAAGCATGACAAGTACGCTGCTTCCTTAGAGTGATTGGCGACTTCAGGGCTTCCCGTAATAGCGTTGGAGTATTAACAGCGCCTGATTGAC
>NZ_JBFGFI010000102.1:0-7769 GCF_041579695.1 Halopseudomonas sp.
AGACGTCGATCCAGCCGGGCCCATGACCTGCGTCGCGGATCCTGGGGCAGCCGGCCCGGTCGCAGGGTCCAGAGAGCCAGCGGTATCATCACCAGCGCAACACATCCCAACAGGATCAGACCGATGCGCTGCCAGTCGGTAGTCCCCAACCAGCGCTGAAAGAATCCCGTCTGCCGGTCGGACTGAAAGCCAAGCACCCGCAGCTGCCATTGGAAATTGATCGCGTCCCACTGCAGCCGGGCCGAGTTGATCCAGCCGATACTGCGGTAACGCGCCGCGGACAACAGCGAATCTTCAAGAAAGCTGCCCTCCCCGCGCAGCGCCTCCTGGATGCCGCGCTCAATACGCTCCGGCGCAACCTGAAAGGTGGGGTCGACCGATACCCAGCCCTGCCCCGGCAGCCAGGCCTCGACCCAGGCGTGGGCATCAAACTGATGGACCAGAACGTAATCGCCATCCGGATTAATTTCACCGCCCTGATAACCGGCCACTACGCGCGCCGGAATGCCAGCGGCACGCAATACGAACGCCATGGCGCCGGCGAAATGCGCGCAGAAACCGCGGCGCGTATCGAAGAGGAATTCATCGTTGGTGTTAACACCCAGCGTGTCCGGTCGCAGGGTGTAGAAGAACGGTTCCTGATTGAAGTGGCGCAAAAGCGCCTGCACCAACTTTGCATCGTCCGGGTACTCGCTGCGCAACTGGGCAGCAAAAGCCCGGCTGCGAGGATCCACCTCCTCGGGCAATATCGTGTAGAGACGCCGCTGCACCGCAGTCAGCCCTTGCGGCTCGAGCAGACTCTGCGGATACGAGGTGGCCTGATAGCTGGTCGTTTCACTCAACGGGCGCCGGGAGCGAAGCATGAAGTCGCGGGTCATGACCAGGCGCTCGTCCTCGCTGGTCGCGCCGCGCAGGCTGAATACCCAGGGCTGCCGGGAAGCCAGGGCGGTAACCTGGTAGGTAATCGGTTCACCCTCGACCTCCCAGTCACGGGGTTCAGCGCGGGAAGCGAAGTCCAGATGACTCCAACTGCGCCCATCAAAGCTCGACAGGGTCAATGCCCGCCAGTAGAGCGCCTCATGGCGCGGTATCTGACCTTCGAACTGTACCCGGAAGGCCAGATCACCCGACCGGGCAAGGTTAGCGATATCGCCTGGAGCCATACTTTCGGCCAGCCCGCTAGTGGCATTCCCGCCGGGTGAATCGACCGACCACAGCGGCCCGATGCGCGGAAAGAACAGGAACAGTACGACCATCAGCGGCACAGCCTGCAACAGCAGAACCGATCCGGTGCGCAGCGCGCGGGAAGGATCATTACGCCCGGCCGTCTGCTGCAGGCCGACTAGCGCGGCGACCAGCACCAGCAGGGAAAACAGCTGGTACAGCGCCAGCAAAATCGACTGATTGAACAGGAATGCGGTCGCGACAATAAAGAAGCCCAGGTAAATCACCACGATCGCATCGCGTGGATTACGCATTTCCAGCAGCTTGAACATGAATAGCAGAAGCAGCAGCATTACCGCCGCATCCAACCCGATCAGGGTACGTTCGGTAAGCCAGACTCCCAGGGTAATCGCGACGATGCCCAGGGTCTTGAACAACGGGCCTGGATAACCCAAGCGCATGCGTTGTATCTGCACCCGCCAGAGCGCACAGCCGAGCCATAGCGCCGAAACCCAGTACGGAAGCCGCGGCAGGTGCGGTAGCAGGACGACAATCTGCGCGGTGAGTAGCCAGGCCAGACTATTGCGCGGTATCAGTGAATGCGCCTTGTTGATCGCCCGTTTCATTTTGCGCTCCCGAACAGCGCCAGGTTGCGCAGGCAACGGTCCCGGTGGCGCTCGCCGCAGCCTGGAGCAATCCGCGTCTCGCCTAGCTGCAGACCGTAAGGTTGATCGGCCAGTTCCAGTTGCATGATCCAGCCGGTGAGATGACTCAGGCGCTGTTCGAGATCGACACCGGGCGTGGCGGCCAGGTCAAGCCAGTAGGTGCTGCGCACCGGTTCTGCAAAGATCTTGCTGTGCAGGCCCTGGCCACGCGAATAGGCACGCCAGTCCAGTCGCCGGCGGGAGTCCCCCGGCTGATAATCGCGTAATCCCTGAAAATCGTCGGTCCCTTCGGCCATCTGCTGATCCGAGTCACCCTCCCCGCCGGGGCCCAGCGCAGGCAACGCCAGGGTGATAACCCTTGGGTAGACCAGCACCTGCCAGTCCAGATCCACCAGGCTCCAGGCGACAAACCAGCCCACCGGATAACGCGTCTCGATGCGCAACCGACCCGGACGGAGCCAGCCCCGTCTGTGGGTGGGGTGATAAAGGGTGATACGCGTTTCGCTGCCCTTGCCCACATCAATCTGTCGTGGCTGGGCGTCTGGCCAGGAAAACACCAGCGCCTGATGTTCATGGCGCGGCGCGAGCAGATTCAGCTCAAGCGGGGCCATTTCCCCGGCAAAAACCGGCGTGCTGCCGGCAGCATGAACTTCGAGACTGGCCAGGTTGCGATAGGTATGGTGCAGCGACACCCAGAAAAGGCTGCCGAGCAGAAAAATCACGCCGTACACCAGGCTGTTCTGGTAGTTGATCGCGCCGATCAGCATGATTACCAGCAGCAGCAAAAACGCGAGACCTGCCCGCGTCGGCACGATGAATATCTGACGGTGCGACAGCGTCACCCGCGGCGCCGGTGGGATACGCCGTTTGAGCCATCGATCAAACAGACGGCTGGTGCGTTGGCGCAACCCGATCAAACCGCTTCGACCTCGTTCAGCAACCAGTGAGCAAGCCCGCCGCCGCCATGCCCGGCCGGATCTTCACTGGCTCGCAGACGGTGACTGACCACCGCTGGCAGTACCGCCTGCACATCCTCGGGAATCACATAGCTGCGGTGCTCCAGCATGGCCCAGGCCCGGGATGCGGCCAGCAGGCCCAGACTGGCGCGGGGTGAGAGACCCCAGGCACATACCTGGCTTTCCCGGGTTCGGTTCACCAGGCGCAATATGTAATCAATGATCGCCGGACTCGCTGTAATGGCCGGCACGCTTTCCTGCAGCTTTTTCAGCGTAGCGCGGTCGAGTACCGGCTCGACCCGCGCCAGCCTGGCGTTGCGATTCTCGCCAAGCAGCAGTGATTTCTCTGCCGCAGGGCCGGGATAACCGAGCGACAGCCGCATCAGAAAGCGGTCGAGCTGCGACTCGGGCAATGCGTATGTGCCCGCCTGAGAAACAGGATTCTGGGTGGCGATGACGAAGAACGGATCAGGCAGCTTTCTGGTTGCCCCATCCACCGTCACCTGATATTCCTCCATGGCCTCGAGCAACGCACTTTGACTCTTGGGGGTGGCGCGGTTGATTTCGTCAGCCAGCACCAGCTCGGCAAAAACGGGACCTGGGTGAAATACGAACTGCGCGGTATTGCGATCAAACACGGAGGTGCCGAGGATATCGCCGGGCAACAGGTCGCTGGTGAACTGAATACGCTGATAGCTCATGCCCATGACCCTGGCCAGCGCCTGGGATAATGTGGTCTTGCCCATGCCCGGCAAGTCCTCGATGAGCAGGTGGCCTCGCGCCAGAATGCACGCGACGGCAAGTTTCACTCCATGCTCCTTGCCCATTACTACCTGGTCGACTGCAGCCAGCGCACGGTTCAGCACATCCTTCATGGTCCATCCTTATTAGTATTGGGTTGGCTCCGAATCGCAAGGTGGCATGTTATGGCCGTCATGGACCCGATAGAAGCGATACGCAACGCTTTGTAACAGCTTGTCAATTGAACTCCCGGAGCGCTGGTCCATTCTCAAGCTTTGATTCATTCATTGTGAAACTACGTCAAGTTGCGAGAACCTGCCATATGCCCATGCACCCAGCGAAACCCCTGACCATCCTGCTTGCCCTGCTGAGTTCTGCCTGCTCTCCGCTGGCGCCGGTCAATTTCCTGGTGCCCGAAGATACCTACACACTCAAGGCCGACCAGTCCTATGGCGAACATGGGCGGCAGAAGCTCGATGTCTATCTGCCGCTCGAAGGCGTAGCCGAGGCGCCGGTTGTCGTGTTCTTCTACGGCGGCACTTGGCGCGGCGGTGAACGGGCCGACTACGCGTTTGTCGGCGAGGCGCTCGCATCGCGCGGAATAATCACTGTGATACCCGATTACCGCATTTATCCCGACGTTACCTATCCAGCCTTCCTGGAAGACAGCGCCGCTGCCACCGCCTGGGTCCGCGCGCGGCAGGAAACCTGGCAGCCAGAGCGCCAGCCACTGTTTGTCATGGGCCACAGTTCGGGCGCCTACAACGCGTCAATGCTCGCGCTGGATCCGCGCTGGCTCGATGAGCAGGATCTTGACCCACAGCAGCTGGCTGGCTGGATTGGCCTGTCGGGACCCTACGAGTTTCTGCCGATCATCAACCCCGACGTCAAACCGATCTTTCCCTACCCGAATACTCCGGAAGAAACACAGCCCTATTTCCATGCCGGCCCCGAGAGCCCGCCCGCCCTGCTGATGGCGGCCACGCCGGACAAACTGGTCGACCCCGACCGCAACACCGGACAACTGACCGAGAAACTGCGCGAGGCCGGTGTCAGCGTGGAAACGCACTACTATGAATCCTTAAACCACCTGACCATCATAGTGGTCATGGCGCAGCCCCTGCAGTGGTGGGAGCCGGTGGCCGCTGAGGTGCATGACTTCATCATGCGTCACTCCAGCGCCACATCCTCCCCGGAATCCTGAGCACCGGCGCGCATACTTTCCAGCCGGTTGATCATGTAGCGCACATGCAGGTGCAGGCTGTACAGCTCATGGGCGTATGACAACGGCACATCAACATGTGTCAGCTCTTCCTGGAGTTTGTGCAGGCGCTCTATCTGCTCCTCCAGCTCATCCTGAATCCGGCCACGGTGGATAAGCTTGTCGACATCGCGCAACTGCGCATACCAGCGAAACACCCGGGCCCGCATGCGCCAACTGTAGATCGGCCCCATGCTGCGCAACAAAGGCACCATGATCGCGATAAAGGGAATCAGCAGCACCACATAGCGATCGACAATCGAAGCAATCCAGAACGGCAGGTAACGCTGGAGAAAGGGTACGCCCTGGCGATGGTAGTAGTCGGCCTCGCCGGTCAGCGGCAATTCGACCGGTTTCGCTGCGGGAAAATCGCCCGCCGGATCCAGCAGATTGCCTTCGCTAAGCACGTCCCGTGCGGCCTCCAGCACCAGAGACGTCAGCGCCGGATGGAAAGACTGGTTGGCGATCAGCGTGGCCACCGGCGACAACAACTCCACATCCTGCCGCGGAACATTGCCGGCGATATCCAGCAGACCCTCGGTGACGGTCAGATGATTGAGAAAGGTCAGCCTGGCAGCATAGGCTCGCGCCTGAGCCAGGCTGACCAGTTGCAGCTGCGGATCAGATAGCAGGCGTGCGATCCGATCGTTGTCGGCTGGCAATACAAAGAATGCAGCATCCAGGTTGCCATTTTGCAGCGCGTCAGCGGCGGCTTCTCCGGGCATCATAATCCAATTGCCATGATCCAGGCCCTCAAATCGCGAGGCATCGCCCCTGGCCTCGAACAGACTACGTACCACCGCATACGTGCCGCTACCCTCGCTGCCCACCGCTACGCGCTTGCCATACAGATCGGAGAGACGCCGGATTTCCTCATCTTCATCCTCTCTATCACCGTCGCCCTTGCGCTGAAACAGCCAGAGCGGCTCATGATACAGCGCGGCCAGACCCTCGAGCTTTTTCAGCTCGGCGCGCTCGAGCAAACGTGTCGTCCCACTCTGGATAAGGCCCAGTTGCACGTCCGGATAATCGGCAGTCAACCGGGCCAGATTATCCAGAGAGCCACGTGTGGGATACAGATTCAGGGTGAGTCCGTCCTCGGCCAGGCGTTCCTTCAATGCAAGGCCGAATTGATGGTATCCCCCTCCTTCGCTGCCGGTAACCATTGCTACCTCACGCGGCGGTGCCGGGTCGAGAAAGCGGAACAACACCCAGACCAGGAGCGCTACCAGCGGCACTATCCATAGATTGGCGCGAATAAATAACGCGCTCTGCTTCAGCACATTCATCGAATTCCCCAGCACTTGTTTTGCGTTCCAGTCTATACACCGGGGTCAGCCGGGGCGAATCAGGACCCGTTCAATTGATGTCGGTGGGCACATCATGGCCCAGCTCCAGGTCCGCACGGTCACGCCAGGTCTCGCCCAGCTCGGCCTTGACCGAGACGCCGAGATCCTTGAAGTCATTGACCTGCTTGACCAGGTTACCGCGCCCGCCTACCAGCTGATCACAGGCCTTTTGATAGGCGTCGGAGGCTTTCTCCAGACTCTTGCCGATGCCATCCATGCTGCCCAGGAAGGTTCGCAACTTGTCGTGCACCTTGGCCGCGCGCTCGGCCAGTTCGGCGGTGTGGCGGTTCTGATCCTCGAAGCGCCACAGCTGGCGAACGATATTCAGGCTGGTCAGCAGGGTTGTTGGTGTTGCGACCAGCACATTCTGCTCGATGGCTTTCTGGAATAGCGTTTCGTCGGCTTTAAGCGCTTCGACGAACGCCGATTCGATCGGAATGAACATGAAGACCATCTCAGGCGCATTGAGGCCAGGCAGGTCGAAATAGTTGCGGTCGGCGAGCTCGCGTATGCGCTGACCGATGGCCTGTACGTGTTCGGCCAGGGCAATGCGCCGCTCGCTGTCATCCTCACTGTTGATATAGCGGGTATAGGCGTTGAGCGAGACCTTGGCATCGATGATCAGATGCTTTTCCTGCGGCAGGTAGACCAGTACGTCCGGACGCTGACGCTGGCCCTCGCTGTTGGTCATGCTGACCTCGCGCTTGAAGTCCTTGCCGGCAACCAGACCGGAGCGCTCCAGTACGTTCTCCAGAATCAGCTCGCCCCAGTTGCCCTGAGTTTTCTTCTGGCCGCGCAGAGCGGTGCTCAGGTCATGTGCCTCCTGAGTAATCTGCCGGTTGAGTTCCTTCAGGTGGTTGAGTTCGCTGGCCAATGTTGCCTGCTGCTGGGTGTCCTTGTGGTGAATATCCTCGACCTTGAGACGGAACTGATCGATCTGCTCGCGGAAAGGCTTCAGCAGATTATCCAGCGACTGCTGGCTCTGCTGCGAAAATGCCTGCCCCTTGGCCTCGAAAATGCGGCTGGCGAGCTGCTCGAACTCCAGTTTCAACTGGTCGCGGCTGTCCTTGAGCAACTGTTGCTGTTCGGTAAAGTGTTGCTGGCGGTGTTCCAGGGTATTCTGCAGCGTGGAATGCTCGATACCCAGAGCCTCATGCCCGGCTTGCAACTCCTGCAGGCGGGCATTGAATGCATCACGTTCCTGCTTCACCGATTCGATTTGGCGGGCCTGCTCCTCGCTCAAGGTCTGGGCCTTCTCTGCCCGCACCTGCCAGTCATGGGACTGGCGCTGCGCCTCTGCCTGACGCGCCTCAACACTTGCCTGCTGTGCGCGCAGCGTAGCGAGGCTCTCCTGCAGGTGTTCAAGACGCACCTCCAGCCCGGCGCGCTCACTGTGCTGCTGGTGAGTCTCAAGCTGCAGTTGCTGGCAAAGCTCGCGCTGCTGCTCGGTCTGGCGTCGGGCTTCATCGAGCTCGCGTTGCTGGGTAGCCTGCCGGCGAACCTGAAGCCACGCGGTCACGGCCCAGCCCAGCAATAGCACCGCACTAATGGTGGCTAACTGGATCTGCGCATCGGATAGTGGCATGAATGTGTCTCCTTGTCTGGTGCCGGACATTATCGCGATTTAATGCTG
>NZ_JBFGFI010000103.1:0-7695 GCF_041579695.1 Halopseudomonas sp.
ACAGTTTCGCGATACGCTGTTCGCCCTGTGGTTCATCCTGGTCACCATCAAGATGGCGGCGTTCCTTTATGCCGGCGTTGACCTGCAACTGATTCACCATCTGTGGCTGTTGCCTTGTGCAGCGGTCGGCCACCTGATCGGACTTCGCGCGCACGCCCACATAATGCATGCTGAAACACCGGTCTTTTTCCGCGTGCTGGGCAGCGTGTTACTGACGGTCAGTCTGGTGGGCATCTGGACCATGCTCAGCAGTTAATCTACACAAGTTCTCAGCGGACCTGCCGAGGGTCTATGCTTTTGATGAGAACAGGTACGCCACCAGTCGCGTGCCGTCATCCAACACCCGGAGGTGACCATGGCAACCGGTTGGGCGCGCGATGGGGCAGTTCAGGATCAGATCGACGGCACTGTCGATGAGGCGGTACAACGTGCCCGCAGCAGACTGCCCAAAGGAGAAAGTCTGCTGTATTGCGAGGAATGCGATACTCTGATTCCCGAGGCGAGACGCAAGGCCCTGCCCGGCGTGCGTCTATGCGTTGTCTGCCAGCAAGCCCGAGACAACGCCGATACCGCCAGCGGCACCTATAATCGGCGAGGAAGCAAGGACAGCCAGTTGCGTTGAGCATCCTGCATGCCTTGCCGGTGACGGCGCTTAGCCTGCAAACCAATTGTCAGTCCCCCCCCGCTCACGGAACAACAGATGAATCTGATCGATATCTTTGCCAGCGTCTATAAACCCCGGTTAACAGTTCGCCATGGGAACACCTGCAATGAGTGATATTGCAGCGGACGCAATCGGAATAGCCCCAGTCAGTTCGATCAGCGGCACTGAGCCACTGTTTCTGGTGGTGAACAATGCCTCCGGACGGAGGGACGTGAAGGAGACCCGAAAAACCATCGAGCGGGTACTGTCCGAAGCTGGCCGGCGCTACGAGATAATGACGATCGACAGCGGTGCACAATTGATCCCCACGGCCAAACGCGCCCTCGGGTTTGCCCGTGAGCAGGGCGGCATCGTGGTGGCGGTTGGCGGTGACGGCACCCTCAGCGCTGTAGGCGGGGTGGTGCTGGGCAGCGGCGTTCCCTTCGGCATCCTGCCTCAGGGTACGTTCAACTATTTTGGCCGTACCTATGGTATTCCACAGGATACCGAAGCGGCACTTGATTGCCTGCTGGACGCAGTCATCCAGCCGGTGGATGTCGGCCTTTTGAATGAACGAGTGTTTCTGGTCAATGCCAGCCTCGGCCTGTATCCACAATTGCTCGAAGATCGCGAGGCCTACAAGCGACGCTATGGACGCAGCCGCCTGGTTGCACTGTGGTCGGCCATCGTCACGCTGATGCAAGCCCACCGCTCGCTGCATGTACAAATCGATCTGGAGGGTCAGCCGCGGCGACATATGCATACCCCGACCATTGTGGTCGGCAATAACTCGCTGCAGCTGGAGCAGATAGGCATTGACCAGGTCCAAGAAATAGAACGTCATCATCTTGTAGCGATGACCGCCCGCTCCCGTGGCACGCTATCGCTGTATGGTCTGCTGATTCGTGGCCTGCTCAGCCGTCTAGGCGAAGATGAAAACGTCATCAGCTTCGGTTTCGACACCATGACGGTTCGGCCCCGACGCGGGCGCAAGAGGATAAAGGTGGCCATGGATGGCGAGATCTGCTGGATGAACGCGCCGCTGAAATTTCGCGTGGCACCGGACAAGCTGCCCTTACTGGTCCCCCGAGACGCGTCGAAACGGGAGCGTGTATGACACGGGTACTGCAGATCTCGGATCCGCATTTCGGCACAGAGCAGCCCCATGTCATGCGCGCTCTGCTGCGCTTTGCGCATGACCAGCAGCCGGAAGTCACGCTGCTCACCGGCGATATTACCCAGCGCGCCCGCCGTGCGCAGTTCAGTGCAGCCAGCGCATTCGTCCGCCAACTGCCGGAACCGGTGCTGGCAGTGCCCGGCAATCACGACATTCCACTGTTCAACCTCCTGGCGCGCATGCTCAACCCCTATGGCAACTACAAGCGCGCCTTCGGCAACGAGCTGGAGCCCGAGTATGAAAGCGACCGGCTGCTGGTCATCTGTCTGAACACGTCGCGGCCCTCGCGCCATAAAGACGGCGAAGTGAGCTCCGCCCAGATCGAGCGCGTCGCGCGACGACTGCGCGAAGCCCGGCCGGAACAGCTGCGCCTGGTAATGCAGCATCACCCGGTGCGCGCACGCGAGAAGTCGGACCTGACAAACCTGTTGATCGGTTATCAGACTGCCGTCCCGACCTGGGTCGATGCAGGTCTTGATCTGCTCATTGGCGGTCACATCCACCTGCCCTATGTCTGGCCATTGCACGGTCACCAGGGTGAGGCGGGCCGCAGGGGCTGGACGGCGCAGGCAGGCACTGCCCTGTCGACGCGGGTGCGGGCCGGGATACCCAACTCAGTCAATTTGATAGTGCATGACTGCGAACATGGTCAGCACCATTGCCGCGTAGAAAGGTGGGACTACAATGCACAGGAAGATCTCTTCATGCCTGCGCACAAAAACACCCTGGTTATCAGCCGCCAAGGCTGAAGCTGTACACATCGAGAGGTGACATGTCCGAACCCATTACCAAAAAACCCTGCATCGACATGTGCGACTTCAACAAGCATCAGATTTGCAAGGCATGTGGTCGCACACACGAAGAGAAAAAGTCCTGGAAAAGCCTTTCTCCTGAACAGAAACAGGCCATCTGGCACCGTATTCTGGTATCCCACGGCAGCGGCGGCAGCAAGGAATCGAAAGCGTTGCGAGCGCTGTACCGCAAGGCGGAGAAAAAACGCAAGGAAGGTTAACAGCGTAAGACGGGCGTATAATCCGGAAAATTCGAGCTGCCGCCCAGGTAACTTGGAATCGATAGTCGTACAGAATCCAGGGAGATCGCGGATGGATAAAGCCGAAAAGGATGCCGCAGGCGTATCAGGGAACGGTTTGGTACCTACGTCCGCCATAATGGACTTGCTGCTGGACGCAATATGCGTGGTGGATGCCGCAGGCCGGTTCGTCTATCTCAGCGGTGCCTGCGAGCGCATCTTCGGCTACCGTCCAGAGGAGTTGATTGGTCATGCGATGATCGATCTGGTTCATCCGGATGACCGTGAATCAACAATCGCCACCTCCCGCGAAGTCATGCTCGGCCGCCTCACCAATCATTTCGAAAATCGCTACATTCGCAAGGATGGCAGTGTGGTGCACATCATGTGGTCAGCAAACTGGTCAGAAGACGATCAATTGCGGGTTGCAGTAGCCCATGACATAACCGAACGCAAACATACCGAAGCCATGCAGGCGGCGGTGTATGCCATATCCGAGGCTGCTGTTACTGCGGCGAACCTGGCGACCCTGTTTAGCCATATCCACGAAATCATCGGCGCGCTGCTACCGGCGAGCATCTTCTGCATTGCACTGCATGACCGGCAACAGAATCAGACAAGCTTCCCCTACAATGCCGATGAGCAAAACGTCGGCTCCGTCTCGGCAAATGCCGACACTCTTGCACTGTGCAACGCGGTTATTCGCAGCGGCGCTCCGATACTGCTCACCGCCCGGCCTGAACCTGACAGCGCGGACATCCGGGATCGCAGTCTCGACTGGCTTGCCGTGCCGCTATCGACGCCCGAGGGAGTTCATGGAGCCCTGGTCATTCGCAACCGTCCTCTGGCACCTGCCTACAACGAGAAGGACCAGCAACTGCTGCACTTCATCTCGACCCAGATCGCTACCGCGATCCAGCGTGCCGGCATGCAGGCCCGACTGGAATTTCTCTCACGCTATGACCAGTTGACCAGCCTGCCGAATCGCGTATTACTCAGCGACCGAATAGTCATGGCGCTGGCGCGGGCCCGACGAGACGAAGGCAAGGTGGCGTTGCTGTATCTTGATCTGGATAAATTCAAGCGGGTGAATGACACCCATGGACACGCAGTGGGCGATCAACTGCTGCAGGCCGTGGCCGAAAGGATCACAGGGTGTGTGCGAGAGTCGGATACGGTGTCGCGTATCGGCGGAGACGAGTTCGTGGTCCTGCTGGAGACCCTCGATCTGCCAGGGCAGGCGCATGCAGTGGCGGAAAAGATCCGTGAAGCGCTGAATCGACCGCTAATTCTGGCGAACCTGGAGCTGGCGATAATTCCCAGTATCGGCATTGCTCTTTACCCGGAGGATGGCGACGACGAGCAGCATCTGCTCGACCTGGCCGACAGCGCCATGTATCAGGCAAAACGAAAGGGTGGCAACCGCTCACAGCGCAACGACAGCACCCGCTGAAAAGCGCCTGGCCTGCCTGCACGCGCGAGACAGACGGCATTCAGCGATGCCGGCTCTCCCTGTACAGCGCTTCTACCTTCTCCCTCGCCCAAGGGGTGCGACGCAGAAATTTCAGACTGGACGCCACACTCGGATCAGTGGTGAAACACTTGATCCTGATCCGCCGACCCAGCTCGTCCCAGCCATAAGCCTCCACCAACGACTCGACGATCTGTTTCAGCGTCTGCCCGTGCAACGGATCATGCCCATGCTGCTCAGGCATTCTTGTCGGCCTCGGACTCGTCTCGCTTGACGCGAATACGGCTACCGGCCACCTCGAGATTGTTCAAGGCCTTGATCGCGGCCTTGGCATCGTCATGGCGGGGCATTTCCACAAAACCGAAACCCTTGGAGCCACCGGTTTGCTTGTCCAGCACCAGAACACAGGATTGCACCAGGCCATGGGCCTCGAACAGGTTGCGCAGTTCGGTTTCAGTCGTGGTGCGTGAGAGATTGCGGATCAGGAGTTTCATGAGTTTACCGTGCTAGTATTCGATCCGCGCACTATACATCCTGTCGGCGTCGGCCACACGTCAAGCGCTCTTGTCTTCCCGACCAACGGCTGCTGCCCCCCTGACGAGTCCGACCCAGTGAATACATCCATCCGTATCGGCCTCGCCAACCCCAAAAGCCCGAGCAATGTGGGCGCCGTGATGCGCGCAGCCGGCTGCTATGGGGCCGACCGCATCGTCTATACCGGCTCTCGTTACGGTCGGGCAGTACGCTTCCACACCGACACCAAGGATGTCGGCTCGCGCATTCCATTGATCATGGTTGACGATTTGACCGCGGACTTGCCGCCGGAGATCAAAATCGTCTGTGTCGAACTGGTCGAAGGCGCCACTGCTTTGCCCGGTTTCGTCCATCCGGATCATGCCTTGTACCTGTTCGGACCGGAAGACGGCAGTCTCGACCAGACCCTGATCGACCGCGCCGATGCCGTCGTCTACATACCCACCATCGGCTGCATGAACCTGGCGGCGACCGTCAACGTGGTCCTGTACGACCGCCTGGCAAAGTCCTCCAGTGCCGGCGGCAGTGAGGAACTGATTCTTCAGAGCAGAGACAGAAACAACCGCGGACGGATAAAACCACCCGCGGACGGCGACAGGCGCTGAAGCCGCAGCCACTATTGTTTATACTGCCACCCCCTTTCCGATGGATCTTCGCGTGTCTCGAAAAACCCTACCAGCCATTCAGCAATATGACGTCGTCGTGCTCGGCGCGGGCGCCTCGGGACTGCTATGTGCATTTACCGCGGCGCAACGCGGTCGCCGGGTTCTGGTGCTGGAGAAGGCAAACAGGGTCGGCAAGAAGATTCTGATGTCCGGCGGTGGTCGCTGCAATTTCACCAATCATTTCGTCGAGGCCGAAAACTTTCTTTCGGCGAATCCGCATTTCTGCAAATCGGCGCTCAGCCGCTACACCCAGTGGGACTTCATTGCGCTGGTCGAGCAGCACGGCATAGCCTACGAAGAACGCAGCCACAGCCAACTGTTCTGCCTGGACTCGGCCAAGGATATTGTTGCGATGCTGCTCGGCGAATGTGACCGCGCAGGGGTAGAAGTAAGGACCCATTGCGATCTGAACAAAATCACCGCGATCGAGTCGGGGCAGTCGCGCTACCGCCTGGCGGTCGCCCAGACCGGTAATACTGATACGCTGGAATGCACATCGCTGGTCGTGGCTACCGGCGCCCTCTCGGTGCCTACCCTGGGCGGCAGTGGCGTCGGTTATGACATCGCCAGACAGTTCGGCATCGGCCTGACGGAAAGACGCGCAGGTCTGGTACCTTTCATGTTCACTGACGCCACCAAATCATTGTGTGAGCGCCTCAGCGGTCTGGCGGCAGAAGTCACCGTAACCTGCAACGGACAAAGCTTCACCGAGAACCTGCTGTTTACCCATCGGGGTATCAGCGGTCCAGCCATACTGCAGATCTCCAACTACTGGCATCCGGGCGACCCGCTGAGCGTCGATCTGATGCCGGGCATAGACGCCAGCCAGTGGCTGGTTCAGGCGAAACAGCAGCATGGCAAAGCTCGTTTGCGCACGTTGCTTGCGCAGAAATTGCCCAAGGCCCTGGTTAACGAACTGCAGTCGCTCTGGTGGCCGGGAGCACAGGAGCTGCCAATGGCGGAAATGGGCGACCGTCTGCTTGAGCAGATCGGCGCGCAGCTCAACGGCTGGATCCTCAAGCCCTCGGCTACCGAAGGCTATCGCACCGCGGAAGTCACACTCGGAGGGGTGGATACCGCCGACATCAGTTCCAAGACCATGGAAGTGAAACACCAACCCGGGCTGTACTTCATTGGCGAGGTCCTCGATGTCACCGGGCACCTGGGCGGATTCAACTTCCAGTGGGCCTGGTCCTCGGGTTACACCGCAGGCCTGTTCGCCTGAACCGAATCAGCAAGCGTTGCGACGGCGCCTGCTCAGCAACCCGACCAGGCACAGCAATATCAGCGCGCCATGAATCACATGCCCGAAGCTGTCCGGGTACCTACTATAGAAACTGCCCCCGGCGGCAGGAGAAAACCGCAGATCCGCCACCAGCTCCGCTCTCGAGAAAGCGGGGGTAGACGCCAGCGCGCGGCCATTGGGAGCGGCAACAACAGAGGGACCGTTATTGATCAGATGGATCATCGGCACGCGGTTCTCCACCGCGCGCACGACTGACATCGCCCGATGCTGGAATGGCTGGGTGGTTTCACCGAACCAGTTATCCTGGGAAACGAAAAGCAGCACCTTGCCGGCCGCATCGCTGCCAATCGCCTCGGCGACATCCGTTGGGAAGGCGGTTTCATAGCACACCTTCGGCACCAGCCGCATGCCGTCCACCGAAAATTCCGCGTGATCTGTCCCCGCTGCGAGCGGTCGCAGAAACTCGCCGAACAGCTGTGTGGTCAGCCAGTTCAGACCCGGCAGGCTGAAGAAATCGGGTCGATACTCGCCGAATGGCATACGCCGCATCTTGCGATAAAGTCCGGCCTCCTGCCCCTGCCGGTCAACATGCATCACCGAGTTGTAGTGAACCTCCTCACCGCCTTGCCAACGCTTCTCGGCATCATGGAAGATCAGCGCCACGCCGCTTCGCGCGAGTGTTTCGGCATAGGCCTGGCGTACACTGAAATGATCGAAATACCCCTTGTAGCGGGCCTCCGGCCAGATTACTACCTGGGCACCCGCCTCCGCGAGCCGCATTGTGGCGGCCATTTCCTCAGGATTTTCCCGGCTGAATCCCTTCGGCGGTTCGGGCACGGCCAGTGACACAGCATCATTGGGCTGCACCAGCCCGATGCGACGCAACTGCCAATCCTGCATGCGGGTGTCCCAGACAGACAGGCTGATGA
>NZ_JBFGFI010000104.1:0-7689 GCF_041579695.1 Halopseudomonas sp.
CCATTGCTGGGCAATCAGTGCGCCAGGCCAGCCGCCGAGTAGTTCCGACAGGTGCAGCAGGTTTTCGGGGGTGCGTTGCTCCAATTCCTGCGCCCTGCGTTTGTCGGAGCGGTACATGAAGAAGCTGAGCAGGCTGACTCCGAAGTATGCCGCCAATGGTGCTATCCAGCCTTGCTGCCGGTAGAGCATCAGCGAACCCAGTAACGGCAGAATGCAGAGCAGGCCCCAGATTGCCAGCTTGAACGGCAGATTCTGTATTCCTCTGTTACGCGGAAGGCTGTTGTTGCGAGGATTTTTAGCGGTGGACGGGGCAGAAGTCTTGCGCTTGCCCGGATCGTTTTGCCGGGGTTTACGACGGATTGATGCACGATCAATGCTCAGTCCCTCGCCGCGCATATGGGTAGCGCGCAAGCGACCCTTGTCATCCTCGTCCGCGAGATACAGAACAGCGTCGCCCTGCTTGGGCCGCGCGTCTCCGCGCATGATCGAGATATGCGCAAAAACCGTCTCGCCACCGCCCTCTGGCTCGATAAAGCCAAAGCCCTTGCTGTCATTCCAGCTCTGCAGCGTGCCCCGTTGTTCCATCAACTCGTCCTCGTCGGTTTTATCTACTATCGCAGCCTATTGTGTCCTGCTCCCGCTGCCGGGGGAACTTCTACCTCCCAATCCGGCTCTGAATTAGGCCACAGAACAAATACAGGCCGACCATTATGAAAACAACCCGATTGACCAAGGAAGAGCTTCTCGCTCAGCCCAGCGATAAATATATGAGCGAGGCCCAGCAGGAATTCTTCAGACACATGCTTCTCACCGAACGCGAGGAATTGCGAGAGCGAATCGACCGGGACTTTCAGGGTTTGCGTGACTACGAGACGCCTTCAGATCCGGCCGATGTGGGCAGCGCCGAAGAACAGCGCCAATCCCAGCTGAACATCCTCGAACGCGAAAAAAGACTGCTCGACAAGATCGACCAGGCTCTTGATCGCATTGCCCGGGGAGAATATGGCTGGTGCGCCGAAACCGGCGAGCCGATCGGACTACGCCGCCTGTTGCTGAGGCCGACAGCCTCGCTGAGCATCGAAGCCAAGGAACGTCAGGAGCAGCTCGAACGCCATGTACGCGAAGCATGAAAACTGCAGCGGCCAGGAGCGCCTCATCTTGAACGCGGAGCAACTGGACACAGCTGACCGTCTGGTGGCCGCGCTGAGCAGGGCGTTGAATACCGCCAGGCCGGAAATTGTCGGGCTGGGGTCGTTCGTGCCGATGGCTGAAGGTTATCTCGAGCCGTCGCGAATACATGTGGTGTGGATATTCGACCAGCGTGAAAACCTTGCCGCCGCGCTGGAAAATGGCGGCGGCAGATTGCTGTATCAGCTAACGGCCACCGCACTGCGCGAAGCGCGGATGCAGGTGGATGGCATAGATGTGAACGTGCACTTCGATACTGAAGAGGAGTGCCGCCATGAGAGCCATGGCAACTGGGAGTCGCGGCTGTCGCTGATGCATTATCCTGCGCGCCAGCTTGAGTGCGGGGCGGCGGATGACAAACCGCACCCCATGGTAACGCGAGTTTCCCTGTCCTGAACCGGGCTGGCACCCAGCGTCAAGGATCTTTCACTTCGCTGTCATCCCCCGGTCATCAGCTGCGCGCACGTTGGTCTGGTATCCATTTAGCGGAGAACCACCATGGCCTTTGATTCGGATTTTGAGGATGGCAACGGCTCGGTGCGCAAGCAGCGCCGGCAGAACGAAGACCGCAAGCGCATGGCGTATCGACGGGCGATCGAAGAATATCGGGAGAGTCAGGCCCTGCATGCCCAGGTCTGCGACTTCCCGGAGATTGCCGAAGCGCGGCGACCAGGCATCTGGATGCACTGATCTTTTGCGGTCAGCTGCTGAAGCGCTCGGCCAGAGCGCGGACCTGGGCACGTTCGGTACGCAGGTATTCCAGGAATGCCTGGGCCACAGGGCTGAGACGCTTGCCTCTCGCGTGCACGGCGCACCAACTGCGGAACAAGGGCAGCTCGGTAAAGTCCAGCCTGACCAGCTCGCCGCTGCGCAAAAACGCAGACGCCGCATGGGCTGAAACCATGGCTATGCCCAGATCGGCAATCGCTCCCTGAATCAGGCTTTCGCTTGAACCGAGCTGCATCGGCCGCTGCAGATGCACTCGCTTTTCCTGCAGGAATTCGTCGCTGGCCTTGCGTGTCCCCGACCCGGGCTCGCGCTGCAGCACGGTCACGCTTTCCAGCTCTGCCAGTGACAGAGCGGGACGCCCAGCGAGCGGATGATCCGGGTTCGCCACGGCGATGATGGGGTTATTCAGGAACGGGAAAAACTCCAGCGCCCGATCCTCCGGCACTAGCCCCATCAGTACCACGTCATCCAGGTTATCGCGCAGGCGCTGGATGACCTGACCGCGCGTAGCGATCTCCAGCCTGAACGACACGTTCGGATAGCGCTCACGAAACGCGGCGAGCAGATGGGGGGTCAGGTACTGGATGCTACTGACCACCGCCAGACGCAACTCGCCCTGCAAGCTGCCCTGCAAGGTCGAAAGGCTCATGTCCAGGCTTTCCAGGCGATCAAAGATATCATCACTTGCCGCCAGCAGACTGGTGGCCGCCTCGGTCAGATAGAGCTTGCGGCCGACATACTCGAACAACGGCTGTTCTACCTGCTCCTCCAGCTGGCGGATCTGCTGGCTTACCGCAGACTGCGTCAGCGCCATTTCTTCCGCTGCGCGGCTGAAAGAGTGATGACCGCACACTGCGCGGAACACCTGCAACTGCCGCAGCGTCATCCGCAAAAGAGTTTTACGCACCCTGGTCTACCCTTGTATTGCACCTGTTCAGCATATGTATAAGCAATTGCTAATAGATAATCCAATTATTATTCATTTCTCTTACGAGAGAGGCTGGCGTAGTTTGTGTGCATCCGGTCACCACCAGGAGGAAGCAGGACGTGATCAAGAAAATACTCATAGCCAACCGTGGCGAGATTGCCGTTCGTATCGTGCGCGCCTGCGCCGAAATGGGCATCCGCTCGGTGGCGATCTATTCCGAGGCGGATCGTTTCGCGCTCCACGTCAAACGCGCAGACGAAGCCTACAACCTGGGTAGTGATCCCCTTTCCGGTTATCTAAACGCCCGGCAACTGGTCAATCTGGCGGTGGAAACCGGTTGTGATGCACTGCATCCCGGTTACGGCTTTCTGTCGGAAAATGCCGAACTGGCAGAGATCTGCAGCGCCCGGGGAATCAAGTTCATCGGCCCCTCGGCCGAAGTCATTCGCCGTATGGGCGACAAGACCGAGGCCCGGCGCAGCATGACAAAGGCCGGCGTACCGGTGACGCCCGGTACCGAGGGCAATCTGGCAGACCTGCCGGAGGCACTGAAGGAAGCCTCGCGCGTAGGATACCCAGTCATGCTCAAGGCCACCTCCGGCGGTGGCGGCCGCGGTATACGCCGCTGCAACAGTCAGGCAGAGCTTGAGCAGGCCTGGCCGCGGGTAATTTCCGAGGCGACCAAGGCCTTCGGCTCCGCCGATGTGTTCCTGGAAAAGTGCATCGTCAATCCCAAGCATATCGAAGCGCAGATCCTTGCCGACAGCCACGGCAATACCGTGCACCTGTTCGAGCGCGACTGCTCGATCCAGCGGCGCAACCAGAAGCTGATCGAGATCGCGCCCAGTCCGCAACTGACCCCTGAGCAGCGCGCCTATATCGGCGACCTGGCGGTCAAGGCAGCCCAGGCAGTGGGCTATGAGAATGCCGGCACCGTGGAGTTCCTGCTCGCCGAGGGCGAGGTGTACTTCATGGAGATGAATACCCGGGTGCAGGTGGAGCACACGATCACCGAGCAGATCACCGGTATTGATATCGTCCGTGAGCAGATCCGCATCGCTTCCGGATTGCCCCTCTCGGTCAAGCAGGAAGATATCCAGCATCGCGGTTTTGCCATTCAGTTCCGCATCAACGCGGAAGATCCGAAGAACGATTTTCTGCCCTCTTTCGGCAAGATCACCCGTTACTACGCGCCGGGCGGTCCCGGCGTGCGTGTGGATACCGCGATCTATACCGGTTACAGCATTCCGCCGTATTACGACTCCATGTGCCTGAAACTGATTGTCTGGGCCCTGACCTGGGAAGAGGCACTGGATCGCGGTTTGCGCGCGCTGGATGACATGCGTCTGCAGGGCGTGAAGACCACCGCAGCGTATTACGCGGAGATTCTGGGCAACGAGGAATTTCGCAGCGGCGTATTCGACACCAGTTTCGTCGAGAGCCATCCGGAACTGACCCGCTACTCGGTCAAACGCAAACCCGAAGAACTGGCGCTGGCGATCGCCACAGCAATTGCCGCGCACGCCGGACTCTAAACACCGCGGCAAGCGTCAGGCCGCATAGAACTATCGATCCGCTGGCAGCTTGGCACCTGAAGCTTGCAGCTAACGAGGAACAGACAATGAGCACCACCCGCAAGATTACCGTTACCGACACCATCCTGCGCGATGCCCACCAGTCGCTGCTGGCCACCCGCATGCGCACCGAAGATATGCTGCCGATCTGCGACAAGCTCGATCAGGTCGGTTACTGGTCGCTGGAAGTATGGGGCGGCGCGACTTTCGATGCCTGCGTGCGCTTTCTCAAGGAAGACCCCTGGGAGCGCCTGCGCCAGCTGCGTGAAGCGCTGCCCAATACCCGATTGCAGATGCTGCTGCGCGGACAGAACCTGCTCGGTTACCGCCACTACAGCGACGATGTAGTGAAGGCCTTCGTCGCCAAAACTGCCGAGAACGGCATCGATGTATACCGCATCTTCGACGCGATGAACGATGTGCGCAACCTGGAAACGTCAATCAAGGCAGTCAAGGATGCCGGCAAGCACGCCCAGGGTACCCTCGCCTACACCACCAGCCCGGTGCACAGCGTAAAGGGCTATGTGGCGCAGGCCAAGGCCATGGCCGCGATGGGTATCGACTCTATCGCGATCAAGGATATGGCCGGCTTGCTCACGCCGTTCGCCACCGCCGAACTGGTTACCGCACTCAAGGCCGAGCTCAGCCTGCCGGTATTCATCCACTCTCACGATACCGCGGGCATGGCTGCCATGTGCCAGATCAAGGCGATCGAAGCCGGCGCTGACCATATCGACACCGCGATATCCAGCATGGCCTGGGGCACCAGCCATCCGGGCACCGAGTCCATGGTTGCGGCGCTGAAAGGCACGCCCTATGACACCGGGCTGGACCTGGCGCTACTGCAGGAAATCGGTATGTACTTCCATGCCGTGCGCAAGAAGTACCACCAGTTCGAGAGCGAGTTTACCGGCGTGGATACGCGGGTGCAGGTCAACCAGGTGCCCGGCGGGATGATGTCCAACCTGGCCAACCAGCTTAAGGAACAGAATGCACTGAACCGCATCCAGGAAGTCTTTGAGGAAATTCCGCGGGTACGCGCCGACCTCGGCTTCCCGCCTCTGGTCACACCGACCTCGCAGATTGTCGGCACCCAGGCGGTATTCAATGTGCTGGCCGGCGAGCGCTACAAGACCATTACCAATGAAGTGAAGCTGTACCTTCAAGGCCGCTACGGTCAGGCGCCCGGTCAGGTGGATGAGGACCTGCAGCGCCGTGCAATTGGCAACGAGCAGGTGATCGATGTGCGCCCGGCGGACCTGATCAAGCCGGAAATGGACAAGCTGCGTGCTGAGGTCGGCACGCTAGCGCAAAGCGAAGAAGACGTGCTGACCTATGCCATGTTCCCGGACATGGGCCGCAAGTTTCTGGAGGAGCGCGCTGCCGGTACGCTCAAGCCGGAAGAACTCCTGCCTGTTGCGGGGGCCACGGGCACACCCGGCAAGCCCATGGTGGAAGACGGTGCACCCACCGAGTTCATCATCGATGTGCATGGCGAAAGCTACCGCGTGGATATCACCGGCGTCAGCGTCAAGGGCGACGGCAAGCGCCACTTCTACCTGAGCCTGGACGGCATGCCCGAAGAAGCCGTGTTCGAACCCTTGAACACTTTCGCCGGTACTGGCGGAGGCAATCAACGCAAACAGGCCAACCAGCCAGGCCACGTGACCACCAGCATGCCTGGTAACGTAGTGGATGTACTGGTCAAGGTAGGCGACACGGTCAAGGCCGGGCAGGCTGTACTGGTCAGCGAAGCGATGAAGATGGAGAGCGAGATTCAGGCAGCCGTGGGCGGCACCGTCAAGGCGGTCAACGTTGCCAAGGGCGACCGGGTCAACCCGGGCGAAATACTGATCGAAATAGAATAACGGTGGCGGCGCACCACAAACCGCAAGCCGCAATAATGGCCCGAGTCGTTGACGAGCGTTTCAGCTCCGGGACGCTCTGGGTCGCTTGCAGCTTGAAGCTTGGGGTATGCAACTGCCTTCCAGGAGGAAAGCATGGGGTTTGATCCGGTAGTAATGTTCTTCGTCTTCGGCCTGATCGCCGGTCTGGTGAAAAGCGAGCTCAAGTTGCCACCCGGGCTTTACGACACGCTGTCGATCCTCCTGCTGTTGGCCATCGGTCTGCATGGCGGGGTGGAACTGGCCGCGCAGGCCAGTCCGGCATTGCTGGGGCAGACCCTCGCGGTACTGGCGCTGGGTATCGCACTGCCGCTAGCGGCCTTTCCGCTGTTGCGCATGCTGCGCTTTCCGCGCGTGGATGCAGCCAGTATTGCTGCCCACTATGGCTCGGTAAGTGCCGGTACCTTCGCTGTGGTTATCGCCTATCTGATGGCCCGCGATATCGTGTTCGAGAGCTACATGCCGCTGTTCGTAGCGGTACTCGAGGTCCCGGCAATCATCGTCGGCATTCTGCTGGCCAAGGGCGTACGCCGCGATACCGACTGGAAGGCACTCAGTCATGAGGTGTTCCTCGGCAAGAGCATCATGCTGCTGCTTGGCGGCCTGATCATCGGTGTGCTCGCCGGCAAGGAAGCCATAGCGCCGCTGGAACCGTTGTATACCAGCATGTTCAAACCGGTACTGGCGTTCTTTCTGCTGGAAATGGGCCTGATCGCTTCACGGCATCTGGGCAGCCTGCGTACCTCGGGGCCGCGCCTGGTGGTGTTCGCCCTGGCCTTCCCGCTGTTTGGAGCGCTGATCGGCGCATTGCTCGGCGACTTGCTGGGCCTGTCGGTGGGAGGTATTACCGTCCTTGCCACGCTGGCTGCCAGTGGCTCGTACATCGCGGTGCCCGCCGCGATGCGCCTGGCCTTGCCCGAGGCAAATCCGGCACTGTCGCTTACCGCATCGTTGGGTATCACCTTCCCCTTCAATATACTGGTCGGCATACCCCTTTACCTGTCGCTGGCCGAATGGCTGGCCGCCTGAGGAGCACCCATGAGCATGTCAACCCGCACTCTGCTCACACTGGTCTGCGAAGCAGCCCTCGAAGCCCGGATTCTCAAGGATCTGGAACGTCTCGGCGCTCCCGGCTGGACCCTTTCCGATGCGCGCGGCAGCGGTACCCGAGGGGTACGCAGTGCCGGCTGGGATAACGATGGCAACATTCGCCTCGAGGTGATCTGCGGGCGCGAGCGGGCAGAACGGATCGTTCATCACCTGCAGGAGCGCTACTACGACAACTATGCAATGATCTGCCATCTGTCGGAGGTCGAGGTCCTGCGACCGCAGAAGTTCTGATATTCACCGTTTCGGGGTATACTGC
>NZ_JBFGFI010000105.1:0-7632 GCF_041579695.1 Halopseudomonas sp.
AACTGTGCAGCATTTTTATATCGTCAAACAGGGTCTTGTTCGTGGAGAGCGTTTGCTCGCCGGCCAGGAGAAACCGGAAACCACGTTCGAGATCAGCATGGGCGAGTGTTTTCCCCTCGCCGCGTTGATCGGCGAGCGGGGCACGCGTACGGAGCATATCGCCGGCGAAGACACTTTTTGTCTGACGCTGCCACGCCGCGACTTCGTCAAGCTGTTCGGCCTTTCGGCCGGTTTCCGTGACTTTGCGCTGCGCGGCGTCAGCAGCCTCCTCGACCAGGTCAACCAGCAAGCGCAGATGCGCGCAGCCGAGAATCTCGGCGCGCAGTACTCCCTGGACACCCGCCTGGCAGAACTGGCGGTCCGCAGTCCGATCAGCTGTGGACCCACGCTGACGGTGCGTGAGGCGGTCAGAATAATGCACGAGGCGAGTGTCGGCAGCATTGTCATTGTTGACGAGCAGCGCAAGCCGCTGGGTATCTTCACTCTGCGCGACTTGCGCCGAATCGTTGCTGAAGCGGATACCGACGTGAACGGGCCGATTGGCGATGCAATGACCCATTCCCCCTTCAGCCTGCCCTCCTCGGCCAGTGCCTTTGACGCAGCGATCGCAATGACCGGCCAGCATATTGCGCACATTTGTGTGGTTGATCGTGACCGTCTGGTCGGGGTGGTCTCCGAGCGTGATCTGTTCTCGCTGCAGAAGGTCGATCTGGTCCATCTGGCCAGGACCATTCGCCAGGCCAAACGCGTCAGCACGCTTACTTCCCTGCGCACCGATATTCGCCAACTGGTCGAGAGCATGCTTGCCCACGGCGCCTCCTCTACGCAGATAACCCATATCATCACCCTGCTTAACGACCATACCGTCTGCCGGGTAATCGAGCTGTGTATTGCCGAGCATGGCGATCCGGGCATCCCCTTCACCTGGCTGTGCTTCGGTAGTGAGGGGCGCCGTGAACAGACGCTGCACACAGATCAGGACAACGGCATTCTTTTTGCGGCAGATGACTCGGCGCACGCAGCCAGTATTCGTGCTCAGTTACTACCGCTTGCAGGCAAGATCAACGAGGCGCTGGCCGAATGCGGTTTCACGCTATGCAAGGGCAATATCATGGCCAGCAATCCGGAGCTGTGTCTGTCGCAGAGTGAATGGGCAGCACGCTTTGATCGCTTCATCCGTTCCGCCACACCGGAAAACCTGCTGTCATCGTCGATCTACTTCGATTTTCGAGTCATCTGGGGCGAGCCTGTCCAGGCAGAACAGGTGTTCGACGAGGTATTGCGCAAGGTCCACGCCAACACGCTGTTTCAGCGCATGCTGGCCCAGAACGCGCTGGCGCAACGGCCCGCTATTGGCCGGTTTCGCGATTTCGTCGTCGCCCGCAGTGGCTCGGAGAAGGACACGCTGGACCTGAAGCGCCAGGGACTCTGGCCATTTGTGGATGGTGCGCGATTGCTGGCACTGTCCAATGGCGTCGCTGAGTGCAATACGCTTGAGCGGTTCAGTCAACTCAAGGCCAAGGGCGTTATCGATGCCAAGGATGCTGACGCTTACGAAGAGGCCTACCATTTCATCCAGCTGATTCGCATGCAGCAGCATCAATTGCAGGATCGTGAAGGTCGGCCCTTCAGCAATCGTATCGACCCTGACAGCCTCAATCACCTTGACCGGCGCATTCTGCGCGAGTCATTCCGCCAGGCCAAACGGCTGCAATCCAGCCTGGCTATCCGTTACCAGTTATGAATCCACTCGACTGGCTCTCCCAGAAGCGTGGTGCCAACCTGACCGAGGCTCAGCAGGCGCGCAGAGATAGGCTACCCCCTCCCCAGGCGCTGGACGACACCCTGCTGCAAGACACCCGCCTGGTTGTCATGGACCTGGAAACCAGCGGTCTGGACACCCGGCGCGACAAGGTACTGTCGATCGGGGCGGTCGTCATCGAACAAGGTGCTATCGATATGGGGACGCAATACGAGTGCACGCTGTACCGGGAAAACCACCAGGTTACCGAGGCGATCCTGATTCACGGAATCCCTCCCAGTGAAATCGCCGAGGGCATGGGGGCCGCCGATGCGCTGCTGGATTTCATGGAGTTTTCCGGTGAGTGTGTGTTTCTGGCCTTCCATGCCGGCTTCGATCTGCGCATGTTGCGTCGCGGCTTGCGTGAGGATCTGGGCCAGCGGCTACAGCATTCGTTTATTGATGTCGCCGAAATGGCGCCGATGCTCTGTCCCGATGCGAAAGTTGGTCGTGGCGGCCTGGATGACTGGCAGAGCCATTTCCATCTCAACAACAGCCAGCGTCACAACGCCGCGGCCGATGCGCTGGCTACAGCCGAGATAGCACTGATCCTGCTGAGCAAAGCGCGCGTCCAGGGCATCCACACCCTCGCCGAACTGAATGCCCGTCTAAGTCACTGGCGCCGTTTGCGGCAGGCGCGCCGCGGTACAATCTGATTCAATAGCCGCTCGGCCATTCCTCTGTAAAGCTCCATATCTGGCACCGATAACTTCTGCGCAGTCTAGCGCTCAGAACTCTCGTATTCCACACAGCAAAACGCCCCGAACCAGTCGGGGCGTTTTGGTCTTGCCATGGAGCTTAGTGTTCTATTGCACCAGCTGCGCCACGGGGTACTCGGATGTCTTCAATCAGAACCTGGATGTGCTCTGGCGGTGCCTTGGTAAAGGACGCCACAGCAACAGCAGCAACGAAGTTGAAGATCATGCCCAGGGTGCCGATACCTTCCGGCGAGATACCAAACCACCAGAAGGCGGCGTTATCCATTTCCGGGCTGATGAACTTGAAGAACACGATATAGCTGAAGGTGAAGGTCAGGCCCACGATCATGCCGGCGATAGCGCCTTCCTTGTTCATTTTCTTGGAGAAGATCCCCATGACAATGACCGGGAAGAACGATGCTGCCGCAAGGCCGAACGCAAAGGCCACCACCTGCGCCACAAAGGCCGGCGGATAGATACCGAATATGCCGGCGATCAGGATCGCCACCCCCGCTGCAATACGGGCTGCGAGCAACTCTTTCTTCTCGGTGATATTGGGCATCATGTTGCTCTTGAGCAGGTCATGGGATACCGACGTCGATATCACCAGCAACAGACCAGCAGCCGTTGACAGTGCAGCCGCCAGACCACCCGCAGCAATCAGCGCGACTACCCAGCCAGGCAGATCGGCGATCTCGGGGTTAGCCAGAACCATGATGTCGCGGTCAACGTACAGCTCGTTCTCGTTGGCCGTCGGTTCATTGGTCACCTGACGCTGACCATACTCGCCTACGCCCTCGAATTTGGGAGCGCCCTGGAACGGTGCGCCAGGACTGTACTGAACTACACCGTCATTGTTCTTGTCCTGCCAGGCGACCAGACCGGCCGTCTCCCAGGTCTCAAACCATTCGGGAATATTCTCGTAGGAGACGTTCGGAATGCTGGTCAGCAGATTGGTCCGCGCGAATGCCGCTACCGCAGGGGCAGTGGTGTACAGAATTGCGATAAAGAGAAGCGCGTAACCTGCTGATTTTCTTGCATCACGTACTGTCGGAGTGGTGAAGAAGCGAACAATTACGTGGGGCAGACCGGCTGTACCCACCATCAGTGCCATGGTGATAAAGAACACGTCGATGGTCGACTTGCTGCCGTCGGTGTATTGGGAGAATCCGAGTTCCGCTCCGAGCCCGTTCAGTGCATCCAGTACGTAGGTATCGGTACCAGAAACCGTACTGCCAAAGCCCAGCTGCGGGATCGGGTTGCCGGTTATCAGCAGCGAGATGTAGATGGCCGGAACCATGTAGGCAAAGATCATCACACAGTACTGTGCGACCTGTGTATAGGTGATGCCCTTCATACCGCCGAGAACGGCGTAGAAGAACACGATCGCCATGCCGATAACCACACCGACGTTGATGTCGACCTGCAGGTAACGCGAGAACACGATACCCACACCGCGCATCTGGCCGGCAACATAGGTAAAGGAGATGAAGATCACGCAGATCACCGCCACCACGCGAGCGGTCTGCGAGTAATAACGCTCGCCAACAAACTCAGGCACGGTGAACTTGCCAAACTTGCGCAGGTATGGCGCCAGGCACATGGCCAGAAGCACGTAGCCACCAGTCCAGCCCATCAGGTACACACTGCCGTCGTAGCCGGTGAAAGAGATGATGCCTGCCATCGAGATGAACGAAGCAGCAGACATCCAGTCTGCGCCAGTGGCCATACCGTTGGCGATCGGGTGTACGCCTTTGCTCGCCACATAGTACTCGCTGGTGCTGCCTGCGCGCGACCAGATGGCGATCCCGATGTAGAGCGCGAAGGTCGCCCCTACAAAGAGATAGATCAGGGTTTGGGTATCCATTTACTGGCTCCTGTTATTATTCTTCATGAACATCGTATTTACGATCGAGCCGATTCATCTTCCAGACGTATACAAAGATCAGGACGACGAACGCATAGATAGCGCCTTGCTGGGCAAACCAGAATCCGAGCGGGAACCCGAAGAACCTGAATTGATCCAGAAAGTCGACGAACAGGATTCCGGCGCCGAATGACACCACAAACCATATGACTAGCAGGATCAACATGAAGCGGAGGTTTTCCCTCCAGTAGCTTCGAGCTGCCTCTTCTTTTGATAAGGACATGACCATCTCCGATTGTTGTTTTTATCGCACTATCACGTTAGCACCGCGCCACCCCTTTGGTGACTAGACTTTGGTCTGACAACCAGCCGCGCAAAGAGTTGCGCCGCTCGGAGCAAGCGGCGGGAAAACCCGTCTCAATGAGTTGGTAGGCGAGCGCCCGCGTGGAGCGGGACCCGGAAGGAATGGTACTGGAGGTCAGGAGGGGCTGGAGGCAGGCAATAGATCGGCCAGAGCGCCGAGATTGTTTTTGAAGGCCTTGGCCAGCACTTCTCGATTCTGCGCGAGGAACAGGCTTACATCCTCCGCATTCTGTTCGGTCAGTGACGGAACTGCGGTCTGCAGGACCTCACCGAGGGCTTCGGCCAGTTCCAGCATCTTGTCGTGACGATCGGCTTCGGCTTTATCCATGAACAGCTGCTCCGGGTCTCTGCTACTGCGATAAACAACTTCAACGGCCATATGCATACCTCTGGCTTGATTTCGATATCCCTCCCCGTATTTGCGGCAGGTCGGTCAAAGGATTGTACTGTATATTCGTACAGCCACAAGTGCGTTTTGTGAGTGCAGTGGCCTCCCCTATCCGGAGCGACGCGACTGTTTGACCTGATACATGACGGCATCTGCCCGGGCAATCAGAGCCTCAGCTTTGCTCTCATCCGTAGCGGAAGTCACAACACCAACACTGGGACCTGCGTAAGAAAAATCGTCGTCGTTCAACAAGAACAAGCCGCTTGTCAGCTCTTCCAGACGCTCGCGAAACCTCTTCTCACTGTTTTCTAGATCCACCGCATAGGCTGGCCCGAAGACCAGAAACTCATCGCCTCCATAGCGGGCCACAAAGTCGCCGTCTCGCAATCCGGCGGCAAGTCTTTGAGCAATCTGAATCAGAAAACGGTCGCCTGCATCATGCCCGAAATCGTCATTGATTCTCTTGAAGTGGTCCAGATCGATAAATGCGAGATGCAGTGGAATGCCGCTACGGCGGGCATTTGCAAGGGCTCTAGCCAGTTCCTGCATCAATGCACGACGGTTGGGTATGCCGGTCAGCGGATCCAGTAGCGCCTGTTGGCTGTATGCGAGATTCTCTTTCTGCAGGCGCGCCATCAATCTGTCGCGCTCCAACTGGCGCGCAATGAGACGGGCAAGCATCGACAGTAGCCGCCGGGATTCAGCATCAACACCAATTCGTGAACTGCTGGCGCCGCACAATGTACCGAACAACTCGCCTTCACCTACTCGCACCGGTTCGCTGAGATAGGTGCTTATCCCGAGAGCCTTCGCGGCTTTTGAGTCGCCCCAGCAACTGGCGACATCGTCAGAAAAGGGCCTTTGTTCATCCAGAGCCCGCTTGCAGAGCGTATCCGCCCAATCCACCGACAAGCCCTCGGGAATCTCAAGCTGCTGGGATTTGGTATTACGCGCAAAAAGGATGTGCTGCAGTCCCTCGACCTCATCAATGCGGGTGAGATAGGTCGACTCCAGGCCAGTCACTTCTTCCAGGATTTCCAGGAAAGGACGAACCAGATCCTCAAGATCTGTGCTGTCGCTGATCGTTGTAGCCAGTTTGTCGAGAACGCTGCTGATATTCGCCGTCATAAATCACCTGTGATTCATCTTCCGATGGATATAGGCACATTTTTCCTGAGGACAAGATCATCTGATTGGAGCATAAGCTAATAGGACCGCCGTGGCTAACAGCTATCTGGCACAGTCTGAGAAATGAAAAGCTGGCTGCAGGTAAAGTACCTGGAGCTGAAACGACAAAAGCCCCGATCAAGGGGCTTTTGTGTATTGTTTAGTGGCGGAGGGACAGGGATTCGAACCCTGGGTAGGCTATTAACCTACGCCGGTTTTCAAGACCGGTGCATTCAACCGCTCTGCCATCCCTCCACGGCCGGCAATACTACCGGAAACTTCTGCTTAGTCAATGGCTAAGGTTTCAAACTGCAACGTTTTAACCAGCGCAAACGCTTGATTTGGTCCATCGAACCGGTATGATCCGGGTAAGTTAGAAAACCGATTTACCCCACTGGAGCTATAGTCCATGAACGATCGTCAAGGTGCCCTGCAACATACGGGTGTGAACGAGGCAGAAGTAAGTAAGCTGTTTCGCAATACCTATTCACTGTTGGCCATGACGCTGGCCTTCAGTGCCTTGGTAGCATTCATCTCGATGAGCCTTAACCTGCCTCATCCAGGTCTAATCATCACGCTGGTTGGTTTCTACGGCCTGCTGTTCCTTACCTCGAAATTCCGTGATTCGGGCTGGGGCCTGGTTCTGACTTTTGCCTTCACCGGCTTTCTTGGCTATACCACCGGGCCGATACTGAACATGTATCTGTCACTGCCTAACGGCGGATCTCTGGTGGCAATGGCGCTTGGTATGACAGCCATGGTCTTCTTCGGTTTATCAGCGTACGCCATCATGACGCGTAAGGACTTCAGCTTCCTGTCCGGCTTCATCATGGCTGGCTTCGTGGTTCTGCTGTGCGCGATCCTGGCGAGCTTCTTCTTTGAGATCAGCGGTCTGTCGTTGGCAATCTCAGCCGGCTTCGTACTATTCTCCTCGGCCGTGATCCTGTACCAGACCAGTTCGATCATTCATGGTGGCGAAGACAACTACATCATGGCCACGATCACGCTGTTCGTATCCATCTATAACCTGTTCCTCAGCCTGCTTCATCTGCTGGGCATCTTCGGCGAAGACTGATAACAGCGTTATACTACGAGGCCCGCCATGTTGCGGGCCTTTTTGTTTGTGCAGGCGTCCGCTATGAATTTTGCCATCGTTCTCCTTTCCGGTCCCCAGGACCCCGCAGCCCGCAGTGCGCTTAACTTTGCCCGCGCCGTGCTGGATGCCGGGCATCAGATCAGCCGCCTGTTCTTCTATCGTGATGCCGTACACCTGGCCACCTCACTCAGCGTACAGCCGCAGGACGAGCCTGATGTATACGCTGACTGGCGAGCCTTTATCAGCGACAAC
>NZ_JBFGFI010000106.1:0-7524 GCF_041579695.1 Halopseudomonas sp.
CGCAGTGGGCGTCCTTCGTTGATGCTTTGATTGGCAAGCTTGAAATCATTGGGTAGTGTGCGCAGCGTCAGCCCCGGCAGCGCATCGCCGATCACAGCAAGACCAATATCGTTTTTCTGCTCAAAGCGGTTGACTACCACGCTGATCCGCGAAGGGGGGATCCTGAGCTCGTGGACAATGATGTCGCGCAGGCGCTGGGCATCGTGCAGGTGGGCAACACTTTGCTGCATCACCATTAGCACATTGTCCGCGTGCTCCAACACGCAGGCGGTAGCGCTGTTGAGCCAGCGCGGCAGGTCGACCACCACTTCGTCGTTGACGCTCCCCAGCACCTGCATTAGCTGCTCAACTCTCGATTCGGGCACCTCGCCAAGCCCCAAGTGATCCCCCGGCGAGGAGGCAAGCAACGCCAGTCCGCTTTCATGGCGTTGCAGATAGGCCTCCAGCGCCAGGGCATCAAGGCTGTCGGCCAACTCCAGCGCTCTTACCAAACCATGTTCGGGCACCAGATTGAAGTAGAGCGGCAGTGAGCCGAACTGTACGTCCATATCGACCAGAACCGTGCTACGTTCATTGTGGACCAGTCGGTGCGCCAAATTGGCTGCCACCAGGCTGGCACCGGAGCCGCCCTTGGCATTGATCACCGCTGTATTGCGGGCCGAGCGTCCCGGCTCCACCTGACGATCGCGAGCCAGATCATGCAGAAACCGGCTGATCTCACTGTCATCGATGGGGGGTGAGAAGAAGTCACGGGCACCGGCACGCATGGCCAGGCGAATCAGCTCCACGTTGTCCTTTGGCCCCACCACCATCAGCGGGGGACGCTCGCTGGCCGGTCGCTCGCAGAGCGCAGTCAACTCGGCCTCCCATTGAGATTCTCCCACCAGCAACACAAGAGCATCCGGCAGGGAGCCAACGCCCTCCAGCGCATCGATACTACCGTTGATCATCAGGCGGGACTTCACCTGTATATTACCCTGGCTGCACAACAGCGCCTCCAGCACATTCAGCTCGTCCCGTGCCCTTCCAACCAACAGTAATTCAAGCCGCTTGCGCATCGTGTCACCTGCCTGTCATTGAAAAAGTGAATCACTCACTGCGTGGAACCAGGTGCCTGCCCGCCTCCGTATGGTGAAATCCGATAAGTGCGCATCGCTTCGGCCGCCTTGGCGCCATGCAATGGCGGCACCTTGTCATCGGGCTCGTAGGTCTGTAGCGCCTTGGTATGGCGCACGCTGTCGCCATAGGGGGGCAGATCGGCGCCCGGACGCGGCGCCGCGCAACCAAGCAGCAGCAGGGCGAGGGAGGTCACCACCACGCCATTAAGTCCGCGGCGTATCAGCCGCGGGGCGGCTCCTTCCAGTGGGGGAATCGTTCGGATCATGTCAAAGCGCGTCATAGTGCGTTCTCCCTCGCTGGCCAGTACCCTGTACCGGCCTAGTGTTGAAACATGCGGGCGATCAGAGATCATGGCCGAAGCGCCCTTCGGTGCCGCCCTTCTGGCGGTTTAACATCAGTTCCAGGTCAAGACTCGAAGGCTTCGGTTGTGGGCTGTCGCCCCCTTCCCTCGCGACGGATTTAAAGCTCCCCAGCAGATAGAACTCCAGATCGCTTGGCGGCACGAAAGAACCGGTAGGCAGGCGCACCTGCTCGGGCTCGAAGGAGCGCGCCAGGTGCGGCGTAACAAAAATGACCAGCTCTGTCTGGTCCTTGATGAACTCCTGACTGCGGAACAGCGCCCCAAGTATGGGCACTTCACCCAGTCCCGGCAGCTTGGAGACGTTCTCGCGCAGGCTCTCGTTGAGTATGCCGGCGATGGCGATGGTCTGGCCGGTGGCCAGTTCCACAGTGGAACTGGCACTCCTCTTGGTCAGCGCCGGCACGAAGAACTGGGCGCCTACGCCGCTGCCAACGCCCACCTGAAGGCTGTTGGCGGTCACCAGGTCAGAAACCGAAACATCGACTTTGAGGTTGATGACGCCGGAGCCCAATACCACCGGCAGGAAACCAAGCCCCACGCCGAACTCCTTGTACTCGATGGCCACCTGACCATCGCCCTGGGGTATGGGAATAGGCAGCTCGCCGCCGGCCAGAAACCGCGCCGGCTCGCCGGTGAGAGTGGTGAGATTGGGTTCGGCGAGAATCTTCGCCACGCCCTCGCGGTTTGCCGCATCCAGCACCAAGTTGAGAAGGTAATCACTGCGCTGATAGCTGGCGAAAATACCGGTATCTTCAATGGTTGCGGTCGCTGGGGAGAATTCCGACACCACTGGACCTATCGGCGTGCCCCCGCCGAAAACCGGTATTCGGCCTTCACCGATACCATCAATGTTATCGAAGATGGCATCCGGAAAGCTTGCTCCGCCGCTGACTGCGCCAAGTCGCAATGCCGAGGAGCCGACGTTAAAGATGTTGAAGTTGGCCTCGAGCCGCTTGACCAGTGAGCGTGACACCTCCGCCACCTTGACATCCAGCATCACCTGCTGGGCACCCCCTACCTGCATCAGGTTAAGCACGGTGGCCTCATCGCCGCCGGCAAAGCGGTTGGCCAGGCGCAGCGCCGTCTCAAGGCGCTCGGCGCTGGAAACCTCACCACTGAGCACGATTCCCTCATGCGCCGAACGCACCTGAATACGTTCGCCAGGTAGCAGTTCATGCAGGTGGCTTTTGAGCGTTTCCAGGTCGTGGGTGACGGTGACGTTGAGCGCACCTTCGATGTTCTCGGAGCGGTCCCACAGCACCACGTTGGTGGTACCGATAGACTTGCCGAGCACATAGATCTGCCGCGAGCCCATCACCACGATGTCGGCAACCTCGGGATTACCCACCGAGACCACCCGTACCGGGCGAGGGAACGCCAGTACCTGCCCCTTGTTGATCGCCACAGCCACCGACACCGCACGCCCCTCTATCGGCATGGAGACGCTGCGGGGATTGCCCGAGGCCGGTCGCTGCTGCGCCAGCAGCTCCATACCCCAGCCGGCCGTCAGCAGCGCAAACAGCGCAACGGCCAACGATTTCATAACCCCGTAGCGCCCGCTGGTCTTGTGATTGATGATCATGGCAATTTTCCTTTGTTCTTGCTGCAGCATCTGCTGCGGGAACGACTCAAACCGCGTTTCTTGCTGTTGTGGGGGGGCCGGCCATATTGGCCGCAGGCTCCCTGTTTGGCAGCGCAGCGCGCTGCGTCGCGCGATTCAACGGCCTCCTGCTCACGTCAGTTACGCACATTGACAGAACTCATCTGGGTGCCGCGAAGCACGCTCACCCGATGTTGCACCGGTGCGGCACGCCGGCGCGGCGGTGCGGGTTCGGCGCGCGTCTCCGGCATCGGCGGGTCCATTGTCGAGCGCTGCGCCGCCATCACGTCCGGCGCATCTTCCTGCTCCAGGGGGTTGCGCAGGGTGAGCAGCACCTTGCCTTCCTGAGTGGCCTGGACCAAGGTCTCGGACTGCCTGGGGGTCACCTCAAGAGTCACTGCACGCACAATGACCGGACCGTCGCGTTCCTGCCCGGCGATCTGATCCACGGCCAGTACCTTGAGGTTGCGCAGCACCGTCTTCGACTCGACGCCGTTGCGGCTTCCGTTGGACTTGGTGGAGACCACGTCGACCCGGTTGCCGGGTAGCAGGAAGCCGGCCACTCCCACCACGTCATCCACGCGTACGCTCATCGCCCGCATACCAGGTTCGAGCAGCGCCGCCAGGGCACTGCCGCCCATATGCTCGGAAACCCGCCCCTCAAGCAACACCTCGCCGGTATAAATCACTTGGTTGCTAACCCGTCCCACCACACTCTCGATATCGTTAAAGCTGTTGGGTGGCACCACCTCCTTGGGCATATTCACGACCTTCAAGTCGGAGGCCTGCACCGTGGTGCCGAAAGGCACCTGCAAGGCGGCCACCACCACCTTGGCGGTATAGCCTTGTTCGTCGCCCTGCTCCTGCATCCAGCTCATGGCCACCACGGCAGCGCCAAGCGCCATGATCAGCGACAGCGCGAACATGGCGAAAATACCCTTGCGTTTCATGGTCAATCCCTCCGGTTGTCGGCGGCATTTCGGTCCGCTGCGTTCGCAGCGTCGCGGAAGTCCCCAAAATAGGTCCGCCAGGCCCAGCTCAGGGTCTTGCGGTCGGGAGTTGATAGTCCCTGGTAGTCAAGTTGGTCATGGGCGAGGCTCAGGATGTCGCGGGGGTGGCAGGCGAGCAACGGCACCCTGTCCCGCACGTGCAGTTCATCGATAGTGAAATCGGCCAGCGCCTGCTCGAAGGGTAGCCCCTGCGCCTGGCACTCCTGCTGCCAGATGGCCAGGTAAGCCTCACGCTCGAGCGGCGCGAAATGAATCTTGTAACCGATGCGGCGTAGAAAGGCGGCGTCGGCCAGCGACAGTGGATCGAGGTTGGTAGAAAAGACCAGGGCCACCTCGAAGGGCACGCTGAAGTGGTAGCCGTTGGCGAGCGACAGGAAGTCGCAACGCTCCTCCAGCGGGACAATCCAGCGATTGAGCAGCTCGGTGGGCGACATGCGCTGACGGCCCAGATCGTCGATCACCAACATGCCGTTGTTGGCCAGCAGCTGCACCGGTGCCAGATGGATATGGCTGGTGGCGTCATACTGCAACTCGAGTCGCTCCATAGTCAGCTCGCCGCCGGTCACCACGCAGGGACGGTGGCAGCGCACGTAACGCGGGTCGTGGCCCTGTTCCAGGTAGAGCTGCACGGTGGGTAGCGTGTCGGCCGGGTCTTCCAGGGTTTGATGCACTGCGGGGTCATAGCAGCGTATTGTCTTGCCGCCCACGAGGATGGCGTGAGGCACCAATACCTCACCCTGCAGCAGCCGCATCAGGCGCCTTGCGATATAGCTCTTGCCCGTGCCTGCATGACCATGGATAAATATGGCGCGGCCGGAGTGCAGCCCAGGGCCAAGCTGATCAAGCAGCGCCGGAGCGATAACGGTGTCGGCGAAAGCCGCCATCATCGCATCGCGACGAATACCCTGCTTGCTCAGGGCCTGCTCACGCACCCGCGTGCTGTACTCCTCGAGGGTGACCGGCGCTTTGCCGCTGTACCCGTCACGGTTGAACGCCTCCTGCGCCAAAGCGCGGCCGCGGTCGGTCAGACCGAAGCGCAGCGCTCCGCCTGTGCCTTGGCCACGCACCTCCACGCGTCCCTCTTCGCGCAAGAAGCGACACACCTCCTGCACCACGCTGCCAGCTAGCGCACTCTTGCAGCCGAGCTGGTGCAGGTCGAGAACGCCCTGCTCCAGAAGGTGCTTGGCCAGGAGGTCAGCCAGATAGAGCGGCGGCAACCCGGTCTCCGCCAATGTGCCGGGGCGCGGCGCGCGCTGCGCCGCCCGTCGGCTGGCGCCGCTGTTGCTTGTTGCCGCTGCTTCCTGGAGCATATTAAATCCTCCTTGCAATGGTTGTCGGTTTATCTGTGCTTTGTTCTTCTTACCTCATTGGGCCAGTGGCCATTGCCAGATCACCCAGACGGTAGTGCCGATGGCAATCGATACGGCAAAGGGAAATTTCTTGCCCATCACCTCGCCCTCTGTCGGCGGTATATAGAGCGGCTTTCCCGTCGCCACCAGTGTTTTCATCATCAAGCCGTAACGGCTCCAGGGTGAAACCGAACGCCTGTTGAACAGCGCCGACGCAGCAAACAGCAAGCCGATGATGCCGCCAACGGCAATGCTGGCCAGGCCTGCCTGCAATATGCCCCACGGCCCCAGAAAAGTGCCTGTCGCCGCCATCAGCTTGGCATCGCCGGCACCGGTAAAGCCCATCAGATAGCCGGGCATCAAAATTGCCAAGCCCACCAGCAGCCCGTAGAGGCTGGTCTGGGCACCGCCCGGGCCAGCCTGGATACCTTGCAGCAGCAACCCCGTAGCGGCCCCGACCAGCACCAGCACATTAGGGATGCGCCGAGCATGAAAATCCCAGGCTGCCGCACTCCAGATGAGTAACATCAGTGGCAGAGCGATAAACACAAACCCCTGGTCCATGATGCCTACCTGTACACTTTAATTAAGCCGATATGTGCGACGTCCGTGTCAGCGATCCTTTACAGAAATAAAAATAATTATTTACGGAATAGCGTTATTCAGAGCAGTAAGAAGGGTTGATACTTTTCCTCCAATAGCAGCAAAAATCGCCCCTCCAACAGCCACAATCAAACCTCCTACCAGAGCCCACTCCACGACCTCGGTACCTTCCTCTTCTTTCCAGAAACGCTCGATTCCGTGCATCAGCTTGTGCATGACAATTCTCCTATGTATTTTTCAGTCAACCCGTGCTTCATCGTTGAGAAGTGCCGACACTGGCGGTCACTCACAAGGCTCAGTTAAGTTGTTACAGAGCGGTTGGACTTGGATTATTTTGCAAAACTATAGAAGGATCTTGCACTGCCAGGCGAAATGGGCGAAAACGCATAGTCAGTCAGGGGGCAGGCCGCGAATAGCTGGACACGTCAAAAATCTCCCGCCAAGGCTGTCTTGAACAGACCTCTGGGCTCGTGCAGCAACAGCCTCAGTCACGCTCATCAAAACCCTGGCAGCGGTAGCCAAACGCAGAGAGCAGACCAGTGGCACGCGTTGCTACTGGTCTGCCAGCAAGGCCATCGATAAAATGCGCCCTTCGACTTCTTTGGCCGCGGCCGCGCGCCCATTCTGCGCGCAGCGTGTACGATAACCTGCTTAAATAGAGGTAGCCTGGAAAGAATGACACAGGGAGCGCGACCAACAAATGGACAGGATTCGACCATCTCGCAAACCGTTTGCCTGCTTGGCAGTAACGGTTGCTTTGGCGCTGCTTGCAGGGGTCAGCAATCTGCACGCGCGCGAACAGGTAGCGTTGAGGGTCGGTGTCTATCAGAATCCACCCAAATTATTTCTCGACGATCAGGGGGAAATGTCCGGCATTCTGGGGGATCTTATTGGCGAAATCGGCCAACGAGAAAACTGGGAACTGAACCCCGTCGCCTGCGAGTGGGAACAATGTCTGAAACTGCTCAGAGACGAGCAGATCGATCTCCTGCCGGATGTTGCCCTTAACGATGCCAGAGCCCGGGACCTGGACTTTCACCGCATTCCGGCCCTGCATAGCTGGTCCCAGGTTTATCAGCTCGACGGCGGTGCCTTGCAGGCGGTGCCGGATCTCGAGGGCAAACGGGTAGCCGTGCTTTCCGGCTCGATTCAGGAGCGTTATCTGCAGCACCTCACCGACAGCTTCGGTGTGAGCGTTATCTGGTTGTCCGTTGACAGCTACGCAGAAGGCTTTGCGCTTCTGGCCAGCGGCGAGATAGATGCGGTCGTCAGCAATCATCATTACGGTGAGCAGCAAACGATATCCATGGATGCTGAGCCGACACCGATCATGTTCCAGCCCGCGCAGCTGTTCTTTGCCAGCTCCAATGAGCGACACCTGACCGAACTGCAAGTGATCGATGACTATCTCGAACGCTGGCAAACGGATCCAGGCTCTCCTTACCAGACCATTCTGCGCAGGTGGCGCGACCAGGAAGGGAC
>NZ_JBFGFI010000107.1:0-7519 GCF_041579695.1 Halopseudomonas sp.
CCCTTTTCCCTTTTCCCTTTCATCTGACTCCGGCTTCATTTTAATTCCTGCTTTGGTCGACTGCCGGATCGGTAGAAATTTTCATCTGGAATGCCCCGAGATTTCGACGCCTCACCTTTTGTTGCCATAGTAAAACCGTCTTTGCGGGACGACTTGGATTCCATAAATTGAACCGGGAAGCGCATACCGGTCTAATTGCGGAAGCCGCTCCCGCTGCCCGAACTTGATCGGCCGAACGTTTTAACAGGGTTATTAAATGCTGGGGTTTGCCTAGCTTTACCTGCTGTTAAGGCGCTACCTTTTCAGTGTCTGTCCCGCTGACGCCTTCATGCAGGGATGCAATGAGCGGGCAGGTGATATTGCTCGATTGCGCGTGGCATCTTTCTACCATTTCACCCAGCGCTCTCTCTATTTTCTCCAGACTGTTGATCTTCTCACGAACGTCTTTCATTTTCTGCTCGGCGAGAGCGCTGGCTTCCTGGCAGTGAGTGCCATCGTCAAGCCGAAGCAGGTCGTCGATCTCGTCGAGACTGAAGCCCAATCGCTGCGCCGTTTTGACAAACATCAACCGGTCAATATCGGCGAAACCGTAACGTCTAATACCACCCGGAGGACGGTCGGGTTCCGGGAATAGCCCGCGTCGCTGGTAATAGCGGACCGTCTCGACATGAACCCTGGCCGCCTTTGCCAGGCCACCGATGGTCAGTGAATTCGCTTTATCCGACATTTGCCTTGGCTCCGTAGCTGACTGCTGGAGTCACCTTATCTCAACTCGATTCTCAATGCTTCTCACCCCTTGGCTTTCGAGGAGAGTCGATGTTTAAGAATCCCAAGATCATGCCGCGCATGAACGTGATAGGCACTGTTCTGGCGGCGTTATGTTGCTTTACACCAATCTTGATTCCTGCGATGCACCATAAGACTGGCAGCTATGACGGGCTATCTCGACCAAGTGCTGCTTTCAGAGCTGGCCGTATTCATCGGTCTGACCGCCCATGCACTATGGTGAAAAAAGCAATACTCCACTTACGGTGACAACGCCACGAAAAACAGAGGTACCCGCGAGGACATCACCGGCACTTCCCTCTGAGCCGTTACAAACCTAAGGAGGCGAAAACATTCAAAGTAAGGCTGTTAGCTCAAAACGCCCGGCCCGCTGCCTTCAGAATAAAAGTGTTTGTTGCACAGGGGGTAGTGACTACGGCAGTTTTTGCCTGTAGCTCCCGGGATCCTGGTGAAAATACGCCTTGAACGCAGAGCTGAACTGACTACGGCTACGATAACCCAGTTGGTCAGCAATCACCTTGACCGGCAGAGAGGTATGGGCAAGTAATTTCGCTGCATGCTGCAGTCTTATCTTGGTTGCAAAACGATGTGGGGGATCGCCGAAAACGGCCTTGAATCGCTCCATAAAGGTGGACCGGCCCATATTGGCGAGCGCCGCAAGCTGTTCAATATTGATCTGTTTTTGCGGCTCCAGGAGCATCGCGTCGATCACTCTGGTCATTGCGGGGTCTTGCATGGCCAGAAGCCAGGGGTGAGGCTCCTCGCGGTTGTGAATCTGCCGGAGCATCAGAATCAGGCATTGCTTCATCAGAACCGACAGCATGGCCGTCGATCCCAGTCCGGGATTGGTGAGCTCACCAAATAACCGGGCAAAGATTTGCTGTGTTTCGTCGTTATCGCTGTCTGTGATCAGCGGTGCGGTGAGGCTGTCAAACAGTCCCAGTGACTTTTCCGGACCGATATCGACTATTCCACACATGACCAGCATGCCCGGGTGCTCTCCTGGGCTCATGCTTTCACCCTCGCCGACTCTTAGCCAGTGCAGTGATTGAGCCATTTCGTGACAGCGGCTAAGGCTGAAATACTCCCCCTGCACCTCCCGAATCTCGACAGATTGGCCTGGAGGGCAGACAACAAGACTGTTGGGTGTGAACTTCACACTGTTGCGATGGGCATCAATCAGCTCCCCCTCGCCCCGAAGAACGTAATGCAAGGATATGGAGCCCAGGGCCGGCGTTGCCAGTGTCAAGCCATTGCGAACTTCACATACCGCAAATGAACGAACATGGGTAGTTACCAATTCCAGTAGCTGTTCCAGCAAGCAAGCACCTCTCTGACTACGGTTTTGGACGAAACGGCACCAGATCCGGACACAATTGCCCGCTAATCCGCCTAGAGTCAAGTCTGTCACTAAAATAGACAAAAGGACCAATGCCATGAGTGATAATCCTGAATTACCCCAAAACCACAATGCACAACTACCTCCGGTTGAACGTCCTGACCATCCGGTCGGCGGCCTAGTAGATCCGCAACGTCGCAAGCTGGTGGCTGGCGGGTTGGCTGGCATTACTGCTGCTGCGCTGGGGGGGGCTGTCTGCCACGGTCCAGGCTCAGGAAACGAAGTCGGACCCCTACGCCGCTCCTGCCAAAGGCGCTTTGCCCGCGAGCGGATTCCAACTCGACCTGTCACGAACGGCTCTGGTGGTGACGGACCCCCAAATCGACTTTTTGAGCCCGGATGGGGTTACCTGGAAAGTGGTAGGCGAGAGCGTTACCGAGCACAATACGGTTGAGAACATCGGTCGTCTTTTTGCCGCGGCCAAGCAAAGCGGCATGCTGGTAGTGGTATCGCCCCACTATTATTACCCCCACGATCATCAGTGGGATTTCGGTGGCCCCCTGGAAAAGCTCATGCACAATATCGGAATGTTTGACCGGCAGAGCCCCCTTGCTCCGGTGAAAACCCGAAGCGGGGCGGATTTCATGCCTCAGTACAAGGAATTTATCGAGGACGGGCAGACTATTATCACTTCGCCCCACAAGGTGTATGGTCCGGAACAGAACGACCTGGTTCTGCAGTTGCGAAAGCGGCGCATTGATCAGATCATCCTTGCTGGTATGTCAGCGAACCTCTGCGTTGAGTCGCACCTGCGTGAGTTGCTGGAGCAGGGTTTTGAAGTTGCGGTCGTCAAGGACGCCACGGCCGCGGCCAAGCTACCAGAGGGGGATGGCTATCTGGCTGCGTTGACGAATTTCCGCTTTATTGCCAATGCCCTTTGGACAACGGACGAGGCCGTCAAGAAGATTACTGCCTGAGATCGAACTGCCTGGCTTGCCTACGGATCGGATAAAGGTTTCTTGCAGCGGACCCCTCCGCTGTGAAGTGCAGGGCCCCGGGCTCCCGGGGCCTGAATCGCCCCCGGTTTTATGGAAGCGATTCAATTTCAGTCAGACCGCCATGACTTAGCCGGTGTGTCGCTGGTAGAAGTCAGCCTCAGCGAGACGCTCCGCATACCGGATGGAGACGCCCTGGTTGCCTTGGCCAGGCCACCGAGGATCAGTGAATTCCCTTTATCCAACATACGCCTTGACTCCGTAGTTGACTACGGAAGTAACCTTGTCTCATCGAACAAAACCATGAAAGGTGTAAGCGTTATGTCGAATTCCAGATCGGGGCGTGGGCCCCTGGCTGCCGGGGGCATCGCGGCGCTTTTCGCCTCGGCCTGCTGTCTCGGCCCGCTGGTACTGATCACGCTGGGGGTTTCCGGCGCCTGGATTGGTAACCTCACAGCGCTCGAACCCTACCGGCCGATTTTCATCGGCATTGCATTGGTGGCCATGTTCTTTGCCTGGCGCCGAATCTTTCGGCCAGCTGAACAGTGCCGGCCGGGAGAAATGTGTGCCGTACCCCAGGTGCGAGCGGCCTACAAAGTGATCTTTTGGGCGGTAACGGCACTGATACTGGTCGCCCTATTGTTTCCTTATGCTTTGCCTCTGTTCTATTGAAAGGAGATTTTCCCATGAAAATGCGTTTTGTTCTGACGTTGCTCGTCGCCCTGCTCAGTATGCCCACCTGGGCCGCCATGCAGACCGTGACGCTCTCGGTGCCGGGCATGACCTGCTCCACATGTCCGATCATCATCAAGATAGCTTTGAGTAAGGTGGAGGGTGTCTCGCAAGTCGACGTGAGCTATCCGGATCGTGAAGCTGTGGTCACCTTCGACGACACCCGTACGTCGATGAAGGCATTAACTGAAGCCACTTCCAACGCCGGGTACCCCTCAACCCCGTTAGCCTCGGGAGCGGACCGGGAGTAACCCATGAAGAACCCAAAGACCCTGCTGCGCGCGAGCGTGATTGGCACCGTCCTGGTGGCGTTGTGCTGCTTCACGCCCGTTCTGGTGATCCTGTTGGGCACTGTAGGTCTGGCAGCCCTGACGGGCTATCTCGACTACGTGCTGCTTCCAGCCCTGGCCTTATTCATCGGTCTAACCGTCTATGCGCTGTGGCGCAAAAAGCAATACGACGCCTACCGTGACAATGGCTCTACAGATTCAAGGAATTCTCTCCATGAGCGATAACAAACTGCATATCGCCGTGATCGGCAGTGGCGGCGCAGCCATGGCAGCCGCCTTGAAGGCGGTCGAGCGCGGTGCCCGCGTCACATTGATCGAACGCGGCACCATCGGCGGCACCTGCGTGAATACCGGCTGTGTGCCCTCGAAGATCATGATTCGCGCCGCGCACATCGCACACCTGCGCAAGGAAAGCCCCTTTGACGAGGGAGTAAGCAGCCAGCAGGCGCCGAAGGTGGACCGGGCAAAACTGCTTGCGCAACAGCAGGCACGTGTCGAGGAACTGCGCAACAATAAGTACGAAAGCATACTGCGCGATCAGTCAGCCATCACGGTGCTGAACGGTGAGGCCCGGTTTGTCGATGCCCATAACCTGGTGGTCAGGCTGAACGAAGGCGGTGAGCAGACAGTCCATTTCGATCGCGCCTTTATTGGCACGGGTGCCCGTCCGTCAGAGACGGCGATACCGGGGCTGGCTGGGACGCCGTATCTCACCTCCACCAGTGGATTGGCATTGGATACCATTCCCGAACGGCTGATTGTCATCGGCGCCGGCTTTGTCGCGCTGGAATTGGCCCAGGCATTCGCCCGGCTAGGCAGCGAGGTCACCGTGCTCGCCCGCAGTCGCCTGCTATCCGATGAAGACCCTGCCATCGGTGAGGCCATAGAGGCCGCGTTCAGGCGCGAGGGCATCAAGGTGCTCAGGCAGACCCAGGCCAGCCGTGTGGACTATACCAACAGTCAATTCATTGTCGACACCAATGCCGGCGCCCAAGCCCACACGATGCGAGCGGACCAACTGCTGGTGGCGACTGGCCGGACACCCAATACCGAGGCCCTGAACCTGGAGGGCATCGGCGTGAAGACCGCGGGTGGCGCGATTCAAGTAGATAAATACTTGCAAACCACGGTTCCTGGTATATATGCCGCCGGTGACTGCACCAATCAGCCGCAGTTTGTCTATGTCGCCGCCGCCGGGGGCAGCCGGGCCGCAGTCAATATGACGGGAGGCAAGGCTACTCTGGACCTTGGCGCCATGCCCGGGGTGATGTTCACTGACCCGCAAGTGGCTACTGTCGGTCTGACCGAAGCTGAAGCGATCAGGCAAGGCTTCAGCGTCGATACCCGTATGCTAGATCTGGAGTACGTGCCGCGTGCGCTGGTCAACTTCGACACCCATGGTTTTATCAAGATGGTCGCCGAACGCGATTCCGGACGCTTGCTGGGGGTGCAGGCGGTAGCTGCGGAAGGCGGTGAACTGATCCAGACAGCGGTGATAGCCTTAAGGGCTCGCATGACGGTAGAGGACATCGGGAATGAACTGTTTCCCTATCTGACAATGGTGGAAGGCCTCAAGCTCTGCGCGCAAACCTTCACCAAGGATGTGAAACAGTTGTCGTGCTGTGCGGGATAATTATTTGCCCGTCCTCACCCGTATGGTAACGGCTATGAATGGTTGAACCACTCTCTGGCGCCGACTGCCTGTAACACGGATGATTTGCGTGTGCAGTTCGGAGAAGCTGCAAGCACCCAGCCTTATTCGGCCTCCCCTTTGAACATCCCGGCAATGAGCTTCGGCTAGTTGAGTCCTAACGCGGTGTTGGCGCCCAACCGTGCCGCCATGCTGGGTTGCTTCGCCCACAATACCGGCGAAGGAGGACTGGGTCTCTGGCCGGCGTTTTTCAAGGTAGTTGTCGCGTCAATCAGGAAGTAGTTATGAGCTACGAGAGAATTTATCCCTGCATTTCGAACAGCTGCCAGGGTCTTTTGAACGCATCACGATATGCCCTGGCAGAAGCTTATATTGTTGGCATGAAAAGTTGGATATCGATTCACACAGGCGCTATCGGCTCAACTATTGTCGCTGCCATGGCTTCCTGTATGGCGCAGCATGAAATATCGGAAGCGATCGAGACCACTGTCTGCGTTTTTCAGTCGCTGCTTTTCAGAAGCCAGAACTTGTTGCGACTTAGCCGAATCATCAGCGTTATGCTGATTCGCACTCGCCTGACCGGCTGCCAAAGTAATGCCCGCACACAAAGCCAGCGAAACACATAGTACGTTTTTCATTAGATACTCCTTTTTTTGACAAAAAAAACCTGCCATCACTGCTGATCAACAAGATCTAGTCAGCGACAGAGGACGTTGAAACCAGTTGAATGTTGACCCGCCGGGGGTCATTGGGGAAAAGCTAAGGCGAACTACCGAACAAGCACGAAGAGCCGCTCCAGATCATCGATTTTGCGCCAAGGCAAAAAAGTGGCCCTCTTCCGACCAGGTCTGAATATCCAGGTCAGGTAAGGATGGCAACGCACCCGTTAGATTTGGCTGCGAGTCATTACCGACTGAAACAAACAGCGAATGTAGCTTTCCATCATTATCCAGATAAACATGAACTGCCGGCTTGCCTGCCAAAGAACACAATCTTGCCCCTACAATTTCGCCCTGTAATCGACGACTGACTGGCAACTCAAAATCGAAGCCTATTTCGGCAAGCTGAACCACGATGGTGCTAAGGTCTCTGATTTGAATGTCATCGGACCGGCCTGCCATATGGTTTTTCGCAATGTCGGCGCTCAGCAATTCAACATCTCGGTCGATTGAATACTCGGGCATTACCAGAGCGACTGCTACGGCCAGCACCATAATGACGCCTAACGCCCAGGATCTGGGAGCCTGCAAGCTCCAACGGGACCTTGTGCGACCTACTTTGACCAGGTCGTCTATTGCATCGGCAGATAGCCGCTGGTTTTCATAATAACGTTTGAGCTGGGCATCCAGATCATCCTGCATTTTTTCGTCCTCGTTCTTCTTGCCGAGCCGATGGCGCCATTAAAAGCACACGCATTTTTTCGCGGGCTCGATGTAGCAGGCTTAATACGGTTCCGCGTGGGCGTCCGGTCATCCGGACGATTTCACTGACGGTATAACCTTCAACACTATTGAGAAACAAAATCTCCCGCTCTGGAGCGCGCAACTGCGCCAGGCAATGACTGAGCTCCCGAGCCTGAATGTCACGATCCAGGCTGACCTCCTGGGCCGCATAATCATCCATATCAGAAGCGGACGTATCCAAGACCAACAACTGCTCACGTCTGTACTGATCAATGAACAGATTACGAATGGTCCGAAAAAGCCGTGGCTTGGTCATGATGGGA
>NZ_JBFGFI010000108.1:0-7458 GCF_041579695.1 Halopseudomonas sp.
GAGGCGGCGGGCCTTATGCCCTGGCTTTTCGAAGACACTGCCGAGCAGGTTGCGGCGGCCCAGCGTATCCAGGAGCCTGAGACGGCCTACGTTAACGTCAAGCAGGCCTGGCGCCTGAAGCCTAATGAGTTGGCGATACTCAAGATATTGGCCAGTTGGCGCGAGCGCGAGGCACGAGAGCGCGATCAGGCCCGTAATCGTATGCTGCGCGAGCGCACCCTGTGTCCCTTGGCCCAGCGCCAGCCGGATAATCTGCAGGCCCTGGCGCGGATAGAAGATATGCATCCGCGTACGGTGCGTCACCACGGCAATGAGATACTCGAGCTGATTCGCCAGGGTCAGAAGGTGCCGCCCGGAGAGTGGCCACAGAAACTGCCCGAACCACTGCCGGCGGACGCCAACAAGCTGCTCAAGTCGTTACGCAAGGTAGGGCAGAGCCATGCTGAGCGCTTGGGTATTGCCCCTGAAATCGTGCTGCGCAAGAAAACCCTTGAAGCGCTGGTGCGCACCGGCTATCCGGGTGGTCCCTACCTGTTGCCGGAAGAATTCGCCGGCTGGCGTCGTGAGCTGATGGGTGAAGAGCTGTTGAGCATTGCCAATGCGGAGGATACCAACCCATGAAAGTCATGTGCTCAATCTATCGCAGCAAGCGCAAGCAGGGCATGTACCTGTACGTGCCGCGCAAGAAGGACCTGGCAGAGCTGCCGGAGTCATTGATGCAGCTGTTCGGCAAGGCGGAACTGACCATGGATCTGGTGCTGACCGAGGAGCGCACCCTGGCGCGCGAAGATATCCACAAGGTGCTGGCCAACCTCGAATCTCAGGGCTATCACCTGCAGATGCCACCGAAGGAAGAGGATTATCTGATCCATCTCCCCGACGAATTGATGTATCGCAACGACCCGGTCTGAGAAGGACCGCCTGCAGCGTGGTGGTGGCCTAGCGGTCTGCCTGTTTGGCGTGTGGTCCGGACCGCAACGGGTCAAGCAAATAGCTCAGCCCGTTGTGGTCGATTTCCTGCATCAGCGCCAGCAGACGGCCGATCTCGCCCTGCGGAAATCCCACGCGCGCGAACCAGTTCAGGTAGTGTCCGGGTAGATCGGCGATCTTGCGGCCCTGATACTTGCCGAAGGGCATCTCTCTGTCGATCAGTAATTGCAGATCCTGTGGCGACATCATTCTCTCCCGGTTACAAGATAGTTGAACGGCGCTGCCCACCCGGCAAGCCAGTAAAGACAAACTCGGGTAACCTATCGGGCTTTACCCATTGAAAACAGGAGCCAGCATGATAGTAAAAGCGTTGCGCACAGGTCTCGGCAATCTGATTATCTTTATCGATTTCATCACCCGCCCGAGAAAGATGAAACGCTCGGCCGAGCAGCAGGCCGAGGTGGAACAGGCCGCGGCGGGTCTTGCCCTGTACCAGTTCCGGGCTTGTCCTTTCTGCGTCAGAACCCGCCGCACAATGCATCGGCTCAATGTTCCCATCACGCTGAAGGATGCGAAGAACAATTCACAGGATCGTCAGACGCTGCTCGAAGAGGGTGGCAGGATAAAGGTGCCATGCCTGCGCATCGAGAATGCCGGTGAGGTGACCTGGCTTTACGAATCCAAGGCGATTGGTGCCTATCTCGAAGACCGGTTTGCTGCTGCTTGAGCCGCACTCAGTCCCCGCGGTAGATACATCCGCTGGTGCAGGTCTCCCTGATGGTTATCTGGCAGAGCTCGGGCAATAACGGCTTGAGTTCGCGCCAGATCCATCTGGCCAGGACTTCGCTGGTGGGGTTTTCCAGACCGGGAATGTCGTTCAGATAGTTGTGATCAAGCTCTTCGTAGATCGGCTTGAAAATAGCTTTTAGTTCACCGAAGTCCCTTATCCAGCCGGTGCGTGCGTCTGGCTCGCCCTGAATATGGATAGCCACCTGGAATGAATGGCCATGCAGTCGACCGCATTTGTGCCCCTCTGGCACATGGGGCAGGCGATGCGCGGATTCGAACGTGAACTCCTTGAATATCTCCACAATAGCTACCTTCGTGCGCTGGGCCAAAGCGCGCAATTCTACCCTATATCCCGGCCATGCGCAGGGTCTGCCGGCTCACCACTCGCGCTGCATGTTGCGTGTTGATATCTGCTCGTTCAGTGTCCAGTAGTCATACAGAACCCCCAGCAGGAATATCCCGCCAGTGAGAAAGTAGAGGATCGCGGTGATCCATTTGCCCATGTACAGACGATGCGCGCCAAAAATGCCCAGAAAGGTCAAGAGTACCCATGTCAGGTTGAAGTTCACCGGCCCACTGCGGAAACGGCGATCTGCGCTGCGGTCCATCGATGGAATCAGAAACAGATCGACGATCCAGCCGATCAGGAAAAAACCCAGGGTGAAGAACCAGATCGTTCCGGTTATTGGCCTGCCGTAGTAGAACCGGTGCGCGCCCATGAATCCAAAAATCCATAAGAGATATCCGATAACCTTGCTGTGTGTGTCTGAATAGGCCATTTGGGCCGACCTCTGATCGAATGGTTGACTATGCGATACTGTAAAAAGAAGGTAGACCATAAATGATTTGCGGGGCATCTGCATGGCGACCGTCGGAAATGTGAACTGGGTCAAGAAGGCTCAGGAGAAGGTAGCGCGGCTCGGGGGTCAGACGATACGCGTCGGGGTGACCGGTCTGAGTGGCGCTGGCAAGACTACATTTATTACCAGTCTGATCAATCAGCTCGAGAATCATCAGCGCGGCCTCCTGGCACGGCGCCCTCCGTTTGACCGGCTGGTCTCGGTGCGCTGGCAGCGGGAGGGGGTGGCCAGCCCCTTTCCCTACCTGCAGGCGCTCGGGGCTCTGGCATCCAATCCGGCCCAGTGGCCCTCATCCACAGCAGACCTGTCGCGCGTGGTGATCGATCTTCAGTTCCGCCCGGAGGGGCTGCTGAAAACACTGCAGGGGTTGCGTTCGGTGCGTGTCGAGCTGCTCGACTACCCCGGCGAGTGGCTGCTCGATCTGCCCTTGTTGGGTTTGAGCTACGGCAAGTGGTGCGAGCAGATGGCCGCGCTGGTCGATAGGGAACCGCGCCGTTCCCTGGCTGGCACCCTGCGCGACAGGCTAGGCAATCTGGATCCGGCAGCGCGCTGCGATCCCCTGGAGCTGAGCCAACTGACTGCCGACTGGACCTCGTTCATGCGCAGTTGCCGCAACGAGGCCGGTCTCGCGCGTAATCAACCCGGCCGTTTTCTGCTGCCGGGCAGTGGTGTCGCTGCCGATATGTTGCTGTTCGTGCCGTTGCTCGGCGCTAATCGGTACAGCGAAGGCCCACCGGGTAGCTGGTGGGCGCAATGTGAGGAGCGTTTCAACTACTACCGTGATTTCGTGGTGAAGGGTTTCTATGACGAACATTTCAGCCAGCTTGACCGGCAGATCCTGCTGGTCGACATGCTCGCACCCATGGAAGCCGGGCAGGCTGCGCTGCAGGATCTCAAGCTGGCGCTGGAAGAAGTGATGGGCAGCTTCCGGTATGGCCGCAACTCCCTGTTGCAGCGTCTGTTCCGTCCCCGTATCACCCGCATGGCCATTTGTGCCACCAAGGTAGATCAGGTCGCGCCCGCCCAGCAGCGTTCACTGCAGCAGTGCCTGGAAGACCTGGTCACCGATAGCCTTTCGGAAGTTCGCCATGGCGGGGTAGAAGTGCAGGGTTTCCCACTGGCGGCGATCAGGGCGGCTGATCAGGAGGGTGAAACGATGATTGGTGGTCTGGTAGGTCAGACCGCATTTGTCCGCTACCAGCCGGTGACAGTCCCCGCGCACCTGCCGCTGGACCTGCAGTTCACCGGCCCGAAACTACTGCACCTCCGGCCCCCGTCCGGGTTGCATCGAAACGAGCCGTTTCCCCACTTTCGCATGGATGAACTGGCCGGCTGGATTCTGGAGGGACGGCAGCCATGAAGACCGATCGCGAGAAACAACAGGACGGTCCGCGCATTCTCGAAACCTGGGAGCCGGAGCCGCAGCAATCGCATAGCGATGCCCAGGTGCTGGAACAGCTGGAGCACCACGCGCAGGCGAAGGAGACAGCAGCGCCGATGCCCGCAGGGATTTTCAATGCCCCGGCATTGAGCCCCTGGCCGCGCCGGTTGGGTTTGCTGCTGCTATCGGTGGTAATCGGAGGCGCGGCGCTGGAGTGGACGCAGTGGTCGGTTGCCGCCTGGGCCTGGAATCCGCTGGCCGGGGTTCTGACCGCAGGTCTGGGTGCCCTGATTGCCGGTGCCGGACTCCTCAGCTGGCGCGCGATGCGTCAGCAGCGCCAGCGGCTCACGGCTCTGGAGCAGCTGCGCAGCGAAATGCGTGCAGCCCTGCGCGAGCCTTCCGAGCGCCTGGCGCTGGACTGGCTGGACCGTTTGCAGGCATTGCATGCGGACACGCCGCTGGCCGAACGGATGAGCAGGGCCTGCGCTGGACTGGACCAATCCTACACGGCGGAGGAAATCAGTCGCCGGCTAAATACCCAGTTCTACCAGCCGCTGGATGTGCTGGCCCGTCGCCTGATCCGCCACGAGTCGGTCGGCACCGGCATGCTCGTCGCGACCAGTCCCTGGGTGTCGGTTGATCTCATACTGGTGGTCTGGCGCAACATCCGCATGATGCAGCGCGTCGCAGGCTGCTACGGCCTCCCGATAGGCCAGCTTGGCCGCTGGCGCCTGGCACGTCATGTGTTGCGCAACATCGCTCTGGCCGGCGGTAGCGAGATGGCCATTGGTGCACTCAGCGACAGTTTCCTCTCGGGTTTGATGGAGAAGCTTGCCGCGCGGGTGGGGCAGGGTATAGGCATTGGTCTCTACAGCTCCCGGCTGGGCCATTTCACCCTGGATCTGTGCCGGGCGGTGCCCTTGCCTGACAAGAGCGGTCTGGCTGAGGATAATCGCGGTATTATTCAGGGCATCAGGGAACGACTGGGACGCACAACGGATGACAGGCTATAAATCACGCAGACGATGGTTGTTCGAGCGCTGGCTGAAACAGCGCGCCAGCGATCTTGTCGACCGCTGGCGCGGATTGAAGTCGCAACTCTTGCCGGCAGACTGGAATGCCCGCAGCGAGCGCGTCAGGCGCGTGCCGGAGGGCAATTATGGGCAATGGCAGCCTCGTCGCGGCTCCAGTAGTGCCGAGCTGGCTCTGCTGCTGGCAAAGGTCCCCTTGTATCAGCGTCGATGGCTGGCGACCTTGCTGGATTCCCCAGCCGCGGGAGCTCACTCGCTGGTAGAGGCGCTGGAGCGTCTGCAGCTGGATTGGCGGAGCCAGATTGATCCGGTGCACAGCCATCGCGAATACGCCAGACAACTGAGCATTCTGGCCACCCAGCTGAAGCTGCCAGCGGTGGCGGAGTCGGCGTACCTGGAGAACGAGCAACAGGTTTTCACCGCGGTGGATGAGCTGCTGTTTGCATCCTTGCCGATGCGTCTGCGGGCGGACCTGGTTAATCGTTATCCGCCCGGTAGCGGTCACTATATTGCCTGGTGGCAGCAGCGCCTATTGGCCCGCGCCGGCGAGCCCGACCCTGACCTGCAGGGGCTCGGGCCTGATGACTGGCCGGAGATGCCTCCGGCCTGGCTGGCAATAGGCTGGATTTGCGGGCTCCGGTTGCTCGATATCTGCGACAGCCCGATACCGCCCGGGGAAGAGCAGCCATAGCGCTGCATTTCCTGCAGCTATGAGCGCGTGCAATGCTTTGCCTGCCGATGAGCATGCCCTAACATGACGGGTTCGTTGATTACAGGACTGAAAAAATGACATTTGCAGATCTACTCGCCGCGCTTGCCGATTCGCCACGGCAGGAAGTGACCATTCCAACTAGCTGGGCCCAGGGTCGGGCCGCTTATGGCGGTCTGGTGGCCGCACTGGTCTATCAGGGGATGCGATCAAAGCTGTCCGACGATCGTCCGGTCAGATCCCTTGCCATCACCTTTGTCGGACCGGTGGCGCCCGGGGAAGTCATGCAGGTCGAAGCCGAGGTGCTGCGTGAAGGCAAAGCAGTAACGCAGATGCTGGGAATGGCGAGACAGAACGGGCAGGTGATGTGTATCGTACAAGGCAGTTTTGGCGCCTCGCGCGATTCTGTGGTCTCGCTGGGCAGCGAGCCTGCGCCGGTGGTGAAGCCAGTCGACGAATGTGTCGAAATGCCTTATGTCGAGGGCCTTAACCCTGTTTTTCTGCAGCATTTTGCAGTGCGCTGGGCGTTGGGGGATCTGCCTTTTACCAATAGCAAGAAACGCGAGATGGGTGGTTGGATGCGCTTTCGCGAGGATGAAGGCAGCATCCATGAAGGGCACATTCTGGGTCTGGTCGATGTCTGGCCCCCGGCAGTGCTACCCCATCTGAAACAGCGTGCGCCGGCCAGTTCGCTGACCTGGACGATCGAGTTCGTGCAGCCGCAGCCCGAACTGGGTAATACTGACTGGCTGCTCTATCGAGCCAACATTGATCATGCACGTGACGGCTATGGGCACGCATCGGCAATGATCTGGCGCGAAGACGGTACGCTGGTAGCGATCAGCCGGCAGACAGTGACTGTCTTCGGCTAGACGGCGTTCAAGCAAGCGGGGCTTAGCAACTATGGATGGAGCGGCCAATGACAGTAATAAGAAAACCTCGCAAGCCTCTGGCATTGCTGGCTGTCGGACTGCTGATTTCAGCGCTGACAGCCGCGCTTGCGTTCCAGAACGAGCTGCGAGCGCACTTAGACTTCCCGTTGATGCTGTTTTCGTTCGCGATTCTCGTCGCTGTGGTTGCCTGGTACTTCCAGCGACTGCGTTCGCTCGAGCTTGAATACAACGCCTCACGGACGCTCGAGCGCAACCGGCAGGTCATGGCGACTATCAGCGATGTGGTGTTCCGGGCGGACTTCTCCGGCCGTCTGGTATACGTCAATCAGGCCTGGGAACAGGTCGCCGGCAGCACGCCGCAATCGATAATTGGCACCTCGATTGTGCGCTACCTTCACCCTGAAGATCAGCCCTTGCTGGAGCAGTACATGCAGCGGGTCCGCGAAGGAACGACGGAAACCCTGCGCGCCGATCTTCGTCTGCGCCGCGAAGATGGTCGGCTCCTCTGGTGCCGGCTCACCGCCCGTCCCTATTCCACGGTTGAAAGTGGCGATGTGGTAATCGGCACCCTGAACGACATCCAGCAGCAACAGGAGCAGATGCGCATCCAGTCAGCTCGGATGAGCGTGCTGGATGGACTGCTGGGTGAGGCCGGGATGCAGCTGCTGGCTGATCGCCTGGTCCGGGAGTGGGAGGGCCTGCGCAACGGTCAGCGAGCCTCGATCATACTTGTCAGCGAAGCTGACGGAACCCTTTGCAATCTTGCCGCGTGCGGGGCGGGGAAAGAGTTTACCGGCGCGCTGGAGGGCGTGAAGCCCGGCGCTAGCCAGTCCCACAGCCTGGCTGACATGTACCGCGACGCCGC
>NZ_JBFGFI010000109.1:0-7437 GCF_041579695.1 Halopseudomonas sp.
AAAGCACTCGCCAATCCTGACTTCGTGCAGCGCCTGAAGGACGGAAAAAAGATCGACGAACTGGATTTTGCCATGCTGCAACCCAAGGCCACGATTGCCAATGAGCTGGCCTGGCGGGGCAAGCAGGCGGTCTAAAGGCCCCGGTCCAGCGGTCATTTCTAACGCGCTGGGCGCTCGATTTTTGGGTCTGCGGTTCCATTGCTCCTTTCAGAGCCGCAGACCTGCTTTAATCTGTTCACATCCTGATCATATTCCCGCTCCAGCGCCTCTGCCTTCTGCGCCCCTGGCCGCGCCAGAATCCGCTGCATGTACTCTTCAAGATTCGGATATTCACTTTCTGCTGCCACCGGTCAGTGATAACGGATATGGTCTTGTCTTTGCCTGTTTCTGAATCTTACTTGTCGAGATTAGACTAACGCGAATCTTCGATTGGTAATGGCGAATTTAGATCTTCCCCTGAGCCTTTGTTAGCCCATCAACCAGAATTCAAGGTGATCATGCCTGGAACCAATGCCAGCATCTCGCATTCGCTTATTGCGACCGAGCTAGCTAAACAACTGCCGCCCGGCATTCGCTCACGCAAGCTGGATAACGGCAACGGCTTGACCATGCATATTCTGGAGGCCGGATTTGAACAACCCGGTCGCGAATGCGTGTTGCTGCTGCACGGTTTCCCGGAGCTGGCGTTTACCTGGCGCAAGGTGATGTTGCCGCTGGTTGCTGCGGGTTATCACGTGGTGGCGCCAGATCAACGCGGCTATGGTCTGACCGAAGGAGCGGACCTGCGTTTTGAAGGGGAGCTCAGCCAATACCATTTGCTCAATCTGGTACGCGATGCCCTGGGTCTGGTGTTCGCGCTGGGCCATAGCTCTGTTGCTGCGGTGGTGGGCCACGATATCGGCTCGCCGGTGGCCGCGACCTGCGCTCTGACTCGGCCTGACGTATTCCGCTCAGTGGCGTTGATGAGTGCGCCGTATCCCGGTGTGCCAGGGTTTCGCTTTGATGGGCGCAAGGGCGCCGAGCAGGCGGCCCGAGTGCATCAGGATCTGGCAGCGCTTACCCCGGCGCGTTTGCACTACCAACGGTATTTCTGCACGCCGCAGGCCAATGACGACATGCTGAGTTGCGCGCTGGGGCTACACGATTTTCTCCGCGCTTATTTCCATATGAAAAGTGCGGATTGGCCGGGCAATACGCCTGCGCCTCTGGCCTCTTCCAATGCGGCGGATCTGGCGAGCATGCCTGAGTATTACGTTATGCAGGCGGGCAAGACCATGCCAGAGACGGTTGCCCCGGCGATGCCGACACCGCAGCAGGTGAGTAACTGTGCCTGGTTGCCCGACGACGAGCTGGCCACCTACACGCGCATGTTTGCTGAAACCGGATTTCAGGGCGGGCTGCAGTGGTATCGGGCCTTTGCTTCAGCTGCCTCCCAGGCGGAGCTGCTGTTGTTTGCCGGCAAGACCATCAGCGTACCGTCCTGCTTTATCGCGGGCGCAAATGACTGGGGCATCTATCAAAGCCCCGGCGCCTTTGAGGCCATGCAAAGCCGCGCCTGCACGGATTTGCGCAGTTGCGATCTGTTACCGGGCGCGGGTCACTGGGTGCAGCAGGAGCAACCTGAACTGGTGGTGAGCAAGCTGCTGGGGTTTCTGGCAGGTTTGCGTTAAGTGCGTGGGAGTAATTGGGGTCAGATGAACATTTCTAGCGACCCTGGCAGCATTCAGAGCAGAGAACCAGTCAAACCATCCTACCCCAAGATTCTGTAAGGCGATGTGCATGCTCCGGTTAGTTTCATTACGCGATCACTTGGAATACAGCGATACCTTTGCGCTCTGGGTGCATCAACAGTTTGCGTACGAATACAGTGAGCAACCACTGGTTGATTGGCAGCGAGAGTTCAGGGACGGCCAGAGCAATGGGGATTGGCAAACCCTGATCGCCTTGGAAGATGGCGAGCTCTTAGGTGGGGCATCTCTTGCCAAAGACGATTTGCCCAAGCGTCCGGAGCTAGGGCCTTGGCTGGCATGTGTTCTTGTTGCGCCCAAGGCCCGACAGCAGGGTTTGGCCGAGCAGCTAATTGAGGGCGTTTACTCCCAAGCCCGCGCCAAGGGCTATGAACGATTGTATTTGCATACCCACGATCGTGGTGACTATTACGCGAAGCGCGGATGGGAACATATGGAGCTTTTCTATGCTTGGGGCAAGGAGCACTGGTTGATGCAACGAAAGCTCTAGTCCGGCAGTGCAAGCCTTGCCCTTTGGCTTCCTCAACTCACCTCCGCATCATATTCCCGCTCCAACACCTCAGCCTTCTGCGCAGCCGGCCGTGCCAGAATCCGCTTCATATATTCCTCAAGATGCGGATATTCACCCAGCCCCCGCGTCTCGCTGATCTTCTCGAACACAAAGGAATTCAGCACATCCGCGCCGGTAAATTGATCACCCATCAGGTAGGTTTTGTCGGCCAGTTCGGTGTTGGCGAGTGTCAGCACGTCGGTCATCTGTTCGCGGGCGAATCCGCCCAGAAAGCATTTCTGGCTATTGTCTGCGCTTAGTAGATACAGCGCGATCAGCGGGAATGCGGCAGTGCCTTCGGCAAAGTGCAGCCATTGCACGTAGCGGGCGTGCGCGGGGGTGTTTGCCGGCGGCGCGAAGGTGTCTGCGCCGTAGCGGCTGACCAGGTAGTCGATGATCGCGCCGGATTCACATATCACCAGGCCGCCATCTTCGATCACGGGTGATCTGCCCAGGGGGTTGATGGCTTTGAGCGCCTCGGGTGCGCGGCGGGTGACCTTGTCGCGTTGGTAGGTCTCTAGCTGATATTCCACACCGAGCTCCTCCAGCATCCAGATAATGCGCTTGGAACGGGACTGGTTCAGGTGGTGTAACGTGATCATATTGGACGCTTCCTTGGGACGCCTGTTGGCGCTTAGTGAGACTTTGCTTTCTATCCTATGCCAGATAGATGGGCCTTGAATACGATGCATGAGCCGTTTGTATTTCGTTTATAAGGGGGTATCACTGATGTCTGATTCAACGGTTGCATCGTGCGGGCATAGCGGAGAAGACGATACGTTCCATCTTCGACTGCCAGCGGATTTTCAGGCGCCGCGGGAGTGGCAGGGGCAGCGGTGCATCCTGGTGCCGGCAGCGCCGCTCTGGGTGGAGCTGGATTACGCTGCGGTGATGACGAGCCGAGAGCAGTTGCAGGGCCTGTTTGGAGCGGGTGATGCCTGGCCGCCGGCGGACCTGACCCAGGCCGATGATGAGGCGGATCTGACCTGGCATGAGCGGGAGTTTGCGCAGGGCTATTCCTTTGCTTATAGCCTGTTGAGTCATGATCGTTTGCGCTGTATGGGGTGTGTCTATGTCTACCCAACGGCTAACCCTGAGCATGATGCCGAGGCGTATATATGGGCTTCGACGACTGAGCCTGATGAACTACGTTCAGCGGTGCTCGAAGAATTGACGCAGTGGCTGGCGCAGGACTGGCCGTTCACGGCACTGGCCTGGCCGGGGCGATCGATTCCTTTCAGGGAATGGCCCTACTCGAACTATTATGCGGTACGGCGCAACGCAGATTGAGGCGATGTTTGGCGTGCTGACAGCCTCGTGGGCATGCGCTGATTGTATTTTTTATGGAATAAAGTCGTTGCCCATACGTTGACCTGATGAAGTCCAATCAATCAGGAGTCTCAACATGATGAAACGTACCCTCACACTTGCAATATGCTCAATCCTCGCGGCCTCTGCTCACGCTGTCGACATTCAGGGTTCGGCCAGTGCCGATGCGCGAGTAGACGCTCAAGGCAGCGAGAGCAGTGGTCGGACCCAAACCAATGCCGGCGGACAGGTCGGAGCAGGTGCTTCTGGACACTCGTCGGCTTCCGACGCTGGGAATCGGTTGGATCCAGTTCAGTCGAGGGGGGCAGAGGCATCTGCCGCTGGTCAAGCCGCTGGACAGCGCACCCGCGATGCGGCACGTGATATGGCTGGGCAGGCGCGCAGCACCGTGCGTCAGACTGCAGAGTCGGCTGCAGACCGTGGCAGCGCCGCCCGTGATCAAACCGAATCGCGGGTGCGTGCCTTTGGCGACAGGATTTCCGAGCGCGGAAATGATGTGAAAAGCAGCGTGGGCGGCAGCGGTTCTGGCAATGTTGGCAGCAGCGCCTCCGGCGGCGTCGGCCTGGATAGCCGTTCCGGCATCGGGGGTTCTATCTCCGGCGGGATCCGGTCCGACTCTGGAGCAAGCATAGGCTCGCAGATTCGCCAGCCAGTCAGTGGCGGTCTGTTGTAAAAATAGACTTTCTGCTGCGAGACCGGCCTTCTCAATTTTCCCCGAGGAGGCCGTGACCGAAGGTAGGATCACGCCCGGGGTCTCCCAGATCAATTGCCTGTTCGGCCATCCTGTCGAGTACAGCATCGGTCGAGAGGCCCGTGGACTCCATGGCGCAGGCGACGTAGCCTGTGACCAAAGGTGCGGCCAGGGAGGTGCCGCTTTGCTCCTCGAAAGCCTGACCAGCATGGGCAAGCAGTACATTAACACCTAAAGCAGCAAACTCTACTTGGGGACCCTGGTTGGCCCAGCGATAGACCTCGCGGAATTCATCGACAGCAGTTACACCCACTACATGCGGGTAAGCGGCAGGATACAGAGGCTGCGCCGCAGGACCGGCATTACCAACGGCTGCTACCAAAGCGGTGCCACTCTCTGCGATGCGACGCGTTACGGCCTCAAGTAGGCGATTCTCGGGCCCAGCCATGCTGATATTGATTACCGCCACCTTTTGCGCCAGCAGCCACTCAAGCCCCTCTAGGAGATGCAGTAGCGTAGCGCCTTCAGACAGCCCGTCTCTATCGAAAAAAACAGACGCATTGAACAGGTTTGCCTGGGGCAACTTTGCAATGCCGTTATCAGGACGTCTGCCTGCCAGCACACTGGCGACTGCCGTGCCATGCTTGGTCGCTTGTTTCATCCCCGGTAAGAAATGTTTTTGCGTGACGGTCGTCTGGCGCAGGCTTGGATGATCCAATTCAATAGCGGTATCCACCATGCCGATAGTGACTGGCTTGTTGCAAATGAATGGCATGGCAAATTCGCTGGCACGAATGCCCCCATCGACCTGATTATCACTTTGCGGCGCATAAATATGATTGCGGTCGAGGCTATCAATAACCGAGGCGGGCATTATGCGCTCAAGTGCTTCACGTGAATCCAGGGTGCTGGTGACGCGAAAACGTACGACAAGCATGTCCAGCTCGTTCAAGGATGTCTGGTCGATGATTTCAATGCCTGGTTCTTCTAATAATGCAATTTCTGCTGCCGTTATAACGACCAGCCATTGCTGTTCAACTGCTCGCCACCCGTTCTCTACCCGCACGTCAATCAGGGCTGGCGAGCCGTCCAGCGCTGGGATTTGTATGCGTTCGGGTAGCATCAGGGGAAGATGTGAAAACGCGTCGCGCGCGCGAATATCCAGTACTGGTATGGTGACGGATGAGCGTCGCTCGCTGGCCTCGGGCAGGTGGCTATCCAGCAGCGGCTCTGTGCGCTGATCAACGATCTGTGGAAGTTGCTGTACAGGCTGCTGGACTGATCCCACACCAATCGCTTGCGAGGCAGGTACAACCGCAAGTTGAGTGCAAAAGATCGCCGCATTTAATAGGAAATGGTTGGTTTTCATTTAATTAAAACGTCCCGAGACGATAAAAATTCCCTGATTCAAGGAATAAAACTTCGCTTGCATCGTTTACAAGGTATGACCACGAGAGATTGAGCTCCATGCATCAGCAATTGAAGCAGTTGATACCCGGTCTGCGCCGCTTCGCATATTCACTGACTGGCACAGTCGCCGATGCGGATGATCTTTTGCAGAGTACCGTCGAAAAGCTGTTGCTGCGAGCACCACCGGAGGAGGTTGAGCTCAATCGTTGGGCTTTCCGGTTGTGCAGGAATCTGTGGATCGATGAATGCCGCAGCCGAAAAGTGCGCTACGAAGCAGCCCAGCGCCCGGAACTCACTGATGGGCAGTGGGTGGATGGAGAGCGTGCGACGGTCAGTCAGATTCAGTTGGAACAGGTCAACGCTGCCATGGCTCGGCTACCGGACGGTCAGCGCGAGATCATTGCCATGGTAGCGGTACAGGGCATGTCCTATCTGGAAGTATCAGAAATCCTGGAAGTGCCCAAAGGCACCGTGATGAGTCGGTTGGCGCGCGCTCGTGCGGCTTTAAGCGACCTAATGAACAACGCACCGGCGAGGGCCTTGCCATGAATATTACAGATGAAACTTTGTCAGCCTATCTTGATGCAGAGCTGCCTGATGAAGAAATGCAAGCCGTGTCCGAAGCGTTGCAAGTTGATCCTGAACTGAGTGACCGTTTGGCTGATCTAGCGCAGGTGGATCGTCATCTATACAGTCATTACGCTGTGATAGACGACCATCCTCTACCCGAGGAGCTGATTGCCCTGTTGGCCCAGTCTGGCAAGGATCGGGGGGCCAGCCCCCAGTCGTCGACCGAGAGCGACCGGGTGCTCCCCTTTTCCAAATCAGCACGAAAGCAAAGATCCTCGGTCAAGTATCCCGGCTTTGCAGTGGCCGCCGCTCTGCTAATGGCAATAGGTTTATTTCAGCTAATGGGCAGCGAGAGTGAAAATTCCTGGGCTGATGTCGCGGCATTGCTGGAGAGCGTGCCGAGCGGCGCGGCCTACAGCCTGAATGATGGGCGACTACTTACACCCAGACTGACCTTTATCAATCAGCAAGGTGAATACTGTCGTCAGTACCAGCTCCTGGGCACGGGGCAAGATGTCGAGACTATCGCCTGTCGCTCAGGTGAAAGCTGGGAGCGAGTGGCCACGGTCGAGGTGGAAACGGTCTCAACCGCGGGTGGGTATGAGACGGCCAGCGGTGGCTCTGTTTTGGATGCTGAGCTTGATCGGATGATGTCTGGTCCGGCGCTGACACTCTTGCAGGAGCATCAGGCGCTGACAGTAGGCTGGAGCGAGAAATAAGGTCTATTTCAGGTTGATGGGCGTGGATATATGCGGCGCTCTGTTTCAGTAATCGCCAGATCGTTGATGCTGGCCTCCCGGCGTTGCATCAGGCAGTTGGGCGCGAATTCCCATTGTTCGTTGCCGTAGGAGCGGTACCACTGGCCCTGGTCGTCGTGCCATTCGTAATCGAAGCGCACGGATATCCGGTTGTCGGTAAAGGCCCACAGTTCCTTGCGCAGACAGTAATCCTGCTCCTTTGCCCATTTGCGAGTCAAAAAGGCTTCAATTTCGTTGCGCCCCTTTAGGAATTCACTGCGATTGCGCCAGACGGAGTCAGGCGTGTATGCCAGTGCGACTCGGGCCGGGTCACGGCTGTTCCAGGCATCTTCGGCCATCTGTACCTTGATCTGTGCTGTGACGTGGTCGAAGTGTGGCAGC
>NZ_JBFGFI010000110.1:0-7377 GCF_041579695.1 Halopseudomonas sp.
TATGTCGAAGGTACCGCCACCCAGGTCGTATACGACGATGGTGGAATCGCCACGGGACTTGTCCATGCCGTAGGCCAGTGCCGCAGCAGTTGGTTCGTTGATGATCCGCTTGACGTCCAGACCGGCGATACGGCCGGCGTCTTTGGTGGCCTGACGCTGACTGTCGTTGAAGTAGGCCGGAACGGTAATGACCGCCTCGGTGACTTTCTCGCCCAGATAATCTTCAGCGGTCTTCTTCATTTTCTTCAGTACTTCGGCAGAAATCTGCGGAGGCGCGATCTTCTCATCCTTCACTTCGACCCAGGCGTCACCGTTGTCGGCCTTGATGATCTTGTAGGGAACGAGCTTGATATCCTTCTGCACGACTTCTTCGTCGAAGCGACGGCCGATCAGACGCTTGACCGCGTTCAGGGTGTTCTGCGGATTGGTGACCGACTGGCGCTTGGCCGACTGGCCGACCAGGGTCTCACCGTCATTGGTGTAAGCAACAATGGAGGGAGTGGTACGTGCGCCCTCTGCGTTTTCAATTACCTTGGCTACACCGTTTTCCATCACTGCAACGCAGGAGTTGGTGGTCCCGAGGTCGATACCGATAATCTTGCCCATATATAAGTCTCCGATTCAGCTTGCCGCGGCGTGCCGCCGGCATTGGTTGGTCTGTCTATGCACCCTTGATGGGGTCACTGGAATTAATTTCAAGCCTGCTCGTCAATCGTGGGTGAGTCGGGCTTGTCCGTGGGAGTCTTGCTCACCACGACCATCGCCGGACGCAGCAATCGGCCGCTCAGGGTGTAACCCTTCTGGAACACACGGATGACGGTGTTGGGCTCGACATTGTCGCGCTCCTCCATTGCCATGGCCTGATGCAGCTCTGGATTAAAGGGCTCACCATGGGGGTCGACCGCAACGATCTGGAAACGTGCCAGGGTTTCGCTGAACATTTTCAATGTCAGCTCCATACCGTCACGCATCGGCTTGATAGCCGGATCATTCGGGTCTGCCAGCTCAACGCCCCGCTCCAGGCTCTCAAGCACCGGCAGCAGATCATTGGCAAAACGCTCCAGCGCAAACTTGTGCGCCTTCTCGACTTCCTGCTCGGCGCGGCGGCGGGCGTTCTGCACATCCGCGGCGGCTCGCAGCGCCTGATCCTTCGCGGCGGCCAGCTCATCCTCGAGAACGCTGACCCGCGCAGCCAGATCCTCGGGCGCCTCCGCAGAGAGCGCCTCTTCAGCCTCTTCGGGGCCTGTCGGATCCTGTCTGTGTTCATCTGCCATCTGTGTCTCCTGTTCTGACTGCGGGGCGCTCGAGCGCCCGTTGACTGGTATCAGCACCTTATATGGGGTCTTTCCGGCGGGCTTCAAGGGGCGGCAGACATCAACCCTGTGCGGCACTTGTCGGCGCAGCACAAACTACTGTATAAATAACCAGACCAAATCCGGGGGGGAGTGCAACCATGCTGGTACATCTGGCGGTTAACAATTACGCCATCGTCGATCACCTTGAGCTGGAGATTGGCGGTGGCATGACAGCGATCACCGGAGAGACCGGTGCCGGCAAGTCGATCATGCTCGATGCCCTTGCACTGACCCTGGGCGACCGGGCCGACAGCGGCGCCGTGCGTCCGGGTACCGACAAGGCCGACATTCTCGCTACCTTCGATATCAGCCAGATCCCCGAGGCTACCGCCTGGCTGGCCGAACGCGACCTGGCCAGCGAGGACAATCAAGTCATTCTGCGCCGGGTGATTACCGCCGAAGGTCGCTCGCGCGGCTATATCAACGGCAGCCCCTGCCCCCAGCAGGACCTGAAAGCGCTCGGCGGCATGCTGATCGATATTCACAGCCAGCACGAACACCAGTCACTGCTCAAGCCCGACACCCACCGTCGCCTGCTCGACGACTATGCCGGCAGCCGGGACCTGGCGCGCCAGGTACAACTGGCAGCGCAGCGTTGCAAACAGACCGAGCAGGCCCTGCTGCAGGCAGGCCAGAAGGGTGACGAACAGAGTTCACGCCTGCAGTTGCTGACCTATCAGCTTGAAGAGCTGGACAACCTCAGCCTGCAGGAAGGCGAGATCGAGGAGCTGGAAAACGATCAGCGCCAGCTGGCCAACGCCGAGCAGATCATGCAGTCGTGCCAGCAGGTCATCAACCTGTGCAGCGAGAATGACAGCGGCAGTGTGCTGCAGGCCCTTACCGCCAGCCAGCAGCGACTGGCCGCCTTCAAGAATAATCATCACAGCCTGGACGAAGCCAACGGCATGCTCGCCAGCGCGCAGATCCAGATCGAGGAAGCAGTAGGCGAGCTGACCCGCTATCTGGATCACTTCGAGGCAGATCCCGAGCGCCAGCAGCAGGTTGAAGAGCGACTGGGCGTAATTCATGATCTAGCGCGCAAGCACCGGGTCAATCCAGATGAGCTGCCAGCACTGCAGCAAAAACTGATCGACGAACTGGAGAGCATGCAGCAGCAGGACCTGGACGCCGAGCGCCTGGTCGAGGAGCTTGAGGCGTTCCGCGAACACTACCGACAGCTGGCCGTGGAGCTCAGTGCTGCGCGGGCTACCGCTGCTGTACGCCTGGGCGAAGAGGTCACCACGCAGATCCAGCAATTGGGCATGCCCGGCGGGCAGGTGAAGGTCCAGCTGCAGCCCCATGGCGCCGAGGCGATCATGCCCCATGGTCAGGAGTCAGTTGAGCTTCTGGTCAGCGCCAACCCCGGCCAGCCGGCCAAGCCCCTGGCCAAGGTCGCATCCGGCGGTGAACTGTCGCGCATCAGCCTGGGCATCCAGGTCACCACCGTACAGACCTCGCGCGTTCCCACGCTGGTATTCGACGAGGTGGACGTCGGCATCGGCGGGCCTACCGCAGAGATCGTCGGCAGCATGCTGCGCAAGCTCGGCAGTAACGGCCAGGTCCTGACGGTAACCCACCTTCCCCAGGTAGCCGCCCATGGCCATCAGCACCTGTTCGTGCGCAAGGAACAGACAAACGAATCAACCAGCACCCGCATCGACCACCTCAGCGAGGATGCGCGGGTGCAGGAGATAGCGCGGATGCTCGGCGGCATCGACATGACAGAGGAATCCCTGGCCCATGCCCGCAAGCTGATGTCGGTCGCGCAGTAAAGCGTTTGCCCCGCCCACAAAAAAGCCAGGCTCCAGGCCTGGCTTTCTTTAGTCAGCCCAACGGCTGTCTGGCAGCGCTACTTGGCCTTCTTCACGTACAGCACCAGATTGTGATCAACCAGCTCGAAGCCGTGTTCCTTCACGATCTCTTTCTGACGGCGCTCAATCTCGGCATCAAAAAACTCGACCACTTCGCCGGTATCCACACAGACCATGTGATCGTGATGCTCGGTATCAGCAAGCTCGAATACGGCGTGACCGCCATCGAAGTTGTGGCGCTCAACCAGACCGGCTGTCTCGAACTGGGTAAGCACCCGGTAGACGGTCGCGAGACCGACGTCCTCCCCGGCCTCCATCAGCGCCTTGTACACGTCTTCGGCGCTCAGATGGCGTTCAGGTGAGTTGTCCAACATCTGCAGGATCTTGACGCGCGGCAGGGTTACTTTCAGGCCGGCTTTACGGAGTTCTTGATTTTCAACCATGTCAGTTTCTCGTTCAGCTCTTGCAGGGCGGGATCAGTCGGGTATGATTCACGGCTATCTAGCCGCTTCAAGATAATGGATATTACCACGTCATGCCAAACAGCTTATACCGAATCCTCTGTATCCTCTTATGTCTCTCGGTACTGGGCCTTGCGGGCTGCAGCTTCCCCGGGGTTTACAAGATCGATGTGCAGCAAGGCAATGTAGTGACCCAAGAAATGGTCAACCAGCTACGCCCCGGCATGACCACCCGCCAGGTGCGCTTCATCATGGGCACTCCGCTGATCCAGGACACCTTCCATCCCGAGCGCTGGGACTACCTGTACAGCATGAAAGCAGGCCACCAGGAGCGGGAACAGGAACGCGTGATCCTGACCTTTGAAAACGATGTACTGGTTGGCCTGGGCGGGGACTTTGTTCCTGGCGCCAGCCGCGAACAGGAAATCATGAGCGGGGCTGCAACGGAATCTGATGACGTCCAGAGCTACCCGGTAGACCTGGGCGCCCCGCTGGGCACCGGCGAGTAAAACCCCACGCAGGAAGCCGACTCAGGCTTCCTTTGCTGCCTTGTTCTTGGCCGCCCGCTGCTTGCGCACTTCCTTGGGGTCGGCAATCAGCGGACGATAGATCTCTACCCTCTCACCCGGCTTCAACATCCGCTCATCCGGCTTGGGCACCGCCTTGCCAAATATGCCCACCGCGCAACTGAGCACATCCACTTCAGGAAAGTGCTCATCGATACCTGACGCTACCACCGCCTGCCGCACCGTCGTTTCCTCGCCAACCGTCAGACTGAGGATCTTCTGCTTGTGCGGTAGCGCATAGGCCACTTCTACCACCATTGTCTTATCGACCACCGTACAGCTCCTTGGCACGCTGACAGAATGCTTCAACCATATTGTTGGCCGCCTGATTGAACAGCGGACCAAGCGTGGCCTTGACCACCGGCCCGGCATAATGGAAGTTCAGGTCCAGCGTGATCTTGCAGGCATGCTCGCCCAGCGCCTTGAACTCCCACACACCATTGAGATCGCTGAACGGACCGTCTTCCAGGCGTAACTCGATGCGCTCGCCCGGCACCATACTGTTGCGCGTGGTAAAGGCGGAGCTCATACCCGCCTTGGCCACCGTCAGCCGCGCACGCATTTCATCCTGAGTTTCGTGCAGCACCTCCGCCCTGGAACACCAGGGCAGAAACTCGGGATAATGTTCGACCCGGTTGACCAGCTCGTAGAGTCGATACGCAGGATAGGGCAGCAGGGCCGAACGATGAATATGCGTCATGGGCGGTAGACAGGGCCTCGTTATTTGAACAGTTCAGTGACGAACACGACCAGCACTCCGAGCGGAGCCACATAGCGTAGCAGGCAATATACCACCGGAAACAGCCGCGGGTGGCGCAGGGCCAGTTCGGCGCGAAATACATCGCGCCCCAGCACCCAGCCGGCGAAGATCGCGAACAGCAATCCGCCCAGGGGCAACATGATCCGGCTGGTCAGGTAATCGACGCTCTCGAAGAAGGTCTTGCCACCCTCGGTGGTCCACTTGAACAGGTGCCAACCGGCCTCATCGGTAACAAAGAAGCGGGCATCCGCCAGCACATTGAACGACAGCACGGTGCCCAGCCCCACCAGCCAGCACAGAAACGCCACAAGACAGGTAATACGGATACGGCTCCAGCCCGTGCGCTCCACCCAGTACGCGACTGCGGGCTCCAGCATTGAAATAGCAGAGCTCCAGGCCGCCACGGCTACCAGCACAAAGAACAGCAGACCAAACACCTGACCGAGCATGATGTTGCCGAACGCGATCGGCAGGGTCACGAACATCAGACCCGGCCCCTCCGAAGGCTCCAGCCCGGCTGCAAAAACGATCGGAAACAAGGCAAGGCCGGCCGTCAGCGCAACCGCCGTATCAAGCAGCGCCACGGTCATGATGGTCCCACCAATAGACGACTTCTTCGGCATATAGGCGCCGAACACCATGATCGAACCGACACCCACACTCAAGGTAAAGAACGCATGCCCCATAGCCGCAAGGATGCCGTCCGGCACGCTGGCCAGATCAAAATGAAAGAGAAACTCCACACCCTGCATGAAGTGCCCGGTCGTCAGGCTGTAGCCCAACAGGACGATCAGCAACACGAACAACAGCGGCATCATGATTCGCAGGCTGCGCTCCAGGCCGGCCACAACGCCGCGGGCAATGATGAAGGCCGTGACCAGCATGAACAGGGTGTGCCACAGACTCAAACGCAGCGGATCGGCCGTTAGCGCGCCAAAACGGGCGCCAGCGCCCTCCCCGTCAATACCAACAAACTCGCCACGCCCCATACCGATGATGTAATCAAGCGACCAGCCAGCTACCACGCTGTAGAACGATAGAATCAACAGCGCCGCGATCATGCCCATGACCGCCGCCCAGGACCAGCGCGCCGACGCCCCAGACTGCAGCGCCAGATTGCGCAGCGTGTTCACCGGACTGCGGCGCCCGCGCCGGCCCAGAACGGTTTCCGCCAACATGATCGGCAACCCGACCAGAGCAATACATAACAGATAGACCAGCACGAAGGCGCCGCCGCCGTAGACGCCGGCCATATAAGGGAACTTCCATATATTCCCCAGGCCTACCGCAGAACCCGTAGCCGCCAGAATGAAAACCCAGCGACTGGCCCAGATACCGTGAATGGAAACGCTGTCCTGCGACATGGCGAGACACCTGTTGGGTAAAAAAGGAACGGCATTGTCCAGATTTTGATCAACACGGACAAGGCCCGTATAGCCGAAGCTGCAGCCAACCCCTATAATGCGCCCCATATGAGCAATCAAAAGAAACCCAAGGCCAACAGCGGCACGATCGCGCTGAACAAGAAGGCCAAACACGATTATTTTGTCGAAGCCCGCTTCGAAGCCGGTGTAGTACTGACCGGCTGGGAAGTGAAAAGTCTGCGCGCCAGCAAGGTGCAGCTGGTCGACAGCTACATTCTCCTCAAGAACAATGAGGCTTTTCTGCTGGGGGCGCACATCACGCCGCTGCAGACAGCCAGCGCCCACGTGGTTGCCGACCCTACCCGCACCCGTAAGCTCCTGCTGAACGCCCGCGAGCTGGACAAACTGATTACTGGTGTTCAGCAGAAAGGCTTCAGCTGCGTGCCGCTGGCTCTCTACTGGAAGGGCCACCTGGTCAAATGCGAAATAGCCCTGGTGCGCGGCAAAAAGGAATTCGACAAGCGCCAGGTCGAGAAGGAACGCGACTGGACCCGGGAAAAGGCGCGGGTGGTACGCGACAACAGTCGCTGATCAGCCCCGCCCGACCTATCAGCATGGGAACTTTTGCGGTACAATCCGGTCTGATGTTGTAAGAGACCTAAACAGTTTTGGGGCCGATTTGGATTCGACGACGGTTACAAAGCTTGATGGGCATGCCGAGTTGGTAACAGAACTCGTAAATCCACTGTTGCAAACCTATATAATTGCCAATGACGACAATTATGGTGCTCAACTAGCAGCGTAAGCTGCCTAGATAGCACTTCTGGTAGCTTCGGCTCCAGCGATCATTAGAGGATGCCTGTAAACTCGAAGTGATTGTCAGATAGAACAGGATCGCCGCTTAGTACGTCGTGGACGATGCGGCTAAACATTACACGAATCGCTCCAAACACCCTGCCACTCGGGCGGTGCGGAGTTAACTTAATTGAGATGGCTAAGCATGTAGATCTGATAGTGGCGGACTGGCGGACGGGGGTTCAAATCCCCCCGGCTCCACCAA
>NZ_JBFGFI010000111.1:0-7175 GCF_041579695.1 Halopseudomonas sp.
ATGGTGTCGATGTTCTACACTATCGTCGTAGTGGTGATGGTCAGCGCCGTGATAGCGCATGTTTACACCAGGCGCGAGATCAGCCGGCTGCCTTGATTTGCTGCACCCGGTGGCTCCTTCACTTGCCGCCCGATCTGGCTCGCCTATTTGGCATGGGAAGAGCGTGAGAAATCAGGGTCAGATGAACATTTCCAGAGAGAGATGACCAAAAGATTAATGTTCATCTGACCCCACCCTAAGCCCAACAGGGGTTACGTGTATGCGCCGTGCCTATCTCGACACAGAATTCTCCACACTGAATCAATATACATACAAGCTGATCAGCCTCGCGTTGGTTGTCCCGCGGGGCCCGGAGCTGTATGTCGAACTCACCGACGCATGGGAAGAGAGCGATTGCTCCGACTTTGTCCTTGAAGTCGTGCTCCCGCAGCTGGACCTCGGAACCCATGGCCGCACGACTGGGCAGGCCCGAACCGAGCTGCTGGATTTTCTTGGGAAGCTCGGACTTGTCGAGATTATCAGTGACGCTCCTCATTGGGACTGGCCGCTGCTGTCTTGGCTCGCAGGACCGGCAGGCCTGCCAACAAACGTGTCCCGCGGAGAAATCAAAAGTGACGCTGCGGTTACTTACTCCGGCCCAAAGCCACCGCATCATGCGCTTGAGGATGCACGGCTGTTAGCGGACATTCTAGAAAGGGCGCAAGAGGCATGATGGTTTGATCACGGGGTACTGTCGCTGACTAATGCCCTCGCGACACTTCATTACTGACCACTTATATTCAATTGCGTTACTCAACTCGCTCCAGCGGGCTCTTCCCTTCCTAAAGATGTGATGGCATGGAGAAATTCGAGGAAATACCAGCAACCTACGAGGAAGATGGCCGCATAAAAGCTGAAAATCGAGCCCAGGGGACTGCTCTGATAGCCACCTTGAGCTTGATTATTCAGAATATTTGAACAGTTGAATTCGAATCCACCCGGCCCACCAAATACCAAAAAAAGACGTCCTCGGACGTCTTTTTTTTATGCCTGACTCCCAAACGCCCCGCCGTGAGGCGGGGCACACAACCTACTCTGGCACCGCCACCGGCTGACCCGCGTCAGTGCTCACGGGCAACAAACGGACCAGCTTGCCCTCCTTGGCGTCGACGAGGGCAAAGATGGATCCGTCGGGCGCCTGAGTGAGATCTCGAATTCGACGACCAGTGGGGATACGTTCCTCTACTGCTATCCGCTCACCATCCATTTCCAGGCGTACGATTGTCTGGGAAGACAACCCACCTACCAGCACACTACCTTGCCACTCTGGCATCAGGGGGCCGTCGTAGATCATGGCGCCGGATGGGGAGATCACCGGCGTCCAGGTGCGCAGCGGTTTTTCGTACTCGTCCGTGCCGGCATGGGGGGCTATGGTCGCGCGGTTGTAATGCGAGCCATTGCTCACCTCGTGCCAGCCATAGTTCTTGCCGGGCTTGATGAGATTGACCTCGTCACCGCCAAGTGGACCCATTTCGAATGCCAGCAACTGGTCGGAGCCAGGGAGCATTAGCGCCGCCAGAATATTGCGATGGCCGTAGCTCCAGATGTCGCCCAGGGCGTCATCGTGGCCGACAAAGGGATTGTCTTCAGGAATAGAGCCATCAGTGTTTATACGCAACACCTTGCCTAGATTGGTGCTCAGGTTCTGGGCAGGGTCGAACTGCATGCGATCGCCGGAGGTAATGAACAGCTTGCCGCCAGGACCAAAGGTCAGCCGGTGTCCAAAGTGGCCGCGGCCCAAGGTTTTCGGCGTCTGCCGCCAGATCACTTCGACGTCTTTCAACTCCGCGCCATCAAGGCGCGCACGCGCAACAGCGCCACCGCGCACGATGTCGTCAGTGGTATCAACGGACGTCGAGAAGCGCGCATCATTCAAGTCATGAGTGCCCGAGGGCTGCTGATCGGCGGCTTCCACGTATGAAAGGTAGATCAAGCCATTGCTCTCATGATCCGGATCAACTGCCACATCGAGCAGGCCTCCCTGATCTCCTTCCCCCCGATAAACCACCTCAGGTACACCCTTCAACGGCCCGGAAAGCTTACCCGCCTCCCAGACGCGCAACCGGCCCGGCTTTTCGGTTATCAGCATCCTGTTCTTGGGCAGTATCGCAATCGCCCAGGGAAATTCCAGGGTAGCCATCGTTTCCACCGCCAGCTCCCCGGCACTTAGCGAGTGCACCGTATCCAGCGCTGTCTCATTACTCTGAGCGGTTACCGGGCTGGCCTGCAGAAGGGCCAGCGCTAACACCGCACCCGCTGTGGACCGAACGGATAAATGGAGACTGCTCGCTGAACGTGCCGGTAGCCGATGGCTGCCGGCAAGCATCTTGTAAATCAGAAAGAATGGCATGGCGGGCCTCCGTCAATTGATCGTGAAATTCAGGGACACATCTTCAGCCTAGGCAACTATTTGACACGCGTCCAACGACCGGAAACGCAGAAAAAAACTCCTCCGATCAATCTGTATCGAAAGATTGAACCCGCCGATAGGGCCTGGGTCTTCTGTTTGAGTTGGCAGCTAACGCTAGCCGCCAGCAGCAACAGCCAAACAGCCAAACAGCCAAACAGCATCGAGACACGTCTGTCCGACACTGTTCGGCAGTGACGTCAATCGACTTTTGCTAACGGTTCTTATTCAGAGGAGAAGTGAAATGAGCAAATCCGAGAAACAAATACCGGTCACCCGCGAAGCGGAAACCCCAGCCGAGAGTCATCCAGCACTTGCCGATCTTTGGCATCCTCTGGAAAAGCTTCGGCAACAGGTCGATCACCTGTTCGAAGACTTCAATCGCAGCCCGAGGCTATTGCCCATGGGCAATGGATTCTTTGATATCGAGCCGATCTGGGGGCGAGGTTCAGCCGGAATGGGGTTGCCCGCCGTGGACATCGCAGAGAAAGATGACAGCTATGAAATCACGGCAGAGCTCCCTGGCATGGATCAAAAAGACATAGAGATAAAGATGTCCAATGACAGCCTGATCATCAAAGGGGAGAAGAAGGAGGACAAGGAGGAAAAACGCAAAGGCTATCATCTTAGCGAACGCCGCTATGGCTCTTTTCAGCGGGTTTTCAATCTGCCTTCAGGCGTCAATGAGGAGAAGATCGAAGCGAAATTCAGCAAAGGAGTACTAAGAGTCTCGTTACCGAAAAAGCCTGAAGCAATCAAAAAAGATAAGGTCGTACCCATAAAAGGTGAATAAATCCGCAAGCGTTCTACTCTCGCCGGGCTTGTAAATTGGCAAGAGTAGATGCCTGGCGCAGGCGTGGAGAATGGTTATGCTCGCCATGGTTCTGGAGACACCCGGCCAGCCACTACAGCAGCAAGAGCGTCCCATTCCAACGCCCGGCACCGATCAACTACTGATAAAAGTGCTGGCTTGCGGCGTTTGCCGGACCGACCTGCATCTGGTGGATGGCGAATTACCCCAAGCGGTACTTCCGCGCGTGCCTGGCCATGAGATCATCGGCACAGTGGTCGCGGTAGGGCCGGAAGTCGCGGCCACATGGGTTGGTCGGCGAGTGGGGGTTCCCTGGCTTGGCTGGACCTGTGGTCAATGCTCTTTTTGCACAGCCGGTCAGGAAAACCTTTGCGACAAGGCTCTGTTTACCGGCTGTCAGCTGGACGGCGGGTATGCAGAATATACCGTTGCCGATCAACGCTTTTGCTTTCCTGTACCCGGTAATCTCTCTGACACAGAGGCTGCCCCGCTCTTGTGCGCCGGATTGATCGGCTTCCGGGCGTTACGCATGGCAGGAAACGCACGTCATCTGGGTCTTTATGGCTTCGGCGCGGCGGCTCATTTAGCCATACAGGTGGCCAGAGGGCGTGGACAGCAAGTGTATGCATTCACGCGTCCAGGCGATGACAAAAGCCAGGCGTATGCACGGTTACTCGGTGCGGTATGGGCCGGCGCTTCGGACCAGTCTCCACCGCATCTGCTCGATGCCAGTCTGATCTTCGCCCCTGTTGGCGCCCTGGTTCCGCTCGCGCTGGCAGCCACAGACAAGGGCGGCTGCGTAATTTGCGCAGGAATCCACATGAGCGATATCCCTTCTTTTCCCTACCGGTTGCTGTGGAGCGAGCGCAGTGTCCGGTCGGTCGCCAATCTGACCCGTGAAGACGGCAGGACCTTTTTCGAGGAACTACACCGAACTCCCATCAAGAGCGATGTCACGCGCTTCTCCCTGCGCGATGCAAATCACGCATTGGAGTGTTTACGGACCGGACAATTCAACGGGGCGATAGTACTCACGCCTTGATACTCAGCACCTGCCCCCCGTGCTGAATACCATCACAGATTGATCCCATAGCGTCGTACCACAATCAATGCGGCCAATAGTGTCAGTACAATGTCCATGCAGCCTCCCTTTTCGTACTCTGCGTATGTAACTATGCAGGGCTGGTAAGGTTCGACTGTTTTGCGTCTGAACCGCCGCCACAATGGAGCACACCATGCTGTACTTACCCAGGCCGCCGCAGGCGAGCTGGAATCCCAAACCTTGTATTTTGAGCAGGATGACAATGATCAGGCCGTTGACGGCATGACCCGCGACGATCTCGAACGCCATCAGGTTTGGATCTACGTTGTTGCCATTGTCTGCGGGTTGGCAGCGGGGTCTTTCGTAGGCGAGCTCGCGCCCTTGTTCGAGGCATTGCTATGGCCGCTTCTGGCTACTCTGTTGTATGCCACTTTCGTTCAGGTGCCGCTACTGCATCTGCGCGAAGCCTTTCGGGACAAGCGATATCTACTGGCGGCGCTACTTGGCAACTTTGTGCTGATCCCTCTGCTGGTCTGGCTGGCTCTGCCGCTGCTTCCCGATGACCCGGCGCTACACCTGGGTGTGATGTTGGTTTTGTTGGTTCCGTGCACTGACTGGTTCATCACCTTCACCCAACTGGGCCGTGGCAGTACCGCCAGAGCGATTGCCATCACGCCAGTGAATCTACTCCTGCAGCTGCTGCTTCTGCCGTTCTACATCTGGCTCTTTATGCCGGCATCCGAACTTGATGCTGGCCGGCTAACAATGAGCATGCTTCCTGCTGCGCTCACGTTGATCGTCCTGCCCCTATTGCTGGCTGGACTGACGGAAGCGTGGATAGCTCCCCTGAAGGAGCGTGCGATGTGGCGTGAAAAGCTTGCCTGGTGGCCAGTGCCCTTGCTGGCGGCTGTGGTGTTCCTGATTGCCGGCGCGCAGGTCGGGACCGTAATCTCTGCAGGACCGGCATTACTGTCAGTTCTGCCGGTGTTCATAACCTTTCTGCTGCTTGCCGCACTCATGGCGAGGGGGCTCACCTGTTGGCTGCAATTGCCAATGGAAACCGGCCGCACCCTTGCTTTTACGATGGGTACACGCAACTCGTTTGTGGTTTTGCCTCTGGCACTGGCCTTGCCAGCCGGCTGGGAAACGACGGTTGTGGTGATCGTATTCCAGTCACTGATTGAGCTTTTCGGGATGACGTTTTACCTGTGGTGGATCCCACAGCGGCTGTTCAAGACGACAATCACTGACTAAAAGCCCTGCCGCCGCTCGGCCCTGGCTACCCGCTGGTTTTCCGCCAGGACGTCAGCCAGCACCTCCTGAACATAATGGATATGGCTGTCTGAGAGATCGCGCGCCTTCTGCGCCTCACCTGCCATGATCGCCCGATACAGCTCACCGTGTTGGCGCATGAGCATGTCGCGGGTTTCGGTGCGCTGAGCGTACATGCCGCCGATATTGGTCACCACATTGCGCTTGAGCAGATCAAAAAGGCCACGAATCGTGTGCAAAAGAACCGCGTTATGGCTGGCCTCGGCTATCGCCAGATGGAAGCGTGCATCGGCCGCGCCCTCTTCGACCCGGCTTACCTCGCCCGCGCGGGAATAGCACTCCTGTAGTGCCTCGAAGGCCTCGGTCAGACGCTGGCGATCGGGCTCGGTGGCCCGTTGCGCGGCATAAAATGCGCAAGAACCTTCCAGGGTATGGCGAAACTCCAGCAGATCACGCTGGGCTTCGGGGTTGTCTTCTAGCAGAGGCAACAAGGGATCGCTGAAGGCAGAACCCAGGGCCTCGGAGATATAGTTGCCGCCGCCCTGGCGGCTGACCAACAGGCCTTTGGCCGCGAGTTTTTGGATCGCTTCGCGCAATGATGGTCGCGACACCCCGAACCGCTCGGCGAGAACTCTTTCCGCGGGCAGCCGCTCACCGGCCTTCAGTGTGCCTTCGAGAATCATGCCTTCCAGCTTGGCGACGATGTCATCCGATAAACGGCGCGAGTGTATCTGACCGAAACCCCTATTTTTCTCCAATCGCTTCCGACCCCTTGTCCGGCGCTCTATTACAAGCTGTTGAACCAGTCTAACCAGCCACAGGTCTACCAACAACAGCCGCTCAGGAGAATCCAGTGCGACCAAAGTTGTAGAACCTGCAGATTGACAGCTTGGGGTAGCGCTCTTAGTCTGAACCCTACTCATTGTAAATTGGTATTACCAATTTAACAGATCCGACAATAATTCCAATAATCTGCCGAGGCTTACCTTGTCTATCGTATCCCTTTCCTACCATCGTGTTGTGGGCTGCTCGTGCCACTGCGCGCACTACTGAGCGGAGAACCGACATGTCTACCGGATTCCTTGCCCTTCTGGCTTTTTCACCGATCCTCGTGGCAGCGATCCTGCTGATCGGTTTGCGCTTGCCCGCCCGACGCGCCATGCCACTGGTTTACCTGATAACCGCTGCGGTCGCTTTATTTGCCTGGGACATGAGTTTCAACCGGGTACTCGCGTCTACCCTTCAGGGTCTGGTGATTACCATCGGACTGCTGTGGATCATTTTCGGTGCGATTCTCCTGCTCAACACCCTGAAGCATTCCGGTGGTATTACCGCGATCCGCGCCGGCTTCGCCACCATCAGTCCAGACCGTCGTATCCAGGCCATCATCATCGCCTGGCTTTTCGGTTGTTTTATCGAGGGAGCGTCCGGCTTCGGCACTCCCGCAGCGATAGCCGCGCCGCTGCTAGTGGCGATCGGCTTTCCCGCAATGGCGGCCGTGCTGATGGGTATGATGGTGCAGAGTACGCCGGTGTCCTTTGGCGCAGTGGGCACGCCTATTGTGGTGGGCGTGAGTACAGGCCTGGATTCAACGGTCATTGGCA
>NZ_JBFGFI010000112.1:0-6974 GCF_041579695.1 Halopseudomonas sp.
CTCGACCACTTCCAGGCCACGGGTGAGTTCGCCCTTGGCATCGTCGAACACCTTGCCGTGTTCGCGGGTTATCAGCTCGGCCAGTTCGTCGGCATGGGCCTCGACCAGCGCCTTGTACTTGAACAGGACGCGCGCGCGATTGAGCGGCGTCGTAGCCGCCCAGGCCGGCTGGGCAGCCTTGGCGATCGCGATGGCCTTTTCGACTTCGCTGACGCTGGCCAGGGAAACGCTGCCGCGCTGCTCGCCGGTAGCGGGCTCGAACAGAGGCTGGTTGCGCTCGCTGGCGGCGGTACGCTTGCCGTTGATAAAGTGAGTCAGTTGCAGGGTCATTGGGTCACCAGTGCTATAAAGAGTATGTAGGTCGTATTTGTTCGAAACTATGTGCTGCGGCGTGCTGGACCAGCCATTGCGGACATGCAGCAAGTACGTCCCTGTAGCTCGACGGTGGCCTCCCTGCCACCGACGGTCCGCCATAGCTGATCCAGCATGCCGCTCGGATATCCGAGTTTGCGTCAGCCCATTACGGCGTGCGTTTTATGACATCGCCCAGCGTATTGATGATTTGGTCGATATGGCTTTTCTCGACAATCAGCGGTGGTGCCATGGCGATGATGTCGCCGCTGTTGCGCACCATCAGCCCGCTCCAGAAGCAGCCCTCGAATACATCGTAGCCGCGTTTGCCGGGCGCGCCGTCACGGCTGGCCAGATGTACCGCGCCGACCATGCCGGTGTTGCGAATATCGATCACATTGGGCAGGCCTTGCAGACTGTGCAAGCCCTCCTGCCAGTAGATTTCCAGATCGCGGATACGGGTCAGCAGACCGTCGCGGGCATAGATATCCAGCGTTGCCAGCGCCGCAGCGGCAGCCACCGGATGGCCGGAATAGGTATAGCCGTGGAACAACTCGATGATGCCCTCGGGGCCATGCATGAAGGCATCCTGAATCTGGTCACTGGCGAATACCGCGCCCATCGGGATAGCGCCGTTGGTCAGGCCTTTGGCCGTGGTCATGATGTCCGGGGTCACTTCCCAGCGCTGGGAAGCGAAGGGCGAGCCGACGCGGCCGAAGCCGGTGATCACCTCGTCGAATATCAGCAGGATGCCGTGCTTCTCGGTGATCTCGCGCAGACGCTTGAGGTAACCCTGGGGCGGCAAAATGACGCCGGCAGAGCCGGACATGGGTTCGACGATGACAGCGGCAATATTCTCGGCGCCATGCAGGTTGACCAGGCGCTCCAGATGGTCCGCATATTCGACGCCGTGTTTCGGCAGGCCACGGGTGAAGGCGTTGCGCTCCAGATCCAGGGTATGCGGCAAGTGGTCCACACCGGGCAGTTGTACACCGAAGGCCTTGCGGTTATTGACCATGCCGCCGACCGATATGCCGCCGAATCCGACGCCGTGGTAGCCCAGTTCACGGCCGATCAGCCGCGTACGGGTGCCTTCGCCACGGGCGCGGTGGTAAGCCAGGGCAATCTTCAGCGCGGTGTCGACTGACTCGGAACCGGAGTTGGTGAAGAAAACCCGGTTGAGGCCCTCGGGTGCGATCTCGACCAGGCGCTCGGCCAGTTGGAAGGGCAGCGGATGGCCCATCTGGAAGGTCGGGGCAAAGTCCATCTTGCTGATCTGCTTGCTGACCGCCTCGGCGATCTCCTTGCGCCCATGGCCGGCATTGCAGCACCAGAGGCCGGAGGTGCCATCAATGACCTGACGGCCTTCGACGTCGGTGTAATACATGCCTTCGGCGCTTTCCAGCAGGCGCGGTCGATCCCTGAACTGGCGGTTGGCGGTAAAGGGCATCCAGAACTCATCGAGGCTGAGATCCTGCTGGTTGGCGGGGGCGTAAATGCTGTTCATCGGTGGTCCTGGCGTCGCTTGAGCGGTTAATTAACACAGTGTTGATTGATCTTATGTCAAAAATAACAAACGAAAAACCCTGCTAGCCGCAATAAAGCCAAATTTTGTCAATTATATTGAATTTTTCCGTGAATGAGTTGGCCGGGGTGGAACCCGGCCCTCCCGGGCTAACGCCACTGGTACTGCAACCCGACGCCCACCAGCCACTGGCGATCCGGGGCTGGTTCGTAGTAACGGCCGCCGGGACCGTTGACGATCAGCGAGCCGATATATTCCTTGTCGCCCAGGTTATCAATCCGTACGAAGGGATCGACTGTCCAGTTGCCGACTTCATGGGTATAACCGGCGCGCCAGTTGAAGACCGCATAACCTGAAGCGCTGTTCTGGTTATCATCCGTGGCATAACGCTCGCTCAGAGACTGGGCTTCCAGCGCGGTAACGAAACCGGTGCCCGGAGGCTGCCAGCTGAGTTCGGCGAACAGGCTGTGGCGCGGAACGCCGGGCAGGTTTTTGCCGGAGAGGTCCTCGCCGCTATTGGTGGTGTAGCTGTCAAAACGGGCATCGAGCAGCGTGTAGGCCAGGTAGGCGTCGATGCCGTGATCGAACCCCTGCTCCACTGACAGCTCCATGCCCTGGCGAGTGGATTGGCCGGCATTGACGAAGGTGCTGCGGCCGGTTACCGCTTGACCGGGACCGGTGACGATCTCATCATCCACGCGACTGCGGAACAGTGCCAGATTAAGCCGTGTCTGTTCGTGGCGCAGCTTGAGGCCGACCTCGGCGTTGCGTGACTCGCTTGGCTGCAGACCGAAGTTCAGGCCGCTGCCCGATTGCTGGTAAGCGAGCTCCTGAAAAGTTGGCGTTTCGAAACCCTGACCCAGCGCGCCGTACAGGGTGAGCGAGGGAGTCCATTGATAGCTCAGGCCCAGCGCAGGGTTGGTCTGCTGATAATCGACGCTACCGCTGTCATCCTGACCGTCGACAAAGTAGTCATCCTCGGACTCGAATTCCACGCGGCTGTGGCGTACACCAGCGGTGAGTGTCCAGCGCGGATCGAGCTGCCAGGTGCTGATCAGGTACGCATCCTGGCTGTCGACGGTATTGAACTCGTCCCGTTGTTGCGGGCCCTTGCTGCCAAGTTCGTTGACGAACCCGTTCCGCTGTTCGCCCTGATAGTCATAGGTAAGGCCTGCAGCCAGTTCGACCGGCAGACCGAACAGCTGCGTCTCGCGCTGCCAGCCCAGTTCGCCGCCGCCGAAGCGACGATCCAGCTCGATAACGCCGCCGCCGGAAAACTGGCCGCTGCCGGGAAACGCCAGAAACTGCTCCACATAGCGCTCGCCGCCGTAAACCATCAAGGTGATCTTGTCGTCGTTGCTCAGCCGGCGTTGGTAATTGAGCCCGGCCTGGTTGTGTCTCACCGTCTTGCGGGTATCGAATCGGTCGGTGCCGGAAACCGCCTGACGACGGTCCTCGCGTACCTGTGCTTTGGTCAGCCCCAGCGGATCCTGGGTCTCTGGCTGATCCAGACTGTTGATCAACAGGGTCAGGCTGGAGGCGTCGTCGATGTCCCAGCCCAGGCGCAGGTTGGCGATATCGCGGCGTGTTTCGCTATGGTCGCGATAGCCGTCGGTCTCCAGCCGCGAGACATTCGCGGCGACATTCAGATCGCCATGCTGGCCGCCGTAACGCAGGCGTGAGCGCCACAGGTTATCGGGGCCGAAGGCGGTGCGATTTTCCAAGGTTGGATAGAAGCTGCCCTCATCGGTAAAGCCCTGGATGATGCCACCCGAGGCATTGCCGTACAGGGTCGTCAATGGGCCGCGAAGCACTTCGATGCGTTGCATGCCGTCGAGGTCGAACAGTGATGGCTGGCCCTGGCCGTCGGGCATGGTCAAGGGGATGCCGTCTTGCACCAGGCGCACGCCGCGCACGCCGAACTGGGCGCGGGCACCAAAACCACGGGATGAAATCTGCAGGTCCTGGGCGTAGTTCTGGCGGTTGACGGCGACTATGCCGGGCACGCGTTGCAGTGTTTCGGAGAGGTTGGCACCGAGGCTTTGCGGGCTGATCTCTTCGTCGCTGACGATACTGCGGGCCAGTGGGATGCGCGTGTCCTGCTCATCCGCTTCGCTGCCCAGCACGGTCTGTGCCGGCAGGCTGAGGGGTTTGTCCTGCGCCAGACTGAGCGCTGGCAGCAGGCAAAGAGCTGTGGCGCAAAGGCCCAGCCGGGGGAGATTGGTTTTTTTCATAAGCCCGCTTGTATCGTTTTTTATCGGTTATGGCTATCGGCTATGACGCGAGCGGCAGTATTGCCCTGTGCGCCGGCCGATTTGCACTCACTCGTTCTGTCCGTTGCCGGGGAAAACCTTCTTCAGCGGGGGCAGCGCGGTTTCGTTGCCACTGATCATATCTGCATTCAGTTGTCCTTCGAAGTTCTCCAGTGGCTGGTGGGACCGCTCATCGTGGTCGAAGATCGGAGGGCTGAATACATAGGCTACCAGCAGACGGGTAAGCGTCTCCAGGCTGTCGCGGCGGGTACGCTCATAGCCATGGGTAGCGTCGGTGCCGAACCCGATCAATGCGATGCGGGTGTCGGTGCCCGAGCGTATCGCCGATTCCACGTCGCTATGTCCGTTACCGGGGCTGGCGACCATGCCGGTCGCGCCAATGCATGTATCAAGTGGATTGTGCTGCCACACTACTTTGATCCAAAAGTAATTCTGCGGTACTCTTGAACGAGTTCAATCGCCTCAGCGCAGTTATTCGGCGCGGTGTGGCGCCTGAAAGCAGATTCCAATTTGTATGAACCTGCGTTAATCGTTACTACTGTAATATTTAGACTTTATGGCAAAATGCACTCCTTTGAGGGTGTGGCCGGGAGCCAGACATGTACATGATGCACGACCTCTATCTATCGCTACGGCGCCTGCAGCGCGCCAGTGAAATCCATGCAAAGCGACTCGGTCGTCACAGCGGCCTGACCCCCATACAACTGCTGATCATGCACAGCATCAAGGCAATGGGTGAGGGCACTCTGGGCGATCTGGCCAAGCGGGTCAGTGTTTCCCAGGCGACACTCAGCACTATCATTGACCGCCTTGAGAGCCGAGAGTTGCTTCAGCGTATTCGCAGCAAGAGCGACAAACGCAAGGTGCATCTGGCATTGACTGCCAAGGGCGTCGATGCGATCCAGTCCGAGCCGGCCCTGTTGCCGGCAGAATTTCTCGATCGGTTCGGCAAGCTCGCCGATTGGGAGCAATTGATGCTGCTGGCCAGCTTGCAGCGCGTTGCCGGTCTGCTCGAAGCGGATCAGCACACGCCTGCAGAGCTTTTCGACAGCGAAACAGCGGCGTGACTCGCTGATCGGTTGATACTGTCAGGAAATTGCTGGTTACACCGGTTGGGGCACGGAAGCCCTGCCGTCGGATCTGTCTCCCCTGATACTTGTGTCTCGCGGTTAAAACACTCGTTCCAGACCCCGCCAGCTTTTTTTCTCTGCCCTCTTGCCTGTTCTCCTTCTGCGCCTTAGCATGTTTGAAATTTCAAACATCTATGTGGTAAATGCGTTACGCCTGGCGTCGCGCGTCGGCCACGCGAGGAGACTCCATGCAGCTGAAAGCCCCCGACCTGTTCCGCCAGCAAGCCCATATCGATGGCCATTGGTGCGAGGCCGACAATGGCGCGCGTACCGAGATTTTCAATCCGGCCAATAATGAGCTTTTGGGCGGCGTGCCGAATATGGGCGCTGCCGAAACCCGGCGGGCGATCGAAGCGGCCCAGGCGGCTCAGCCTGCTTGGCGCAAGCGCACGGCCAAGGAGCGTTCCGCTGTTCTGCGCAAGTGGTTCGAGCTGATGATGGCGCACCAGGAAGATCTGGCGCAGATCATGACCGCCGAGCAGGGCAAGCCGTTGGCTGAAGCCCGCGGCGAGGTGGCGTATGCCGCTTCGTTCATCGAATGGTTCGCCGAAGAAGCCAAGCGGGTGTATGGCGACACTATCCCCGGCCACCAGGCAGATAAACGCATCATCGTACAGAAGGAACCGGTGGGCGTGACTGCGGCGATCACGCCGTGGAACTTTCCGGCGGCGATGATCACGCGCAAGGCGGCGCCTGCACTGGCGGCTGGCTGCGCGATGGTACTCAAGCCGGCGCCACAAACGCCGTTTTCCGCACTGGCGCTGGTTGTGCTGGCGGAGCAGGCAGGCCTGCCTGCCGGCTTGCTGAGTGTGGTCACCGCCGATGCCGAGCAGGCGATCGCGGTGGGCGGCGAGCTCTGCGCCAATCCGATCGTGCGCAAGCTGTCATTCACCGGCTCCACGGGTGTGGGTATCAAACTGATGGAGCAGTGCGCACCAACCCTGAAAAAGCTGTCCCTGGAGCTCGGCGGTAACGCACCTTTCATTGTCTTCGATGATGCCGATCTGGATGCGGCGGTCGAGGGCGCGATGATTTCCAAATACCGCAATGCTGGCCAGACCTGTGTCTGCGCCAACCGAATTTATGTTCAGGACGGCGTGTACGACGCCTTCGCCGAGAAGCTGGTCGCAGCGGTAAACAAGCTCAAGGTAGGAAATGGTACCGAAGAGGGTGTTACGACAGGCCCGCTGATCAATGCCGCCGCGGTGGACAAGGTACAACAACACCTTGCGGACGCGACCGGCAAGGGCGCACGGGTTCTGGTCGGTGGGCAGCCTCACGAACTGGGAGGCTTTTTCTTCGAACCTACCGTGCTGGCCGACATCGACAGCAGCATGCTGCTGGCGCGGGAAGAGACCTTTGGTCCGCTGGCTCCGTTGTTTCGCTTCAGCAGTGAGGAAGACGTGATTCGTCAGGCAAACGATACCGAATTCGGTCTGGCCGCCTATTTCTATGCCCGCGACCTGAGCCGCGCTTTCCGCGTGGCCGAGGCGCTGGAATATGGCATGGTCGGTATCAATACTGGCCTGATATCCACCGAGGTGGCGCCGTTTGGCGGCATGAAGTCGTCCGGTCTAGGCCGTGAGGGCTCCAAGTACGGGATTGAAGAGTACGTGGAAATAAAATACCTGTGCCTGGGCGGTATCTGACCCGGGTCTTCATCTGACTGTGTGTGAGGTGAGCCATGAGCAAGAG
>NZ_JBFGFI010000113.1:0-6764 GCF_041579695.1 Halopseudomonas sp.
CGTCTCGAGGAATGTTACCGACTGGCGGAGGAGCGCTTCGAACGCAGGTTCGAGCGCCCGCGGGTGGATCTCGACCTGCGCGGACAGAAAGCCGGTGTTGCCTACCTCGGGCGCAACCTGCTGCGCTTCAACGCCCATATGTACCGTGACCACAGCGAGGACTTTTTGCTACAGACGGTACCCCATGAGGTTGCTCACCTGATCGCCCATGAGGTTTTTGGCCCGCGGATCCGCCCCCACGGCCCGGAATGGCGGGCGGTCATGACCGATCTGTTCCAGCTCCCCGCCACCCGATGCCACGACTACCCGGTGCAGCGTCGCCGCGGCACCCGCTATCTGTACCGCTGCGGCTGCCCCGCCCATGTACCCTTCACGCCCCAACGCCATGCGTTGGTCAAGCGCGGCCGGCGCTACCAGTGCCGGCTCTGCGGCGACATGCTGCATTTCACCGGCCGCCAGGGCATTCAATAGCTATTCTTCCGGACTCTTCGGATTCAGCGCCTGCAGACCTTCCAGCAAGCGCTGGTTCAGATCCATCGCCTTCTCCAGACGCTCCTGGTCAAAGCGCTCGTCAATCGCAAAACCACCATCCAGCAGGTCGCGCAGCATCGTGTTGCCAGGCTCTGCGAGTTCGCTGGCGGCGCGGAGCGCCTCAACCAACCCCAATGCATATTCGCGCAGATCGCTGTTTGCGGCACTCGCCGGCGCGCCCTCGCCCGATACCCGGCCATAGGTTTCACTTACCTGGCGCACGCTGGTCTGGGTGAGATTGAGCGCCATCGAGGCGAGCTGGCTGCCGTCCATCTTCAGTGCCAGCGCCCGGTCGAACGCGCCCTGCCGGTCTCCGGCGTAGAAATCGCCAGCCAGACCCTGTACCTGGCCTAGCAGATCCTGCAGTGATTCGCGCTCGGCGTCATCCAGATCGCCCTGCACCTCTACCTGCCAGGCACCTACCTGCAACTGGCTGCTCTGCCGGTCCAGCGTGACCTGGCTGCCCTGCTGACCACCGATAGCGGTCACCTGACTGTCAGCGCGGCTGGCTGAGGCCTGAGCGATGCTGATACGCAACCGGTCGCCGTCGCGGGTGGTCACTTCCAGCTCAAAGGTCTGGGCCTGGGCAGAAAACCGGCTGGCACTGGCCGAGAGCGAGACACCTTCTCCCCTCGAGTCCTGTCTCGCGCCGGGTAGAAGTCGTTCGGCTATGCTGCCCATGCCGGTCTGGATCCGCTGCCAGGTCTCGTCGATGTCGGCTGCCACCTTGCCCTTGAGCACACCCATACCGTCGAGAATCTTGCGCGCCTCATCGAAGCCCTTCTCCACCCCTTTGGCCGCCTGGTCGTACATTTTCTGCAGCTTGCCGGTGTCTTCGCCGGCCGCCCTGGCACTTTCCAGCCGTCCACCAATGAAACCAAGCACGCGTTCTGCCACCTTGCCCGGCGAAAAATCATCGGCCTTGGCGGCCAGACTGCCCGGCTTCAGGCCCATCTGCTCGGCAAGACGGTTGGCCAGCGTCTTCTGCCCATCCACCTGACGTGTGGCGGATGCCTGCGCGGACGAACTCTGACGTACACCGCCAGGGGTAATCGAATTGGTTTGGCTCATTGGGTACACCTCCAGTTGACCTCTGTATCGGCCAATGGCGGCGTCACTGCAGGACCGCCCGTCGCATCACCCCAGAGCCCCGGCTGCGCGCAAGCCTTCAATCTCCTCCACGCTCAGATCCAGCCCGCGCAGAACCCGCATCGTATCCTCGCCGGGCTGCTTGCCGATATGCCGCGGCGCGTCCACACCACAACCGAACACGATCGGGCAGGCGATCTGGCTCTGGGTTCGCTCGCCATCGGGCAGGGGCACCTGCTGCACCACGCCACGTGCCCGCAACTGCGGATGTCCGACGGCTTCTGACAGGCTCAGCACCGGCTCCACACAGGCATCGATCGCCGCAAAGCGTGCCTGCCAATGGGCAAAATCTTCCTTCGCAAAGGCGTCACCCAGCGTCTGCTTGACCAGCTCGCGGTCCTGCGGCAGCGGCGACAGCCCCTTGGCCACGAGCTCCGGACAACCCAGCACCTCGCACAGCTGCTGCATGAACTGCGGTTCCAGACTGCCCACCGCCATCCAGCGACCATCGCTGGTCTGGTAGTAATCATAGAAGCTGCCGCCATTCAGCACCGTCGACTCCAGTCCCGGTTCCTGCCCTGCCGCCAGACAGGCCGCACCGGCCATCGCGTTCAAGCTGAACACACAGTCGGTCATGCTTATATCCACCTGCTGTCCTTCACCCGTCTGCTGCCGGTGGATCACCGCGGCGAGCAAGCCGGTCACCGCATGCATCGAGCCGCCGGCCACATCCGCCACCTGCATCCCCGGCGGCACCGGCCCACTCTCGCGCCGGCCGGTGTAGCTGGCCAGGCCGGACAACGCCAGATAGTTGATGTCGTGCCCGGCGCGGTCGCGATAGGGCCCGGTCTGGCCGTAGCCGGTGACCGAAACGTAGATCAGCCGTGGGTTGATCTCCTTCAACGCGGCATAGCCGACGCCCAGCTTGTCCATCACTCCGGGGCGAAACTGCTCGATTACGATGTCGTATTCCATTATCAGCCGGCGCACCACCTCCAGCGCCTCGGGCGCCTTGAGATTGAGCCCGATGGAATCCTTGTTGCGATTGAGCCAGGCATGACTGGCGGACGTACCATCGACGTGGGGTGGCAATGCGCGAGTCAGATCGACCCGACCGGGGGACTCCACCCGCAGCACCTGCGCGCCCATATCGGCCAGCAGCAACGAGGCAAAGGGACCAGGCAGCAGGGTAGAGAAATCGAGAATCTTCAGCGAAGCGAGAGGGCCGGACATGAAAGCTCCTGTTTGTTGTTATGGGTGACAATTTGCCGCTTGTAGCTTACCCCGTCCTGCTTGTAGCTTGTAAACAGTCCTTTTCCGGAGCACCGCCATGACCCAGTTTATCGATGTGCACAGCCTCGCCCGTCGGCTGGATGAATCCGGCATACGCATCATTGATGTGCGTTTCTACCTCGAGCAGCCGGCCCGCGGTCGCAGCGAATTCAACGCGGCGCATATCCCCGGCGCGCGCTACCTGCATCTTGACGACGATCTGTCCTCGCCGGTCATCCCCGGCCAGACCGGACGCCATCCCCTGCCCGACCCGGAGCAGTTCGCGGCCCTGCTACGCCGCGCCGGAGTCAGCCAGGACACCCTGGTTGTCGTTTACGATGATGGCCCCGGGCTGTTTGCGGCCAGACTCTGGTGGCTGCTGCGCTGGCTGGGTCACGAGAAGGTGAAAGTCCTGGATGGGGGTTTCAGGTCCTGGCTGGAGGCCGAGCTGCCCACCACGCAGGAAACACCGCGGCCACTCGACGAAGGCGATTTTGTCGCCAGACCGGACAACAGCAAGCTGATCGATGCCGACGAAATCCAGCGTCGGCTGGCGGCCCCCTCCCTGCAACTGCTGGACGCCCGCGCGCCAGCACGGTTCAGCGGGGAAACCGAACCGATGGACCCGGTTGCCGGCCACATCCCCGGCGCCGCGAACTTGCCATGTGCTGCCAACGTCGGTGGCGACGGCTCCTGGCTGACCGGCGAACAGCTGCGCAAGCGTTTCGAGCCCTGGGCAAAAGCGGATACCGAACTGATCAGTTACTGCGGCTCGGGCGTCACTGCCTGCCACACGATTCTCGCTGCGGTAGAGGCCGGCTTGCCCGAACCGCGGCTATACGCCGGCTCCTGGAGCCACTGGATTACCGACCCGGACAGGCCCGTGGCAACGGGCAGCTGACGCAGGTCAACCGAAGGCCGGACCGTCCGAGGCCCGCCGCAACGCCTCGATATAGGGCCGCAGCGAATACCCAAGCTGCGGCTCCAAATCGTCAGCCCAGGCTCGCAAAGCCAGCTTCTCGAGAAACAGCTGGCCCGACTCCGGCACCAACAGCAGGATATTGCCCTCTTCCACCGGCACCTGCAGGTAGGCATCGCCGAACAGCTGCTGCAGCATCCGACCGGCATAGGGCTGGCCGCTCTCGCCCAGCTGCCATTGGTTGATCACCAGCAACCCGCCCGGACGCAGCGCCTGGTGACAGCGCGCGAAAAACTCGGCCTGCAATTGCAGTCGGGAAATTCCGCCTTCCAGATACAGGTCAACAAACAGCAGATCGCAACTCGCGGGAGACTCGTTGATGTACTGCTCGGCGCAGCCAATCTTGATATTCAGGCGCGAATCCTGGCTCAGGCCCAGCCAGCGAAAACCGGCATCCACCACCGCCGGCCGCAACTCCACCGCAGTGACCTGGCCGGGCGCGAAATGCGTCAGCACGCAATTGGCCAGACTGCCGCCGCCCAGACCCAGCAAAGTGACCTTCTGCGGCCGAGGCTGCCAGAACAGCGCCAGCAGCATCGCCCGCGTGTAGTCATACTCCAGCCAGGCTGGATCCGGGGTGAAGGTGCAGCTCTGCTCTGTCTGCTCCCCGAAATACAGGAAGCGGTAGGCGCCCGCCTCGGTTACCCGCAGGGTACCGAAATCATCGCGGATCTCTTCCAGTATCTGCTCCGGCGGAACGTCTTCAAGGGGATCAAGGCGAGACATGGCACGTGCTCCCGGGGCGGCAGTGAACAGAGCGCGAAAGCGTCGATAAAGCTGCTCGATCGAAGGTATAGGGTGTCTGATTGGCATGTCTCAGGTTACCATCGCAGGACGATACTTACACCCGATCCACCATAGCAGAGACCCCATGACCGCAAACTGGACCCCCGACAGCTGGCGCAGCAAGCCCATCATCCAGCAGCCCAACTATGCCGACGCCAACGCCCTGGCCCAGGTCGAACAGACCCTGGCTGGCTATCCGCCGCTTGTGTTCGCCGGCGAGGCGCGGGAGTTGCGCAAGCAGTTTGCCGAGGTCACCCAAGGTCGCGCGTTCCTGTTGCAGGGTGGCGACTGCGCCGAAAGCTTCGCCGAATTTTCCGCACCGAAGATCCGCGACACCTTCAAGGTGCTGCTACAGATGGCCGTGGTCATGACCTTCGCCGCCAGCTGCCCGGTGGTCAAGGTCGGCCGCATGGCCGGTCAATTCGCCAAGCCACGCTCTGCCGATGATGAAGTCCAGGGCGATGTCACCCTGCCCGCCTACCGTGGCGACATCATCAACAGCATCGGTTTTGAATCCGCCGGCCGCGCGCCGGATCCACAGCGCCTGCTGATGGCCTATCACCAGTCCACCGCCACGCTGAACCTGCTGCGCGCCTTCGCCCAGGGCGGTTTCGCCAGCCTGGACAAGGTGCACCAATGGAACCTGGATTTCATCGCCAGCTCCGCCAACAGCGAACGCTTCGAACATCTGGCAGAACGTATCGACGAAAGCCTCGGCTTCATGCGCGCCTGCGGCTTCAACCTCGAACACAGCGCACAACTGCGTGAAACGGCGTTCTTCACCGCCCACGAAGCGTTGCTACTGAACTACGAACAGGCCTTCACCCGCCGCGACAGCCTCACCGGCGAATGGTACGACTGCTCCGCGCACATGCTATGGATCGGTGACCGCACCCGCCAACTCGGCGGCGCCCACGTCGAATTCATGCGCGGCATCAACAACCCGATCGGCGTCAAGACCGGTCCCACCACCGACCCGGACGAACTGCTGCGCCTGATCGACACGCTGAACCCGGAGAACGACCCCGGCCGCCTGAATCTGATCGTGAGAATGGGCGCCGACAAGGTAGAAGCCCACATGCCCGCCCTGGTTCGTGCCATCGAACGCGAAGGCAAACAGGTGCTGTGGAGCTCCGACCCGATGCACGGCAACACTATCAAAGCGTCGAGCGGCTACAAGACCCGCGACTTCGCCGCGATCCTCGCCGAAGTGGAGCAGTTCTTCGCCGTTCACAAGGCTGAAGGCACCTGGGCCGGCGGCATCCACATCGAAATGACCGGCCAGAACGTCACCGAATGCATCGGCGGCGCTACACCGGTCACCGAAGCCGGCCTGTCTGATCGCTACCACACCCACTGCGACCCGAGACTGAACGCTGATCAGTCGCTGGAGCTGGCATTCATGATTGCCGAAACGCTGAAGAAAGCCCGCCGCTAAAGACTCCCGGCCTCCGCGACAGCCCCGCCGCAGAGGCCCACAACAACCCCCCTTCGCGCCCAGTCGGACGCTCCGGTTGCCAGATGATCGGCGGCAATGACATGAAGCTCAACAGCTGTGCCCCCTCCCTGACCCGCTGCATGCCCCTGCTCGAAGACCTGGAAGACCGCATATCCCAACTGGCCCAGCAGATGCGCGCTGACGGCATCGAGAAAATCATCTTCCTCGGATACTACAACGGCACCGGCAACGCAGCTGAACTGCGTGAAATCAACAACTACAGCATGAACCTCAAAGCCGCCAGCTATGCCGGCCTGGGTATCACCTTCATCGACGTTCGCCAGACCTTCAACGGTAATGAAGCACGCTACCTGCTCAACGACGGGATCCATCCCACTGCCGAGGGCTCGCGGGTTTTGGCGGACCTGATCAAGCAGGCATTGTAAAAGGGGTATCTGCACCAAGGTCAAAATGGATTCCCGCGTTCGCGGGAATGACGGGGTGGTGGGTTCGCACGGAGTCAGCAGACCCAGCTCCGCAGCCCCCGCCAACTCACACCAATTTCCCCGCAAACCTCATACTCGCCAACTCACCCCAACCTGCCCGCAAACGTCATCCTCGCGAACGCGGGAATGACGGGGCCAGAGCGCGCACGCCGCTCACAAACCA
>NZ_JBFGFI010000114.1:0-6737 GCF_041579695.1 Halopseudomonas sp.
AGTGGGTCTGGTCGCGGGCATTGGTGGCGGCCTGGATCTGATCTACGCCAATCTCGACAAGGTGCCCGAACTGCCGATCCGCGGCGCCAAGAAGCTGCCGGAGAAATTGCTGGAGCACAAGGAGATGGCCTACCTCTCCTATCAGCTGGCAACCATCAAGGTGGACGTCGAGCTGGAACTGCGCGCCGACGCGCTGATGCCCGGCGAGCCCAATCGGCAGGCGCTGATCGAGCTGTACCGGGAACTGGAGTTCAAGAACTGGCTGGACGACCTGCTGCGTGAAGACAAGGCCGCCGGTGTCGCACGGGAAGTGCCGGGGCAGGCGGAACAGGTCGAGCCGCACTATGAAACCATCCTCGCCTGGAAAGATTTCGAACGCTGGCTGGACAAGCTCAAAGCCGCACAACTGTTCGCCTTCGATACCGAAACCACCAGCATCCATGCCCAGCTGGCCCAGCTGGTGGGCATCTCCCTCGCGGTCAATCCCCACGAAGCGGCCTACATCCCCCTGCGCCACAGCTACATGGGCGTACCCGAGCAGCTCGACCGCGACCGGGTGCTGGCCGCGCTCAAACCGCTGCTCGAAGACCCTGACAAGCGCAAGATCGCGCAGCATGCCAAGTACGACATCAACGTGCTGGCCCACTATGACATCTGCGTGCGTGGCGTCGCCTTCGACACCATGCTTGAGTCCTATGTGCTGGACTCCACCGCGACCCGTCACGACATGGACAGCTTGGCGCTCAAATACCTGAGCCACGGCACCATCCGTTTCCAGGACATTGCCGGTAAGGGCGCCAAGCAGCTGACCTTCGACCAGATCGCACTGGAGCAGGCCGGCCCCTACGCTGCCGAAGATGCCGATGTGACGCTGCGCCTGCATCAGACGCTCTGGGCCAAACTGACCGAGCAGCCTTCGCTGGCCAGTGTCCTGCAGGATATTGAAATGCCGCTGGTGCCAGTACTGGCCGGCATCGAGCGCTACGGCACGCTGGTCGATGCGCAACTGCTGGGCATCCAGAGTCGCGAGCTGGGCGAGAAGATGGTCGCGCTCGAACGTCAGGCGTTCGAACTTGCCGGCGAGGAATTCAACCTGGGCTCACCCAAGCAGCTCGGCGTCATCCTGTATGAAAAACAGGCGATACCGGTCATCTCCAAAACCGCCAAGGGTCAGGCTTCGACCGCCGAGGCAGTATTGGCCGAGCTGGCCGAGCAGGGTTATCCGCTACCCCAGGTGATCATGCAGTACCGCACCGTGAGCAAGCTCAAGAGCACCTATACCGACCGTCTGCCGGAGCAGATCAACCCCCGCACCGGTCGTATTCATACCAGCTACCACCAGGCCGTCACCGCCACCGGCCGGCTCTCCTCGTCGGATCCGAATCTGCAGAATATTCCGATCCGCAGTGCCGAAGGCCGGCGTATCCGGCAGGCCTTCATCGCACCCAAGGGTTATAAGCTGATGGCGGCCGACTACTCGCAGATCGAGCTGCGCATCATGGCCCACCTGGCCAAGGATGCCGGACTGCTGCATGCCTTCCGCCATGGCCTCGATGTGCACAAGGCTACTGCCGCAGAAGTATTCGGCGTCGAACTCGAGGCTGTTTCGGCCGAGCAGAGACGCAGCGCCAAGGCGATCAACTTCGGCCTGATCTACGGCATGAGCGCTTTCGGCCTGGCCAAACAGATCGATGTCGGCCGCAAGCAGGCGCAGGATTATATCGACCGCTATTTCAGCCGCTATCCCGGTGTGCTCGCGTACATGGAGCGTACCCGCGCGCAGGCCGGCGAGCAGGGCTATGTAGAAACCCTGTTCGGCCGCAGGCTGTACTTGCCCGAAATTCACGCCAAGAACCCGGCCATGCGCAAGGGCGCCGAACGCACTGCGATCAATGCCCCGATGCAGGGCACCGCCGCGGACATCATCAAGCGCGCTATGGTGACAGTGGACAACTGGCTGGCGGAGACCGGACTCGATGCACGGGTGGTCATGCAAGTGCACGACGAACTGGTTCTGGAAGTAAGAGAGGATCTGATTGAGCAGGTCAGTGCCGGATTGAAACAGCATATGGCCAGCGCAGCAACGCTGGATGTTCCGCTGGTGGTCGACGTTGGCGTAGGCGAAAACTGGGACGAGGCACACTGAGCGAAAATAAATTCGATTTTCCCGAAACGCTCTGGAACTAAACCACGGTAGGCCCGGTCAGATTCAGTGAATGGCCAGTCAAGCCTTTCATCTAGATGTGATTTAGTGTTGGCAGAATATCGGGCAGCCCTTTCCTAGCACAGCCCGATCCTTGAACCCCGGATCTTCCCTCCCCATATGAGGTCCGGGGTTTTTTTTGCCTGCGGTTTATTGCCCGCGAGTCACTCCTGGCTCTCATCCAGCTCGGCGTTTTGCTCGTCTTCATCATCTTCGTTGAACAGCCAGGTTTCCAGCACCTCGTACGCCTCCTCCAGCCCCTGGCGCTTGGGCGCTGAAAACAACTGCACGGTCGCACGGTTACCGTATTCCTTGCGCACAATCGTCTGCACCTTGAGCAGCACGTTCTTCGCCGCGCCATAGGCAAGCTTGTCAGCCTTACTGAGCAGAATATGCGCGGGCAGGCCGGTTACGTCGCTCCATTCGAGCATCATCCGGTCAAAATCCGACAGCGGGTGCCGGATATCCATCACCAGTACCAGCCCGACCAATGACTGGCGCCCGGTCAGGTAGGCATCCAGGTGCTCCTTCCAATGTTCTTTCAGCGCCAGCGGCACCTTGGCATAACCATAGCCGGGCAGATCCACCAGCCGACGCTGCTCGTCAAGACCAAAGAAATTGATCAGCTGCGTGCGACCCGGGGTCTTTGAGGTACGCGCCAGCCGCGCATGGGTGAGCGTGTTGAGCGCACTGGATTTGCCGGCGTTGGAGCGACCGGCGAAAGCAACCTCATAGCCGCGGTCGAGTGGGCACTGCTCCACCTGACTGGCACTCTTGATGAAGGTGGCTTGCTGGCAAAGGGAAACGAGGGGTGTTGCTGAAGGCATGGGGAGATCCGTTATGCTGCTGTCGAGTGGCCGATGACATTCACCTTGGCCATCACCTTAGTATATACTGCTGCGGTTTTATATCGCGAAAGCTTACTGCGACATTCTGGACGTTGCGTCCCTTCGAGGCGACAGATAGCATGGGCCATCAGTCCGGACTGCGTTGTTCAGTTGTCAGGTTCGGGATAAACGAGGCAGGCTGCCCTATATAACACGGTGATGACACCGGAAGGACAGACCAGGCCCCTCTTTCAGCCGTAATTGGATTAGCCGATGAATAAATTACTCGTTAGTCTGGTGTTATCCCTCGGTATGGCCGGTTCGGTCCATGCAGTACAGGGTGACGCTGAAGCCGGTGCAGACAAGGTCGCCACGTGCGCCGCATGCCACGGCGCCGATGGCAACAGTGCCATGCCCAGTTTCCCCAAGCTCGCGGCTCTGGGTGACAAGTACCTGTACAAGCAGCTGCTGGACATCAAGGAAGGTCGCCGTGTGGTCGTGGAAATGACCGGCATCCTAGATCCGTTGAACGATCAGGATCTGCGCGACATTGCCGCATTCTACGATGCTCAGGTACCTGCCATGGGCGTTGCCGACGCTGAACTGGCTGCTCGCGGTGAAGAAATCTACCGTGGCGGCGATCTGGCCACCGGCCTGCCCGCCTGCACTGGCTGTCACTCGCCAACCGGCAAGGGTAATGACCCTGCGGGTTATCCGCGCCTGGCCGGTCAGCATGCCGCTTACACCGCAAAGCAGCTGACCAACTTCCGCGAGGGCGTGCGTGACAACGATGGCGAAGCCATGATCATGCGTACGATCGCCGGTCGCCTGAGCAACCGTGATATCGAAGCGGTTTCCAACTATATTCAGGGTCTGCGCTAGGCAATTAGTGTTGCCAGGCATGTAGCAGGCTTCAATTAAAGGGTGACTCAGGTCACCCTTTTTGTTGTTGGCTGATCTGTTCTGCGGCATGCTGGACTGAACGACTCTTCGGAACCATTATGACTGCGCAGATGACGGCAAATGGCCGGTCAGTGAATTTTATCCAGGCCGGTGGCTCCCACAGACATCGGCTCCACAATACAACTCAAGGGAAGAAAACATGCGCGTATTGATCACCGCGACATTGCTTTGGTTATTGGGCAGTTCTGCCGCGCTTCAGGCTCAGGAAGCAACTCCGCCGGCAAACTTCAAGGCCGGGGAACATTATATCGAGCTGGCCACACCAGCTCCCACCCAGGATCCCGCGAAGATCGAAGTGGCCGAACTGTTCTGGTACGGCTGCGGCCACTGCTTCCAGTTCGAGCCAGTACTCGAGGAGTGGAAGAAGGATCTGGCCGAGGATGTCAGTTTCCGGGAAGTGCCCGCGCTGTTTGGCGGCGTCTGGAATACCCACGCACAACTGTTTTACACAGTGCAGAGCCTGGGCAAGCTGGAGGAGACCCACGAGGCCATTTTCAACGCGATCCATATCGAGAAGAAGCAACTGGCCAACGAGGCGGAGATGGTCGAGTTCCTCGAGCCCTACGGCATCAGCGAAGAGCAGTTCGAAAAGGCGTGGTCCTCTTTCGGCGTGCGCAGCAAGCTGGCCGAAGCGGGTCGCCTGGCCAAGGCCTACCGCGCGACCGGCGTGCCGACGCTGATCGTCAACGGCAAGTACCGCATTGAAGGGGGCATGGTCGGCGGTTTCGAAAGCATGCTCGAAGTAGCAGACTTCCTCGTCGCCCGCGAGCGTCAGGCTCTCTGAGGCAAGCCCATGGCAACCTCCGCAACGATGCCTCCGCGCAGACGCTCACTGCATGGCCAGATGCTGCCGGGAAACCTGCAGATCAACGAACTGTGCCCTGTCCATAAGGAAGCTCTGCCGGAGATCCTCAGGCTGCTGAGCTTCAATATCCAGGTCGGCATCAATACCCAGAAGTATCATCACTACCTGACCCGCAGCTGGCAGCACCTGCTGCCGGCGACCGGTCGGCACAACATTCTGGGGCAGATTGGCCGGGTACTGAGTGACTTCGATGTGGTGGCCCTGCAGGAGGTCGATGGCGGTAGCATGCGCTCGGGCTACGTCAATCAGGTCGAGCATCTGGCCCGCGAGGGTCAGTTCCCGTTCTGGTACCAGCAGCTCAACCGCAACCTGGGTCGTTTCGCTCAGCATTCCAACGGGTTGCTCAGCCGGTTTGCCCCGGACTATCTCGAAGATCACAAACTGCCCGGAATCCTGCCCGGTCGCGGAGCGATCCTGACCAGCTTCGGCGAGGGCCGCAACTCTCTTCTGCTAGTGAACATGCACCTGGCGCTCAGCACGCGTGTGCGGGCCAATCAGCTCGCCTACATCCGTGAACGCATCGCCGACCATGAGCACGTCGTGCTCATGGGCGACATGAATACTCACGCCGAAGACCTGCTCGAACACTCGCCGCTCAAGGGCAGCAAGCTGCATACTGCGACGCTGCCCGGCACTTACCCGAGCTGGAAACCTGCCCGGGTGCTGGATCATATATTGATCAGCCCAAGCCTCAGTATCGAAAAGGTAGAGGTACTCGCCCAGCCCATCTCCGACCATCTGCCGGTGGCCATGCACATACGACTGCCACCAGGACTATGCACGGCCACCTGCAAACCGACTGGCAGCTGACCCGAACAGGTTCTGGTCAGAGGACCCGGTTTGCATATAATCTTCCGGGACCCCGTGTGCAGGAGCACTCATGATCGACACCCGTAACAACTCCCGGTCGACCGGCAGCGCAGAGACCAATACGCCAGACGAATCCTCGGACCAGCAGGAGCTGCTCAAACGGGGCCTGGTGCGCGTGAGTATTGCCGCGGACGGGCTCGATCCATTGCTCGACAAGCGATTGAAAGACCTGCGCAACGCGCTGCGCAATAATGCTCCGCCCCAGTTGCTGACTGAACTGATGCCCGAGCTTGAGCGTGCGGTACTCGCGGCCGACAGCGCCCGTGAAGAACGCATGCTGCAGATTGCCTCTTCGCTGCGCGCGCTGGTCAAGCAGCTACAGCAACGCAAGCTGACGGGCGCCATCGATAGCTCGCTCAAGGAGCTCGCGCGGCGCCTTGAATCACCTATCGAGTATGCCTCAAGCATACAGATTCTCCTCTCCGATATAGTTGACGCGCAGGAGCGCGTACTCAGTGCCGGCCCCGGTGCTGAGTCACCGGGTCTGCTGGCTCGCCTGTTCGGCTCTGGCAGCTCTGCTGCCGCCGGACCGACCACAGAACCAGTTGATGCCGGCGAGCCGCTGACGCCAGAGCTTCCGGAGCCAGCATTCACCGTTGCCGAAGCTCCGCCCACCGATCAGTCCGAGAACGGGGAAGTGGCCGAGGAGCTCCAGAGCGACACCGCCAACAGCGCCGTGGTGGGCAATCTGGCAGGCGAGGAGCAGCATTACTCCCAGACGTCCGCACATATTGAAACTATCCTGATCAACCTGCTTTCGGAACTGCAGGTGCTCGACAATCAGCGCCTGCAAGCCGAACAGCTTCGCGAACGCATTGCCGGCGGCCTGAACTGGTACGAACTCGCCGCGGCACTGGATGAGCTGGGATTGTTGGTGCTGGGCGCACAACACAACCGCCAGCAGGATTTCGAACTCTATCTAAAGCAGCTCAACAGCCGACTGGCCCAGTTCCAGGGCAATCTTGAAGAAGCTCATGACGCCTATACCGGCTCCCTGGAAGCGGGTCGG
>NZ_JBFGFI010000115.1:0-6597 GCF_041579695.1 Halopseudomonas sp.
GCCAAAAGCGGCCGTTCGCAACCGGCCGATTTCGACCCAAAGCCAGTTGGCGTCAATAGGAGTCCTCCAAGAGGAGTCGCTCGCATGTGCCATACAACTTTAGGGGCGATTGCCTGACTGGATTGCAGGCGCAACTGTTATGAGAAAAAACGAGGCCGGGGATGTCTACCGGAGCGGGGGTAGTCCACACGCCTATCAATCTTGTCCGGCTCTAGCCTTAAACAGATGCTCGAACCCCAGCAGCGTGCTGTCCACAAAGCGCTCGTCGGTGGTGGTGGCTGGGAATTGCAGAACTCCATGGATGACCAGGGAAGCCAGGCCGTGGGTGTAGGACCAGCTCGCCAGCGCGGATCGGCGCACCTCCGCGCTGTCCATTTCCTGTCCGAGTACCTCGGCAATGATGCGTCGAAGTTCACCGAAGGCTTCATCGCGAGCTTCATGAAACTCACGGGGCATTTCGCCGCTGGCCAGTTCCGGGCCGAACATCAACTGGTATAGCGCTGGGTTGCGGCGGGCGAAGCTGAAATAGACCAGGCTGGCGTCGCGCAGCTTCCGTATCCCGTCGTCGTACTCGCCCTCGACTCGCAAGACCTTGGCCAGCTCGCGAAAGCCCTGTGCCGCCAACTGGCCGATCAGTTCGGCCCGGTTGGCATAGTGGTGATAGGCGGCTGTCGAGCTCACGCCAACACGTTCGGATACGGCGCGTAGCGAGAGTTTGGTTGGCCCTACCTCTTCTAGCATTTCCCGTGCTGCATTGAGCAATTGAGGTGCGAGGTTGCCGACATGGTAGGTGTCGCGGGCTCGTTGGGGTGTCTTGCTCATGCGAGGGGCCTTGATTGGGGGGGGGGTAGCTGGCGTTTCGATCTTATCATGCGGAAATATCTTGACGGCGATAAGATCAAATCTTAGCATCGATAACATTAGATGCCTGAGGTGCAGCCATGAGTTCAACCTACGAATGTTTCGATGTCTCTGTTGAGGATGGCATCGCTCACTTGCAGCTTAATCGACCTGATAAGGCCAACAGTCTGACGCTGGCATTCTGGAGCGAGCTGCCGCAGGCGATCGACCAGTTGAGCCGTTCCGGCAAGGTGCGGGCCCTAGTGCTGTCGGCTCAGGGCAAGGTGTTCTGCGGTGGGCTAGATCTGCAGATCTTTGCCACCTCCAAGGAGTTCCACGCGACCAACCCGATCGAGCGCGAGGCCATGCAGGCCGGCCTGGAAAAGATGCAGGACGCGCTGAACGCCCTGGAGCGTGCCCGCTTCCCGGTGATTGCCGCGGTGCAGGGCACCTGCGTCGGTGCCGGCTTCGACCTGATCGCCGCCTGCGACCTGTGCTTTGCCTCCGAAGCGGCGAAGTTCCGCATCGAGGAGACCAACGTCGGCATGATGGCCGATCTGGGCGTGCTGCAGCGGCTGCAGCACCTGATCCCCGCCGGGGTGGCGCGCTACCTGGCGCTGACCGGCGACACTCTGGATTTCGCCGAGGCGCTGCGTCTGGGCTTGCTGGCCAAGGTGTACCCGAGCACCGAGGCGTTACTCGACGGCGCCTTTGCTGCGGCCCGGCGCATTGCCGAGCGGCCGCCGGTGGCCATCAGCGGGATCAAGCGTGCGATGCTCTACAGCCGTGATCATGGGGTCTACGAGTCTCTGCAGCACACTGTGTTGTTGCAAAGCGCGATTCTCAGTGGCGAGGACATCCTGCGCTCGGTGCAAGCCAGGGCGTCCGGGGCGCCGGCACGTTTCGCTGACCTGCGCGAATTGGGGCGGACTCTTTAGGGGCGTTTCTTTGCCTTAATCTTAGCAGTGATAAGTTGTGAGGAAGACTATGAAGCACTATGACGCCGTCGTGATCGGCGCCGGCAATGCCGGGTTGACCGCCGCGACCGCCCTACAGCGTGGCGGCAGTCGGACCCTGTTGCTGGAACGCCACAATATCCCCGGTGGTTGCGCTACCTCCTTCGTGCGTGGCGAATTCGAGTTCGAGGTGGCCTTGCACCAGCTCAGCGGCATGGGCACCGAGGACAAGCCGTTCATCATGCGCAAGTTGTTTGACAAGCTGGGCGTGATGGACAAGGTCGAATTCGTCCAGGAGCACGCGCTGTACCGCCTGGTGGTACCCGGGGAGATTGATGTCACCCTGCCGGCCAGTTGGTCCGGGCTGCGCCGCACCCTACAGGAGCTGTTTCCGGCGGAACAGGAGGCCATCGAGCGCTTCCTGGTGCTCTGCGAGAAGATCACCCTAGAGAGCTTCATGACCCTGCCGCAGGCGCGCCGGTCGAACAGCGAGGCCATGCTGAAATCGATGTGTCCGTACTTCGTGGAGTATGGCTTCCGTTCGGTGAAGGATGTGCTGGACGAGTTCTTCAGCGATCCCAAGCTGAAAAGCGTGCTGGCCACCTACTGGCTCTATCTCGGGGTGCCGCCGAGCATGCTGCCTTTTCCTGACCTGGCTGCGATGCTCTACGCCTATGCTGCGTTTAAGCCCTGGCACATCAAGGGCGGCTCCCAGGCCATGTCCAGCGCGCTGGTGGAGTCGTTCAGCGAGGCCGGCGGCGAGGTGCGTTTCAATTGCGGCGTCGAGAAGATCCTCACCAAGGATGGCCGGATCAGTGGCGTGCGCTTGGAGGGCGGCGAGACCGTTTCCTGTGATGCTGTGGTGTCCAATGCTAGTCCGCTGATCACTTTCAACGAGCTGCTCGACCTCGACCAGTCGCCGCTCAAGGTCCAGCAAGACTTCAAATCCCGGCGCATGGGCACCTCAGCCTTCGTCATCTACCTGGGCCTGGACTGCACCCCGGAGGAGTTGGGGGTGACCGAAGCCTCCAGCTTCATCTACGAGACCCTGGACGAGGAACAGATTCACCAGCGCATGGGCAGCCTTGAGCCGCCGCTGGGCGGCATGCTCACCTGCTACAACCTCGAAGACCCCGATTTCGCTCCGCCCGGCAAGAGCCAGGTGGTGCTGGTCTGCCTGCAATACGGCGAGCCCTGGAAGGCGGTGCCGCCAGAGCGTTACGCGCAGACCAAGTATGAATTCGCCGAGAAGCTCATCGGGGTCATCGAGAAGGTCTTCCCGAAGGTGCGCCAATACATTGAGGAGGTCGAGGTGGCCACCCCGCTGACCATGATGCGCTACCTCAACACCCCCGGCGGCGCCATCTATGGCTTCCAGCAGAGCGCCCAGGACTCAGCCCTGCTGCGCGAGCGTCTGGAAGGCGTACCGGGCCTCTACATCGCCGGCTCCTGGACCTCCATGGGCGGCTTCCAGCCGACCTACATGGCCGGCGAGTCCACTGCCAGGGCGGTGCTCAAACAGTTGAAAGTCAAAGAGGTGGAACATGTCTGAGCAGAACCTGCTGAACTCCATCGCCGGCTTCCGCGAGGCGTGGCAAGCCAAGGAAGCACTGGAGCAGAGCGGATCGGACTTCCGTGAGGTCAAGGGCGAGGTTGCCGGTACCGTCGTGCAGCTGCATCCGAAGCGGCTGGAGCTGGAGGTCGCCCAGGTGATCGACGAGACAGCCACCACCAAGACCCTGCGCTTGGTCACGGCCGACCGTAGCGTGCTGCCACCCTTCCAGGCGGGGCAGTACATCAACCTGTTCGTCGAGATCGATGGGGTGGCGACCGCCCGGCCCTACGCCATTTCCTCCTCGCCATCGCAGCGGGTCTACTACGACCTGACCGTGAAGCGGGCTCAAGGTGGTTTTGTCTCGAACTACCTGCTCGACCGGGTGGTGGCGGGGCAGCGTTTTCTCAGCTCCGGGCCGATGGGTACCTTCCACCACAACCCGCTGTACCACGGCGACGACCTGGTGTTCCTCGCCGGCGGATCGGGTAGCGCCCCCGCGCGCAGCATCCTGCTGGACATCCTCGACCGTGGCCTGTCGCATCGCTTTCACCTCGTCTACGTGAACAGCTACGTCGATGACGTGATCTTCGATGACGAGTTCCGTGGGCTGGCCAATCGCCACGAGAACTTCACCCTGAGCGAGGTGATCTCCCGTCCCCCCACTGGCTACTGGGGCTATACCGGCCGCTTGACCGCCGAGCTGCTACAGCAGCAGCTCGGCGATATCGGCAACAAGATGTTCTACGTCTGCGGTCCGACGCCGTTCAACGATAGCTGCGTCGAATTGCTCACGGCGTTGGGCGTCAAGCGCCGGCGCATCCGTGTCGAGGCCAATGGCGCGCCCAAGGCGCCGAATGAGCAGGCGGGATGGCCCGAAGGGGTCTCGCTGGACGATGAGGTCACCGTGACGGTACGTGGGCGCGGCAGCTTCCGGAGCCGCGTCGGCGAGCCGCTGCTCAATGCCCTGGAGCGCAATGGCTACGGTACCGAGAACGCCTGCCGTTCCGGTGAGTGCAGCCTGTGCCGGGTCAAGCTGGTTTCCGGTGCCGTGTTCAATCCGCAGGAGGCCCATCTGCGCAAGTCCGACCGGGACTTCGGATGGATCTACTCCTGTGTCGCGTTCCCCACTGGGGATATCGAGATCCAGCTCTAGCCGCCGCTTCCGCTCGGGATTGCCGGGCGGAGCGAACAAAGCCTACAGAACAAGAACAAGGAACAATAGTCATGAGCATGTCCAATCCTTGGGAACAGAGCTACCCGCCTAGCCTGCACGGCTATCGTGTTGACCCTCAGGCTCTGCGGGGTAGCGTCGCAGATTTCGCCCGCCAGGGTGCCGAGCGTTTCATTGATGCACCGGCCTTCACCGTTGTTTTGCCTAATGGCCTGCACACTGATCTATCTTTCGCCGAGGTAGACGAGCTGTCGGATGCCTTCGCCGCCTACCTGCTGAAGGCGCAGGGGCTGGAGAGCGGCGACGTGGTGGCGATCCAGCTACCCAACAGCCTGCACTATCCCGTCGCCGTGCTGGGTGCCTGGAAGGCCGGGCTGATTGTCACCAACGTCAACCCGCTGTACACCGCGCGCGAACTGGATGCGCAACTGGCCGACAGCGGCGCCAAGCTGCTGGTGGCCTGCGACCTGTTCGTCGGTCGCGCCGAGACTGTGATTGTCGAGAGGGGCATACGTCTGGTAACCACCAGCCTTGGGGACTTCTTCCCGCCGCCCATCGGCACTGCGATCCAGCAGAAGCTGGCCGCCGAGAGTGGTATCGACCTCACCCCGTGCATCGCCCACCAGCGCTTCAGTGAGGTCCTGTCCATAGGCCAAGGACAGCTACCGGTACAAGCCGAACCCCATCCCGTGGCGCTCTACCAGTACACAGGCGGCACCACGGGGCGCAGCAAGGGCGCGGTGCTGAGCCATGCGAACCTGCTCGCCGTGCTGCGCATGGCCGAGGACTACATCAATGCCCATGGCGTGCACATCGAGCCAGGCGAGGCGATCGTCACCGTGCCGCCGCTGTACCACATCTTCGCCTTCAATTTTAACTTCCTGCTGTTCTTCCGCCGGGGCGGGCGCAACCTGCTGGTGCCCAATCCACGCCCCCTGTCCAACGTGTTCCCGGCGTTCGACAAGTTCCCGGTGCGCTGGATGACGGGGGTGGACACGCTCTACGCCGGCCTGCTGGCCGAGCCCTGGCTGCAGGCCAACCCGCCCAAGCTTAAGCTGGCCGTTTCCGGCGGCACCTCGCTGCGGCCGAGCACCGCCGAGCGCTGGCAGGTGGCAGTCGGCCAGATCCTGGAGGGATACGGGCTCACGGAAACCAGCTGCTTCGTATCGTTCAACCCGCCTGGGCCGACATCACGCCCGGGCACCGTCGGCCTGCCCATGCCCGGGAGCGAAGTCCGCATCGCGGACACCGAAGGCCGCGAGCTGGCGCTGGGAACGCCTGGCGAGTTGCTGGTGCGTGGTCCGCATATCGTCGAGCGCTACCTGAATCGCCCGGGCGAGACCGCCGAGGCCTTCGCCGATGGCTGGTTCCGCACCGGCGACATCGCGGTGATGGACGACGAGGGCTACATCCGCATCGTCGACCGCAAAAAGGACATGATCCTGGTCTCGGGCTTCAACGTGTACCCCAACGAGGTGGAGGACGTCATCGCCGAGCACCCGGACGTGAGCGAGGTGGCGGTGATCGGGGTGGCGGACGAGAGCACCGGCGAGGCGATCCGTGCCTTCGTCGCGCTGCGCCGGCCCGGCCTGGACGGCGAGGCGATCATCCGCCACTGCCGTGAGCGGCTGACCGCCTACAAGGTACCGAAGCAGATCGTCTTCCGCGAGCAACTGCCCAAGTCGCCCATCGGCAAGATCCTCCGTGCAGAGCTGCGCGCGGGGCGCTGAGCTCGCAATCCGGTTTAGGCCACATGCACCCGAGCGTGAAATGGCCGGCGGGATGTCCCACTCCATCCCGTTCTTTTTACTCAGGGCAGGGTGCCTGGCGCCCTGGTCCGCACGAGCCGCACCATGATCGAAATCCTGTCCAAGATCACCCTGGGGCCGGTACTCCTGGCCCAGGGACTGTATACCCGCTGGGTCACGCCCAGGCTGCCGGAGCCTGTGGGCGAGCGGGCCGGCGTCAGTGGCATCGGTCCACGCCTGCGCCTGCTGATCCTCGGCGATTCCGCCGCCGCGGGCGTGGGTGTGACGAGCCAAGACGATGCTCTGGCCGGCAAGCTGGTGGCGCGA
>NZ_JBFGFI010000116.1:0-6532 GCF_041579695.1 Halopseudomonas sp.
AGGTTTTCGCGGCACCAGGTCAGGTCATCCGAAAATATGAAGAATCTCGGCTCGGCGACCCATTGCTGGATGTGAGCGACAGCGGCGCGGTAATAGTCGACAGGGCTGGTACCATGGAGCTTAGCTGCCGCCGGATTACTCACATAATCGCCGCGGCGGACATGCAGCGAAGTGGCAGCGGGCTCTTTGGCAATCAGCTTTTTGATGATCAAAGCTTCCTCGCTCAGGCTTTTCAGCTGAAGCTCCTGCAGCAGCAGTGGTCGGATGTCCTCGAATAGTCCAAAGCCTGCTCCCCATTCGCCATGTATGTAGGCGTTTTTGCCGCGGGGAACATCTTCAAAAAAATGCTCGGTGCGGCCTTTGGTTATATTTGCCTTGTACTGAGTATGGCCGAACCACCGCAGGACGCGTTTTTCCAGCTTGGGTGAGGGCTGCCGGCCGGTGAGGCGACAGAGCTGATGCAGCGCAGCCGCCGCCTTGCCTTTGGCGATCGCAATTTCCTCGGGCGTTGCTGCTCTGGCTTCTATATGGAAGTGATTGATTTCCAGCGGGAAAGCCTCTTTTGGAGTGGCACCCAGATAGCTCGAGGTGTCGAGCAGCAGCACCGTATCCATGCGTTCTGCAAGAGCCCTGCCTACGGCATATTTGTGCAGCTGGCTGGCGAGTCCGCCCACAAGTTTGACTACAAGCATAAGTAGCTCCTGCTCAGTTAGGGTGCGAGCTGCACGAATTCTGCGGGTTGCTGGCGCAATACTCAGCGACGGCCATACACATCCTCAATACGGGTGATGTCATCCTCTCCCAGGTAGGAACCTGACTGCACCTCGATCAATTCCAGATCTATTACACCGGGATTTTCTAGGGAATGAACCTGGCCAATGGGAATAAAAGTCGATTGGTTTTCGGTTACCAGATAGGTCTTGTCCCCATTGGTTACTCTCGCTGTACCGCTTACCACTACCCAATGCTCGGCTCGATGGTGATGCATCTGCACCGACAGCTTGGCTCCCGGTTTTACGGTGATGCGTTTTACCTGATAACGAGGCCCCTTGTCGATCAGGTCGTAGACACCCCATGGCCGGTATACCTCGCGATGAATCGTATGCTCCTGCCGACCGTTCGCCTTGAGCTCGGCAACGATTTTTTTCACGTCCTGCGCATGGTCCTTGTGTGCTACAAGCACCGCGTCTTTAGTTTCAACCACTACCAGATCCGTTACCCCCAGTGTGGCCACCAGCCGATTTTCTGCCCGAATCAAACTGTTCTGCGTGGCGATAGCAATAATGTCGCCGTTGAGGCTGTTTCCTGCGCTGTCTCTTCCGTCTGCCTCCCAAAGGGAGGACCATGAGCCAATGTCGCTCCATCCGGCGTCCAGCTCGATCATTACGCCTTCGGATGTGTTCTCCATGACTGCGTAATCTATCGAATCTTCAGGGCATAGTTCGAATGCTGGCGCGTCGACACGAACAAAGGACATGTCTGAAACCCGATTAGATATAGCTTTCTGGCATGCAGCGAGAATCTCGGGTCGATGCTGGCCCAGCTCCTCCAGATAGCGGCTCGCGCGGAACAGGAACATACCGCTGTTCCATAGGTATTCGCCAGAATCGAGGTAGTGTTTGGCGGTTTCCGCGTCGGGCTTTTCCACAAATCGACTGATCGCATGAGCGTCGTTCCCGGCAGCTGAACCTCGCTGGATATAGCCATAACCGGTTTCGGCATGCGTGGGCGCTATGCCGAAAGTGACCAGCTTGCCGGAAGTGGCCAGGGGGATGGCCTTCTCGATGCTGTGCCGAAATGCCTCGTTGTTCGCAATCAGATGATCCGCAGCCAGAACGAGCATTAACGGATCTTCGCCGCTTGCGCTCAGATGCAGTGCGGCCAGTGCCACAGCGGGAGCCGTATTGCGGCCTGTGGGTTCAAGGATTATTTCAGCCTGGTCCAGAGTGAGTTGCCGTAGTTGTTCGGCGACCAGAAATCGGTGTTCCTCGTTGCAGATCACCAGTGGCTGATCCGTTTCCAGGCCGTCCAACCTGGTTATCGTTGCCTGCAGCATCGATAACCGGGGGTCGGTCAGCCGCAGGAACTGCTTTGGATTGAGCTGGCGGGACAGGGGCCAGAGTCTGGAACCGGAACCGCCGGCCATGATTACGGGTTGCAACATGCTTCAGGGTCCTTCTGGCGTTCCAGTTTTCTTGTGATGGGCGTCGTAAACGGCCAATGCCTGCGGCTCGCTCTTGAGCGTTAAGGCTGATGCGAGCTGATAGGAAACGGTACCAAAGTGGCTTGCGATTATCTACGGTTGCAGGCCCTGGCCTGCTATGGATGCTCGCCGCGTACCAGGGACAGAGCCGCTGGTGGCGCCAGAGCCCAATCTTTTTCATAGCGAAGCAGGTGCTGATAGTTCCGGTTTCGCAGTCGCTGGGGTAGGGGCCTGCCGAGGCAGCGCATATCCGATATGTCGATCAGGCCGAGTTCGCCGTCCGGCGTCAGAACAATATTACCCAGATGCAACGAGCGGAAATAGATCCCGAGGTCATGCAGATGGGTTATGAACTCGCCGAGCAGGCCGAATAGCTCAAGTTGTTCGATGCTGGGTTGTTCATTGAGCAACTGACGCAGGGTTGTGCCCTCCAGCGGGTCGTAGTGCACGACTGATCGATACGGATTGCTCAGTTTGTACAGTTGAATGACGCGAGGGCAGGGGATTTCCAAGCTTTGCAGCTGCGCCGCATTCGCTGCAAAGCGGGCTGCTGGAGGAAAAAACAGCGTTTTCGAGAACCAGGCCTTGCGGCGAAACAGCTTCAGATAAGAGCCGTCTTCCAGACGCAAAACCTTTTCGCCATGACCATCCTGCTCGATAACGTCGGCTCTCAGGCGCATTGCCGCGAACTGCTCGCTACTCAGTGGCTGCATGGGGTGTTTCCTGAATCAAAACGGCAGTTTACCTCACTTTTGCAGTGTCCGCTGCGCCCCCGGTTTGCTGTGTTAAACTCTGCACCCGGTCCATTTTCGCGAAGTGCCCATGTCCGATTCCGAGAAAGAAAGTTTCGCCCGGTCCAGTGCGCGGATCTACGCACGATTGCTGGGGTATGTGAAACCCTACTGGGTGCCCTTTGGTATCAGTATCCTGGGGTTCATGATCTTTGCTTCCAGTCAGCCTGCCATGGCCTGGATGCTCAAATATTTTGTCGATGGTCTTGCTCAGGGCGCCGACGGGATGTTTCTCGGCGTCCCTCTGATCTGGGGCTTCCCGCTGTTCATCATTGTGGTCGCGCTCTATCAAGGGGCTGGTTCGTTTCTGGGCAACTACTACATTGCCAAGGTATCGCTCGGCGTAGTACACGATCTGCGTACCTCGTTGTTCAATAACCTGTTGACGCTGCCTAATCGTTATCTGGATAACCATAATTCCGGTCACCTGGTTTCCCGTATTACCTTCAATGTCACTATGGTCACTGGCGCGGCTACCGACGCGATCAAGGTGGTGTTTCGGGAGGGGATGACAGTCATGTTCCTGTTTGCCTACCTGCTCTGGATGAACTGGCAACTGACGCTGGTGCTGATGGCCATCCTCCCGGTGATCGGTTTGATGGTGAACAGCACGAGCAAGAAATTCCGCAAGCAGAGCCACAAGATCCAGACTGCGATGGGCGATGTGACCCACGTGACTTCGGAAACCATTTCCGGCTACAGAGTGGTTCGCAGCTTTGGTGGCGAAGAGTATGAAACCCGACGTTTCTACCAGGCCAGTGAAGCCAGTCGTGAAAGGGGTCTGAAAATGATCCGTACCGGTGCGGTTTTCACGCCGACGCTACAGCTGGTGACCTTTAGTGCGATGGCTGTGGTGATGTTCCTGGTTTTGTTCCTGCGCGGTGATTCGACCGTGGGTGACCTTGTGTCATACATCACCGCCGCGGCGCTGTTACCCAAGCCTATCCGTCAGCTATCCGAGGTAAGTGCGAATATCCAGAAGGGTATTGCTGCTGCTGAAAGTATCTTTGAGCAACTGGATGAGGAACCGGAGACCGACACTGGTACGATCGAACGGGATCGTGTTTCCGGGGCCATCGAGGTGCGCGACCTGGATTTCAGTTATCCCAATACCGACAAGAATGTGCTCGACGGGATCAACTTCCGTGTCGAGCCGGGGCAGATGGTGGCTTTGGTTGGTCGCTCGGGTAGTGGCAAGTCAACGCTCGTGAGTCTGATACCCCGCTTCTATCACCACGACCAGGGGCATATCCTGATTGACGGCGTGGATGTCGAGGACTATCGCCTGCGTAATCTGCGCCGCCACATTGCCCTGGTTACCCAGCACGTCACGCTGTTCAACGATACGATTGCCAATAATATTGCCTACGGCGATCTGGCTGGCGCGCCGCGGGAGGCGATTGAAAAGGCTGCCGAGGCAGCCTACGCCAAGGAGTTTATCGACAAACTCCCGCAAGGACTGGATACCATGGTCGGCGAGAATGGTGTGCTGCTCTCGGGCGGGCAGCGCCAAAGGCTGGCAATCGCCAGGGCGTTACTGAAGGATGCGCCCGTGCTGATTCTCGACGAGGCGACCTCGGCGCTGGATACCGAATCCGAGCGGCATATCCAGGCGGCACTGGACCGGGTGATGGAGGGCCGTACCACGCTGGTGATCGCGCACCGTCTGTCGACCATTGAGAAAGCTGACGTCATTATGGTGATGGACGATGGCCGGATCGTCGAGCGTGGCAGCCATGCCGAATTAATCGCCCAGAATGGCTATTACGCGCGCCTGCATAGCATGCAATTCCAGGACGAGCCGCCTGCCCAGGCCTGAAACACTTTTTTTGCCCTGTGGGGCTGACTGAATACAGGTAGAGACAATGAAGCTGACCATGCCACGTTTTGATTCCGCTCCAGTACTGGTAGTGGGCGACGTCATGCTCGATCGCTACTGGCATGGCCCTACCCATCGGATTTCGCCGGAAGCACCGGTACCGGTGGTCAAGGTCGATCAGATAGAAGACCGGCCAGGTGGTGCGGGCAACGTGGCATTGAATATTGCGGCACTGGGCGCGCCGGCCTGGCTGGTCGGAGTGACCGGGGAGGACGAGGCCGCGCTGAGTTTGCGACAGCGTCTCAATGCCGCTGGGGTCTATTGCGATTTCCAGGCCCATGCGGACCGTCCGACCATTACCAAGTTGCGGGTCATGAGCCGGCACCAGCAATTGATCCGCCTGGATTTTGAGGAGCCCTTCGAGACCGATGGCGAGGCGATGCTGGCGACGGTGCGCGGTCTGCTCGACAAGGTCAAGGTGATGATCCTCTCGGATTACGGCAAGGGAGCGCTGGTCAACCATCAGGCGCTGATTGCGCTGGCCCGCGAGCACGGCGTGCCAGTATTGGCCGACCCCAAGGGCAAGGATTTCACCATTTACCGCGGCGCGACGCTGATCACCCCGAACATGGCGGAATTCGAGGCGGTTGTCGGTCATTGCAGTAGCGAACAGATGCTGGTCGAGAAGGGTATCGCGCTGGTCGAGGAGCTGCAGCTCGAAGCGATGCTGGTGACCCGCAGCGAGCAGGGTATGACGCTGCTGCGCCGCGGCGAGCAGGCGCTGCACATGCCGGCGCGCGCCCGTGAGGTATTTGATGTGACCGGTGCCGGGGATACGGTGATCTCCACCTTGGCAGCGGCACTGGCAGCTGGCGAGGAGATGCCCAATGCGGTCGGCTTGTCGAATCTGGCCGCCGGTATCGTGATCGGCAAACTGGGGACTGCGGCGATCAGCGCTCCGGAGTTGCGCCGTGCGGTGCAGCGCGAGCAGGGCAGTGAGCGCGGTGTGGTGGGGCTGGAGCAGCTGGTGCAGGCGGTCGAGGATGCCCGCGCCCATGGTGAAAGAATCGTGTTCACCAACGGCTGTTTTGACATCATTCATGCCGGCCACGTGGGTTATCTGGAAGAGGCGCGGAGCCTGGGCGACCGTCTGGTGGTGGCAATCAACGATGACGCGTCGGTGAGTCGCCTCAAGGGTCCGGGACGGCCGATCAACAGTGTTGAACGGCGCATGACCGTACTTGCCGGCCTGGGCGCGGTCGATTGGGTGGTCAGCTTTGCCGAGGACACCCCCGAGGAGCTGCTCAAGGCGCTCAAGCCCGATATCCTGGTCAAGGGTGGAGACTACAGCGTGGACCAGGTAGTCGGTGCCGAACTGGTCAACAGCTGGGGTGGTGAGGTGAAGGTATTGAATTTTGTCGAGAGCTGCTCGACCACGGCCATCGTCGAGCGGATCCGCGAGCGCGATACTGACTGATTCTTACCATCAGAGCCGTTGCAGACCCTCGTCCCATTCGCAGCGGGGAGCTGCAACCACCCAGCCTTCCTGTGCTGCCATGGCTTCGCTGAGGCACGGATGCTTCGGCCGACGCAGTTGCAACTCACCCCGCACCAGACTGAACAGCTCGCCAGTGGCCTCACCATCGCGCATTTCGGCGAGAAAGATTTCCGGCTTCTGGTAATCCATTTCCACGATAAGCTCCCCGCTACCGGCATCCA
>NZ_JBFGFI010000117.1:0-6399 GCF_041579695.1 Halopseudomonas sp.
GATGAATATCGCGTGCTGAACGAAGACGGCCTGCGTTACGAGGACGAATTCGTCAAGCACAAGATTCTCGACGCGATCGGCGATCTCTATCTATTGGGCAAGAGCCTGGTAGGTGAGTTTCGCGGTCACAAATCAGGTCACGGCCTGAACAACCAACTACTCCGTGCCCTGCTTGCCAACAAGGAAGCATGGGAAATCGTGACATTTGAAGACGCCGGCACTGCGCCCATCTCGTTCATGCGCCCAGCCGCCGCTGTCTGATAACTCGTTTCATCTCGTTTCGTTTCGTATGGCCACCTCGGTGGCCTTTTTTTTTGCCCGCTGGTTACCTTTACGCGTCCTTGTGATGTCGGGCCAGTCGTTCGAGTGCAGCCTTCAGGCTCGGGTCTTTTACCTGCGCTGCGGTGTCCTTTAACGACTCGGCGGCGACCGCCGATTTCCGCATCGGGTTCAGTGCTGGTGGTTTTTTGACCACCACGGGCTGTACCTTGCAGTGGATTTTCGTTAAAGTTGCGAATTCGTTAAAAGCCTGTAGTTGCCGAACAAGCCTTTTTTGCTGATATCGCATCCGTGTTGCCCAGTGGCTGTCGGATACGATCAGCCGCAAAACACCCTCGCGCATGGAGGCGACGCGACAGTGCTCCCTTGCTGCAGGTTCAAGCAGGGTGTCGAGCACTACCTGAAGTCGCTCCACCGCCCCAGCTCTCGCATAGAGCCCTTTGAGGGTCGAGCTGGTACGAACCAGGTCGCCGGGACGGCGGGCGTCGAGGGGATGAAAAGACATGGCTTTTTGCCGATTTAAGTGAATGAGCAGCGGTTATCGTAGCAGAACCGTGGAACTCGTACGTTGGGGATTTTTTAATTGAACATCATCATTTTAACCGACCGCCAGGGCGCGGCCCGGGCGATAACGCTCAGCTTGCCGGTCCTGCTGGCTGCGCTGGTGGCCGTGGTCGCACTGCCGGTCAGTGCACTGGTACTGACCTGGTCGCTGCTCGCCGACCCATCAGCGGAGACCAGCTCGGTGCTGGTCGATAGCGACACCGTGTGGAAGCAGACTCTGGCCGACCTGGCACAAAGCGAGGCGGGCAACGAGGGTTCGCAGGCGCAGCTCGCGCACATGACGCAACAGCTGGCACGGCTGCAGACGCGCCTCAGTCGGCTGGATGCCCTGGGCGAGCGGCTCACCGAGCTGGCCGATTTGTCGGATGGCGAGTTCGATTTCAATTCCGAGCCTGGCGTAGGTGGTCCCGAGCTGCACAAGAACGGCGCAAACAAGGACTCCGACGTGCAGTCGGTCATCGACCGCCTCGCCGACCGAATCGACAATCGTACCCAGCAATTGAAGCTGCTTGAGCAACTGATCCTGAACCGCTCGGTAGACAGTAATGCCATGCTTGATTTTCTGCCGGTGCAGGACGGCTATGTTTCCTCGTCCTTTGGTCGCCGTACTGATCCCATGACTGGTCGCGTAGCCATGCATACCGGCACTGATTTCGCAGCTCCCCGCGGTACGCCGATTTCTGCTGTTGGCGCAGGCGTGGTGACCTTTTCCGGACGCAATGGCGCCTATGGAAACATGGTCGAGATTTCCCATGGTGACGGCTACAAGACACGTTATGCCCATGCCCATGAGTTGAAAGTGAAGAAGGGCGATCTGGTCAGCAAGGGACAGGAGATCGCCACTGTCGGATCTACCGGTCGTTCCACCGGGCCGCACTTGCATTTCGAGGTATACCGCAACGGTATGGCCGTAAACCCGGCACGTTACATCGCACTGAAGTAAATCCATGCACGTCCGCCCCGCGCGGACGTCCTCGCCTGACGCTTTTCCAGTCCATTCACGCCCCTGTGATGCCTAAATGCTGGCCATGACGGGCTGCGCTCGCGGCGCTGATGTCGTGCAGGTTTATTGTGCGTCGCGATTCAGAGTAGAATGCCTGTTTACGGTTTGGCCCGATTCGTCCTGGCTGCACCGCCCACCCTCAAACGGATATCAAAGTCGACTATGTTTGCGCCTTTATTGAAGAAACTGTTTGGAAGCAAAAACGAGCGTGAGTTGAAGCGCATGGGCCGGGTCGTCAACGCGATCAACGCCCACGAAGAAAAGCTGAACGCCCTGAGCGATGAGCAGTTGAAGGCCAAGACAGCCGAGTTCAAGGAGAGGGTAACCAAGGGCGAAAGTCTTGATGCCATCCTGCCTGAAGCCTTTGCCCTGGTGCGCGAGGCGAGCAAGCGGGTCATGGGCATGCGGCATTTTGATGCCCAGATGATCGGCGGCATGACCCTGCATGAAGGGCATATCGCCGAGATGAAAACCGGTGAGGGCAAGACGCTGGTAGCCACATTGCCGGCTTATCTCAATGCATTGTCCGGCAAGGGCGTGCATGCGGTCACGGTAAACGATTATCTGGCTCGACGTGACGCGAACTGGATGCGCCCGCTGTATGAATTTCTCGGTCTGACCGTTGGCGTCGTCGTACCCTTCCAGGAACCCGAGGACAAGAAAGCCGCCTATCGCTGCGATGTTACCTACGGCACCAATAACGAATTCGGCTTTGATTACCTGCGCGACAACATGGCGTTCCGGCTGGAAGACAAGTTCCAGCGCGAACTGAACTTCGCCATTGTCGACGAGGTCGATTCGATCCTGATCGACGAAGCCCGTACCCCGCTGATTATCTCCGGGCCGGCCGAAGACAGTTCGCGCATGTATGCCGCGATCAACAAGCTGATTCCGCTGCTCAAGCGCGGCTACCTCGCCGATGAAGAACAGGAAGAAGTCGAAGGCCACTACTACATCGACGAGAAGACGCGACAGGTCGAGCTCAACGAATCCGGTCACCAGTTCGTCGAGAAGCTGCTTGCCGAAGAAGGTCTGCTGCCGGAAGGTGACAGCCTCTATGCCGCGCAGAACCTCAATCTCCTGCACCACGTGCATTCCGGTCTGCGGGCACACACGCTGTTCCACCGCAACGTGGAATACATAGTGCAGAACGACCAGGTTGTCCTGGTCGATGAGCACACCGGTCGTACCATGCCCGGTCGTCGCCTCTCCGAGGGCCTGCACCAGGCTATCGAAGCCAAGGAAGGACTGAAGATCCAGGCCGAAAGCCAGACCCTGGCCTCGACCACCTTCCAGAACTACTTCCGGCTTTACAACAAGCTGTCCGGCATGACCGGCACGGCGGACACCGAGGCGTTCGAGTTCCGCCAGATCTACAATCTTGATGTGGTCGTCATCCCGACCAACAAGCCAATGGCGCGCAAGGACTACAATGACCTGGTCTACCTGACCATCGGCGAGAAGTTCGCCGCGATCACTGCAGACATCAAGCACAGCATGGGCGAAGGTCGTCCGATTCTGGTGGGTACTGCCTCGATCGAATCCTCCGAAGCCGTCTCGCGCCTGCTGGATGAGGAAAAGATCCCGCACAAGGTGCTGAACGCCAAGCATCACGAAAAAGAAGCCGAAATCATCGCCCAGGCCGGTCGTCCGGGAGCAGTAACCATTGCCACCAACATGGCAGGCCGTGGTACCGACATTATTCTCGGCGGCAGCTGGGAGGCAGAGATTGCCAGCCTGGAAAATCCGACCGAGGAACAGATTGCCCAGGTCAAGGCCGACTGGCAGCAGCGCCATCAGCAGGTACTGGAATCCGGTGGTCTGCACATTATCGCCTGCGAACGCCACGAATCACGCCGCATCGACAACCAGCTGCGTGGCCGTGCCGGCCGCCAGGGCGACCCGGGTTCCAGCCGCTTCTATCTGTCCCTGGAAGACAGTCTCATGCGTATCTTCGCCTCTGACCGGGTGAAGAACTTCATGAAGGCGCTGGGCATGGAGAAAGGCGAAGCGATCGAGCACCGCATGGTGACTAATGCGATCGAGAAAGCGCAGCGTAAGGTCGAAGGTCGCAACTTTGATATCCGCAAGCAGCTGCTTGAGTACGACGACGTGGCCAATGAGCAGCGCAAGGTCATCTACGGCCAGCGCAACGCGATTCTCGCCGCAGACAACGTATCCGACACCATCCAGGCAATTCGTGAAGACGTCGTGGCTGCCGCGATTAGCCAGTACATCCCGCCGCAAAGCGTGCCCGAGCAGTGGGATATTGCCGGCCTCGAGCAGTACCTCAACACCGAGCTGGCACTCAAGGTGCCGTTGCAGCAATGGCTGGATGAAGACGACACGCTGCACGAAGAAGGTTTGCGTCAGCGTATCCTCGACGAGCTGATCAAGGCCTATGCCGAGAAGGAAGAGCTGACTGGCGCAGATGCGCTGCGCACCTTCGAGAAGCAGATGCTGTTGCGCGTGCTGGATGATCTCTGGAAAGAGCACCTGGCAACCATGGATCATCTGCGCCAGGGTATTCATCTGCGCGGCTACGCACAGAAGAATCCCAAGCAGGAATACAAGCGCGAAGCCTTCAACCTGTTCGAAGAGATGCTCGAGTCGGTCAAGCACGACACTATCCGCATTCTCAGTCACGTTCAGGTACGCCGCGAAGACGCCGCCGAAGAAGAAGCCCGTCAGCGCCGGCAGCAAGAGGAAATGGCCAAGCGCATGCAGTTCAAGCACGAAGCTGTCGCTCCAACCGCAGCTGAAGGTAACGAAGAAGAGCGCGAGCAAGCTGCAGCGGCACCGGTGACGCCGATCACCCGCGAAGGCCCGAAAGTCGGCCGCAATGATCCCTGTCCCTGCGGCTCAGGCAAGAAGTACAAGCAATGCCATGGCAAGATAGCCTGAGCTGGCGCCACCGCCCGAGCTAGCCCTCTGCCTTCCCCGGGAGGGTCGGTTTCCACTCCGACCATTGGCGTTCTCGCCACCACCGCCGGTCGAGATGGAACTCGACCCTCCCGGACGGCTACAATACCGGCTTTAACTTAACCGGAGATTGCACCATGCCCGTCGGACTCGGCCCCCTTCCTGTCTTGCACCCCGTTCCCGGCTTTCGCCTGGGCATCGCCTCCGCCGGCATCAAGCGCGCGGGCCGCAAGGACGTGGTGGTAATGGAGGCAGCCGAAGGCGCTTCGATAGCGGGTGTGTTCACGCTGAACGCCTTCTGCGCCGCTCCGGTCACCCTGTGTCGTCAGCACCTGGACCAGTCCCCACGCTACCTGCTGGTCAACACCGGCAACGCCAATGCCGGCACAGGCAAGCCTGGCATGGAAGCTGCGCTGAAGACCTGCGCCGCTCTGGCAGAGCTGGTAAAGGTCAACAGCAAGCAGATACTGCCGTTCAGCACTGGCGTCATTGGCGAGCTGCTGCCCGCCGACAAAGTTATCAGCGCATTGCCCGCAGCCATACAGAACCTGGACGAAGATAACTGGGGTCGGGCTGCAGAAGGCATCATGACCACTGACACCCTGCCAAAAGGCGCCAGCCGTCAGATTGAGCTTGGCGGAGAAGTCATCACGATCACGGGCATCTCCAAGGGAGCCGGCATGATCAAGCCCGACATGGCCACCATGCTCGGCTATATCGCAACCGACGCCAAAGTAGCTCAGCCAGTGCTACAGAGCCTGCTGCGCGAAGCCGCCGACCTGTCCTTCAATCGCATTACCATCGACGGCGACACCTCGACCAACGATAGCTGCATGTTGATTGCTACCGGTCAGGCGAAGATGGAGTCGCTGGAAGAGGCGTCAGGCGATGATTACCAGTTGCTGGCCGACACCATCAAAGCAATCATGCTCGAATTGGCGCAGGCGATCGTGCGCGATGGGGAAGGCGCGACCAAGTTCGTCACCGTCCGGGTGAACGGCGGCAACAACCGCGATGAATGCCTCGACGTGGGCTATGCAATTGCCCACTCACCGCTGATCAAGACGGCGCTGTTTGCCTCCGATCCCAATTGGGGGCGCATCCTGGCCGCAGTAGGGCGCGCAGGGGTGCCGAATCTGGATGTCGAGAAAATCGATGTCTACCTCGATCAGGTCTGCATCACCCGTAATGGCGGCCGGGCCGCGGACTACACCGAGGAGCAGGGTGCAGCGATCATGGCCCAGGCAGAGATAACCATCCGCATCGAACTGGGCCGCGGCGACCACACCGAAACGCTTTGGACCACCGACCTGTCTCACGAATACGTGCGCATAAATGCCGAATACCGGACTTGAAGCAGCGGAGTGACGCGGCCCTGCCCCGTCATTCCGCCAACACCCAGTCACTACTCCAACACCCAGGCCCACCCGCTCCAACACGCGGTCCCTCCCGCCAGCACACCCGTCACTCCCGCGAACGCGGGAGTCCATTTTGACCTAGCCGTTCCAGGCACACATATCAAAACCCACAGTACTTCGGATCAATCACCGTGCGCTCAACACGCCATCGCCCCACCTGATTGATCACAAGCTTCCGCCCACTGGCTCCTGTCTCGGCAGGACAAAAGCGGA
>NZ_JBFGFI010000118.1:0-6232 GCF_041579695.1 Halopseudomonas sp.
TCGCTCTCGCCCTCAGCTTCAGCTTCCGCGGCAGGCGCGGTCATTTGGTATCCGCTCTCACTGTAGATGTCCGAGCCTATTGCGTGCAGCGCAGAGCCTGCTGCGGCAATGGCCAAAATTGGTACGCTATAGGCGATTCCCTTGGACAGCTTCTCAAGCAGTGTCTGGTTGTGATTGTCTGGCATGGAGAATTCCTCACATCACTTTCATGGTTGATCGGTGCACCCAGCGTGCTGGCCTGCGCCAACGTTCAGGCGTTATTACCGCGGGCAAGAAGATAAAGGGCCAGCATGATGAGCGTGATCTGAAACATCATTCCGCCCATGGGGTGGCTCGCTGTCGGCATGAAATGCCATTGGCCCCAATGCACCATGAAGACGGCGCCAAACATCACAGGCAATGTCATCAGCGCTCCGAGACGGGTAATCAAACTGCCGTAAACCGGACCTGCAAATGCGCCGATCACGACAAATACGCCTGCTCCTATCTCCGCCAGCGCAACCAATGCCGCGATAAATACCGGCATATCCATCATTCCAGCGAATGCACCGATACCGCCGCCCATGAATTTGTCAAAGCCCATGAAGAGAAATACGCTTGCCAGCGCAAAGCGCAGAAGCCAGTGAGCGTAAGATCCGGCAACCTCTGTTTGTCCAATAGCGTCATTGGCCATGTGTCGATACCTCCTCGTTGTGTTGAATTGAAAGAGCCGAGTCCGCTGGTTGACCACCAAGCTTCTCGATCAGTACTTCTTCAGCCGCGGCGTAGTCGGCAACATTCAGGGCGTAGCACTCGCGCTCCGACACCCATGCCGCCAGGGCAGTGAAGTCTGTGCCGGTGAGCGCATGACCTGCTGCCAGCGAACAGGCTGGCAACAGCGCCTCAAGAGCGTCGGTCACCGGGATCGGCTGCAAAATGGGGCCGGTCTGCTTGCTTGTCACCAGCACTACTATGGCGCTGATCTGCTCCGGACTCGTTAACCCCGGGGAGGGCTTGAACAGATGATTTCCGCTCTGGCCGGGCAGGCCGATCACCTGAGCCGAGGATGGTTTTTCACGATCCAGGCTGAGACCCCGGCTAAAGCCGTACTCATGCTTCTCAGTAAAGTGACAGATAAACTCATCGTTGCCCTCGGGTCTGGCAAACATCATTACCGTCGACGGAGCGACCAGCAGTCCTGCGTCAAGTACGAGCTGATCTGAGCTTGCGGTATGTCTGGCCAACAGAACTGGCAACCTGAGAGCGAGCTCGGAAAGTGGTAGGCGTGTGGCCATCAATTCACCATCGATTGCCAGCGCAAAGCCAGATGTATCGCGGAGTATCTCCACATGCAGCGGATTCAGGGGTACTGCCTGGTCGCACCCAAGAGCTTCGATCAGAGGCTCCAGCCGTGCCATCACTGGCCTGCTGTCGGTTTGCAGGCGTACACCACGGGCACCACACGCCAGGCTTGTATGCAGGGGCGCGGGCACTTCGCGCGAAGCACTGATCGCTACCGAATGGTTCGAAGTTGCCGCTTGCATCAGGAGGCCGCGATGAGCCCAGTCGGCCAGACTGTCCCAGACGTCCTTGCGTACTGATAGCAGGTCGGGACCGTTACTCTGGGTATCCCTGCTTGCGGCAAAGAGTTGCTCTGCGATTGCATCCGGCTCGATGCCCTCCATAGCCATCAGCCAGATGAACGCAGCCGAGTCGTTCATGTTGATTAGCTGACCGGTCTTTTCGTGGTAGAGCGCCAGCTTTTCTTCAGTCACCAGGTCGGTAGCAAAGCGGCGTTGCAGCGTGGGGCGTTTGACCGCCGAGCCTTTTACCGCGTCAGCCAGCAGAATATCGGTTAGCCGGGGCATCGCGAAAAACGGCAGATAGTCATCGGCATCCGCGTTTGGATATAGACGCTGAAAGCCGCCCGCCTGCTCAAGCTCCTGTTGGGCCTGGGCAGCAATCTGCGTGGCAAGGTCCTCAATAGTGTTTCCTGTTCCGGGCGATTGAGTCAGATTCAGTCCGACTATGGAGGTCATGTCGGCAACCAGCGCAGATTTGATCTGCTCCTCTATCTCGCCGCCGTCTTCCGGTGCGGCGCAGATACCGAGTGACGGACTCAAGTTGCACTCTAGGATCCATGGCTTTAGTTCAGCGTCGACCAGACAATCGAGCCCCAGCAACTCATAGCAGCCGCGCGGGTCAGCCTTGCATTCGGCGCTGCGTTTGCGCATGAGTTCCAGCGAGGCAATCATGGTCAATGTGATCAGGTCATGAATGTGCTCGAACAGTTTTTCATCATCATGACCTTCTTCGCGCAGCCATAGGCGATAACGCTCCAGGTCGACGAACTCCACCGGCGCTTGCGCTTCGCTGTTCAGTGCATTGATGTCGGGGTTGGTCAGTTGGCTATACACGTTGTCCGCATCGTTGACGTCATATGGCTCCGAAGCCAACTTGGCAAATCCCTGCCGGTAGAGATAAACGCGTAGAGGTTCGATCGAAGCAATCAGCACGTAGAGCCGCAATACATATTTGCGTTTGTGCATGGTGTGCGGTTTTTCAAGGTACTGCTGTACCATCCAGGGAGCATCGACAGGTGCTGTTGCAACGTCAGTCAGGACGCGAATACCCCTGCCACGTGAGGCGTTCGCTGGCTTGAGAATCCAGTGTCTGGACGGGTCGTCGAGCGCGTCCTCCTGCAGCTGGTGATAATCCTCCGGCATCGAATAGACGCGAGGGAGAAAGCCAAGCCTGGCCACCTCGGCACTGGCGGTGCCATATTGTTCTACCAGGCGTTCACGCAATGAAGATACTGTGCGATAAAGGCTGCTCTTGATGGTCAGCGCGCTGTTACCGGGAATATGGTTGATCTTTCGCGCGGGACTGGCGCGGCGGAAGACCTCCGGGGCAGGCATGCCGGTGAACCAGCAGGTATCCCAATCTTGCTGATCACCCTGCTGCCATAGTGACGGCTTCAGCGCCTGTTGAAAAAACAGATCCTGTTCAGCCTTGCGTTTGCCACCCAGCCAGTAGCGCCTGATTTCCGATTTGCTCACAGTCATCGACGTAAATTCCCTTCAGGAATTGTTCTTTTGTGAGTCTTGGAGTGCGACGATGCGGCTTTGTTACAACAGACCGTAGTTTTTTGCCTTTACTTAATATGCTGAATGAATCACACGGCTTTTATGGAGGCAGTTCCGTTTAAGTCAGGCCGCTCAGCTTTTCAATGACTCAAGCCCTTCTTCCAACGGTCTTTCCTGTGCCACTTGGCATGCTGATGGCGCCGGCTATGAGCGCCACGTTCAAGAATGAATACCCCCATTACGTGGCCATGGGGCAGCGAGACTTTGGCATGGATAGCTGGGTTAAATGATCCAGACCTGCATGTTCCCGCCGATGGCTTCAGAACCAGTTGCATGGGGCTCCGAAGAGCTGGCGGCATTGACGGAATACACCCGGCTGGAACAGTAAAATATATCGACAAGCACTAATCTCACTTTGCATCAGTGAATCCGCGGCCAGACTCGGGTGGGAGTACCCCCCTTTTTGTAATATGGCGGCGCCTCGAGTGTCTCTCGCAAAGCCCGGAAAAACGGCGTGGACGCGTGAACCGAAGCGCAGACAAGATGGCTGGGTCGGTGAATCATTGAGCCCATTGAAATTGGCGGTAATCAAACCCTTGCTCCAGCTTGGGTTTGATTACGTCGAAATAGGGCGACACATCAAAGTCGCGAGGGGCGAACAGAGAGTGATGCCTAATCCGAAAATACTCGCGTTGCTGGGGTTCCAAGTCTGCGCCATCGTCTGAGTCGGCCAGGCGCTCAGGCAGTATCGGATATCGGAAGGACTGGAAGCCTAGAGCGATAAATGTGGAACAGATCGCCCGGGTAGGATCGCCGCTGCCCAGTGCCAGCATGGAGCGGCGATACCGTGTTGGTACCGGCGGTGTGGGGCAAAGGTAACGCGCAAGATCCCAGACGTTTTTCAGGTCGTACTGATGTCCGAGCCGACTTTTCGAATAGGCGATCAAGGTGCCGATATCCTCCTCCCTGAGCCCCACAGGCCGGCAGATCCGGGTGTGAAAGTGCCGGTAAAAAGACAGCGGCAGACTACGAATGCCCTCCTCGAGATCCGCCTCTACCAGAACGTGTTGCTCGCCGCTTTCAGAAAATCCCAGACCCGCCCCCGGGCCCAGATAGAGCGCCGCATGGGACCAGGTGGATTGTGTCAGATACTTGATAGCCGTGCTGATTCTCGTATTACCCTCTACCAGAAGCACGTCGCCGGGTTTGATCGACGCCTGCATAGCCGTCCAGGAAGAGGTCCTGACCGATTGGCATTTGATCTCTTTGGTAAGGTAGGCGGCCAAGCGCCTGGAGAGCCAGTTCAGTAGCATGGTCAATCCCGGTCCCAAATATGTTGTAATTAATAGAAGAGACGGGAAACCAGGAGAAATGTTACACGCCAGCGCCTCCGACATGGAGGCAGGGCGAATCTGTGAACAATGAACTACAGAACATGACTTTTTCCGGTCAAATGCAATGGGACAGACCGGCTTTACTGTGCATCACTATTACCGAGCCTGTTAAAATTCCTGAAATGACGGGTCACGCGATACATCTTAACGGCATGTTGGCGACGGAGCCGTTTCCGGGCCGACATGTACAACTCCTTTTATTATGCAAAAGACCGCATCTGGGCAGCCAGAGTCGATGACTCCACTCGCTCTCCTTGCAACGGAGCGAGGTACTCAGCTAGCCCATTGATACGCTCCCTCAAGCTGTGATGACATTCGTCAAAGGCGCAGCGCTTGAGCGCTTCGCTACCTTGCACGGCGGCCGGGTCAGGCAGCCCCCAATGTACCCGCTGCGGTGTACCCGGAAACTGCGGGCAGGCCTGGCCGGCATTGCCGCAGACGGTAAGCACGATGTCCAGCGGCACAGCGTCGGGTGTGAGGAATTCGTCCCAACTCTTGCTGCGCGGAGCCTCGGCACCGGACCACTCGCTCAACTGCTCCATTGCCAGTGGATTGACCCGGCCGGTTGGATTGCTACCGGCGCTAAAGGCCTGAATGTGAACACCCAGCAGGCGATTGAAGAGCTCCTCGGCGATGATGCTGCGTGCCGAATTGCCAGTGCATAACACCAACAGGCGCATGGGCGGGGCATCATCGTTCAGCAGCATGGGCTTTCCCCTGCGGCGATTTCTACCGTGTCATAGGGCACGACGCCGCCACAGCCGGGGAAGATGCCGTAGTGTCTATCAAAGTTGCCGACAAACTCGAAGTGCGCCGCGAATCGGGTGTCCTGCAGCATGCGCCAGGTATTGCCGCACACCGGGAAAATCCGACCGGTTTCAATCGCGTGGTGCTTGTCCAGCTGGAACAGATGCTCGGCTTCGGTGATGCTGCCGCGATAAATCACCGCCTGGCCATAATCCTCACAAGCCGGTTCCAGTTCTGGCAGCTTGAACAACCGATAAGTGGCAGAGAAGAATTGGATGTTGCCCAGCTTCGCCGCGATGGCCGGGTCGGTGATCTCCAGCGGACGGTCTTCCACCAGTCGAGGATCAAGAAAACCGTGGCGTTTGGCCAGGTTCTCGAAGTCGTTCCAGTAGAGAGCGCCGCCGAGGCACTCGCCATATAACACCTCGTCCTGGCGCAAGGCGTCGGGCAGACGGCGATCGGCGTAGATATCGGAGAAATACAGCTCCCCACCGGGCTTGAGCAGACGATAGGCCTCGCGCAGCACTGCATCCTTGTCTGGAGACAGGTTGATCACGCAGTTGGATACGATGACATCAATGCTGTTGTCGGCTAAATCCAGGGTATCGAGCTGTTCGATATAACCATGGTGGAACTGGACGTTGGCATAACCGAAGCGTTCGGCATGGTAGTCCAGATGGCGGCGCGCCACGTCCAGCTGCTCTTCGGTCATATCGACGCCGATCACCTGACCCTCGGCGCCAGCCAGCTGCGCCAGCACGTAGCAATCGCGCCCCGAACCGCTGCCCAGGTCGAGAATCCGGCAACCTTCCAGTAAATGCGGCGCGACCAGGCCGCAGCCGTAATATTTTTCCGTGACTTCGGGATGGATGCTGGCCAGCAGAGGCTTGAGCCAACCCGGCATGCTGGATACATCACAACAGGCGGATGTCTTCAAATCGGCACTGCTCTGCAGCACCTTACCGTAATAGTCTTTGACCGATTCGTGCATGGAGCCCCCTAGGCATGGGTAAACTGAGTCTTAGA
>NZ_JBFGFI010000119.1:0-6104 GCF_041579695.1 Halopseudomonas sp.
CCCCGCTCGCCGATCAACGCGGCGAGGGGAAAACACTCGCCCATGCTGATCTCGAACGTGGTTTCCGGTTTCTCCTGGCCGGCGAGCAAACGCTCTCCACGAACAAGACCCTGTTTGACGATATAAAAATGCTGCACAGTTCCTTGCTGGGGACTGATGATCGTCTCACCCTGGGCATAGAACCGCAGTTGGCAATGCTCTACCAGATAGGCCAGATGGTTGGTTTCCATCTGGTTGAAGGGCGGATAGCCAAGCAGGAACGTCATGGTGCCATGAATGTTCTGCATGACCGCGGTTTTACCGGCTTCGGCGAATGTGTCTTTGGTCACGGGCGGTTAGTCACGGGCAGTCTGACATGGGCAAAACCCTCTTGCATGTGTGGCTATTGTGCTCGGGCGGGAAGCGCTCGCCCACCCGACGTAAGTCTAGTTCCCCTCACCGACTCATGGGCTAATCTTGGCGACAAACAGGAGGAATAGTCGCCATGTCCGTACAAAGTTATCAGCAAGCCTACGTCCAGGCCAGCCAGAATCCCGAAGCTTTCTGGGCCGCGCAAGCGGCGAAACTGGACTGGCACACTGCGCCCACCTGTATTCTCAAGCAGGATGAAGAGGGCAATCAGCGCTGGTTCCCGGACGGTCGTCTGAATACCGCCTGGCTGGCACTGGATGCACACGTGCAGGCCGGACGCGGTGACCAGACGGCGATCATCTACGATTCACCGGTAACCTCGAGCAAAGCGACAATCACCTACGCCGATCTGACCCGACGCGTGGCGCAGTGCGCCGGCATGCTGCGCGGGCTGGGTGTAGCACAGGGCGACCGGGTCATCATCTATATGCCGATGATTCCCGAGGCCGTGATAGCGATGCTTGCCTGCGCACGGTTGGGAGCGGTGCATTGCGTTGTGTTCGGTGGTTTCGCCGCCCCTGAACTGGCAATGCGGATTGATGATGCAAGAGCCGACGTAGTTTTGACCGCCTCGTGTGGTATCGAAGTGGACCGGATCATCGCTTACAAGCCGCTGGTGGATGCGGCGATCGAGCATGCGCGGCATCCGGTACGGTGCTGCGTGGTGCTGCAGCGGCCGGAGTGCAAGGCCGAGCTGTATGCTGACCGGGACCTGGACTGGCGGCAGGCCCTGGCCAATGCCGAGCCCGCCGATGCGGTACCGGTCTGCGCTACCGATCCGCTGTACATCCTCTACACCTCCGGCACAACCGGCAAACCGAAGGGGGTGGTACGCGACCATGGTGGCCACGCGGTGGCCATGCGCTACAGCATGGAAGCGGTATACGACGTCGGTATCGGCGACGTGTTCTGGGCGGCGTCTGACGTCGGATGGGTGGTCGGGCATTCCTATATAGTCTACGGCCCGCTGCTGGCCGGCTGTACCACCGTTATCTATGAGGGCAAGCCGTTACGCACCCCGGACGCCGGCAGTTTCTGGCGGATATGCAGCGAATACGGCGTCAAGGCGCTCTTCGCCGCACCCACTGCATTCCGCGCAATCCGCAAGGAAGATCCCCACGCAGAGCTGGCCAGCCAGTACGACCTGAGCCGGCTGGAGCGACTGTATCTGGCCGGTGAACGACTGGATCCGCCTACCTGGGCGTGGCTGCAGGAACATCTCAGCCGGCCGATCATCGACCACTGGTGGCAGACCGAAACCGGCTGGGCGATTGCTGCGAATCCGGTGGGCTACGCACTTCAGGAACCGAAGATGGGTTCGGCCACCTGGCCCATGCCCGGATTCATGCTGAGTATCCTCGATGACGAAGGTGTGCCTGTGGCGGCCGGCGTGCAAGGCAATATCGCCATTCGGCTACCGCTGCCACCCGGTTGTCTTACCGGCATCTGGGGTAATCCGGACCGCTTTCGGGCCGGCTACCTGGAGGCCTTCCCGGGTTTTTACGTATCCGGCGACGCAGGGTATGTCGATCAGGACGGCTATGTGTTCGTGATGGGTCGCACCGATGACATCATCAACGTGGCCGGGCACCGGCTCTCCACCGGTGAGATGGAAGAGGTACTGGGCGCTCATCCGGCAGTCGCCGAATGCGCAGTAATCGGTATCACCGACGAACTCAAAGGTGAGCTGCCCCTGGGGCTCGTGGTGTTGAAGAATGGAGTTCAGATCGACCAGCAGCAACTGGCCGGAGAACTGACTGCAATGGTGCGCAAGGAAATCGGCGCCCTGGCGTGCTTTCAGCACAGCCTGATCGTGCAGCGGCTTCCAAAGACCCGATCAGGAAAGATCCTGCGCAGAATCCTGCGACAGATAGCCAGCGGTGAGGATTTCACGGTGCCCTCTACCATTGATGATCCGGCATGCCTGGATGAGCTCAAGACTCAGCTCCGGGTCCGCCAGGCCGGGTGATCAACGTTCCACTCTGCGCACCAATTTGCTATGGTAGCGGCTACTGAACAGCGGCAGGAAAACACTGCCACAGCTGCCTGGAGACGGATAACCGGCAGGTAAAAAAGCCGACCGTCAATTGCACAAAGGGGTGGGGTTTGATCAAGGTACTGGTTGTTGACGACCATGATCTGGTACGCATGGGCATCAGCCGTATGCTCGGCGATGTTCCCGGCCTGAGCGTGGTTGGTGAGGCCAATTGCGGTGAGAGCGCAGTGACCCAGGCTCGCGCACTGAAGCCCGATGTGGTGCTGATGGACGTACGCATGCCCGGTATTGGCGGCCTGGAAGCCACCCGCAAGCTGCTGCTGCATGACAAGAACCTGCGTATTATCGCGGTCACTGTCTGCCACGAAGAACCCTTTCCTACGCGTCTTATGCAAGCTGGTGCAGCCGGTTATGTAACCAAGGGCGCGGCGCTGGATGAAATGGTCACAGCCATCCGTCAGGTTGCCAGCGGACAACGTTATATCAGCCCGGAAATAGCCCAGCAGCTTGCGCTGAAGTCGTTTGCACCGGCCAGCGAATCGCCGTTCGACAGCCTGTCAGAGCGGGAAATGCAGATCGCCTACATGATTGTCAGCTGCGAGAAGGTGCTGGCCATCGCCGACAAGCTCTGTCTGAGCCCGAAAACCGTCAATACCTACCGTTATCGGCTGTTCGAGAAGCTCGGCATCACCAGCGACGTTGAACTCACTCTGCTGGCAGTACGCCACGGCATGATCGACGCAATGCCCCGTTAGTATGCAGCCGACCGAGTTCGACCCCAGCGCCTTTCTGGCCACCGCAAGTAACAAGCCCGGTGTCTATCGCATGTTCGATGCCAAAGGCGAATTACTCTATGTGGGCAAGGCAAAAAGCCTGAAGAAGCGTCTGGCCAGCTATTTCCGCAAGACCGGGCTGAGCCCCAAGACCGCGGCGCTAGTCGCGCGTATCCAGCAGATCGATACCACTATCACCGCCAACGAGACCGAAGCACTGTTGCTCGAGCAGAGTCTGATCAAGGCCTCACGACCGCCGTACAACATCCTGCTGCGCGATGACAAGTCGTACCCCTATGTGTTTCTCTCCAGCCAGGACGGCTTCCCACGGCTGGGCCTGCACCGCGGCACCAAGAAGCTCAAGGGCCGCTATTTCGGGCCCTATCCAAGCGCGGGGGCTATCCGCGAGAGCCTCAGCCTGCTGCAGAAGACCTTCAAGGTCCGCCAGTGCGAAGACAGCTATTACCGCAATCGCAGCCGCCCGTGCCTGCAGCACCAGATCAACCGCTGCAAGGCGCCCTGTGTTGGCCTGGTAGACGAAAAGGAGTATGCCGAGGACGTACGGCACTCGGTGATGTTCCTGGAAGGCCGCAGCAACGCGCTTACCGACGAACTCAACCGGGCCATGGAGCAGGCTGCCCAGGATCTTGATTTCGAGCGCGCCGCAGAGCTGCGCGACCAGGTTTCGATGCTGCGCCGCGTGCAGGATCAGCAGAGCATGGACACCGAACAGGGCAACGTCGATGTTGTCGCCGCCGCCGTATCGCCAGGTGGTGCCTGCGTACATGTGATCATGGTGCGCCAGGGCAGGGTGCTCGGCAGCAAGAATCATTTCCCGCGGGTGCCAATCGAACAGAGCCCGGGCGAAGTTCTAGCGGCTTTCCTGCCGCAGTATTATCTTGGCGGTGCCGAGCGGGAATTGCCCGGCGAGATCATCGTCAACGACGTGCATGAGGACTTACCGGTGATAGCCGAGGCCCTGGCCCAGGCGCGTGGTCACAACGTCGCGATAAGTCACCGTGTGCGCGGCACACGCAGCCGCTGGCAGACCATGGCAGTGAACAACGCAGACCTCGCGCTGACCGGCATGCTGGCCAACCGGCAGAATGTGCAGGTGCGCTTCGAGACGCTGCAGGAAGCGCTGCAGCTGGACGAGATGCCTACGCGACTGGAGTGCTATGACATCAGTCACTCCAGCGGCGAGGCAACAGTCGCTTCCTGTGTGGTGTTCGGCCCCCAGGGGCCGATCAAGAGCGATTATCGGCGCTTCAATATCGAGGGCGTAACCGCCGGTGACGACTATGCCGCGATGCGTCAGGCGCTCATGCGCCGGTTCAGCCGGATTCAGGAAGGCGAGGGAAAGATGCCTGACATCCTGCTGGTCGACGGCGGCAAAGGGCAGATGTCGATGGCCCTGGAGGTGCTGCAGGAACTGGCCATACACGATCTCACGCTACTCGGCGTGGCCAAGGGCGTCACACGCAAGGCCGGCATGGAAACACTGTACCTCAACGATCCCCAGGTAGAGCTGGTGCTGCCAGGCCACTCACCGGCGCTGCACCTTATTCAGCATATCCGTGACGAGGCGCACCGCTTCGCTATTACTGGCCATCGGGCACGCCGCGGCAAGGCACGTAATACGTCACCGCTCGAAGGTATCGAGGGCGTCGGACCCAAGCGCCGCCGTGAACTGCTGCGCCACTTCGGCGGCCTGCAGGAATTGCGCCGCGCCAGCGCGGCAGAAATGGCCAAAGTGCCGGGAATCAGCAAAAAACTTGCGGAACAGATTTATGCATCTCTGCATAGCGACTAGAATGCACAGTCAAGAGAGGGTCGCCGAGAGTTTATGAATATTCCCAATATCCTGACGTTGTTGCGGGTCGCGCTGATCCCCATCTTCATCCTGCTGTACTACCTGCCTTTCCATTGGAGCTATCTGGCTGCCGCGGTGGTCTTCACCCTCGCGAGTCTGACTGACTGGCTGGATGGCTATCTGGCGCGAAAGTGGGAGCAGAGCACCGCGTTTGGCGCATTTCTGGATCCGGTGGCCGACAAGCTCATGGTCGCAGTAGCATTGATACTGCTGGTACAGGCCCACGCCAACTTCTGGATCACCGCGCCGGCGATGGTCATCATCGGTCGCGAGATCGTCATTTCCGCACTGCGTGAGTGGATGTCGGAGCTCGGCGCACGCGCCCAGGTGGCAGTGTCCAACCTGGGCAAGTACAAGACTGCCGCGCAGATGGTGGCGCTGATCGTCCTGCTGGCCAACCCGCCGACATTCTCGCCCTGGGTGATCTTGGGTTATGTACTACTGATGATCTCCGCCGTACTCACATTGTGGTCCATGTGCCTGTATTTAAAGGCTGCCTGGCCCTACATGAGCATGCATTCCGATCAAAATAGCGACAAATAACTTTTTCCGAATCAATGACTTGACAGAGCGGCGCAGCAGGATAGAATGGGCGCCGTTCCAGAGCAACGAGCTGGGAACGTTGTAAAAGTGTGCAGTAATAGCTCAGTTGGTAGAGCACGACCTTTCGAGGTCGGGGCGGGGCACGCTGCCTCGCGAGTTCTCGCGACTGAAGTCAGAAGTGTTGTAAATGTGTGCGGGAATAGCTCAGTTGGTAGAGCACGACCTTGCCAAGGTCGGGGTCGCGAGTTCGAGTCTCGTTTCCCGCTCCAGTTTTAATGTTGTGCTGTAGAAGCTCACAGCACGGCAGCCCCCTTTGAGGCCGGGTGGCAGAGTGGTCATGCAGCGGATTGCAAATCCGTGTACGCCGGTTCGATTCCGACCTCGGCCTCCATTATTCAGTAGCTGTATTCAGTACCTGCTAGCCCGGATGGCGAAACTGGTAGACGCAAGGGACTTAAAATCCCTCGGAGGCAACTCCGTGCCGGTTCGATTCCGGCTCCGGGCACCA
>NZ_JBFGFI010000120.1:0-5976 GCF_041579695.1 Halopseudomonas sp.
AGCGACCAGCAACTGATTGGCGATGCGCTGCGTCACTGCGGTGCACGCAACATATTTGGGGCTCTGCCCGTCCTCGCACCGCAAGTGGGACGTGAAAGCGTCATCGCTGCTGATCCCGACCTCATAATCGCATTCTCCGACCAACAGGCCCAGGCCAATCCCTGGCTGCAGCGCTGGCGCCGGTTTGAGGAAATGGAAGCAGTGCGCAAAGGACGCTTGCACATTATTGATGGCGACAGCCTAGTTCGACCGACGCCAGTAATTCTGGAAGGGCTGGTGGGTCTGTGCGGAATGATCTGGGAAGACGCTGAAGGCTTCGCTCAGTCGTTAGACTGAAATAACAAAGCGGTTGAAAACGTCCCTGGCCTGAACGGCCAGGGTCCTGGGTTACTGACTAGAAACGGTAGCCGACACTTAACTCGACTTGCTCCTCGGACGCCGGATAACGGCCGAAAAGAGTGGCGAAAGCATCGTATTCCTTACCGGTCAGGTTGTTGACACGTAATGTCGCGTCGAACCCGTTGATCTCATAACTCACCGCAGCGTTAATCAGGGTATAACCACCAGCGCGCGGGCTATCGTTGGCGTCATCTCCTGATAGATAGCGGTCGCCGGTATAAACGGCTTCCACATATCCAACCAGACGGGGCAGGAACTCATAGCTGCCATACAGGCTGCCTGAATGCCTCGCAACCCAGGGCACCTCGTTACCTTTGAAGCTGCCCGCCCGGTATTCAGAATCAGTAAAGGTATATTGCGCGCCCAGCTGTAGCCTCTCTGTTACATCACGATCAGCCTCAAGTAAAATGCCCTGACGCAGGGTGCGGTCGAGGTTGATGTTGGCGCCAAATGGACCGAAAGGACCGGTTGCGGTGGGGTCATAAAGCAATTCGTTATCCAGCTCCAGGCGGAAGAGGCTGGCGTGGTAACGCTGCTTTTCGCCGCTCCATTCTCCTCCGAGCTCCCATGATTTGCCTGTCTGGGGATCGAGGAAAGTGATGCCAGGGGCGGTGAAGCTGTTCTCATCGACATTCGCCCAGCGCAGCACGTCTTCACGCTTGATGAAAAGGCGTGTATGCGCGTTGTACTGCCAATTCAACCCGATGCTTGTGCTGTTTTCCCGGTCTTTCTGGCTGAGGCCACGGCTTTTATCGTCGTTTTCAACTTCGCTGGAGCGATATCCGGCCACCAGGCTGACATTCTGACCCAGGGTCTGGGTGAGCTGGGTATACCAGTCGCTCAGTTCCTGCGTAGTTACGGTATTGCCGAAGGCCGCGAGCAGCTCGTAATCACTGGTGATCTGATCGTAGCCCAACAGCCACGAGGCTTCGCCCAGAGGTGATGCGAACCGGGCGGTAACGCGAGGGCTGAACGTCTCGATGCGGGTTCCCTGCTCGAACTCCGAGCCGGAACCAAATGAGCCAACGCCGTCCCGATCGCTATGGCTGTAATCGAAGTTGGCCGCCCAGACGTCGCCAAGCTGTTGTTCGAAAGCATAACGATGCACTTGGGTCTTGTTGTCGTTCCACGCGTCGGAAATACTCTGGCGGCGGTCCTCTCTGCGCTGGGCCAGGGTAAGCGCGCCGGGATAAAGCAGCTCTTCGTCGACGCTCTGGTATTCGTAAAGCATCCACCCGCTAGTATGGTCATAGCGCAAGCGACCGAAGCCGTTAGTGTATTTGGAATTATTGTGGTCGCGGTAGTTATTGGCGGTTCGATTCTCACCGCTGGCGTAAACGGAGAAACCGGCTCCGAGCGGCTGATATACGTGGCCTCGATAAGCTTCGAGGTCATAACTGCCACGCGCGGCTTCTACGTGTACTTGCTGCTCATTAGGAGTGCGCGTGATGATATTGATGACGCCGCCTACTGCCTGGTCGCCGTAGAGCACTGTGCCTGCACCGCGAATTATTTCGACCCGTTCGATATTGGCCAGGGGAACGCTGTTGAGATCAGGGCTAGCCAGGCTTGGTTGATTGAGTCGTCGACCGTCGACCAAGACAAGGGTGTTGTTCGCAGCATTCTCACCGAAACCACGCAAGCTGATAGCTACCCTGTTGCCATCCCCCAAGGTGTCGCGAATCTGCACGCCAGCTTGCTTGCGGAGGACATCAATCAGCGTAATTGCACCTGAGCGCTCGATTTCTTCTCGGTCGACGACGGCAACGCTTGCGGGGATCACTGTTTCCAGCGGCGTAGCTCGGGTTACTACTGTAGGGGGGAGGTCTAATGCTTGCTCCTGTGCCGAGATAGCCAAGCCGGGAAACAGCATCAGTGCAACGTAAAGTGGGGATAATTTCATTCGAGCATTCTCAAAAGTTTACTTTTGAGGAGGACGAGAAGCCAGCGGAGGTGTCTATTTAGCCAAGGGACAGCCATGCACTGGCCGGGTGACGCCCTCCGCGACACCTCAGCAATGCAGGCCCCGGCAGTCAGCCATGGGGTTCTGCTTCGCACAGGGCCGGTCTCCGGGCTCAGGATCTTTGCAGATGCCGCCTTCCCACGCGATACGCGCAGTGGCTGTGTGGCATTGCCTGCGAGCCGATATCAGCGGGCTCGCGATCCTTTACCGTTGCGGGGGCAGCGTCGGGGTTGCACCGACTTCCCGTTTCACCCCGCGGCCTGACGGCCTGCGGGGCACCCAGTGCGACTGGAAGCGGGGTGGACTCTAGGGGGAATGCACGTCGCGGTCAAGCCTGTCGGCGCGAATCAGTCGGCCTGGAGCAGGCGCTGGCGAATGGCGGCTTCGATGCCGCTGGCGTCCAGGCCGCATTCGGCAAGCATTTCCGCCGGTTTGGCGTGCTCGACATAGCGGTCAGGCAGACCGAGATTGAGTACCGGCATGGCGATGCCTGCGGCGGACAGCCATTCGTTCACCGCGCTTCCGGCACCGCCCATCACCGAGTTCTCTTCCAGCGTCACCAGCAGATCGTGGCTGCTTGCCAGTTGGCGGATCAGGTCAACGTCCATCGGTTTGACAAAGCGCATGTTGGCGACGCTGGCATTCAGTGTTTCGGCAGCCTGCAATGCGTTGGCGTGCAGGGTGCCGAAACAGAGAATGGCGACCTTTTCGCCCTGGCGGGTCAACACGCCTTTGCCAATGGGCAGGCACTCCAGCTCCGGCTCCACCGGTACGCCGGGACCGGTGCCACGCGGGTAGCGCACGGCAGCGGGCCCGTTGTGCATGAATCCGGTTGTCAGCATCTGCCGTGTTTCGTTTTCATCGGCAGGCGCCATGATCAGCATGTTCGGCAGGCAGCGCAGGAACGACAGATCGAAGCTGCCGGCATGGGTCGGACCGTCTTCCCCGACCAGTCCGGCGCGGTCGATGGCGAAAAGGACATCCAGGTTCTGTACCGCGACGTCATGTATGACCTGGTCGTAGGCGCGTTGCAGAAAGGTCGAGTAGATAGCTACCACCGGTTTGGCGCCCTCGCAGGCCATGCCGGCGGCGAGGGTGACCGCGTGCTGCTCGGCGATGGCGACATCGAAATAGCGCCGGGGATAGCGCTCGCTGAACGCGATCAGATCCGAGCCTTCCTTCATCGCCGGGGTAATGCCGATCAGCCGCTCGTCTTCGGCGGCAATGTCACAGAGCCACTGGCCGAACACGCTGGAAAACTTCTGCTTGCTCGCGCCGTTACCGTTGCGCTTGGGTTCGAGCTTGGTGATCGCGTGGTAACCGATCGGATCGGCTTCGGCGGGCGAGAAGCCCTTGCCCTTCTGGGTCACTACGTGCAGGAACTGCGGTCCCTTCAGCTCGCGCATGTTGCCCAGTGTGGCGATCAGCGTGGGCAGATCGTGACCGTCGATAGGTCCGATGTAATTCCAGCCCAGCTCCTCGAACAGCGTGCCTTGGACCAGCATGCCCTTGGCGTGCTCCTCGGTCCGGCGCGCCAGCTCCCAGGCGGAAGGTATTTTCGACAGGACTTTTTTGCTGCCTTCGCGCATGTGCGAATAGGTGCGGCTGGACAGAATCTTGGCCAGATAATTGGACAGGCCACCGACATTGCGCGAGATCGACATATCGTTGTCGTTGAGCACCACCAGCATGTCGGCTTCCACGTCCGAGGCATGATTCAGCGCCTCGAAGGCCATCCCGGCGGTCAGGGCGCCATCGCCGATAACGGCTACCGTGCGGCGATCCAGCCCCTGCAGACCGGCGGCAATGGCCATGCCCAGGGCGGCACTGATCGAGGTGCTGGAGTGGCCCACTCCGAAGGTGTCATAGATGCTTTCGCCGCGCCGAGGGAAAGCCGCAAGGCCGTCCTTCTGCCGCAGGGTGCTCATCTGTTCGCGACGGCCAGTGAGGATCTTGTGTGGGTAGGCCTGATGGCCGACATCCCAGACAATGCGGTCGTCGGGTGTGTGATAGGTGTAGTGCAGCGCGATGGTCAGCTCGATCACACCCAGGCCTGCGCCAAAATGTCCGCCGGTCTGGCTGACGGTCCATAGCAGATAGGCGCGCAGCTCGTCAGCTAGCGTCGGCAGCAGGTCTTCGTCCAGCTCGCGCAGACGTGCCGTACTGTCAATACTGTCCAGCAGCGGGGTGTCAGGCCGTTCGCGGGGTATCTCGTGGAAAGTGCTTGGCATCAAACAGGGCTCTGGGTGCCGGTGCGACCGGCACAATTAAAACGGCAGTTTAACCGATGCGGGCGGATAGCCCAAGACTGCGGGGCGCTCAGAAATTCCGTTGCACAATATAGTCGGCAAGCTGCTGCAGTCGCCCGCCATTGTGATTCAGTGGCTGGAGTGCGGCAATCGCCTGATCGCGCAGTGATTCCGCGAGTTGACGCGCTCCCTGCAAACCCAGCAGCGCCGGATAGGTGGGTTTGTCGCGGGCGATGTCGGCGCCTTGCTGCTTGCCCAGCACGCTGGTATCGCTTTCGATGTCGAGAATATCATCCTGCACCTGAAAGGCCAGGCCGATACAGTCGGCGTATGTGCCCAGAGCCAGTAGCTGGGCCTGGCTTGCGCGACCGCTGGCCATTGCGCCCAACTGCACGGCCGCGCGGATCAGCGCGCCAGTCTTTTTGCGATGCATGTTTTCCAGGGAGCCGATATCCAGCGTCTGACCAACGGCGCCGAGATCGATTGCCTGACCGCCAACCATTCCTGCGGGGCCAGCTGCACTCGCCAGCAACTGGATCATCTGCAGCCGGGTAGCCGGTGGGTACGCTTCTTCGCCTGCCAGCCAGTCGAATGCCAGCGCGTGCAGGGCGTCGCCGGCGAGAATGGCCGTGGCCTCATCGAAGGCGCGATGACAGGTAGGCTGGCCACGGCGCAGATCGTCATTGTCCATTGCTGGCAGGTCGTCGTGAATCAGCGAATAGGCATGAATCATCTCGACTGCGGCAGCTACTACGTCAGCCTGTGCAGTATCGCCGTGCAGGGCTTCGCAGCTGGCATACGCCAGCATCGGGCGGATGCGTTTGCCGCCATTGGTAACACTGTAGCGGATGGCCGAGAAGAGGCGATCAAGCCGCGGTTGATCCGTATGCAGATGGACGTTCAGGTAGCCGTCAATGCGTACCTGGCAACTGCTCAGGTATTGATTGAAATCGGTCATTCAGCCGGTCCGTCGAAGGGCTCGGCGACGGGTTGACCCTGCTGTTCGGTCAGCAGGCTGACCTTCTGCTCGGCCTGGCTCAGCGCCTGCTGGCAATCGCGGGTCAGGGCCACGCCCTGCTCGAAGGCGGTGAGCGATTCTTCCAGGCTGAGGTCGCCACTTTCCAGCCGTTCGACCAATACCTGCAATGCGCCCAGTGATTGCTCGAAATCCACGGCGGTTTTCTTCTTGGCCATGCTTACCTCGGTTATCTGGCGAATCGGAGTCGGCTGAACATTATACAAGGGTGGTGGGGCGGTCAATCAGCCATACACTTTGTAGAAGTAAAACAGGCTCAGCCCCCAGCCGATCAAAATCACCAGGGTTCTCAGCCACGCGTCCGGCAGCCAGCGGGCCAGCCTGCCGCC
>NZ_JBFGFI010000121.1:0-5806 GCF_041579695.1 Halopseudomonas sp.
CGCCTGCCTGCGCCAGCCTGGACATGTTCCGCAATTTCGAGGAGCGCGGCCGGTTGTTTGCCGAAGCCGTAGGGAGGCTGAAGCCATGATCGGAGTCGCTACGTTCATGAAATCGGCCGGGCCGCTGATCGGATCGCGCCGCTTCGATATGGATATGCCGCTCCTCGTTGCGGCGCTGTGCCTGCTCGGGCTGGGTCTGGTCATGGTGTCCTCGGCCTCGATGGAAGTCGCTGCCGGCCAGTTGGGTAACCCGCTGTTCTATATGATTCGCCAGCTGATCTACGTGCTGATCGGCTTCGCCGCGCTGGCTTTCGTGATTTCCGTACCGATCAAGCTCTGGGAGCAGTTCCGTTTTCCGTTGCTGTTCATCGGCTTCGCGCTGCTGGTGGCGGTGCTGATTCCGGGTATTGGCCGCGAGGTCAACGGAAGCTGGCGCTGGATCGCTGTCGGCCCGATCAATATCCAACCCTCGGAGCTGGCCAAACTGTTTGCTGTGGTGTTTCTCGCCGGCTATCTGGTGCACCGCCAGGAGGAGGTCAAGGAAGGCTGGTTCGGTTTTATCAAACCGTTCATGGTGCTCTTTCCGATGGCCCTGCTGCTGATCGCTGAACCCGACTTCGGCGCGACCGTGGTTCTGATGGGCGCCGCTGTGGGTATGCTGTTTCTCGGCGGCGTGGGCCTGTTCCGCTTCATCCTGCTGTTCGGTTCGATCGCCATTCTCGGCGGCCTGTTGATCGTGATCGAACCCTACCGTCTGCAGCGTCTGACCAGCTTCCTCAACCCATGGGAAGACCCGTTCGGTACCGGCTACCAGCTGACCCAGGCGCTGATTGCCTTCGGTCGCGGGGAGTGGGTGGGATTGGGTCTGGGCAACAGTATCCAGAAGCAATTTTATCTGCCCGAGGCGCATACCGATTTCGTTTTTGCGGTGTTGGCCGAGGAGCTGGGCCTGCTTGGGGCACTGTCGGCGTTCGCACTGCTGGTCTTCCTTGCGGTACGCAGCCTGTATATCGGCCTTTGGGCGGAGCGCGCCGGCCGTTTGTTTGCCGCCTACCTGGCGTACGGTCTGGCAATCATGTGGATCGGTCAGATCCTGATCAACGTCGGCGTGAATGTCGGCCTGTTGCCTACCAAGGGCCTGACGCTGCCGTTCCTCAGTTATGGCGGTAGTTCGCTGGTGGTGTGCTGCATCAGCCTGGGCATTCTGTTGCGTATCGACTGGGAACGCAGGCAGGCATTGCGGGAGGTGGCCGATGAGTAAGCGTGTGCTGATCATGGCTGGCGGCACCGGCGGACACGTGTTCCCGGCCCTTGCCTGTGCGCGGCTGTTCACCGAGCAGGGTTATGAAGTGCATTGGCTGGGAACACGCCGCGGCATCGAGGCTGAACTGATTCCCGCTGCCGGGATTCCGATCCATTACATCGACATTCAGGGCTTGCGCGGCAAGGGTCGGCTGGGCCTGCTCAAGGCGCCGGTACAGCTGTTGCGGGCGCTGTTCCAGTCGCTGCGACTGATGTCGGTACTCGAGCCGGTGTGCGTGCTTGGCGCAGGCGGTTATGTGACCGGGCCCGGTGGTTTGGCCGCCTGGCTCAAGCGCATACCGTTAGTGATTCATGAGCAGAACGCGGTGGTGGGCACTGCCAATCGGCTACTCAGCCGCGTGGCCAGACGCCATTGCGAAGGGTTTCCGGGCAGCTTTGCCGATACGCCCAAGCGCCTGACGACCGGTAACCCGGTGCGTGAGGATATTTTCCAGGTGCCGGCAATGAGCTGGCAGGGCGACCGCCAGCCACGGCTGCTGGTTCTTGGCGGCAGCCTGGGTGCGTTACCACTGAACAATTTACTGCCGAAGGCCATAGCGCTGCTGGCCGAGTCAGTGCGCCCGCAAGTCTGGCACCAGTGTGGCCGGTTGCATGTGGAGCTGACCACGCAGGGCTATGAGCAGGCCGGAGTGGCGGCGCGGGTCGAGCCCTTTATCGCCGATATGGCCGCAGCCTATGCCTGGGCCGATCTGGTTGTGTGCCGCGCCGGCGCTCTGACCATCAGTGAGCTGGCCGCTGCCGGGCGACCTGCGCTGCTGATCCCGCTGCCCCACGCGATCGATGATCACCAGAGTGCGAACGCCGCTTTCCTGGCCAGCCAGAACGCCGCACTGATCTTGCCTCAGCCCAGCCTGAGCAGCGAGACGCTGGCGGAACAACTCAACTCCCTATTTACCCAGCCGGAGACTCTTCAAGCAATGGCCGAAAATGCCCGCCGCCAGGCTACCCCCAATGCCACAGCGGATGTTGTGACTGCCTGCCAGGAGGTGACCCATGGCTGAGCCACGCCAGAAAGCCACTTTTTTCCTCCCGGAAATGCGCCGTATTCGCCGCATCCATTTCGTCGGTATCGGCGGCGCCGGCATGTGCGGTATTGCCGAGGTGTTGCTCAATCTCGGCTATGAAGTCTCCGGTTCCGATCTCAAGCGTTCGGCTGTCACCGACCGGCTGGAAAGCTTTGGCGCCCGGGTGGATATCGGTCATCGGCCGGAGAACGTGCAGAAGGCCGACGTGCTGGTGGTGTCCAGCGCGATCAATACAGCCAATCCGGAAGTAGCCGCGGCAATGGAGCGGCGGATTCCGGTGGTTCCGCGCGCCGAAATGCTCGCCGAATTGATGCGCTACCGTCACGGCATAGCGGTCGCCGGCACTCATGGCAAGACCACGACCACCAGCCTGATCGCATCAGTGTTGGCAGCCGCAGGCCTGAGCCCGACCTTCGTGATCGGTGGCCGCCTCACCAGTGCCGGGACCAATGCCCAGCTGGGCGAAAGCCGCTATTTGGTGGCGGAAGCGGATGAGAGTGACGCCTCGTTCCTGCATCTGCAGCCGATGACTTCGATCGTCACCAATATCGACTCCGACCATATGGATACCTATGGCGGCGATTTCAACAAGCTCAAGCGAACCTTTGTCGAGTTTCTGCATAACCTGCCGTTCTACGGTCTGGCGGTAGTCTGCATCGACGATCCGGTGGTGCGCGAGATCATGCCCCAGCTAAACCGCCAGATCGTTACCTACGGCCTGTCGGATGATGCCGACATTCGTGCGATCGACATTCACCAGCACGGGATGCAGACGCATTTCACTGTGGTGCGCCACGGTCACGAGAATCTCGACGTCTCGGTCAATATGCCCGGTGTGCACAACGTGCTGAACTCGCTGGCAACCATTGCAGTGGCGACCGACGAGGGCATCAATGACGCCGCTATCGTGCAGGGCCTGAGCTACTTCGAGGGCGTTGGCCGGCGCTTTCAGGTCTATGGCGAGTACCCGATAGCCGGCGGCGAAGTGATGCTGGTTGATGATTACGGCCATCACCCGCGGGAAGTAGCTGCGGTGATCAAGGCTGTGCGCGCCGGTTGGCCCGAGCGCCGCCTGGTGATGATCTATCAGCCGCATCGTTATACCCGCACCCGTGACCTCTACGAGGACTTCGTGCAGGTGCTGGGCGAAAATAACGCGCTGTTGCTGATGGAGGTCTATCCCGCCGGCGAAGAACAGATAACCGGGGCCGACAGCCGCAATCTGTGCCGCAGTATTCGCCAGCGCGGCCAGCTGGATCCGATCTATGTCGAGCGCGATGCGGACGTACTGCCGCTGCTCGAAGCGGTGCTCAAGCCGGGCGATATTCTGCTCACCCAGGGCGCCGGCGATATCGGCGGGCTGGCGGCGCAACTGGCCGAGGGCCTGCTGCGCCTGGCCGGTCGCGACGGGGAGGGCAAGGTATGAGTAACGTGAAGGATTACGGACGCGTTGCAGTGCTGTATGGCGGTCGTTCCGCAGAACGTTCGGTGTCGCTCAAGTCCGGCAAGGCCGTGCTTGAGGCATTTCAGCGGGCAGGTGTGGACGCCTACGGGATCGACGCCGGGCATGATCTGGCTAACCAGTTGATAACCGATCGTCCCGACCGCGTGTTTATCGCCCTGCACGGCCGTGGCGGTGAAGATGGCAGTCTGCAGGGCCTGCTGGAGAGCCTGCAATTGCCCTATACCGGCAGCGGCGTAATGGCGTCGGCGCTGGGCATGGACAAGCTGCGCACCAAGTTGATCTGGCAAAGCCTGGGCCTGACCACACCGGCCTATGCGGTGCTGCGGGATCAGGCGGACTGTGGCGAAATCGTCGCGCGACTGGGTACGCCGCTGATCGTCAAGCCGATCCATGAGGGTTCCAGTATCGGCATGGCCAAGGTTGAGGATGTGAAGGGGCTGGAGCAGGCCTGGCAGGCCGCGCGGCAGTATGACGATGTTGCCCTGGTGGAAAAGTGGATTACCGGGGCCGAATTTACCGTGGCGATACTTGACGGCCGCGCGCTACCGGCGATCCGCCTGCGCACGCCGCATACCTTCTATGACTACGAAGCCAAATATCTGACCAACGATACGCAGTACATCTGTCCCTGCGGCCTGACGCCGGAACGCGAGGCCGAGCTCGGCGCACTGTGCCTCGAAGCCTTCAACGCCGTCGGCTGCCGCGGCTGGGGACGTGTCGACGTGATGCAGGACGAGGAAGGCGAGTTCTACCTGCTGGAGGTCAATACCGTGCCCGGCATGACAGATCACAGTCTGGTACCCATGGCCGCGGCGGCCGCGGGTATGTCATTCACCGAACTGGTGCTGGCGATTCTCGCCAGTGCCCGTTACTGAGGAACCAGCATGTTGCGGCATATGGTCAGAGACCCGCGGGCAGGCAAGACCCGGACCCGGCGCGTAGCGCCAGGCCAGGGCGCCGTGCGTGTGGCTCCGGTTGCCGCACGCAGCTGGCCAACGCTGTCGCTGCGCCGGGCTTCGCTGGAAGGCGCACTGGTGCGCGTCAAGCAGGTGATTTGGCCGCTGCTGCTGGTCGGTCTGGGCGTCGGTCTTTACGAGCTGGGCAGCCGTATTCTGCCGTTGGCCGACCAGCCGATCGAGCTGATCAGCGTGCAGGGCGAATTACAGTACATTGATCCGGTTGCGGTACAGGCAGTGATTCAGCCGTACCTGAACGAGAGCTTTCTGGGTATCGATCTGAATGCCATGCGCGGCGATCTGGCCGAGATGCCCTGGGTCGCCAGTGCGGCGGTGACGCGCGTATGGCCGAGCCAGCTGATCATTCATCTGGACGAGCAGCTGCCGGTGGCGCGCTGGGGCGATGGTGCACTGCTGAACAATGCCGGCAAGGCATTCACGCCAGAGGATATCAGCCGCTTTGCCGAGCTGCCCCAGCTCGATGGCCCGCAGCGGGCCAAACAGCGGGTGATGCAGTACTACCAGCAGTTCAACCGTTTGTTGCGACCCTACGGGCAGGGCGTGGCAAAGCTGGAGCTGCGCGCGCGCGGCAGCTGGTTTCTGACCACCCAGGACGGTATCCAGGTGCTGCTGGGCCGCGAGGAGCTGGTAGACAAGGTGCAACGTTTTTTGACCATCGACCAGCACATGCTGGCCGAGTACAGACAGCAGATAGCGCGGGTCGACCTGCGTTACAACAATGCGATGGCAGTGGCCTGGCGTGAACCGGTCGTGGAACAGTCGATCGGACCGCAGCAATCAACAAGAGAGTGACGGCAGATTATGGCGAGCAAGCAGGGTAGCAGAATGATTGTAGGGCTTGATATCGGGACCTCCAAGGTGGTCGCGCTCGTCGGTGAGATCGGCGTAGACGGCACGCTGGAGATCGTGGGTATCGGTTCGCACCCCTCGCGCGGCCTGAAAAAAGGGGTGGTGGTCAATATCGAGTCCACCGTGCAGTCGATTCAGCGCGCGATCGAGGAAGCCGAGCTGATGGC
>NZ_JBFGFI010000122.1:0-5674 GCF_041579695.1 Halopseudomonas sp.
CTGGGGCCGCTGGAAATCCATATCCAGACCCGTGGCCAGGAGCATCAGGTGCAGTTCGTGACGCAGAATCCGTCAGTGCGCGAGGCCCTCGAGGCCCAGATGTTCCGTTTGCGTGAAGCGTTCAGTCAGCAGGGCATGGACCTGGTTGATGTTTCTGTGGGTGATTCGGCGGTTGATCAGCAGGCCCAGCATAATCAGGAGGGTGGTACCGGTGGTGGCAACAGGGGCATTGGCGGTACGCAGGCACTTGAAGCAGACGAGGCCGGCATGATGCTGGCATCAGCCGCCGCGAGCCAGGCTGAATCAAGTCGGCTGGTTGACTACTACGCCTGATTCCTCGCGCCGCGCATTACCGCAAACCGGGCTTGGCCCGGTTTTGTTTCGTCTGGATATCTGTAGCCGCAGACAAAGACTTTTACCCCGCTTCGCTTTATCCTTGGTGCCCTCGGTTCTGTATATGACCTGGCAGTTGGCACGGTCAATGCAGCAAGCAATTCACCAGCCCGTGAAACAGGCTTTTCTCGGCATAAATGACGGTATTTTGTCATGGCAAAGCAGGAACAGATACAAGAGCCCACAGCAGAAGGCGAGGGCACGCCGGTCAAGAGCAAGAAGAAGCTGCTGATTCTGATAGGCGCCGCTTTTCTGGCAGTTCTCCTGTCAGCGGGCGGCGTGGCTTATTTTCTGCTGAGCGGCGATGATGAAGTGACAGAGCAGGCCGCCGATGCTGAGCCTCTGCGTCAGGTGGCCCTGTACCAGCCGATGGATCCCGCGTTCGTTGTCAACTTCACCCATGAGGGTCGGCGCCGTTACATGCAGGTCAATGTGGTGCTGATGGGACGCGATCCCGAGCTGATGGCTGCGCTTTCCCAGCATATGCCGCTGCTGCGCAACGAGTTGGTGCTGCAGTTCAGTAGTGAAGAGTATGCGTCACTGTTCACGCCAGAGGGAAAGGATGCGCTGCGCGAGCGCGCGACCCTGGCCGTGAAGGCGATGCTCGAGAAAGAGCTGGGTAATCCGGTAATCGAATCTGTGCTGTTCACCAATATAGTCTTGCAATAGGAACCACCCATGGCCGTTCAGGACCTGCTGTCACAGGATGAAATCGATGCGCTGCTGCATGGCGTCGATGACGGGGCAGTCGACACCGAGGTCGATGCCGAGCCCGGCTCGATCAAAAGCTATGACCTGACCAGTCAGGACCGGATTGTCCGTGGGCGCATGCCGACCCTGGAGATGATCAACGAGCGCTTTGCCCGTTATACCCGTATCAGCATGTTCAACCTGCTGCGCCGCTCTGCCGATGTCGCGGTGGGGGGTGTGCAGGTGATGAAGTTTGGCGAGTACATCCATTCGCTGTATGTGCCGACCAGTCTCAACCTGGTCAAGATGAAACCGCTGCGTGGCACGGCCCTGTTCATTCTCGATGCCCGACTGGTGTTCAAGCTGGTAGACAATTTCTTCGGCGGCGATGGTCGCCACGCCAAGATCGAAGGCCGGGAATTTACCCCCACTGAACTACGGGTAGTGCGCATGGTACTGGATCAGACCTTCCTGGATCTGAAGGAAGCCTGGCAGGCGGTGCAGGAGGTGAATTTCGAGTACGTAAATTCCGAGGTCAATCCGGCGCTGGCGAACATCGTCAGCCCCAGCGAGGTGGTGGTGGTCTCGACCTTCCACGTCGAACTCGATGGCGGCGGCGGCGACATGCATGTGACCTTTCCCTATTCGATGATCGAGCCGTTGCGCGAAGTGCTCGACTCCGGTGTGCAGTCGGATGTGGACGAGCATGATGAGCGCTGGGTACGCGCCCTGCGCGAGGAAATCACCGCCGCCCGAGTGCCGCTGAGTGCCACGGTGGTCCGGCGCCAGTTGAAGTTGAAGGATCTGCTGAGCATGCAGGCGGGTGATGTGATCCCGGTGGAACTGCCCGATCACATGGTCCTCTGCGCCAATGGCGTGCCGACATTCAAGGCCAAGCTCGGCTCGGTCAAGGGTAACCTGGCGCTGCAGATACTCGGGCCGGTGGTCCGGCCACGCTGAGCGATCCAGGCCTGCAAACAGAATTATTCCAATAAGCAATATGCCAACCAACAGCATTGAGGAACGACAACATGGCCGATGACAAGACGTCGGGCGAAACAACACCCGAAGAGCAGGCGCTGGCAGATGAATGGGCTGCGGCGCTGGATGAGTCGGGCGACGCCAATCAGGATGACATCGATGCCATGCTTGCGGAAAACGAGAAGTCCCCGCGCATGGCGATGGAAGAATTCAACGCGCCCACGATTCAGCCGGGGGACAACTTCGCGACCGGTGGTGATACACCGAACCTGGATGTGATCCTGGATATCCCGGTGACCATCTCGATGGAGGTGGGCAATACCGATATCACCATTCGCAATCTGCTGCAGCTCAACCAGGGCTCAGTGGTCGAGCTTGACCGCCTGGCCGGCGAGCCGCTCGATGTGAAGGTCAACGGTACCTTGATCGCCCACGGCGAAGTGGTGGTGGTGAACGAGAAGTTCGGCATCCGCCTGACCGACGTGATCAGTCCGTCCGAACGTATCAAGAAGTTGCGCTGATGCAGACCGGATGGATGCGCCCTGCGGGCGCGTTGCTGCTGTTGCTGCCCTCCGTCGCGATGGCGCAGGAGGCCCGAGAGGGCAGCCAGATCAACATCATGGCGCAGCTGGGTCAGCTCGCATTAGGGTTGATACTGGTGGTCGGGCTGATCTTCCTGATTGGCTATGTGATGCGCCGCACCGGACCGCTGGCGCCGCGCGGCGGACAGCAGATCAAGCTGATCAGCAGTCTGCCACTGGGACCGCGCGATCGCCTGATCCTGGTCGACGTAGGCGGCAAGCAACTGTTGCTCGGGGCTTCGCCGGGGCGGATCAACACCTTGCACGCCTTTGACGAGCCGATTGCCGAGGTAGCCGCCAGTGGCGGCCTGGATACGGACTTCGCCCGGACCTTGCGGGGCTTGCTCAAGCGGGAGCCGCGGCAATGATGCGCTGGATATTTCTGCTGTTGATGTTTCTGGCACCCGCTGTGTTGGCTCAGGAGGCGGGTGACCTGTTGAGCATGGACGCCATCACGCTCAGCACGGACGGAGACGGCGAGCAGACCTATTCGGTCAGCCTGCAGATCCTGCTGCTGATGTCGGCGCTGACCTTCATTCCGGCCTTCGTGATGATGATGACCAGCTTTACCCGGATCATCATTGTTTTCGCCATCCTGCGTCAGGCGCTGGGTCTGCAGCAAACGCCGTCGAGCCAGATCATGGTCGGTCTGGCGATTTTCCTCTCCATATTCATCATGGCGCCAGTGGCCGAGCGGATGAACGAAACCGCGTTGCAGCCTTACCTGAACGAGGAGCTGTCACCCCAGGAGGCACTGGAGCGGGCAAGTATTCCGCTACGTGGCTTCATGCTGGCGCAGACCCGGGAAACCGACCTGGAACTGTTCGTGCGTCTGGCCCGACGAGATGACCTGACCAGCCCCGACGATGTGCCTTTCCACATCCTGGTGCCGGCTTTTGTCACCTCGGAGCTGAAAACCGCATTCCAGATCGGCTTCATGATCTTCATTCCGTTTCTGGTGATCGATCTGGTGGTCGCCAGCGTGTTGATGGCCATGGGTATGATGATGCTGTCGCCGCTGATCATTTCCCTGCCGTTCAAGATCATGCTCTTTGTGCTGGTGGACGGCTGGGCCCTGATAATAGGCACCCTGGCCGCCAGCTTTGCCGTGAGATAGGAGCCGCGCGATGACACCCGAAATCGCTGTTGAATTGTTTCGCCAGGCGCTCTGGCTGACGACTGTGCTGGTCGCGGCCATCGTGCTGCCGAGCCTGCTGGTGGGTCTGGTGGTCGCGACGTTCCAGGCCGCAACGCAGATCAACGAGCAGACGCTGAGCTTTCTGCCGCGTCTGCTGTTCACCTTTATCACGCTGATCGTCCTGGGCCCCTGGATCGTGACGCAGCTGATCGAATATACCGATACCCTGTACCGCAGCATACCCGGCCTGATCGGCTGATGCTCGAGCTCGCCGGCGTAGACATCAGCCGCTGGATATCCAGCTACATGTGGGTATTCTTTCGTATTGCCAGCGTGATGATGACTATGCCGGTAATCGGCACCCAGCTGGTGCCGGCACGTATTCGTCTATTTCTGGCTGTGGCGGTGACCTTTCTGGTTGTGCCGCATATTCCGCCCCCGCCGTTGCTGGATCCACTGGACCTGAACACCTGGGCGATCATTGCCGAGCAGATCCTGATTGGCGCAACCATAGGCTTCGTGCTGCAGCTACTGTTCCAGATCCACGTGCTGGCGGGTCAGATCGTCGCCATGCAGATGGGTCTGGGTTTTGCTTCGATGAACGACCCGACCATGGGGATTTCCGTGGCGGTGGTCGCACAGGTGTTCACCATGCTGGTGACGCTGCTGTTCCTCGCGGTCAACGGCCATCTGGTGGTGATCGAGGTACTGGTTGAAAGCTTCCATACCCTGCCGCTGGGCGAGTTTCTGCTGGTCTCGGATTTTCGCGCAGTTGTACTGCGATTTTCCTGGGTGATGGCCGCTGCGCTGCTGATCGGTCTGCCGGCTATTACCGCACTGCTGATCGTCAACCTGTCCTTTGGTGTGATGATGCGGGCGGCGCCACAGTTGAACATCTTCTCGATCGGTTTTCCGCTTACCCTGGTCTTTGGTCTCTTCATTATGTGGGTACTGATTGGCAGCGTCGGTGAGCATTATCAGATGGTTGCGTCTGACACCCTGGTCTGGCTGCGTGAACTGGTGAGGGCGCGCTGATGGCAGAACAACCGGACAGCGGTCAGGAAAAAACCGAAGACCCCACGGAGAAACGCCTCAAGGAGTCCCGTGACAAGGGTCAGATAGCCCGCTCCAAGGAACTCAATACCCTGGCCGTAGTGATGTGTTCCGCAGTGGGGCTGATCATGTTCGGACCGGCGATGCTTCGTTTGCTGCTTGATCTGATGACCTACAATTTTTCGCTTGAACGCCAAGCGCTCTACGCTACCGACAGCATGGGCCTGCACCTGCTCGAGTCGGTCAATATAGGACTGATGATTCTCGCGCCGCTGTTTTTCCTGCTGTTTGTAGCCTCCATCGTGGGACCAGTGATGCTTGGCGGCTGGCTATTCAGCAGCAAGTCGCTGGCGCCTAAGGCGAGCCGGATGAATCCGCTGGCCGGCCTCAAGCGCATGTTCTCGCTCAAGGCTCTGGTGGAGCTGTTCAAGGCATTGGCCAAATTTCTGGTGGTGCTGGCGATGGCGCTGCTGGTGCTCGCGCTCTTTCAGGACGAGATGCTCTCCCTCAACACCCAGCCGCTGCCGGATGCCATTGCCCACAGTATGTGGATTCTGGGCACGGCACTATTCTTCCTCGCCTGCTCGCTGATCCTGATAGCCGCGGTCGACATACCTTTTCAGGTATGGGACAACAAGCAGAAGCTGAAGATGACCAAGCAGGAAGTCCGCGACGAGTTCAAGGACTCCGAGGGCAAGCCGGAGGTGAAGGGGCGCATTCGCCAGCTGCAGCGCGAAATGGCCGAGCGCCGGATGATGGGTGAGGTGCCCCAGGCCGACGTGGTGATTACCAACCCGACGCACTTTGCCGTGGCGTTGAAATACGACCCGCTGAATTC
>NZ_JBFGFI010000123.1:0-5665 GCF_041579695.1 Halopseudomonas sp.
ATCCAGGCGATCAACTGTTCGGCTTCTTCGCGGGTGCCGTGGGAAACGCCGAAGATCTGCACCTGATAGAGGTAGATACGCGTCCACATGATCTCGCTGACATTGCCACCGCTGGCGCCGGCAATGCTCAGGCGCGGATAGTTGCTGCGCTGCTTCATGTCGAAAATCATGCTTTCGATGAACCGGTCGGTCATCTCGCCTCCGACCAGATCCATCACCGCATCGAAGGGCTGGCCGTCGGTGAGCGCGCGTACCCGCGTGGGTAAGTCGTGCATGTCGGAGCGGTCGAGAACCGCCTCGGCTCCCAGCTCGATCAATGCATCGGCTTTATCTTTCTGGCTCAATGCATAGGGCACAGCGCCGATGATCCGGCACAGCTGAATCAGCGCCGTACCTACGCCGCCGCTGGCTCCTGTGACCAGTACTCGCTCGCCTGACTGTATGTTGGCGGAGGTAAGCATATGCAGGGCGGTCTGGTAGGAGCACATGCCCATTGCGGCGAGCTCGGCGTCATCCAGTTCGGGGTTGTCGATGTAATGAAACTGGTTGGAGGGTACGGCGATGTACTCGGCATAGCCGCCGTCGGCGCCGTGGCCGTAGTAGTCGGGCATCAGGTTGATATCGCGGCGGTCGTCGGGATAGAGGTTGAAGTCGAGCAGCCCGCGCTCACCGATCCGGCTGGAATCCACACCATCCCCGACCGCGACGACGCGCCCGGCTATGTCCGCCCCCTGGATGCGCGGAAAGGTCAGCGTCGGTGAGCCACCGATCTGAAAGGAAACGGTCTCGCCCTTGTGCTTTGTCGGATAAAGCCCCTCGCGGGCCTTGCGGTCGGTGTTGTTCTTCGCCGTGGCGGTGATGCGCACCAGCACCTCACCAGGACCGGGCCTGGGCGTGGGGATATCCTGCCGGTAAACCAGCTTGTCGACGCCGCCATGGCCGGTAAGCAGCATCGCTGCCATGGTTTCGGGGATGCTGCCGGGGCTGCGGCTTGTGGGATCCTGCATCATCGTCGGCCTCCTAGTAATGGAGCTGATCTAGTGACCTTAGCAAAGATTATGCGTGGTATCGGGGGAGGTGGCGAAAACCAAGGTCAAAACCAAGGTCAAAATGGATTCCCGCCTTCGCGGGAATGACGGGGTGGGGCGGGAATGACGTGGATAGGGCGGGAATGAAGGGGTGGGATGGGAATGACGGGGATGGGTGGGAATGACGGGAATGTGCGGGAATGACGGGGTGTGGGACCAACGTCATCCTCGCGAAGGCGGGGATCCATTTTTGTTTTGAAAAAACGGGTTTGAGCCTTATGTGGGCGGGTTTGGTGTGAACCTTACCGCCTCACTCCACGGTCACCGATTTCGCCAGGTTCCGCGGCTTGTCCACGTCCGTGCCCTTGACCAGTGCCACGTGGTAGCTGAGCAGCTGCAACGGGATGGTGTAGAGGATCGGTGAAATGCAGTCTTCTACCCAGGGCAGGCTGATGATTTCGTGGTTGCTTTCTTCGCTCTGGTCGATGGTTTCGCAGGCGAAGGTAATCAGCTGGCCGCCGCGGGCGCGGACTTCTTCCAGGTTGGACTTGAGCTTTTCCAGCAGGCTGTCTCCGGGTGCGACGCTGACCACCGGCATGTTTTCGTCCACCAGGGCGAGCGGGCCGTGCTTGAGTTCGCCAGCGGCGTAGGCTTCGGCGTGGATGTAAGAGATTTCCTTGAGTTTGAGTGCGCCTTCCATTGCGATCGGATAATGCGTGCCGCGTCCGAGGAAAAGAGCATGATCCTTGCTGGCGAAGCGCTCAGCCAGGGTGGTTATGCGGGTGTCCAGGGTTAGTGCCTGCTCGATGATTTCGGGCAGTTGCTTGAGTGCCTTAACGTTATTGGCGATCACGTCTGCATTCTTGCCGCGTACCTGGGCCAGGGCGGTGGTGAGCCACAACAGGGCTACCAGCTGGGTGGTGAAGGCCTTGGTGGAGGCGACGCCGATCTCTGGGCCAGCGTGGGTCAGCAGGCGCCAGTCGGCTTCGCGTACCAGCGAGCTGCCGGCGACGTTGCAGATCGCGAGTGTGGCCAGATAGCCCTGGTCCTTGGCGAAGCGCAGTGCGGCCAGGGTGTCGGCGGTTTCGCCGGACTGGGAGATGGTGATCAGCAGTGTGTTTTTCGGCACGACGACGGTGCGGTAACGGTATTCGCTGGCGACCTCGACGGTGCAGGGCATGCCGGCCTGACCCTCGATCCAGTAACGGGCGACGAGGCCGGCGTGATAGCTGGTCCCGCAGGCGACGATATGGATGTTCTCGATATCCCCCAACCGCTCTTCGGCATCTGGCCCGAGCACGGCGGTGAGTACGTGGTCGTCGGCGACGATTCCGCTCAGCGTGTCGCGGATGGCCTGGGGCTGCTCGTAGATCTCCTTGAGCATGTAATGGCGATATTCGCCTTTTTCCATGCTGAAGGCAGCGTGTTCATAACGCTTTAGCTCGCGATTGACGCTTTTGTTGTCGCGATCCCAAATTTCGCAGGTGTTGTTGTTCAGGCGGGCATGGTCGCCTTCTTCCAGGTAGCGGAAGCGGTCGGTGACCTGCAGCAGCGCCAGGGGGTCGGACGCGATGTAATGCTCTTCGCTGCCTTCGCCGATTACCAGTGGGCTGCCCATGCGGGCGCAATACAGCTGGTGCGGCTCGTCCTGGTGGATCAACGCCAGCGCATAGGCGCCGTGCAGTTCACTCAGGGCGGTGCGGAAGGCGCCGAGCAGGTCCTGGCTTTCAGCGTAGTAATGCGCGATCAGGTGGGCTACGACTTCGGTATCGGTTTCCGAGACAAATTCGTAGCCGAGTCCGATGAGCTTCTTGCGCAGCGGGCCATGGTTTTCAATGATGCCATTGTGCACCACCGCCAGGCTGCCGGAGATGTGCGGATGTGCGTTGCGTTCGGCGGGCTTGCCGTGGGTCGCCCAGCGGGTGTGGGCGATCCCCAGGTGGCCGGCGGCAGGGGTCGCCTCAAGGGCGTTTTCCAGCTCGATCACCTTGCCTACCGCACGTACCCGCAGGATACCGTCGGCATTGTTGTGCTCGTCGTCGGTGAGTACCGCCACCCCGGCAGAATCATAGCCGCGGTATTCGAGCCGACGCAGACCTTCCAGCAGGATGGGGGTGATATTGCGCTGAGCGATTGCGCCGACGATTCCGCACATGGTGTCTTCCCTTGATATGAATGCAATATAGGGAGTTTATCACCGCCGGGCGCTTATGGCAGCGCTGGCGGTGCCATTAATGCTCAGCGCTTGCTGAAACGCTCGACCAGGGCGGTCTGGCCTTCGGCAGTGTGGCTCAGCTCGTTACTCAGGTTGGCGCTGCGCTCGGCCTGGGTGGCGTTGCTGTCAGACAGTCTGGCGATGTTGGTGACGTTGCGGTTGATCTCCTCGGCCACCGCGCTTTGTTCCTCCGCGGCGCTGGCGATCTGGTCGGTCATGTCGTTGATGCGTTCGATGGCGTCCCGGATGCCATCGAGTGCTTCGTCTGCCTCGATGACCTGGGCCACGCCGTGATCGGCCTGTTCATGGCCGGCGCGCATCGCGTCGACCGCGCGTTTTGCTGCGGTCTGCAGGTTTTCGATCAGCTTGTGGATCTGCTCGGTGGAGTCGGCGGTGCGGCTGGCCAGTGCGCGGACTTCATCGGCGACCACAGCAAAACCGCGCCCCTGTTCACCGGCCCGTGCGGCTTCGATGGCGGCGTTCAGCGCGAGCAGGTTGGTCTGGTCGGCGATGCCCTTGATCACGTCTACAACCTTGCCGATCTCCTGGGTGTCGTCGGCCAGTTGCGCGGAAACGCTGGCGGCGGAGCTGACCGACTCGGAGAGTATCTCGATGGCTTCCCGGGTCTTGGCGGCGACCGATTTGCCGAGCACCGCCAGGCGGTTGGCATCACGCGTGGCCTCGGCGGTGCGCTGGGCATTGCCGGATACTTCCTGGGTAGCTGAGGCCATCTCGTTGATTGCGGTGGCCACCATGTCGGTTTCCGAGCGTTGCTGGTTGATGCCATCATGGCTCTTGTGTGCCAGTTGGCTGGCTTCACGCGCCTGGATACCCAGATGCGTGGCGTTATCCAGAACCCGGGTCAGACAGGTCTGCAGGCGCGCCTGTTGGCTGTGCAGGGCCATCTCCAGCTGGCCGAGCACGCCTTTATACGGGGTGTACATGGTGGCCAGCAGTGGATCGGTAATGCTGTTGTCAGCAACCTTGAGAATGTGCTGCAGGTGCTGGTCATACCAGGCGCGCAGGGCAAAGCCGGCGGGTACCGCGAGCACGGTAGCGGTGATAACACCCCAGCTGCCGAACAGCAGGCCTGCGGCTCCGGCGGCACCGGCGATGGCGACGACCGGCAGCACATCCGCAGTAATACCGCCCCAGTCCTGGGTGGTGGCGCTCTTGCCGCTGTTCAGTCGGCGATAGAGTGCTTCGGCGCGCTGTACCTGGTTGGCCGTGGTCTTTACCCGCACGGACTCGTAGCCAACCGCCTTGCCGTTTTCCCAGATGGGGGTGACGAAGGCGTTGACCCAGTAGTGGTCGCCATTCTTGCAGCGGTTCTTGACGATGCCCATCCAGCTCCTGCCAGCGGCCAGATCGGCCCACATGTGCGCGAAAACGGCTGCCGGGGTGTCCGGATGACGCACCATATTGTGCGGGCTGCCGATCAGCTCGGCATGCTCGAAACCGCTGACTGCGACGAAGGCACCGTTGCAGTAGGTGATCTTGCCCTTGAGGTCAGTGGTCGAGATCAGCTTATGGTCGGCACTGAAAGATTTTTCCCGCTGGGTGATCGGTTGGTTATTGCGCATGGGTTGGGAATGTCCTGAAACGAGCTGGGGCCCCGGGCGGGCGGATATTGGCTATGCTTAAAGCAAGTGAACAACTATCGGCGCTGGCGACGCTTTCTTTAAGAACGTTTGCGTACCGTTCGTCAGCCATCTAGGGTGAGAGCATAGCAAAATAGCCGCAGGCGATCTGCCTGCGCGCTCAACGGAGGTCATGTAATGTCTGAAGCCAAGAGCTCGGGTAACAGTCTGAATACCCGCGATACCCTTCAGGTGGGCGACACCGCCTACCATTATCATTCGCTGCCCAAGGCGGCGGAGCAGCTGGGGGATCTGACCCGGTTGCCGGTGTCGTTGAAGGTGTTGCTGGAGAACCTGCTGCGCCATGAGGATGGCGTGACCGTGACGCCCGATGATATTCATGCGGTGGCTGACTGGCTGAAAAACCGCAGCTCCGATCGCGAGATCCAGTATCGCCCTGCGCGGGTGCTGATGCAGGATTTTACCGGTGTGCCCGCGGTGGTCGACCTGGCCGCGATGCGCGATGCGGTGGCACGCGCTGGCGGCGATCCGCAGCGCATCAATCCGCTGTCGCCGGTAGACCTGGTGATCGACCATTCGGTGATGGTGGATAACTTCGGTGATCCGGAGGCGTTCGAGGAGAACGTCGAAATGGAAATGCAGCGCAATGGCGAGCGCTACGAGTTCCTGCGCTGGGGTCAGAAGGCATTCGACAACTTCCGCGTGGTGCCCCCGGGCACCGGCATTTGCCACCAGGTAAACCTGGAATACCTGGGCCAGAGCGTCTGGTCCAGTGAAGTGAATGGTGAGAAGTGGGCCTATCCCGATACCTTGGTAGGTAC
>NZ_JBFGFI010000124.1:0-5404 GCF_041579695.1 Halopseudomonas sp.
CGATTGAACGGTCGCAGCAGCTCATACACCAGCCGTTGCGCCCAAGGCACATTGGTACCCAGCAACCAGTGATCTGCCCGCATGAAACCCTGCAGAGCAGCGCCCTCAGTCAACAGATCCGGCAGGCTGACCACTACGCCGGAAGCCGAACTGCCGACTTCAACGGTCTCCAGACTGGCCTGCAGGGCCTCGGTACTGCCCACCGGAAAAGTCGATTGATTGACTACCAGCCACTCGCGTTGGGGCTGCGTCGGCAAGCCGCGCAGAATGGCATGGGCCTCATCCAGCAGATTGGGACTGAGCGCCAGCCAGAGCACCGCACTCTGCTCGCTCGGGGGTTGATCCATAGTGGTGAGATGGAGCCTACCCGCGTTTATCTGTTCGGTGAGCAATTCAGGTAAGCCCGGTTCACGATAAGGGCACCTACCTTCGCCCAGGCGCGCGGCCATCCGCTCATCAAAGAGATGCAGCTGGACCTGGTTACCGCTGGATGCCAGCGCAGCGGCACTGACAATGGCCCCCAAAGTATCGCCGTAGACATCGAGATACATGAGCCGACTCCCTTATGTGTACCGTGCCAGCAGCGCGCGGAACTCGCTGGCCAGTTGCGGATGACGCAATGCATAGGCCAGTGTTGCCTCCAGATAACCGATCTTGCTGCCGCAGTCGTAGGAACGGGCCAGCAACCGGTAGGCATCGGCGCCCTCGTGTCCTATCAGTTGGGCAATCGCATCCGTTAGCTGTATTTCGCCGCCTGCGCCCGGCCGGGTATCAGCCAGCAAATCAAAAATGCGTGCCGGCAGCACATAGCGGCCAACAATCGCCTGATTGGAGGGGGCTTCGTTGCGGGGGGGCTTTTCTACTACCTGGGTCATGAGACGTGATTCACCGGGCTGCAACTGAGCACCGTCCAGATCAACCACACCATATTGGTGCACCAGCTCATAGGGTACCGACTCAACCATGATCTGCGCCCGGCCAGTCTCTTCAAAACGTTTGGTCATCAAGCCCAGATCGCTCTGGCCCTCTGACTCCTCCACAAGCACATCAGGCAACATCACTGCAAAAGGCTCGTTACCCACAATAGGGCGGGCGCAATAGATAGCGTGTCCCAGGCCCAGCGCGGTGCCCTGGCGCACGGCAGTGACCTTGAGGTTGGCTGGTGCGGTATCGCGCAGCACTTGTAACAGTGCATCCTTGCCGCGGCGCTCCAGCTCAGCCTCAAGCTCGTAATTGGTATCAAAGTGATCTTCTATCGCCTTCTTGCTGGAATGGGTTACCAGTACGATCTCGTGGATACCGGCGGCCAGCGCCTCTTCGACCACATACTGGATCACCGGCTTGTCGACAACGGTGACCATTTCCTTGGGAATCGCCTTGCTGGCGGGGAGAAAGCGGGTGCCGAGACCGGCAACAGGTAATACAGCTTTGGTGACCTTCACGTAATCTCCTATATGCTAAATCCAATGTCCTGAACCTAAGAGAACGTTCTGACAAAAGAGTTCAGTGCAGTGCGGGGCGAAACAGCACGGATAAAAACACATCCAAATCTCATGCCAGATAGTGGTGATAACGCAGACTAAAAATCAACCTCGTACCCCAACTTGATCATCATGGAACGATGGTCACTGATTATTGCGGCCACCTGCTCTTCAGTCAGGGTGCCCTTCCAGTCCCCCACCATGCCCTTGCGAAAGAAACTGTTGGCGCGTGCAGGCTTTTCGCGGAAGCCAGAGGTTTGTTCCTTTTCCTTCAACCGCTCAAAATCACATAGCTTCAGGGCCGCCGATACCTGCTGTGCGTCGCTGGGTAGCCCCAGAAACTCGGCGATACCGGTAAAGGTCGTTAGCGGTTCCTGTCGCATGTCTTCGTAACGCACCAATTTCACCGGCAAACCGCTCTGCTGCCAGCTGCGCACATGCTCGGACCAGCTGAACAGCCATTGCCGCAACTGGTTGGCCTGGCAACGGTCCTGCCCACACAGGCTGAAGTCCGCCTGCCCCATCCGCTTCAGGCTCTTGTCGATTGAACTGTTCATATGGTTGGCGAATGAGACGGCTACGTCCAACGGGTTACGCACGATGTACAGCGCGCCCCGCGTTGCCTCATGCGGAAACAGCGGCTCGCCTTTCGGTGTCAGCGTGAACGCGTCATGCACCTTGTGGTAACCCGGCTCCTGCATGCGGCTATTGAGAAAGCGGTAGGCAGCCGGCCGCAGATTATCGACCTCATCGTGACTCAGCTCACTGATATCAAAACCCAACCCGGCACTTACCCACTCCCGGGAACTGGCAATCTGGCCGGTGGCCAGGTGGTTGATGTCGATATCGCTCTCGGGGTCTTCCTCGATACCCAGCACCGCCTTGATAAAAGAACGGGTCCAGGTATTACCGGATTTGGGATAGGACGCCAGCCAGAAAATCTGTTCGCTCATCTGTTCAGCCCCCGCGCCAGAGCATCCTCGGCAACGCGCTCGGCCAATAACCGAAGCGAGCCTGAATTAGGCCGATCCAGCTGCCGCTCGACGCGTACCAGCGCAACCTGCCCCAAAATCTTGCCGGTCAGCAGAAAATGCTGCTTGCTCAGACCCAGCGGCTCGATCAAATGGCGGCGGTAAATCTGTGCCTTGAGCGGTGTCAGCTTGGCCATGCCCTGCACCGTTTCCAGTGACGGCTCTTCAGCGCGATTATCCGATCCCAGCACATAGATAGCGTCCAGCCTGACCGGCTCTGCCTTAAAACGGTCAGGGAGCGACCAACTGTATTTTTCCAGTTGCGCCCGCACGGGCTGCATATCGCCGATAGGCAGCTCCAGTACCGTCACTACATCGCGCCACAGTTTCAGCTCCGGGTAGCCCGGATGAACCTGCCCGTCAGTGTCCAGCACGCACAAATCGTCAGATACCAGCGAATAACCGGAGAACGACAGCAACGCGGCGGAAAGTGTCGACTTGCCTGCACCCGAATGGCCACAAATGGCAATTGCGCGCCCGTCACGCACCAATACGTTGCCATGCAGCACAAGGTAGCCCCGCTGGTGCAGCAGTGCGCCGAACACATTACCCAGCAGATACAACTCCAGGGTTTGCTGATCCACCCCCGAAGAGGGCATCACCACAATACGGTTGCCCTGCTCGACCAGAAAATGCGCCACGTCCGGCACATGCAACCACACCATGCCAGGTGCAGCCTGGCAGTACGCGCCGGACCATTGCATCGCCTCAAACCCTCCAGTAGGTATGGCCCCCTGGGTGATCACGACATCCGCATCCGCGAAAGCAGCTGCAGGCGTCCGGCCGGCCTCCAGGTTCGTCAGCGGTAACTCACTGGCCACCCGCAAGCCAAATAACTGGTAATGGTGCAAAGCTGTTCCCTCCGTTGGCATATTCTATTTCCCAAGCCCATAAACCGCCCGCGTCGGGCCTGCCAATAACGCAAGCCTGGGCGGTAATTGGTGCGCCTGCACCCCCCAGTTCACATTCCCCTCCAGCACCCGCGGCCCCTCATCGGTCATGACCACATCCCACCCGACTGTCAGCTGATCAGCACACAGAGCATGTGCCTCTCGCACCAACTGAATGATCTCAGACCATCCGGGCAAAACCACGCGTTCCCCTTCAACATCCACTTCGCCACGATCCAGGTCCACCGCATACATCTTCCAGCGCCGGTAGTCCGCCGCGCTGCGCTCCAGATTGGCCAGACGCAGACTGATCCCTCCGGGCCCGCTACTGGTAATGATGCGCAGGGTCGATATGCGCTCGGACTCCATCCCCGTGGCGCGAACCAATTGCGCTTCGAGTTCTGCCTCATTACGCAACAAGGGCTGCACCAGGTAGTCGCGCTGTTGCAGGCTCTGTTCGATCAACTCCCGAATCCGGTTTTCGTCACACGTCAGCGCTTCGCCAGTCTGCAGCACGTACTGCCTCTCGGCAGCGTCGAAACGCAGTGCGAAACAACCCTCCGCACGGGATGCCGAAACGGGCTTGCAAAACACATCACGCTGTCGAAACAGTCCGCTCCATGGCACTCCCTCTCCGGCCTTGATCGTCAGCCGCGTCGGCACTGACTCAAGCCCCCTATCCTGAAGGTACTCAGCAAAAAAAACCTTATCCACCAACAGTCTACGAGTAAGCGCAGTCGCGGGCTGGCCCTGCAACACGCTATGCCAGTGCGGCAGCTCATGGTCAAAAACGAACTCCCACCACTGCGCCAGATCTACGCGGTAAAGCTGCATTCCATAGTAACGCTGTGGCGGTATACCCCTGCCAACCGCCACCAGCAATTGCCGGCCCTGCCTGAACTTGCCGATACCCTGCTGTTCCGCTGTAGGGGCAGCCGCGTGCCGGTAAGCACGAATCAACTGCGCCCAGCCCTGATAACCGAACCATACAACCATGCTGTAAAGCACAATGCCGGCATACAGCAGCCTGGGTAATTCAGGCCACGCCCCCAGAAAGACCCTGCGATGCAGACCCATGGCGCCGTCACAGGGCAACAAGAACCGCCAACTGAACAGCGTATGCGGCACCTTGCGCAGCAGCACCCGCCCCTTCAATACACGCCAGAGGCGCCCCAGGTCAGGCACTGGCCTGCCCCGTGGCCGGCAGGAGCCGCGGCGTCACATAGGTGGAGACGATGGTAAACGCCTTGTGCCCCTCGCGGCCGACGATCACCCAGCGGCCGACGATCACCCAGGCATGGGCTTTCAGCGGATTACCTTTATCCTGGTTGCGGGTCACGCCCAGGTGTAAAACGTAAGGAAGGCGATAGTAGCGACACATCCCCCGGGCCAGAATGGCTTGCACCAGGCACTTGCTGTCCCAGGGAGTAAAACGCGCCACCTGTTCGATAATCCGGCCAATACGCCAGCCCAGCTGCTCCGATTGCGGATCTGCCAGCAACAGCAACTGGTCATTGCCCCTGCGCTCTCCCAGCAACCACGCATAGCGCGAAAAAGGCACCGCCAGAATCATTGCGCGCACCAACCCACTCAGCGGCAACAGCAGCACAAACCAAAGCTGCTCCCGCAATGGCAGCCGCACAAAGGTACGCAGGGGTTTGAACATCAGGTGTTGGTGAGCTGAACAAGCTCTTTGTCGAGCATCTGCTGCATGAAAACCAGCACATCGCGCTCGCACTGCTCAGGGCTGACGTCGAAACGCTGCTGCAACTCGCTGCAGATCACCCCCACTTGCTGCGGCGCTTCAGCCATCTCCCAGATAACCGAGGCCACCGCATTCAAGCCGAGGTAATCACCTTGGTCCTGGCTCATCATCACCACCTCATCGCCCATATGCGCAAAGACCAGATCCGGGTGACGAACAACAAAGCTTTCGAGCGACACAGCGACCATAAAAAGTTCCATTTTTCTCAATTTTATTGCGGCAGATGCTACCAAGCGC
>NZ_JBFGFI010000125.1:0-5294 GCF_041579695.1 Halopseudomonas sp.
ACATCCAGCGCGATGCCAGAACCCTGCAGGAAGTGGTTGGCATCGTAGCCGAGGATATCCTGATCGTTCGACAACGACAAAATGCCGCCTGCACCCACGGAGCCAACCCGCAAGTTTCCGCCACTGTGCCGGAGGTAGAGATCACCGGCTGCACCGGCCTGACGCAGGGCGCCCGACAGCTGCACGTTCAGGGCTTGAGCCGCCGAGCCGATATCACCCTGGGTGTTGGCCAGATACAAATCATGCGCCTTGAGATTGGTCACCCCGGATTGCGCCGCTATCGCGCCATCCACGATCAGGCGGATATCGTCAGTGGCTGAGGCAATCTCACCGACCGTCAATGAGGAGGCCGATTCGATAAAGATGGAATCACGGGCGGCCACATTCAGCGCGCCGGAGGTGTCGACCTTGACCGGATCAACCTGCTTGACCGTCAGGGTAACCTCGCTGTCGGTAACGACAGTGGAAATATCCCCCGGCCCTGCCGAAAGCAACGCAGATTTCTGTTCATTGGTGATGGTTGCCGTATTGTCACGCGGCACACTGAAAACCACATCGGCCAGGTTCTTGCCAACGCTCCCGCTGTTGGCCAGCAAATGAATATTCGAAGAAACGATATTGGCCTCACGATCGGTCAACTGTCCCGCCGCATCGGCACTCAGGGCAGCAGCGGAAATACTGATATCCAGCTGGCTCTGCTTCCAGGTCGAGCCTTCGACCATCCTCGCGTACCAGTTGCTGGCAGCATCAATCTCCAGCCGGAAGCTGTCATCGTAAGCGCTGGTCAACAGGGAGCCATAGTCGTAACCAACCAGGGTGCCTTTTTGTTCCTGACCAATTGCATCGGCCACATTGGCATAAGTGTCCGGCGTGGCAACCTGATCAACGAACCAGGCATCCAGTGCCTGGTACTCAGCCTTCACCCGAGCTGTCAGCTGGGTGACGTCTGAGGTGTTGTAACGGATTTTCATCGCATCCAGATAAACCGCATCAATCGCAAAGCCACTGTCACTGGCGTCAGCCAGGCGCTGCTTTAGCATCCAGTACGTGTGGTACTTGCTGTTGAATTGATTTTCATAGGCCGTCACGGCACGTTCGCCGGCAGTGCCGTTGAGCAGGTTCAGGGAATCCCATACCGAGGCTTCATAGGCCAATTCCTGCTCCGACTTCTGTTGCTGACCAAGCGCGTTGGTCAGGCTGCCATTACCCATTCGAAGAACAACGTTGTCATTGGCCTCGATGCGCTCAACCTGCAGATCACCGGTTGCCTGGGAAATCACAATATCGTTAGCCGCACGCAGAGAGACCGCTCCGGTAGAGGCGATATTGACGAAGTTGTAGGTTGCCGGATCACCCAAGGCCCCCAGGCTACCGATACTGCCTGACAGGCTGGTGAGATCGATGGTGTTGGCCGAGATCAGCGTATTGCTATCCTTGCCAACAATGCTTCTGTCCGCGCTACCTACGATGCCGTACCTGGCCGACAGGGTATCGATGACCAAAGACGAGCCCATGGCCGTAGCATTGAAATTCACTGAGCCATTATCCGACTGCAGGGAGAGCTCGTTGGTGGTGATCGCCAACGAATTTCCGCTGCTGCCGATATCCCCGTTGGCCTGAATACGGGTAATGCCAGAGGTGATCGATGACGCACTGGATGCTGTGAAATCGGCATCGGTCACGATGCTGCTGGTACCGCTTGGATTGTAGACATTGCCGGTCAGTTGAATCGGGGCCCGGGAGTCGACGGCAATATTACCCTCTGCCACGCCGTTGAATTGAAAGAGGATCGAGTGATCCGCCTTGACGTAGGTATGGGCATCCATATCCATTCGGGTTGGTATGCGTACATAGGGGTCAGCATTGGTCAGTCCGGTGCCGTAGTAGGCGCTGTAGCTGATATTCCAGCCAAAACCGGTGAGCGACTGGCTACCATAGTCGTAGGTCTGCTTCAGATATTGCGCAGCGACCCCGCCGGAGCAGGCCTCGGGTTTTAGAGCACAACTGGTAAAGTAGCTGGCCTCGGTATTCCAGTCGGTGGTGTATACCCAGTCGCCGACCGTGGTCGGGTACTTCGACAGGTAGCCGTCTGCCGGCCGCGTATAGGATCGCCCGACCGTTGCCCCCTCACGTATGTAGAACAGCTGCCCGGCGAGCGGGTTGTAGCTTACGCTCGAGGTAGTGCCGGTTCCGCCGAAGTTGCCCTGGAACACTGACGATTCAGGGTCAAGGTGCGATACCGCCCAGGCATCGGTCTGATACTGGCTGATCTGATTGCCAGGGTTGTGGATATACCATTGTGACACCGTGCTCGACTTGTTCAGGTCAGTGATGCGAATAACACCTGTGGCGTCATCCCCGGCACTCAACCGGCCAATATTGAGCTGGGTATTGGAGTCGTTGTTGATGTCGATCTGGCCCAGACCGTCCTTGACGATGATCTTGCCGTCCGCCCCGGTCGAGGAGATAGCCGCCCGGATGGCCACATACCCACCACCGCTGACCGGCACGTCGTCGATCCCCAGAGTGCCTGAGCCAACGTCGTACTTCAGCTTGATATCCGAGGTGCCCGCCGTGTTGGCGATATCGAACGTATAGGTCTTGATTTGATAATAGGCCGGGCTGTAATTCGCCAGCCAGGGATAGGGCTGATAATCCGGATTGCGCACGCGGAGGGTTTTGGTTTCTCCGGCTGTCAGGTTGATGCTGTCGCCTGCGGACAGGCCGGCATCCTGAACAAACTGCTGGATCTTGCTATCGAACCCCGCACCCACATCGACCGACCAGCTGTTGTCAGTACCCACCACGATAGCGCCATTGATGTCCAGACGCTTGGCATTGATGATGACCTTGTTGGAGATAATCGAGGTGCCGGTCGAGCCCAGCTGGCTTTTTACCTGAGCGTAGCTTGCGGTTTTGGTCAGCTTGTTCTGGTAATCAAGCACCGGCTGGAACTTCCAGAACTGGCCACCGCGGGAGCTGTCGTTGGTAGCCATGAGGAACACAACCGAGTTGGCCCCGTTATATTCCGCAGCATCGCTGAAGCCCCAGTTGAAATAGATGTTCATCTCATCGTAGCCGTAGGGCGACGACTGGTAGTAGGGGTTCTGGACGCCGCCGATGCTCAAGGCGCGACCGACAAACCAGTCATTGAATGCCGTAGCTCCCGTAGCTGTAATCGCGGTGGAATATTTGTCGTTCAGATAAAACTGTACGAAGTCCGTGGCACTGGCGGGCTTCCACTGACGGGTATAATTGACGAGCGAATCCGGGTCTCGTCCATAGGTTTGTTCAAGGTTCGGGTTATTCAGCAGCAGGCTGCCGTTGTCCACATTCAGGTTGACCGCGTTTGCCTGAATCAGCGCCTGCTGAATCAGGTCGCCTTCGGCCACCGCAATATTCACGCTGGACAGCAGGTTTGTGAGATCGCCGTTGACGATAACGTCGGCGCTCTTGAAGTTCGCCCCAGTGGGGGCGTGATTGACGTATATCCCCGATCGACTGCCCGCTTGCTCATCGATAAAGGCACTGCCCAGATTGGCGCCTCCGTTGACGAATACATTGCCTCCGGTCTGGTTGGCTATCTCCAGATTCGCCAGCATCAGGTGACGATCAGACAGATTGTCGATCGTGATGTTCGCGTTGCCCTTGGCAGTAAAGGTAGGCGTCACACCGGCTGCCATGTTGATGGAGCCCGCTGTCAGGCTGACATTACCCGCCGAAGCCCGAACATCGGCCACCTTGATAGCGAAGTTTTCCTGCGGTGAGAGGTCGTTGACAATAGCCGACAACAGCACCACCTGGGTCTGCAGTTCGTTGATCTCGTTCGCATAGGGATTGCTGCCAACACTGGTCACGCCCGTGCTGTCTGTGCCCGTGCTGGAGCCGGTCGCCGCGCCGTTGCCATCACCGAGCGTAGTGCCATCGGTCACTACCTCAGTGGTGTTCCAGGCTTGCAGCTCGGCAATTTGCGCATTCAGATCGTCAATATAGACCTGCAGTTCGGCGCGCGAGGAGTACTTGGTTGCCTGTTGCTCGGCTGAGCCGTAGCGATAGAGCTGCCGGGTAATACCACCAGCCTGATTGATACTCACTGACTGATAGGCGTACTGACCTGCGGTAACACTGCCGCTGCCCGCAAAGTTGAGAACGTTGTTAACAGCCTTGTTGCTGGAGCCGAATGTGTTTTCCGTGCTGAACAGTTCAAGGTAGGGATTCTTCTCGACACCGGTCCCTCTGGCGGCGAGTGCGCCCTCAATCGCGCCGATAGCCACATGACCATCGCTACCGATCACAAAGCTGTCGCCGAAGGTTACATTGTTGCTCAGAACGATATCGCCTTCGGCTTCATTACCGGCAGGGATCGGCACCGCTGTCCAGTTGTAGATATTGCTGCGGGCGTCGGCAACCAGCTGGTTCTGATTCAGACCATCGGAACCACGACCGGCAAACACGCTGATCTGATCGTAGGCATCAATCACAATGTTGTTGCCCAGCGTGACGCTGTTGGCGACATCGATATGCACATCCGACACGCCGCCGGCGACGCCAGCCACGGCCCAGACGCTGACATCGGCTTCAGCCGACGCACTGCCCCGTGAATAGGTACCCAGACCTATCTTGCCCCAGGCATTGCGCAGCGCCACACCGTCAGCCAGGGTCACCTGGTTCCGCGCCAGCACATCGACATCCGACTCCGCACCAGCGCCCTGCAAGGCGCCACCCACTTCGATCACTGCCTTGTCATAGACAAAGAACTCGGTGCCGGCATCCAGGGTAATACCATTGCGATAGCCGTCGTACATCCAGGCCAGATCGGAGATTCGCAGCACGGCGTTCTCGCCAACCTCTACCGCCGCGCGCAGATTCTTGATGTCCTGAGTGGAGAGAGCGGCTGTACCGTTTGCACCGCCGCCACCTGCGCCATACACGCTGGTGGTGTAGCTGGCATCCCAGGGCGTTTGAATCTGTCTTGCCTGGTTGAGTGCCGCAATATCAATGTCCAGCGCATTCAGGCTGACATTCTTACCCAACACCACCTTGACGTTCGTGTCGACCTCGACATCCGAAACTGCACCTGACCCGCCAACCGCAGACACCGTGGTCGAGTCAGTGCCGGCAAAGAAGTTGACTTCATTACTGGCACGCATTATCACGTTCCCGGCATCGATCGGCACGCTACGATAGCCGCTGAACCAGTCATCCACCAGCACCGCTGCCGCATAATTACCGTTGGCGTGATCACCGGCCTCGACTACAGCTTCGGCCGCACTCCCGGACACAAAGCCTCCACC
>NZ_JBFGFI010000126.1:0-5276 GCF_041579695.1 Halopseudomonas sp.
GCTTGAGCCAACCCGGCATGCTGGATACATCACAACAGGCGGATGTCTTCAAATCGGCACTGCTCTGCAGCACCTTACCGTAATAGTCTTTGACCGATTCGTGCATGGAGCCCCCTAGGCATGGGTAAACTGAGTCTTAGAACCTGTCCGGCGGAATCTGTTACTTTAGCCCAGTGTGTGCTGCGTGGGTAGCCTCAAGTAATAAGCCGTGGCTGTTCTTTTTGAGTGATGTTATGCGAGCACAGAGCGCCGAAGGGGGGGCCGCTCACCTGTAGTCCGGATTGGGGTTATCGAATCTGCAGCCCGCTTTCCACTCGCTTGGCTGATTAGCGTGCGCGGGAATGCCGTTGTTGTTTTTCAACATCTGAGCCAGATGCATCAGATTCCATGACATGAACGCAATATTGCGCAATGTTTGGCACCATCCTCGTTCCCGGTCACCACGCAGCCGCCCGCTCGACCGTAATAAAGATACTGACCCTTATGGTTGAATTTACCCGACTCGCTGTACAAGCGCTCCAATATCCGCCGGCATATCGAGCTCTCTTCACCCAACCAGATAGGCGTCGCAATTACCAGGATGTCAGCGCCAGGGACTTTACGGCACAGCCCGGACCAATCATCACGATCAAATCCATGCTCTGTCATGTCGGGATAAACGCCAGGAGCGAGATCGTAATCCACCTGCCTGATCATTTCGGTATGAACACCGTTCGTATCCATGATTGCTTGGGAGACACTCAAGAGCGCCTCGGTATGAGAAAAGGTGCCGGTGGGATTTAGGGTACAGTTGAAGAAAACTGCAGAAAGACCAGAGAAGTCGAACTGATGTTCCCGGCAAAGTGCTTCTTGTTTTTCGTTAAGTGACATGACGAGACTCCTGAAATTAAGCCCCGGCAATGCGATAGAAACGACTGGCGCCAGTCGGGGCATGTGTTTGGTCTATGGAGGAAAGGATCATCTAGTCCTTCGGCAAACCGGGACAGCGATTGCGTGCAGACACGACGCAGGGCAGCTGAAACGGCTGAAGTTACAATCTGGGTGAAACAGGATGGGCCGCATGGTAACGTTCCATGATGGAAAAAGAAGTTGCGAAAATGCCTTCAGCCCCGCGCCTGGAAGCTGACTCCTTCACGCTTACGCAGCACCAACCATGTTGTTACATTCCTTTGCATTGACTGAGACCTGTAACAAATAGGATCTCAATTCATCCGACCATCGTGAAACACGCTTGAGCCTATGACCGACGAATCAGTTTTACTAGAGGACCTCCGAGCGCAAAAACCCGGCGCCGCCGAAAGGGCGGTTCGTCTTCATCAGGGCTTTCTGATGATGATGGTGCGGCCGCTGGTAGGTGAGGATCTTGCACACGACGTGGTTCAGAACACCTGGATAAAGGCTCTGGGCGCGATTGACAGTTTTGAGGGACGCAGTCAATTCAGGACCTGGCTTGCTCGGATCGCGCTGAACGAAGCCAAAGGGTTGCTACGCAAGCATCATCGAGAGGTCTCGCTGGACTCCGCGGAGGCAGATGGTGAATCACCCATCGCGAACAGGTTCAAGAAAACTGGCGGCTGGCAGGCGCCACCGCACACCTGGCACCACGAGACTCCCGATGCACTGCTTACCGAAGCCGAATTGCAGGAATGCATCAACAAACACCTGCATAGGCTCCCGGAAGCGCAACGCGGGGTGGTCATGCTCAGGGAAATGGGTGGAATGGGTTTCGAGGAAATCGCTGCCGAGTTGGGACTGAGTGAAGGCAACATTCGCGTATTACTGCACCGAGCAAGACAGGCGATGCACGCCATGCTGGATCATTTTGAGGAGGAAGGCACATGCTGAGTTGTCACCAGATGTCGGAGCTGGGCTCGGATATAATCGACCAGAATTTGACGTTCAACTCCCGTATGGCGGTTATGATGCACATTAGCATGTGTCGCCATTGTCGACGCTACATCAAGCAGCTTTCGTTGACCTCTGCGGTACTGACACAGCTGCCGATGCCCGCCCAACCCGAGGATATTGCCTCGGTCGTTGCTGCTCTCAAGCAGGAAGGGCGTTATTTCTAGCTGTTAGCCGCTCGGCTCGAGTCTCCACAAATTCTGCCTTGTGTGCTTGATGACTACACCCCACCAGCGAGCAATTCGTTTATTAAAGCATCCAGATGTTCGGCATCGTAGTCGGGCGCATCCATGATAGCCGGGAACGTCTTGCCGGGTCGGCGCAAAAATGCGGTACCCAACCCCGCATTTTTCGCGCCATGTATATCCCAGCCGTGGCAGGCGACCAGCGTTATTTTGGAGGGTTCGACGCCGCAGCGCTGAGCACAGTGTAAGTAGACCTCCTTACGCGGCTTCCACAATCGCACCTCGTCAACCGAAATAACATGTTCCATGAGGCCGTCGACCCCGGCTCGAGCAAGAAGCTTGCTGGTAACCTCCTGGCTGCCATTGGTGAGAGCGACCATCCTCACTCCCTTTTCAGCCAGGCGTTGCATCCCGGGAGCCACATCGTTGCAGGCCTCTAGCTGGGCAAAGGTGCCGATTATTTCCGCGCGCTGCTGCTCGGTCAGCGTTGCCCCGTTTGCTCTGGCGACAGCCTCAAGCGCATCCAGAGCAATCTCCTTGAAAGGGCTGTAACTGTCCGTGGCGTTTAACGCAAAGGCGTTGCGTAACAGCTGGGCAAACCATATTTCCAGTGCATGACCGGGTAGCCCGGCATCTTGCAGTTTTGCTCTGATGGGTTCGAGTGGAAAAAGCGTCTCGATCACATCAAACACTACTACCGATGGGCGTTGCTTCATGAAGCCTCCAGGGAGCATTCCTAAACCGCTGAGCGCCGCTGCATTTTGGCGTCCAGGCACAGCGCGTCTTCATCCTTGAAAGCAATCAACAGGACACTGCCGGCGAATATGATCAGAGAGGGATAGAACAGCGCGTTGGAGCCTTCCAGAAACCAGCCCCACGGATCTATTACCGAACCTGCCACCGCGAAGAGTGACGCCGCGTTAAGCAGCAATTGGATCGGGTAAACCCAGCGGCGGAGAACGCCGATCACCACAGCCAAACCAACCAACACCTGCAATGCCCCTCCGATTGGCAAAACCATGTCCGAGGCAAGGAAACCGAAATAGAACTTTTCGGCCACGGCGATACCGTGGGCGGTGTTGAAGATCTTGTCAGCCCCCCACACCACCAGAAGCCAGCCGAGGGATACCCTCAGCAACAGCAACGACCATACTTTCATTGCTTTGCCCTCACTTGGCTTTGGTCCAGGCGAACTTGCGGAATGGCTCATCTATCGGTGTCTGCGCAATATGATTGATATAGTTGCTCATGACCTTCTGCGATACTCCAAGAACCACCTCAAGCACCTGCTGGCGGCTGAAGCCGGCCTCATAGAAGGCCTTTAGGTCCTGCTCGCTGACCTCACCGCGCTTGCGCACCATCTGCAGGACGAAAGTCCTGAGGGCTTCCAGCCGTTGGTTTGGCAGAGGCTGCTCGTTGCGCAAGGCGTCGGTCACTTCATCCGACACCTTCATCGACTTGGCAATTCCGGTATGGGCGGGAACGCAATAATGGCAAGCATGCTCGACATTGATGCTCTGCCAGAGCACGGTTTTTTCTTCGTTGTCGAAGCTGCTTTCCATGACTAGGCGATGTAGCTGCTGGTAACCCTCCAACACTGCAGGCGCTTCGGCCATCACCGCGTGCAACCCGGGAATCATGCCGAAGGCCTTGGCCGAACTCTCCAACAACGGTTTAGAGCCTTCCGGCGCGGACGTCTGATCGTGCAATTTGAATTCGCTCATGGCACTTCTCCATTTTTTGAATGATCGCTCAAATACCAGTGCAAGTTAACTCGAACCAGATCATTCATCAAGTTAAGATGGGGTACTGAAATCGAATCACCAGCGCGGAGATCCCCAATACCATGCCGAGAATGGTGAAATATGATCGTGACACAGCGCTTCAGCAAGCTGTCACCCTCTTCTGGAAACAGGGTTACTCCGGCGCCTCGATGAAGCAGATTGAACAGGCGCTGGATATGCGACCCGGCAGCCTGTATGCCGCTTTTGGGAGCAAGGATGGGCTTTTCTCGGAAGCGCTGGACCGGTACCTGGGCGCAATGTTTCAGGAGATGGATGAGCACCTCGGCCGATACACTTCGATTACCGAAGGTCTCAAAAGCTACCTCAGGCAACTCGCTACAAGCACCTCCTGCGATAGCAGCCCACCCGCTCGCGCCTGCATGCTGGTCAAGACGCTACTTGAGCTCAATGATGAGCAGACTCCGCTTCAAACCAAGATCAACGGCATTTTCCGTTTGATCGAGAACAAGTTCGCTGAGGTGCTGGAAGATGCCAAGCGGCGCGGGGAGGTCTGTCAGGCCCTTGATTGCGGACGTATGGCGAGATTGCTTCAGACCCAGGTAATGGGTCTGCGCTCCTTTGCTCAACGTGATGTGCCAGCAGAGCATGTCCAGATGCTGGCCGAAGATCTGGTCAGCATGCTGGAAATTCAATGGCAAACGGGAAGGTGAAGCGAGCTTGAGCTCTGCCCCTCAACCCAAACCGCGTGGCGGGTAGTTCTTCTCCTGAATAACCCCTATACCCATTTTTATCATCTCCAGATCCGGACGACAGAAGGGCGCACTGGAAACCTCCGCGAAATGCAGACCTCCGTCCGGGCGAAGGAAAAACAGCCCCGGCTCGGCAAAGGGCCAATCCGTTTCGGCGCTATCCAGGGACGTCGAAATGTACAGACCCAGAGCTCTGGCCTGCTCGATATCAAGATCGTAGGCAACCTCGAAATCCAGGCCCAGATTGCTGGCAAATTCTTGCGCTTTTTCTCGTGGATCAGTGGAAGCAGCGACGATCTGGACATTCATCTTGTCAAAATCCGCTTTCATCTCGTTCAGTTGGCTTAGGTACTTCTTACAGATCGGGCAATGCAAGCCGCGGTAGATCACCAGCATCTGCCACTGCCCTTGTGGTGGGCGACCAAGCATGATTTCTTTGTCGCCAAGTGTTGGCAAGAGGATGGTTGGAAACGCCTTATCAATCTTTGCGTGGGCTGTCATAGTCTGGCTCCTACTATTTTGTGAGGAACTTGATCGCGAACATACTGCTCTGACCTTTCCCCCAAATTCCGCACCATAAACTCGATGAGATTTCCAGCTAACCTAGCACGATGGAGATCTCGATATGAAGAAGACGCGATACACCGAAGAACAGATCATTGGCGCTATCAAGGAGCACGAGGCCGGCGCCA
>NZ_JBFGFI010000127.1:0-5262 GCF_041579695.1 Halopseudomonas sp.
GAATGGAACCTGATGTGCAGCATCGAGCGCTACCTGCGCCGCCAGTTCGAACGCCGCACCATCAAGGAACTGGTTGGCAGCTACAAGGGCCCGAAGAAGACCAAAGCCTCCGGCAAGCCGGTGGGCGCCAAGAAAAAGAAAGACGACAAGAAAAAAGATGGCAAGAAACGCCCCAAGACCGGCAAACCCGCAGCCAAACGCAAACCCGCTACGCCGCAGGGTCAGGTAGTGACAACCTCAGATGGCTTGGCGCCACCGAAGAAGCGTAGCTGAGCGGGCGTGGCCACTAAGATGTCATCCTCGCTAGCGCGGGGACCCATCTTCCCCTGATTACCGCCGCGAGATGCGCTTATCACGCCATTGCAGCAGGAAGATAACCAGCCAGCCGCTCACCACGCCAATGCCGTTGTAGACCAGATCAAACCAGTCAGCCACCCGCATGGGGTGAAACGACTGCACATATTCGATGCCCGCGCCAAGGGCGAATATCAATAGCCCCCGCGCCCACCAATACCAGCGCGGAAAGCTCAAATAACTCAGCATCATCAGGGCAAACAGCCCGCCGGCATGATACAGGTTGCTCATCAAGCTGTGGGCGACAGGTGTAGGCGAGGGTCGCAGGCCCAGATATAACGCCAGTATCAGTACCGTAAAAAATAGCACTTTGAACACGGGGCGTAGCTGCACCCAGCGGCGCAAAGCACTCACCCACATAGGTCACGGCTAATCTGGTGGTAAAGTCCGAGTATTTTCATGGCGGCGAATCATAACCTGAAGCTTTAACGAATCCGAGTGCTGGCACCAGAAAAGTACCCGTTGCTCAATTTGTGTACCCTGTCAGTGCACGCAACTGCGCAATCGGCTAGTTTAAACACCTCTGCAAGGCAAAGGAGCTGCCGACCCCATGTTCCAAATCTATCCACAAATTCACCACCACGGAGCGGTCGATGGCGTCGCCAAGTCCGCGTTGGCTGCGCTGCTGGAGGCAAAAGCCACAGAACGCAGCCATAACCTCAAGGTGCACATACCGTGAATGTTCCAACAGGTGAGTATCAATTTTCGCTCTGCGCAGACCTTTGAGATCGATTATGCGTTGAATAGGGGGAATAAGTCTTGTCGGGCCGCCGAGCCGCCGGGCCGCTTTGTATCATGCGCGCTACAGCGTCATGTAACCATGCGAAGGAACCGTATGACGGTGCATATCTCCTGGGTGGTCATCCGGATATGCCCGCTATATTTAAGTCGTATCGTGGCCTGTCTATCCTTGTGTCACCGTGACACGATGGTTAGAATCTGCCCCGCCGTGACCAGAGCCCTGTAAATGTGCCTATCTGCTGCATCCCAAAAAGCATGATGTTGACGAAAGAGCATTCCGCTCAGTATCAGTAGGTCGATCTATTACCCGCCCACCAATCGTTGAACGGGGTAAGCGTTGATCGGCCTAAAACTGCCATAATATGCCAAGCTCGGCTATAGTCATCAAGGCTAGAGCTGCTCGCTCAGCAAGCCCGCTTTCGGAGTTGTTGAGTGGACTATGTCAGGCCGATACTGCCTAAAGAAGGTTCTGGGCTGGCGGGCATAACGCTGGAGGTAGCCCGATAGATAAATCGGATTAGCCGTCTGACGAACTCAATATCAACGGTGACATAGGTATCACGTTTACCGGTCTCCGCCCGGGAGAGAAGTTATTTGAAGAGCTGCTGATTCGTGATAACCCCGAGACCACCTCACACGAAAAGATTCTCCGCGCAAATGAGGTGTTCATTCCCTGGGCTCCGTTGCGACCGATGCTGGACACCCTCCGGCAGGCTGTTCGCGACGAGAATTTTGCGTTGATGTGGCAAACGCTGTTGACCACCGTTCAGTGATATGAGCCCTCAAACGGTATCGTCGACCTGCTTTATGAGCAAATGACTCTGTCTGCTGATCAGTGATTGGTCCGCAGCGGACGTAACGCCCGCTGCCTGCACTCAGGTTGTGTCGATTTACTCCCTCAAACTATCAAACCCATCATTAAACCGGCTCATGTCTGCCACCCCAGTCATGTCATACAGCTGTCAGCCTCCTGTGACGGTGGCTCAGGCACTAAAAAAACGGTAGATGCGTTCCTGGCGGGTCGCTGAAGCGCTAAGGGGATTGTATGTCGCGGGCGGACGCTCCCGCAGGGAAGCGTATCTAGGGAGTTGGCGGGCGCTCCAACAGGCGGGTGCTCCTACCGGGTTGACGGGATTTACGCCAAACCTCAAACACCCAGATCAACACCAACCCCAGCAACACCCCAGCCGTATTGGCGTAGATATCGGTAATGTCAGTCGACCGGGTCGGGTGAAAGCTCTGCACGTATTCCACAGCTACACCCACCATGAACATCAACAGCCCGCGCACCCACCGGTACCACCTGGGGAACGCGAGGAAGTTGAGGATGGTGCAAACGAAGAGGCCGCCGGCGTGGTAGAAATAGGCATTCCAGCCAGGCAGGGCGGTCGGTGGAGTCGGGGTCATGCCCAGATAGATGCCGAACCCCAGTACCACGAAGAACATGACCTTGAACACAAGGCGATAGCGTGCCCATTGGCGCATAAGCGTTATCCACATAGCTTGGCGCGCGCCCGGCCTGTGCGGTTGAGCGTTCAGCATGATCAGTCTCTCAGGCTGCTGAATCCGGCATTGAAGCGATTCGTATCAGAGGCGTTGGTCAGATCATACAGTTGATAGAATCGGCTCAACCGAGCCCCGCCGTCCCGTGTCAGCGGATTCCAGGTCAAGGTTCCTTGTGAGGTGCTGGAGCGAGCGAAGAAGGCATCGAACGGGAACGTGAAGTAAATGCCCTTGTCGAAGCTGCCCTCGCCGAATTCTTCAGCGGATACGTTTGTACGAGTCGCCCACGCACCCAAGGTGATGCCATTCTTGAACCGGCGCGAAAGATCCAGGGTACCGCCCAGATCGCCTGCCAGGTAGCGCCCGGCGCTGGCTTTTGCTAACACATCATAGAAACCTGTTTGCAGGTAGGCCGTCATGTGTCCGGTAAAAGTAGAATAGTCCCGGAAACTGAAGTCCTGCTTGAACCCGCGTTGACGCACCCAGTTCATATCCACACCAAGCGCCCAGTCATCCCCGTGCGGTCGATACAAAACCTCACCACCAATGCCGCCAAACATGCTTTCCAGCAGGCCCGCGTAACCCATGGCGTAGAGGTCTTGATCCAGCCGCTTGGTATGCGTGTATTGCAGATTTTCCAGAATCACGTCAGAGCTGGTCAAATACTCGCGGATATTTGTTCGCACCCGTGGAAGCTCGCTTGGACCAGTCACCCTGAATTTTTCAAAATTATTAATCAGATTGGCCGCAACACTACCGTTCAGCCATTGGTTACGGTTGAAGCGATACTCTGCACGTGCTCGCGCCAGGAACTGGTAAAGGATAAACCCGTCTGGCCCGCCAATGTTCTGGTTGTAACCCAGAGACAGACCGTAGTTGAATGTATTGAGCGGCTCTGTGTGCAGCAAGTCAGCGTCTACAACACTTGGTTTGGCCAAAACTGTTGAACGGCGCATGCCTCTTTCATCGATCCGATTCTGCTCAAGGTCTCGCAAGCGCTCTGGATCGATACTGGTTTCCGAAATCCTCATGCCTTGGCGGGTATTGACCAGTGTGTACCAGTCATACGTGCCTTCACCGGTGCTGTTGTCGAGAATACGACTGGCTCTACCGAGGCCCTGAGCTTCATCTCGGAATGTTTTCTGTTCACCAATAACAATTAGCTCGCGGTCCTTTACTTCAATTTTCTCGACTGCAAAACCCGCATTCTCGCGCAAACGATTACTTACATTTGCCCAATCGATCGAGCGCGCACTGACACCCGTAGGCATAGGCCGGCGAGACTCTGGAGCGGGGTCCAGCAATTTGGAAGGTAACGGATCGGTTTTCAGATTCGTGTGCAGGGTGATGCCGATGGTGGCGGTGTTGCCGCGCTGCCAACCAGCGGAGAGATCAACACTGTTGGACATTTTGTAGACAAACCCCAGGTTTATCGGGGAGTCCTGGTCTTGAGGGTTATTGAGCGGCTCGGACTTATAATCGTTGCCGTCCAGCTCAATCTTGAATCGTAACGGATCCCAAGGCGTTTGGTATTCCACGCCACCAAAGAGACTGGGGTCCCCGCGGAAGTAATTTTCGATACTGAAATCCCCACCAGTACCCACCGTGCCGGCGTCTCGAGAGTCATAATCATCACCGAGTACGCTGAAAGGATTCGCAAAATCGCTCCGGTTGCCGATGTAACCCCAGGCAACACCAATGCTGAAATCCAGATCATAGAACCGTTTGTTCGCCACCAGAAATTCACTGGAAAAAAGGCCAGTACCCGCCAGGTCGCGAAAGCCTAATGAAAGCTCCGGCAGCCAGTAGCTTTCTTTCACCAGGCGGAATTTGGCATCAAACGCCTTGTCCTTAAAGCTCTGGTCCCCGCTGAACTCTTCAACGTTACTGTAGCGCCGGTTGGTAACTGCAATATACCGCAATGTTCCTTCGAGCCAGGGCACTGGCTGCACGGAAATGCTGTACCTACTGTAAGGCGAGGTCCTATTGGCGTTGAAGCTGAATGTACCCTCAGGTGCCATCCGCGCAGTGGGTGTTTGCAGGAGGCCGACACCGCCAAAATCATGCTGCGTGGTCCGGTATCGCTCTGTGTCTGCCATTACAGGCAGGCTTATGCCCGCAATGATCGACAGACACAGACTGGCGTAATGACGCTTCGCAATATTATTCGCCAAAACGGCCTCCCAGACGGTACTGGGTAGCCAGCATCCTTGCCATATCCTGATTAAACTCCGAGGTAGTGGGGGCCAGCATGTTTTCTCGCACCGGCACATAGATGATGGCGCCTACAGCTACATTCACTGATTGCTGATTCCAATAGGCGACGCCGTACTGGTCTGATGTACCGTCGGGCTGAATGACATACGCATAGCTGGGATCAGCAATAGAGTCCTTCGGACATTGTCCCAGGTAATCCTCCAGCTGCATTCCGGGAACGTGCTCTAGCAAGCAATCCTCAACCAGGGCGCCGCTTACTCGCACATGTTGAGGCCGTAACGGATAGCGTAAATGGTCTCCCGGTTCCAGTAACGGATTGTTCATAATAAGCAATTGCTGAAGCGGATTCAGCTGGGCTGTCACGCGACCAGTAACATCCATCTGCGATACCGCGCTATGCATGCGGCGAACGAATCGACCAAGCGCTGGCTTATCGTTAGCTTGAGC
>NZ_JBFGFI010000128.1:0-5193 GCF_041579695.1 Halopseudomonas sp.
GCTACATTGCCCCAGGGATTGTCACCCGGTCTGGAGCAGCATGGGTACTTTCATTCCAGCCAGCGCAATGTAAAAGGCAGCCGAAACTATGCCGGCATCGACAATCCGGTGGTGGACGAGCTGATTGAAAATCTGCTCGCTGCCAGCAACCGGGACCAGCAGATCGCCGCCGCCAGGGCGCTGGATCGTGTGCTACTTTGGGAACACTATATAATTCCTAACTGGTATATTGACTACCATCGCATAGCCCATCGTGCCTGGCTGAAATCGCCCGAGACTCCGCCCTATTCGCTTGCTATCCGCAGCTGGTGGATGGACACGGACTCGCAATAGAACAACAAGGTTATCTGATGCCTTCACCAATCAAACTAGTTTGTGCATGCACGCTGCTCGTCTTCACTTCGCTGACTTTTGCCGCGACGCCCGGTGACCACGCAATGACATTGTATGGCGAGCCCCCGGCCTATCCGGAAGATTTCAGCCATTTTGCCTATGTGAATCCCGAAGCGCCCAAGAGCGGCACCCAGAGGTTGTCCGGTTTCGGCAGCTTTGACTCACTCAATGGGTTCATCAGCCGCGGCGCCAGCGCCGATCAGCTGGGTCTGATCTACAGCACACTGACCTTTCACGCGCTGGATGAGCCTTTTACCGAATACGGCCTGGTCGCCGAGCGAATCGAGCGCGCAGAAGACAACACCTGGGTGCGGTTTCACCTGCGCCCCGAGGCGCGCTTCAATGATGGCGAACCCATCACCGCCGCGGATGTTGTATTCACCTTCAACACACTGGTCGAGCAGGGAGCTCCGTTCTACAAGGCCTACTACGCCGGGGTAAAAGAAGTAGCGGCGGAAGGAAAGCACAGCGTCATTTTTCGTTTCCATAATGGCGAGAATCGCGAGCTGCCGCTGGTACTCGGTCAGCTCCCGGTACTGCCGGAGCACTACTGGGCCGAACGCGACTTTGGCAAGACCACGCTCGAGCCGCCACTGGGCAGTGGGCCCTATCGGATCACTGACGTCAGCGGCGGGCGCAACATCACCTATGAGCGCGTGGCCGACCACTGGGCCGAGGACCTTCCGGTTCAGCGCGGCTTCTATAACTATGACCGCGTCATTGTCGACTACTACCGTGATACCGGCGTTGCACTGGAAGCGTTCAAGGCCGGCCAGTTCGACCTGAACCAGGAGGTCAGCGCAAAGAACTGGGCCACCGGTTATGACAGTCCAGCCCTGCGCGAAGGTGCGATCATCAAGGAAGAGATTCCCAATCTCAATGTGCAGGGCATGCAGGGATTTATATTCAACCTGCGCCGACCGCTTTTCGAGGACCGTCGTGTTCGTCAGGCAATCAGCCTGCTGTTCGACTTCGAATGGTCCAACTCGGCTCTCTTCCACAACGCCTATACGCGCACTGACAGTTATTTCGACAACTCCGAACTCGGCGCCAGCGGCTTGCCCGGCCCGGACGAGCTGACTCTGCTACAGCCGTGGCGCGAGCACCTGCCCGCCGACACCTTCGGCGAGGCCTACAGCCCACCAAAAACCGATGGCAGTGGCATTATCCGCGAACAGATGCGCGAAGCCTACGCATTGCTAAAAGAGGCTGGCTGGGAAATTGTCGACGACCGTCTGGTCAACGAGCAGGGCGAACACCTGAGCTTCGAGTTTCTTATAGCACAGGCCGATTTCGAGCGGGTGCTGCTGCCCTACAAACGCAACCTTGCCTCACTGGGCATCGATCTGACCCTGCGACGTGTAGATGTATCGCAGTACATCAACCGGCTGCGCTCGCGGGACTTCGATATGGTTGTGAGCGGCTACGGCCAGTCGAACTCGCCGGGTAACGAGCAGCTCGACTACTGGCATTCATCCAGCGCGGACAATCCGGGCAGTCGCAACCTGATGGGCCTGCAGGATCCGGCCGTCGATGCGCTGGTCGAAGGACTGATCAGGGCCGACTCGCGCGAGTCCCTGATCACTCACACCCGCGCCCTGGACCGGGTGCTGCTGGCCGGACACTACGTGGTACCCAACTTTCATACCAACGTTTACCGCGTCGCCCACTGGGACAAGTTCAGCAGGCCCCAACTCTCACCGCGTTACGATCTCGGCCTCTATACCTGGTGGATAGACCCCGACAAAGCCGCAGCGCTTAAAGGCAAGCCCGCCCCCGTCACCGTCAAGGAAGACTGAGCATGCTGGCTTACATCGTCCGCCGCCTGTTGCTGATCATTCCGACCCTGTTCGGCATCCTGCTGATCAACTTCCTGATCATCCAGGCGGCTCCCGGAGGCCCAGTCGAGCAGATGATTGCCAACCTGGAGGGGTTCGAGGGAGCCACCAGCCGCATCTCTGGCAGCATGCAGGGCGAAGTCGCCAGCGGCAGCACCTACCGCGGCGCACAGGGCCTGGATCCCGACATCATCGCCGAGATCGAACGCATGTACGGCTTCGACAAGCCGGCGCCCGAACGCTTCTGGCTGATGATCAAGGGCTATATGACTTTCGATTTTGGCGACAGCTTCTTCCGCGATGCCAGCGTGATCGATCTGATCATCGAGAAGATGCCCGTGTCTATCTCGCTGGGGCTTTGGACCACGCTGATCACTTACTTGATCTCGATACCCCTGGGCATCCGCAAGGCGGTGCGGCACGGCTCTACCTTCGATATATGGACCAGCTCACTGATTATCGTTGGTTATGCCATTCCGGGGTTCCTGCTGGCCATCATGCTGATTGTGGTATTTGCCGGTGGCAGCTATTTCGACTGGTTCCCGCTACGTGGCCTGACGTCCAATAACTGGGAGGATCTCAGCACCTGGGCCAAGATCAAGGATTACGCCTGGCATCTGGTGATGCCGATTACCGCAATGGTGATCGGCAGTTTCGCGACCCTGACCATGCTGACCAAGAACTGCTTTCTGGATGAGATTGGTAAGCAGTATGTGGTTACCGCCAAGGCCAAGGGTCTGTCCGCGGGCCGAGTGCTCTACGGTCACGTGTTTCGCAATGCGATGCTACTGATCATTGCCGGCTTTCCCTCGGCGCTGATCAGCGTGTTCTTTACCGGCGCGTTGCTGATCGAGGTGATCTTCTCCCTCGACGGCCTCGGGCTGCTGGGCTTCGAGGCGGCAATCAACCGCGACTATCCGGTGATGTTCGGTACGCTCTATATCTTCACCCTGCTGGGCCTGGTGGTGAAACTGATCGGCGACATCACCTATACCCTGGTCGACCCGCGCATCGACTTTGAAAGCAGGGAGGGTTGAGCATGGCTTTCGGACTCACTCTCTCTCCACTCAACCGTCGCCGGTTTGGTCTGTTCAAGGCCAATCGCCGGGGTTGGTGGTCACTGCACATCTTTATGGTCCTTTTCGTCCTCAGTCTGGGCGCGGAGATTGTCGCCAACGACAAGCCCCTGCTGGTCAGTTACCAGGACGAACTGTACTTTCCGGTGGTCAGCCGTTACGCCGAGACCGAATTCGGCGGCGAGTTTCCGATTACAGCGGACTTCCGCAGTCCCTATATCCGCAACCTCATCGAGGAGGAAGGCGGCGGCTGGATGCTCTGGCCACCGATCCCTTTCAGCTACGACACCATCAACTACGACCTGCAGGTACCGGCCCCTGCCCCTCCTTCCGGCGAAAACTGGCTGGGCACCGACGATCAGGCCCGCGACGTCGCTGCACGGGTGATCTACGGCTTCCGCATTTCCGTGCTTTTCGCGCTGACGCTGACCATTCTCAGCTCGATCATCGGCGTGATTATCGGCGCTATTCAGGGTTTCTACGGCGGGCGCATCGACCTGTTCGGCCAACGCTTCATCGAGGTCTGGTCGGGACTGCCAGTGCTCTACCTGCTGATCATTCTTGCCAGCTTCGTGCAGCCAAATTTCTGGTGGCTGCTGGGCATCATGCTGCTGTTTTCCTGGATGGCGCTGGTCGATGTGGTGCGCGCCGAGTTCCTGCGCGGGCGCAACCTGGAATATGTGCGCGCCGCCCGGGCGCTGGGCGCCAACAACCGCATCATCATGTTCCGGCATATTCTGCCCAACGCGATGGTCGCCACACTGACCTTCTTCCCGTTCATCCTCACCGGCGGGGTCATCACCCTGACCTCGCTGGACTTTCTCGGCTTCGGCCTGCCTGCCGGCTCACCTTCACTGGGCGAACTGATTGCCCAGGGCAAGGCCAACCTGCAGGCACCCTGGCTGGGCATAACCGCCTTCGTGGTGCTGTCACTGATGCTCAGCCTGCTGGTGTTCATCGGCGAGGCTCTGCGCGATGCCTTCGACCCCAGGAAATGACATGTCAGACCAGCCATTGATTCGGATCGAAAACCTCAGCGTGGCATTTGCCAGCGAGCATGAGGAGGTCATGGCCGTGCGCGATGTCAGTTTTGATATCCGTCCCGGTGAAACCCTGGCGCTGGTAGGCGAAAGCGGCTCCGGCAAATCGGTCACGGCGCATTCGATCCTGCGCCTGCTCCCCTACCCCCAGGCACATCATCCCAGCGGTCGGATCCTGTACAAGGGTGAGGACCTGCTGCAGGCCAGCGAGAAGCGTTTGCGCCAGGTACGCGGCAATCGCATTTCGATGATCTTCCAGGAACCGATGAGCTCGCTCAACCCGTTGCACAGCGTGGAGCGGCAAATCAACGAAGTTCTGGTACTGCACAAGGGCCTGGACAAGGCTGCTGCCCGTGCGCGAACCCTCGAGCTGCTCGACCTGGTCGGGATTCCAGACCCGGCCAGCCGCCTCGGCGCCTATCCCCACGAGCTATCCGGCGGGCAGCGCCAAAGGGTGATGATCGCGATGGCCCTGGCCAACGAGCCCGAGCTGCTGATTGCCGACGAGCCGACAACAGCGCTGGATGTGACCGTCCAGCTGAAGATTCTGGAACTGCTCAAGTCGTTGCAGCAAAAGCTCGGCATGGCCTTGCTGCTGATCAGTCATGACCTGAACCTGGTGCGCAGAATTGCCCACCGGGTATGTGTCATGTACCAGGGTTGTGTCGTCGAAGAAAACGAATGCGCGAAACTCTTCGCCGACCCGCAGCATGAGTATACCCAGCGTCTGATCGCAGCCGACCCAAAGGGTGATCCTGTGGCGGTGAACGCCGACGCACCGGTGATCCTGCGCGCAGAACAGCTAAGGGTCTGGTTTCCGATTCGCAAAGGTGTTCTGCGGCGTAC
>NZ_JBFGFI010000129.1:0-5151 GCF_041579695.1 Halopseudomonas sp.
AAGTCGAGGTGATCTTTCAAAATACCCGGCAGGCGTCCTCCCGCACTCCAGCGGCCGTAGCTCAGCAGTGCGCCGCCGTCTGCGGTAGCCATCAGCACCAGCGCTTGCTGCTGCGGACGGTACTCCTGCAGGGATTGGCCGGCAAGCAAGCGCGGAATGTTCTCGGCCAGGATCGCCCCGGCTCGCACCGCATAGACCCCCGAACGGGGAGCGGCGGTCAGCGCTGCACAGTCGCCGCTGGCCAGTACTTGCGGATGGCTGATGCTTTGCAGTGTCGGGTTGATGCGGATGAAGCCTGATTCGTCGCAATCGAGGCCCGAGCATCCCTGCCACGGATGGGCGGCAGCCCCGGTCGCAATCACCAGCGCGCAGGCCTTCTGAATCCGATGTGATTCGCTCATCAGCCACCCGCCGGAGGCCCTTTCTACTCGAGTGGATTCGCGCAGCGCAATACCGCGGTCAATCAGAAGATTGCGCGCCTGTCGCGCAGTCTCGGGAGCGAGATCTTCCAGCAGGGCGTTGCCGCATATCAGCGAAAGCTGCGCCTGGGGCAGGCTTTCGTGCAAGGCCAGGACCAGCTCGAAGGCGGCTGGTCCGCCGCCCAACACGACCAGTTCCATTGCTCCGGACTCTCTGCACCATGCCTGCCACTGGTTGGCAAATGGCGCGAAAGGTTTGGCCGGCACCATTACCACACTGTAATCCGGATTTCTCGGTTGCGGGGGAATCGATCCCACGTTCAGCGAAAGGTGCTCATAGCCGTGTGTTCGTCCGCCTGCCAGGGTCAGCACCTGTTGCTTGGCATCGAGCTGGACAATCTCACCGATGATCAATTCGAGCCCGCAAGCGCGGCACAGCGGCGCCAGTTCGATAGCACATTGCTCTTCGGAGAAGCGACCAGCGATCAGGCCCGGCATCATGCCGGAATACCAGGCCTCAGGGGTGGGGCTGATCAGTATGGCGCCTTTCGGCGCGTGGTAGCCGCGGTCTATCCAGCGACGCATGGCCACCAGATGGGCGTGGCCGGCACCGACAAGCACAAGCGGAGAAACGGGTGTGGTCATGAAGTCGTCCCAGGTGGTTGTTGGTCTCTGATAGCCGATACTGATGGAGCCGCATCCCCCTTGATGATAGCCATAAACGAAATCGACTTTCGCTCTGCGAACCTGATAATCTCTTTTTTCGCGGTTTCTAGCTTGTACGGAGTGAATGTGCCCAACAACAATAGCCTTTATCCCACCTCGGGTCGCGCCTGGTTGACGGTATTTATTCTGCTTCTGTGTTACATCCTGTCCTTCATCGATCGGCAGATCCTTAATCTGCTGGTCGAGCCAATCCGCCGCGATCTGGCGATCTCCGACACCCAGATGAGCCTGTTGATGGGCCTCTCGTTCGCGATCTTCTATGTAATCTGCGGTATTCCGATGGGTCGTATCGCCGACAACAAGAGCCGCAAGGGACTGATTGGTGCCGGTGTGTTCGTCTGGAGCCTGATGACCGCCGCCTGCGGCCTGGCCAACCAGTACTGGCATTTCGTGATTTTCCGCATCGGCGTGGGTGCCGGTGAAGCGGCCCTGTCGCCCGCTGCCTATTCGTTGCTGGCAGACAGCTTTCCGCCGGAGAAGCGCGCCACGGCAATCAGCGTCTATTCCATGGGTATCTACCTGGGAGCCGGTATCGCGTTTCTGCTCGGCGGCATTGTGGTTACCTTTGCTTCCAACCAGGGCGACATGATCCTCCCGATTCTGGGCACCGTACGGCCCTGGCAGATGATCTTTTTGATTATCGGCGGCGCCGGTATCGCATTCTGTTTTGTCCTGTTTGCGCTGAAGGAGCCGGTGCGCAAGGGGATTGGCGCTGGCATCAGCGTACCGATCAAGGACGTGGGTGCCTATCTTCTGAGCATTCGCAAGACGGTAATCTGCCACAACGTCGGTTTTGCCTTTCTGTCGTTTGCTTCCTACGGCGCTTCGGCCTGGATTCCGACCTTCTTCATCCGCAACCACGGCCTGACCGCAGGTGAAGTCGGTATTTACTACGGCACCATCGTCGCGGTGGCCGGCTCGCTGGGCATCGTCTTCGGTGGCCGCCTGGCCGACTACTGGTCCCGCAAGGGTCACAAGGATGCCAACATGCGTGTGGGCCTGCTCGCGGCCATTCTCACGCTGCCCTGCAACGTGGTGTTCCTGCTGGGTGACCTGAACATGGTCTGGGCGTTGATGATTTTCAACGTGTTCACCATCGCAATGCCCTTTGGCGTGGCACCAGCGGCGATCCAGGAAGTGATGCCCAACGCGATGCGCGGGCAGGCCTCGGCGATCTACCTGTTTGTCGTCACGCTGATCGGCCTGGGTATCGGCCCGACAGCGGTGGCACTGGTAACCGACTACGTCTTTGGCGATGACATGGCGATACGGTATTCTTTGTTCATCGTGGCCAGCGTGGCGACATCGGCGGCCATTGTGTTGTTGTGGATGGGTCTCAAGCCCTACCGGGAAAGCCGGTTGACGCTCGAGCAGTGGGGCGCAAGGCAGCCAGCAGAAAGCAGTTGATTCAGTAACGTCCGTTCGGCAACTCCGGGCGGGCTTCTTTGACGGTTTTGAAACAGGAGCTACATCATGACTGACGCAGTTATCGTATCTACCGCGCGTACCGCGCTGGGCAAATCCTACCGCGGTGCCCTGAACAACACCCACAGTGTCGACATGGCCGGCTACGTTATCGAGCACGCCGTCAAACGCGCGGGTATCGATCCCTCGCTGGTTGAAGACTGCATCCTCGGCGCCACCTTCCATGAAGGCGCACAGGGCAAGAACATGGCCCGCCTGGCTGCTATCCGCGCCGGCCTGCCGGTCACCACTGCAGGTATGTCGATCAACCGTTTCTGCAGCTCCGGTCTGCAGTCCATCGCGATCGCCGCCCAGCGCGTCGTCAGCGAGAAGGTTCCGGCGATCGTTGCCGGCGGCGTCGAGTCCATCAGCCTGTGCCAGAACGACAAGCTGAACATGTTCCACGGCACCAACGAGTGGATCAAGAAGAACAAGCCCGACCTGTACATGTCGATGATCGAGACTGCCGACATCGTAGCTTCTCGCTATAACGTCAGCCGCGAATCCCAGGACGAGTACGCCCTGGTCAGCCAGCAGCGCACCGCAGCCGGTCAGGAAAGCGGCAAGTTCGATGACGAGATCGTGCCCTATAAGGTCAAGATGCTGGTCAAGGACAAGGAAACTGGCGAAGTCAGCGAGAAAGAAGTCAACCTGGTCAAGGATGAGTGCAACCGTCCCGGCACCACGCTGGAAGGCCTCCAGGGCCTGCAGCCGGTCCGTGGCCCGGAGAACTTCATCACCGCCGGTAACGCCAGCCAGCTGTCCGATGGCGCTTCTGTATGCGTCGTCATGAACAGCACTGCCGCCGAGCAGCAAAACGTCGAGCCGATCGGTATCTTCCGTGGCTTCAGCGTCGCCGGTTGCGAGCCTGACGAAATGGGCATCGGCCCGGTCTACGCCATTCCGCAGCTGCTCAAGCGCAACGGCCTGACCATGGACGACATCGGCCTGTGGGAACTCAACGAAGCCTTCGCCTCGCAGGTTGTCTACTGCCGCGACAAGCTGGGCATCCCGATGGAAAACCTCAACGTCAACGGCGGCTCGATCTCCATCGGCCACCCGTACGGCGTAACGGGCGCACGCCTCACCGGCCACGCGCTGATCGAAGGCAAGCGCCGCGGCGCCAAGTACGTGGTTGTCACCATGTGTATTGGTGGTGGTCAGGGTGCTGCGGGGTTGTTTGAGGTTCTGTAAGAGCTGGCTTCAGGCGGCAAGCGGCAAATCATGAGCTTGTAGCTGGAAGCTAAAAGAAAACCCGGGTCTGCTCGCGCAGGCTCGGGTTTTTTGTTGTGTGCTGTCATTCCCGCGCACCCCATAAACAAAATGCTCAAACCCGCTTTCTCAAAATCAAAATGGATCCCCGCGTTCGCGAGGATGACGTTGGCGGTGGAGTATGGAGTCCTGTAATTAAACCTCGCGCTCTCCAAAAAACTCCGTCATTCCCGCGTACGCGGGAACCCATTTTGACCTTGTTGCCACATCCTTAAATCCGCACCTTCCGGAACGTCAGGTTATACCGCACGGGTCCGGTGACCGGATGCTCCGCCCGCTTGCCTAGCGGTGCCACCCCATGAAAGAACAACCGGCTCGGACCACCCCAGACCACCACGTCGCCATGCTCCAGCTTCCACCCGGCAGCCTTGTCAGTCCGGGCCGAGCCGCCAAACAGAAATCGAATAGGTGCGCCCAAGGAAACCGAAACGATCGGCGCGTCCATGTCCTCCTCATCCTTGTCCTGGTGCAGGCCCATCTTTGCGCCGGTTGTATAGCGATTGATCAGGCAGGCATCCGGCTCGAAATTCTCGTATCCGCCGGCCGCGGCGGCTTCGGCTGCCAACTGCCGTAATATGTCGGGGATCTTCGGCCATGGCTGGTCCGTCAGGGGATCCCGATCGCTGTAACGGTAGCCATGCCGATCGGTTACCCAACCCAGGGCGCCACAGCTGCTCATGGCCGCGGACATGGTATGGCCACCCGGCGTGATCTGGTGTCGGAACGCTGCCTGGCCGGCCACTCGCTGGATCGCATCAAGCAACTGGTCTGCTTGATCGAGAGCAAATCCGCGCAACAGCCAGGCGCCGTCGGCGAGGGGTTCGCGGGTGGTGGGTGTCGGTCCGAAGAGGTCGGGTGTGTGGTTCATAGGCTTTTGGCTGGCTTGTAGGTTCAAGCGCTATGTTACTGCCTGGTAGCGGTACAGCCGAGATCAAAGAGCAACAATTGATGTGATCGCAGAAAGGGAGCTTGATCCTGGAGGTCAGAATGGATCCCCGCGTTCGCGAGGATGACGATATCGGAGAGTGCGGTGTTGGGTACTGACTCCGCGCCCTCAAATCCCCTCGTCATTCCCGCGTACGCGGGAATCCATTTTGACTTTCAGCACTGCCAGGTCCCTGCCTCGAAGCCTTGCTAGGCCCCAACCCGACAATGGATCCCCGCGTTCGCGAGGATGACGATATCGGAGAGTGCGGTGTTGGGTACTGACTCCGCGCCCTCAAATCCCCTCGTCATTCCCGCGTACGCGGGAATCCATTTTGACTTTCAG
>NZ_JBFGFI010000130.1:0-5065 GCF_041579695.1 Halopseudomonas sp.
ATGCGTCTGCTGTCCAAGCCGATGAAGTTCAATGCCATATCCGGGTTCGACCTGGAAGTAGTAGAATACCTGCCCTGCGAATAAACGCACACGATCCACGACTGCGCCTGGTGCGCAGCCGGTTCTTTAAGAGAGAGATGACATGTCAGCTATACGTACCATTGAAGGCGATTTCGTATCCGTACAGGGCCGTTACGCCCTGGTCGTCGGTCGCTTCAACAGCTTTGTGGTGGAAAGCCTGCTGTCCGGCGCGATTGACGCGCTCAAGCGCCACGGCGTGAAAGAGGCGGACATCACAATTGTACGAGCTCCGGGCGCGTTCGAAATTCCCCTGGTGGTAAAGAAGGTCGCCGACACCAAACAGTTCGACGCCATCATCACGCTGGGCGCAGTTATTCGTGGCGGTACGCCGCACTTCGAGTACGTGGCCGGCGAATGCGTCAAGGGTATCGGCAGTCTGTCGCTGGAGTACGGTATTCCGGTTGCGTTTGGTGTACTGACGGTGGACAGCATCGAGCAGGCCATCGAGCGTTCCGGCACCAAGGCGGGTAACAAGGGTGCCGAGGCGGCGATGTCTGCAGTGGAAATGGTCAGCCTGTTCAAGCAGCTGGAGGCCAAGTGAGCGAGTCCGACCAGCAGCCGGCCAGTGCAGGCCGGCCCAAGGCATCGGCTCGGCGCAAGGCCCGCAGTCTTGCGGTCCAGGCGCTCTATGGCTGGCAGGTGGCTGATCTGCCGCTGTCCGATATTGAAGCCCAGTATCGTGCCGACAATGATTTTGCCAAGGTCGACGGCGCCTATTTTCATGAGTTGCTCACTGGCGTAGGTCGCAATCTGACCGAGCTCGACGAGCACCTGGGCGGAGTGCTGGATCGGCCGGTGCGGGAGCTGGATCCGGTCGAGATGGCGATTCTGCGCCTGGGGGTGTATGAACTTGTGCATCGGATCGACGTGCCCTATAAGGTAGTGATCAACGAGGGCATCGAACTGGCCAAGATATTTGGCGCCACCGATGGTCACAAATACGTCAATGGCATTCTCGACAAGCTGGCTCCTCGCCTGCGCAGTGTCGAGGTCAATGCGTCCCGCAGGGGGCGCTGAAAGCCATCTGTAAAAGGCCGCAGCCATGCCGCTGGGTGAGTTTGAACTGATTGGCCGGTATTTTCGCAGCGTTGCGCTGGAGGGTGCGGGCAGTCCGGAGCATGTCACCCTGGGCATCGGCGACGATGCCGCGCTGATCGCCCCGGCTGCCGGCAAGCAACTGGTGGTATCCACCGATACCGTCGTGCTGGGCACCCACTTTCCGCATGACTACATCCCGGCCAATCTGGCCTATCGAGCCATTGCCGCGGCCGTGAGCGATCTGGCGGCCATGGGCGCCAGGCCGCTGAGCTTCACGCTGGCGCTAACGCTGCCTGAAGTGGATGAGAGCTGGCTGCAGAGTTTTGCCGAGGGGCTCACTGATGCCGCGCGCGATCACCGCATCAGCCTGATCGGCGGCGATACCACGCGTGGCCCGCTGAATATCAACGTAACTGTTTTCGGTGAGGTCCGACCGCGCAATGTGGTGCGCCGCGGCGACGCCCATGCCGGTGATCTGCTGTGCGTCGGCGGCCCCCTGGGTGATGGTGCCGGCGGGCTGGCTGTTGCGCTGGGCGAACATCTTCCGGGCGATATCAGCGACACCGCGCGCGATTACCTGTTCCAGCGTTTCTGGCGGCCGCTGGCACAGTGCGATCTCGGGCTCGAACTCGCAGGGGTCGCCAGCGCAGGCCTGGACGTTTCCGACGGGCTGATTGCCGACGCGAACCATCTGGCCCAGGCCAGTGGAGTGGCGTTGCATATCCGCGTTGCCGATCTGCCCTGTTCCGAAGCTCTGCATGCATGGCCGCAGGCGCAGCGACGGGAGTGGATGCTGGGCGGTGGTGACGACTACGTGCTGTTGTTCACCCTGCCAGTAGCCAGTATAAGCTGCCTGGACGTGTGGTCATCCCTGGGTTTCGGGGTCAAGGTGATCGGTGAGGCGGTGGCCGGGAGCGGTATCTGGCTTGACGACGGGCAGGGGCTCGAAGAGGTTGTTGTGCATTCCGGTTTCCAGCACTTCCAGGGAGGCGGTAATGTCTGAGCGGTCTGAATACGCGCCGGCATCAGTCTGGCGCAATCCTGTTCATTTTCTCGCGTTTGGCTTTGGCAGCGGCGCCGTACGTCGGGCACCAGGCACCTGGGGCACGCTGGCATCGGTTCCGTTCGTCCCGTTGTGGCAGCATTTGCCATTGTCCGGCTATCTGGCCGTGCTTGTCCTCAGCACCCTGGTCGGCGTCTGGCTTTGCGGGCGTACGGCGAAGGATCTTGGCGTGCACGATCACAGTGGCATTGTCTGGGACGAGTTCGTCGGTTACTGGCTGACCATGCTGCTGGCGCCGCCGGGCTGGTGGTGGCTGATCGGTGGTTTCGTACTCTTTCGGTTCTTCGACATCCTCAAGCCCTGGCCCATCAGTTGGGTGGATCGCAAGCTGCACGGCGGACTGGGGATCATGCTGGACGATATACTCGCCGGACTGATGGCACTGGCGGTTCTGCTGGTGGTCGAGCAACTGATCTGATTACAGCTCAAGGAGAATGGTGATGCCAGGGAAGAAAGTCATTGCGAGTCTGGTTCTGGCTCTGGGTCTCGCTGCAGGTCTGGCGGACGCCGAGCCCCGGGTACGGGTAGTGGGCCTGTTTTCCGGCGCAGCGGTGGTCAATATTGATGGCCAGCGGCACATGCTGCGCGTCGGCAAGCCTGGGCCGCAGGGCGTTGAACTGGTGGCTGCAGACAGCAGTACCGCCACCTTGCGGATAAACGGGCAGACCCGTCAGCTGTCCCTGCAGCGCGACTACAGCGACGGTTTCGCCGCGGTGGAGCGCAAGCAGGTAACCGTCGGCCGTACCGCCGGCGGCCATTTTCGTACCGTGGGTTCGATCAATGGTCAGAACGTCCAGTTCATGCTTGATACCGGTGCCACCAGCGTGGCGATGAATTCCTTTCAGGCGCAGCGCCTGGGAATCGATTACCGCCTGACCGGGGTGCCGATCATGGCCAATACCGCGAGCGGGCAGGAAAAGGCTTACCGGGTCATGCTGGATCGAGTGAAGGTGGGTGATATCGAGCTGACCAATGTCGAGGGGATCGTTCTGGAAGGCAGTTTTCCGATCGAGGTGCTGCTGGGCAACAGTTATCTCAGCCGCATACGCATGATCGACAACGGCGAAACCCTGATTCTGGAAAGCCGGCACTGACCGCTGCGCTCTACGGCGACATGTCGACACATTCGCCATAGCGCTATGCATCGCGGCATTGCCGTTCTCCTGATAATATAGCGGCCCGTTATTGCAGCAACCGGACAGGAGCCAGGTGTGTCAGTCACCTTTGTTGCGTCATCCAAATTGCCCACCCGCTGGGGCACCTTCACCATGCATGGCTTTCTCGAACCGGAATCCGGCAAGGAACATGTGGTATTGACCATGGGCGATGTAGCCGACGGCAGGCCGGTGCTGGGTCGCCTGCACTCTGAATGCCTCACTGGCGACGCATTGTTCAGCCTGCGCTGCGACTGTGGGTTCCAACTGGAGGCCGCCCTCAAGGCAATCGCCGAAGAAGGCCGCGGCGCGTTACTGTATCTGCGTCAGGAAGGTCGTGGCATAGGCTTGATGAACAAGATCAGGGCCTATCATCTACAGGATGGGGGCGCCGATACGGTGGAAGCCAACGAATTGTTGGGTTTTGGTGCAGACCAGCGTGATTACGGCATCTGCCAGCCAATGCTTGAGCACCTGGGTATTACCAGCCTGCGTCTGCTGACCAACAACCCGCGCAAGGTCAAGGCATTGGAAGGTTACGGTCTGAGAGTCACCGAGCGCCTGCCGCTGGAATTTGGTCTCAATCCCCATAACAGCAAGTACCTGGCAACCAAGGCCGGCAAGCTCGGCCACATGCTGGGGCTGATGCATCAGGCGGAGAAAGAATAATGTTCGACCCTACCCAGCACTGGCGCGCCCTGCGGCGTAACTGGCGGATGCAGAGCATCGTCACGCTCTGTCTGCCGATAGCACTGGCCTGGCTGTTGAAAGACCAGCCGGGCGCCTGGGAAGAAGGCGCCCTCTGGCTGTTTGTCCTGGGACTGGCAACCCTGTTCCTGTCGCTCTGGCGGTTCCGCCGCTACAAGGCCGCATTGATCGAGGCCGACCGCCTGGGCGAAGCCCCCGAGGCCGCCGATGCGTGGGTGACCCTGCAGCGCGAGCAGTTGCTCGGTCTGCTCAATGCCAAGCTGCCGGCATGGATTGGCATGCTGCACTACGTATGCACCTCCGAAATCGTGCCGCTGACCCTGCTGGTGCTGGCGAGCATGGGCGTCATGCTGCTGTATCGTCCGCCCTCTGCCTGGGTAAAGTAGTGCGGCGCTGGCTGCTTGCCCTGGCCTGCCTCTGGTTGGCCTGGGGTAGTGCACAGGCCAGCGCGGAAACCGCCGAGGCGCCTGATGAAGCCCGGCGGATTGTCAGTCTTGCCCCGTTCCTGACCGATATGCTGATCCAGTTGCACGCGTCCGACCGCCTGGTAGGCGTTCTGGATGACGGACAACTGGATCAGACGCTCGATACTGTGGTCCGCGTCGGTGGCCATCAGACGCTGTCCCGCGAACTGATTCTCGCGCAGCAACCCGATCTCGTGCTGGCCTGGACTTCGGGAAACGACCCCCAGTTGCTTGCCCAGCTCGAGAAGTGGGGCTTGCGCGTTGAGCGGTTCGATCCCCAACGTCTGACTGATATTGCCGACATGACCCGCGAGCTCGGCCACCTGCTGGGGATGCAACAGCGGGCCCGGCAACTGGCTGCCGACTTCGAGCAATCGCTCGCGCGCCTGCATCGCCCGCTGACTGCTGATGCGCCTCGGGTTTTCGTGCAGCTCTGGGACGATCCACTCTATACGGTAAGCGACCAGCAACTGATTGGCGATGCGCTGCGTCACTGCGGTGCACGCAACATATTTGGGGCTCTGCCCGTCCTCGCACCGCAAGTGGGACGTGAAAGC
>NZ_JBFGFI010000131.1:0-5043 GCF_041579695.1 Halopseudomonas sp.
ACCGAGTCCGGGACACGAACCTCGACGTACCTGAACCCGACAATGGATCCCCGCGTCCGCGAGGATGACGCTGACGGGGTGTGTGCGGAGTATCGAAATTAAACACGGCACCCCTAAAGACCCCGTCATTCCCGCGCACACGGGAATCCATTTTGACCTTGGGTTCAGTTTCCAGTCCCCCGAGGACGTTAGTGACGTGACCTCTTATTTCCCCTGCGCGATTTCCCAGCCACGCTCGGCAAGCAGTCCTGCCCGTTTGCCCACTTCGAGCGCATCGGCGTTGCTGGCATTACCCTGCAGCGCTCGGTGATATACGCCCTGCAGAATCGCCGCCAGACGGAACAGCGAAAATGCGAGAAAGAAATTCCAATTGGGGATTTCGCTGCGGCCGGTGTACTGGCAGTACCAGTCCAGTACTTGCTGTTCCTCCGGCAGGCCCAGACTCTTGAGGTCCACGCCGAGCATGCCTTTCACGCTGTTGACGCCAGCTGGCAGGTGGTAGGGCAGGCAGCAGTAGGCCAGGTCGGAGAGCGGGTGCCCCAGGGTCGCCAGTTCCCAGTCGAGAATCGATACGACCTTGGGTTCAGTGGGATGCAGAATCAGGTTGCCGACGCGGAAATCACCGTGGGCTATGGTGGTTTCGTCCTTGTCGGGCATGTTTTCCGGCAGCCAGGCCATCAGTTGATCCATCGCCGGCATGTCACCGGTACGGCTGGCCTCGAACTGGCCGCTCCAGCGCTTGATCTGCCGCGGAATATAGCCCTCGGCCTTGCCATAGCTTTCCAGGCCGACGGCTTTCCAGTCGACATTGTGCAGCCTGGCCATGGTCTCGATCATCGAGTGGTAGATAGGCTCGCGCTGGCTCTGCTCGACGGCTTCCAGCAGTGGTTGGGTATGCACCCGACCTTCCACGTACTCCATGATGTAGAACGCGGTCCCAATTACCTCGGCATCCTCACACAGCAGCTCGGCCTTCGGTACCGGTACGTCGGTCGCACCCAACGCGTTGATCACCTGGTACTCGCGCTCGACCATATGCGCTGATGGCAGCAGCTTGCCCGGTGGCTTCTTGCGCAGTACGTAACGCTTGCCGGCAATCTCCAGCAGGTAGGTCGGGTTGGACTGGCCGCCCTGGAACTGCTTCACGTCCATGCCGTTCTCGGCGCCGGGGATGCGGCCGGTAAGGTATCGAGCCAGACGGTCCTGGTCGAACTGGTGTGCGGGTAGTACATCAATAAGGATGGCTTCGCTCATCTGCAGGGAACCTGTTATTGGAATCGTTGATCAAGAGTAGCGGTATTCTGGACGAAATGGGCTGTGAGTGTCCCGGTGCCGGCCGGGTATTGCTGCGCTGAATACGCAGCAATCCGGTCCGGGTCATGGGCGGTGGATCAGGTAATGGTATCGCCGCCGTCGGCCACGATGGTCTGGCCGGTAACGTAGGCACCGGCTGCAGATGCCAGAAACAGGGCCACACCGGCGATATCCACCGGCTCGCCGACGCGGCGCAGGGGCAGTTTTTCTTCCACGCGCTTGAGTCGATCAGGATCGTCGAGCAGCGCCTGGGCGAAGTCGGTACGGATCAGGCCGGGGGCAATCGAATTGACGCGGATATTGTGCGGCCCCCACTCCAGCGACAGGTTGCGCGCCAGCCCAGCCTCTGCGGCCTTCGACATTCCGTAGACGCCAATATTGGCGCTGGCGCGGATGCCTGCAATGCTCGACAGCAGCACGATAGAGCCGCCGCCCAGTTCAACCATTTGTGGAATGACCATGTTGCAGAGCCAGAAGGTGCCCTTGACGTTGGTGCCCATGATCTTGTCGAAGGCTTCGTCGCTGACCGTGGAGGTCGCGCCATAGACCGGGTTGGTGGCGGCATTGCAGACCAGTATGTCGATCCGGCCCCAGGCTTCTATAGTTTTGTCGACCAGATTCTGCAGCTGCGCCTTGTCGCCCACGTGGCAGGCGATGGGGAGGGCGTCGAAGCCCTTGGCCTTGAGCTCGTTGGCGACCCGCTCGCAGGCATCGGCCTTGCGGCTGGAGATCACTACTTTAGCGCCGGCCTTGGCGTACTCCTCGGCAATGGCCTTGCCAATGCCCTTGGTGGATCCGGTGATGACCGCCACCTTGCCGGTCAGGTCAAATAGTGTGCTCATGATTTTCCCTGCTTGTGTTGTTGATAGAAACAGAGGGTTGGGTGCTCTGGCCGAAAGTCAGAATGGATCCCCGCGTTCGCGAGGATGACGGCTTAAGGGAGCGCGATGTTCTGGTGCTAAACGCCGAGCGCCCCAAAGACATCGTCATTCCCGCGCACGCGGGAATCCATTTTGATTTTCGGTGGTAGCGTCGGGTTACAAATACTGGCTCATTTCCAGCTTTGCAATAGTCCCCAGGTGCACTTCGTCCGGGCCGTCGGCCAGGCGCAGGGTGCGGGCTTTGGCGTAGGCGGAGGCAAGGAAAGTGTCCTGGCATACACCCGCGGCGCCGTGGACCTGGATGGCGCGGTCGAGCACATTGCACAGCATGGTCGGGGCGACGGCCTTGATCATCGCGATCTGCTGACGCGCTACCTTGTTACCGAACTGGTCCATGCTGCGCGCAGCCATGATGGTCAACAAGCGTGCCTGGTCGATCTCGCAGCGGGACTTGGCGATGTTCTCCGGTGTGCTGCCGAGCTTGTACAGCGGCTTGCCAAAGGCGGTGCGTTCGGCGGCGCGGCGGCACATGGCTTCCAGCGCGCGTTCGGCGACACCGATGCTGCGCATGCAGTGGTGAATCCGGCCCGGCCCGAGGCGGCCCTGGGCGATCTCGAAGCCGCGGCCTTCACCCAGCAACATGTTGGACACTGGCACGCGCACGTTCTCGTACTTGATCTCGGCATGGCCATGCGGGGCGTGGTCATAACCGAATACATGCAGGTCGCGCACAATGGTCACGCCGGGGGTGTCCAGCGGGACCAGGATCATGCTCTGCTGCAGGTGCTTGGGTGCATCCGGGTTGCTCTTGCCCATCACAATCGCGATTTTGCAGCTGTCAGCCATGGCCCCCGAGGACCACCACTTGGTGCCGTTGATAACGTACTCGTCACCTTCGCGGCGAATTTCGCACTGGATGTTGGTGGCGTCAGAGGATGCCACGTCGGGCTCGGTCATCGAGAAACAGGAGCGGATTTCGCCCGCCAGCAGCGGCTTGAGCCACTGCTCCTTCTGCTCCTCATTGCCGTAACGTTCGATGGTTTCCATGTTGCCGGTATCCGGTGCGCTGCAGTTGAATACCTCAGGCGCAATCGAGGAGCGGCCCATGATCTCGCACAGGTGGCCGTATTCTTCGTTGTTGAGACCGGCGCCACGCTCACTGTGGGGCAGAAACAGGTTCCACAGCCCCATGCTTTTGGCCTTGGCCTTGAGCTCTTCCTGGATCGGCGGGGCGCCCCACTTGTTCTGCTTTACCTGCTCGTAGAACAGCTTTTCGTTGGGGTAGATGTGCTCGTCCATGAAGCTTTCGAGCTGTTGCTTGAGATCCTTAACGCGGGGGCTGAGTTCAAACATGGTAATCCTTGTCTGGTCGGTGCTGAGTTGGATGGGCTGGTGCCGGCACGCAGTTGTATAAACGCGTGACTGCATTGCCTGACCATATAGTCACGGCTGTGGCAGGGAAACTATGTCCCGCAGCTGGAATGGAGGTGCATAAACAGATGTGATGTACCGCTCAGCGTATTATCAGCCAGCGATGACTCAGGGTGAGACAGAGGCAAATGGCAGGCCTGCAGCTGCGAGCCGGCGCAGGTCCTGCGGCTCATCCAGATCCCACAGGGTTGGGCCCAACCAGAGAGTCAGACCGGCCTTGGCCAGACGGGTCTGTGTGGCGCCGAGCACCCCCGCATGGCTCCAGGTCATATCGGCGAAGGCAGCAGGATGCGGCCTGCGCTGGCCAATCAGCACATAGCCGCCGTCCTCGCTGGGGATGATGGCAACGTCGTGATGGTCGAGCGCCTGATTGGCCTGCTGCAGATGCGAGCAGTCGAGCAGGGGGCAATCGGTACCGATCAGCAGGGCGCCGTCCGGATAGTCCGCCAGGGCATGGGCCATGCGGTCGCCGAGGTCATGACCCTGCTGCGGACGCAGGGCCAGGTGATGCTCGTGCGCCAGTGCCTGTAGCACGGGATCCTGAGTGTCAGGGGCGCAATACAACAGCCGCTCACCGGGCCAGTTGCGCGTCTGCTGTAACGTATGGCGTAGCAGCCTCTGGTACAGATCGCAGGCGCCCGCGGGACCGAGCGCAGGGATCAAGCGCGTCTTTACCTGGCCCGGCACGGGAGCCTTGGCGAAGATGATCAGGGGGCGGGCAGCGGTCATTGGAGTCCTATGTTCTGTTCTGCCGTGCAGGATAATACTTTTGCGCCAATCTGGCAGGGGAAACACCAGCCCAGTACTGCAGCCGCAGCCACCACATCAAAGCGATCGTGCGAAACACCCCGTGTTTTTGCCAGCGGCGACTGGAGGTGGTCAGGGGGGGGCGGATGCAAGCGGGTGGGGAGATGCGCTTGAGGCGCTTGCTCAGATCGATGTCCTCCATCAGCGGGATGTCGGCATAGCCTCCAAGGCGATTGAATAGATCGCGTCGCACAAAGATCGCCTGGTCGCCAGTGCAGATGCCGGTGAGGCGCGAGCGGTGGTTCATCATCCACGCGACCAGATTGAGGACCGAGGATGACGGGGCCAGACGCACGTCGAACCGGCCCCAGTGGGATTGCGAACCAAAGTCAAAATGGATTCCCGCGTGCGCGGGAATGACGAGGTGGGTGGGCGCCGCGGTGCCTAGCCCTGATACGCGACGCTCCGCGCAACCGTCATCCTCGCGAACGCGGGGATCCATTGTCGGGTTCAGGTGGGCTAAAGAGTCCCGTTCGGGGCCGGGTGTTGGCTGAGGATCAGAATGGATTCCCGCCTCCGCGGGAATGACGGATTCCTCCCTACCGTCATCCTCGCGAACGCGGGGATCCATTGTCGGGTTCAGGTGGGCTGAAGAGTCCCGTTCGGGGCT
>NZ_JBFGFI010000132.1:0-4990 GCF_041579695.1 Halopseudomonas sp.
TCAGCCAACAAGCCTCGCTCACTGTCGTACAGAGCGATGCCGGTTTCATCACAGGAGGTTTCAATACCCAGAACGCGCATTAGGGTCCTTGCTGCAATCAGCTGTTGGAGTGGCTGCGCATGATAATATTCCTGCGGGCTGCGGGCCAGTTTTTCCGGGGCGGGCCCCCGCCCTGAGTGCACCGCTCATCCGGAATCCGCTCGGAGCTCCCTTGTTTTAACCCAATCTTGTTTTGCATTTTCCGTTTATAGGGGTTAACATCCGCTCCCCTTGAAATGCAATCGCTTCTGGCCCAGGCCGGAAGCTTGACTCACAGTTGAACTTTGAGAAAAGGTACGAAATGCCTGCCGTCAAATTGAAAGAGAACGAACCCTTCGACGTCGCACTGCGCCGTTTCAAGCGCTCCTGCGAGAAAGCTGGTGTGCTGGCTGAAGTCCGCCGCCGCGAGTTTTACGAAAAGCCCACTACCGAACGCAAGCGTAAGGCTGCCGCCGCTGTCAAGCGTCACGCCAAGAAGCTGCAGCGCGAACAGCGTCGCCACGTACGCCTGTACTAAGTACCGGCCTGTCCGTCTACGGGCCCTGACAGGCCCGACGAATCGCCGCTTTAGCGGCTCGATTCAAGCGGATTGAAAATATCTGGTTCTGCGCATCTGTCCGGCCTTCCGAAGCATAAGGAATTGGCTGGATTTTTGCGTTGCGCTGTTTTAGCGCACTGCTATAGTGCTCCGAGCCGGCACGGGTACTGGCTGCCTGGCATGTGTCACGGCAACCAACCCGACGACTTCGCAAGGCAGTTCTGATGGCGGGATTGATTCCCCAAGGCTTCATTGATGACCTCCTCGGCCGGACCGACATCCTCGAGGTAGTAGGCTCGCGCCTGAAATTGAAGAAGACCGGCAAGAATTTCTCCGCCCTCTGCCCGTTCCATGACGAAAAATCTCCGTCGTTCAGCGTTAGTCCCGACAAGCAGTTCTATTACTGTTTCGGCTGCGGCGCGGGCGGTAACGCGCTGAGCTTCGTGATGGATTTCGAGCGCCTGGATTTCCCCCAGGCGGTGGAAGAGCTGGCGCGCCAGGCAGGTGTCGACGTTCCGCGCGAAGAGGTCCGCCCCGGCTCACGCCAGGCAAGCCAGCCGCGCAAGGACAGTCCGTTATACGCATTACTGGAACAGGCCGCGGCGTTTTATCGACAGCAACTGCGCCACCATCCCAAGCGCGAGCGCGCGGTCACCTACCTGAAGCAGCGAGGATTGACCGGCCAGATTGCCAAGCGCTACGACATCGGCTTTGCACCGCCCGGCTGGGACAACCTGATGGGGCATTTGACCACCGACTCCACCGAGGTCAAGGCGCTGATCGAGGCCGGCCTGGTCGTGGAGAATCCCGACAGCGGCAAGCGCTATGACCGCTTTCGTGACCGGATCATTTTTCCGATTCGCGACAGCCGTGGCCGCACGCTAGGCTTCGGCGGGCGGGTGCTGGGGGACGACAAACCCAAGTACCTGAACAGCCCGGAAACCCCGGTGTATCACAAGGGGCAGGAGCTGTACGGGCTGTACGAGGCACGGCAGGCGAACCGACAACTGGACGATGTACTGGTAGTAGAGGGCTACATGGACGTAATCGCCCTGGCCCAGCACGGCGTAACCAATGCGGTTGCCACGCTCGGCACGGCGACCAGCGAGGATCATCTCAAGCGACTCTTTCGCATCGTCAATGCGGTCGTATTCTGCTTTGACGGAGATCGGGCCGGCATCCAGGCCGCATGGCGCGCCTTGAATGCCTGCCTGCCGGTGATGGAAGACGGCCGCCACGTACGCTTCCTGTTTCTGCCAGAGGGGCAGGACCCGGATTCGCTGATACGCAGTGAGGGCCAGGATGCATTCCGCGCACGAATGGCTCAGCAGGCTCAGCCGCTGACCGATTATCTGTTCCGTCACCTGGCCGAAGAAGCCAGCCCGGACAGCCTGGAAGGCAAGGCGCACCTGGCGACCCTGGCCTTGCCATTGATCGAACAGGTCCCGGGCAGCATGCTGCGTCGTCTGCTGCGCCAACAGCTGGAAAAGTTGACCGGCATGGACCTGGACAGCGTGCCGAAACAAGCCGTAGCTACAGCCGACCCCAGCATCGGCCACTACGCCAACATACCCGATGAGATGATGGGCGAGCGTGACGAGGACGAATACTATATCCCCGAAAGCGTGTCATCAGCGGCCTCGCAGCGGCCGCCAAGACAACGGGCGCCTGAAGCGCGCTTCCAGCGCAAGCGCGGCACCGAGCGCAGTGGCGTGGAAAGTCCGCTACTGACCGCTGCACGTACGTTGCTGCATCATCCGCAACTGGCCGGCCTGGTAAAGGAAGCCAACCAGTTCGCCAACGAAGAAAGCGAACAGGCTCAATTACTCGTGGCGTTAATTGATGCCCTGCAGAAAACGCCTACACTCAGTACTGTTCAATTGCTCGCCCGCTGGCACGGGACCGAGATGGGCAACCAACTGAGCGCGCTGGCCGAGAAGGAATGGCTATTGAATATTCCCAGCGCAAACCTTGAACAACAGTTTTTCGACACCATTAACAACCTGGTCTCGCAACAAACCGACAGACGCATTCAGAAACTCCTCGACCAGTCAGCGCAAATGCCGCTGACCACCGAGGAAAAGCAAGAACTGCGCGGGCTTCTGACGCGGAGCTCTACGCACATCAACGACAAGTAAACCGGACCCCAACTGGCTTTGCAGCCGGCAATCAGGGTATAATCCGCAGCTTGTTTTTTTGTATACCACGGCATCCACAAGGGTTGTTATGTCCGGAAAAGCGCAACAGCAATCCCGTCTCAAAGAGCTCATCGCACGCGGTCGCGAGCAGGGCTACTTGACCTATGCGGAAGTCAACGACCATCTCCCGGAAGATATTTCCGATCCGGAGCAGGTCGAAGACATCATCCGCATGATCAACGACATGGGAATCACCGTCTTTGAGACAGCACCCGATGCCGATGCTCTGCTCCTGGCAGACAACGACGCGGATGAGGCCGCAGCCGAAGAGGCTGCAGCCGCCCTCGCCGCGGTCGAGAGCGACATTGGCCGGACCACTGACCCGGTGCGCATGTACATGCGCGAAATGGGTACTGTGGAACTGCTGACCCGCGAAGGCGAAATCGAAATTGCCAAGCGGATCGAGGAAGGCATCCGTGAAGTCATGGCTGCAATCTCGATGTTCCCCGGCACCGTTGACGGCATCTTGGCCGACTACCATCGTGTAGTTGAAGAGAGCGGTCGACTGACGGAAATCTTCAGCGGTTACATCGACCCCGACGACGACGGACTCTCCGGCGGCGCTCCTGCGGCCGAACAGGCTCCAGCGCCTGCTGCCAAGCCTGAGAAAGGCGAGAAGGACGACGAAGAGGAAGAGGACGACGACAGCGCCGAGGAAGAAGGTGATGGCGGCCCGGATCCCGAGATCGCACGTCAGCGCTTTACCGCGATTGGCGATCAGCTGGCCAAGACCAAGAAAGCCCTGAAAAAGCACGGTCGTGGCAGCAAGCAGGCGACTACCGAGCTCGAAGAGCTGGCCCTGCTGTTCATGCCGATAAAGCTGATACCCAAGCAATACGAAGCGCTGGTTCAGCGCGTACGTGGCGCCCAGGACCGGATCCGCGCTCAGGAACGCGCCATCATGCAGCTGTGCGTCCGTGACGCGCGCATGCCGCGTGCCGATTTTCTGCGCGGCTTCCCCGGCAACGAAATCAACACCGAATGGGTTGACCAGCTGCTGGCTGACAAGCCGCGCTATGCCGAGGCTCTGGAAGAACGCAAGCCCGACATTATCCGCGCCCAGAAGAAACTGGCTACGCTGGCGCAGGAAGCTGAACTGACCATTACTGAGGTCAAGGACATCAACCGTCGCATGTCGATCGGTGAAGCCCGTGCCCGTCGCGCCAAGAAGGAAATGGTCGAGGCCAACCTGCGACTGGTTATCTCGATCGCCAAGAAGTACACCAACCGCGGTCTGCAATTTCTCGACCTGATCCAGGAAGGCAACATCGGCCTGATGAAGGCTGTCGACAAGTTTGAATACCGCCGCGGCTATAAGTTCTCGACCTACGCCACATGGTGGATCCGGCAGGCCATTACCCGCTCGATCGCCGACCAGGCCCGCACCATCCGTATTCCGGTGCACATGATCGAGACGATCAACAAGCTCAACCGCATCTCCCGCCAGATGCTGCAGGAGATGGGTCGCGAACCGACGCCGGAAGAGCTGGGCGAGCGCATGGAGATGCCCGAGGACAAGATCCGCAAGGTACTCAAGATCGCCAAGGAGCCGATCTCCATGGAAACGCCGATCGGTGACGACGAAGATTCGCATCTGGGCGACTTCATCGAGGATTCGACCATGGAATCGCCGATCGACATGGCGACCGTGGAGAGCCTCAAGGAAGCGACTCGTGATGTGCTCTCCGGCCTTACCGCACGGGAAGCCAAGGTCCTGCGCATGCGTTTCGGTATCGACATGAATACCGACCATACGCTGGAAGAAGTGGGCAAGCAGTTCGACGTGACCCGCGAGCGGATCCGTCAGATCGAGGCCAAGGCGCTGCGCAAGTTGCGGCACCCTACCCGCAGCGATCACCTGCGCAGCTTCCTCGACGAGTAAGCCCTTCGCAGCAAACGAAACGCCCGGCCAGTGCCGGGCGTTTTCGTTTCAGGTCGCCAAAGCTATGGTCAGCAGCGACACCAATCCGTATAATTCGCGTTCCTTCTGTGGGCCCATAGCTCAGTTGGTCAGAGCAGGCGACTCATAATCGCTTGGTCGTAGGTTCAAGTCCTACTGGGCCCACCATTTTTACCCCGGTTTTCCTTGCACGTGTTCTTGCACCCATAGATTGGCCGGTTTGGCCACACTATGGTAACAATTGCGACCTCATTTGGCCGACTTCGCGTGCTTCCCAGTTATGCATGAACCCATGATTTGGTTGTAGATCCCTAA
>NZ_JBFGFI010000133.1:0-4891 GCF_041579695.1 Halopseudomonas sp.
AATACCCACTACAGCCGGCAGATAAACATACCCCAGACTCCAGTCCGGCAACGGCTCTATGGTCCAGCCGGTGACGATAAAGCTGATGGCCCCGGCTATTGCAATCGGCAGACCACAGGCGGACGAGGTCGCCACCGCCTGTTGCATCGGCACACTGCGCCAGACCAGAAAGGGTACCGTGAGACTGCCACCGCCGATACCGAAAATCGCCGAGGCCCAGCCAATGAAGCCGCCTGCCAGCGTCAGGCCAGGCTTGCCGGGCACGTCCAGCGCGGCCTTCGGCCTGAGTTCAAAGGCCATCTGCGCAGCCACACCTATGGCAAACACGCCGATGATTTTCTGTAGGATCGGCCCCTCGATCATCGAAGCCGTCAGCGCGCCCAGAGCAGTGCCAAACAGAATACCCAGGGTCATCCACGCAAACAGCGGCCAACGTACGGCGCCCTTGAGGTGGTGTGCCCGAATGGCATTGATCGAGGTGAACGCGATGGTAGCCAGCGAGGTCCCTACAGCCATATGGGTAAGCACTTCGGGAGAGAACCCCTGAAGGGCAAAACTGTAGACCAGCACCGGCACGATGATCATCCCGCCGCCGACGCCAAAAAGGCCGGCAAGCACGCCGGCAAAACCGCCCAAAACCAGATAAAGCAGAAATTCCACGGCTCCCCCCCGGGGGTCTGATCAATAGATCCGCCAGGCCTTGCAGGCCAGCCAAACGGGGCAATAGTGTAGCCGATTCGGCTGCCGATCGCTCGCTGCGTGATGCTCCCTGCACCACAGATGGCTGCCGGCGGCAGGCATAAAAGCTTACAATGGCAACAACAATAAGGAGATGCCGATGTGTCTGATGGCCTTTGCCTGGCAAGTGGGAGATCACCCGCTGACGTTGCTGGGTAACCGTGACGAGTTTCATGCCCGCCCCACCCGCGCGGCGGATTTCTGGACCGAAGAGGGCCTGGCGGATCTGCTCGCTGGCAAGGACCTAAAGGCTGGCGGCACCTGGCTCGGCGTAACCCGCAGCCAGCGCTTTGCTGCCCTGACCAATATTCGCGCGCCCGGCGCTGCCGCGGCTCCGCGTTCGCGTGGTTGCCTGGCGCTAAACTATCTGGCCGGCGCAGCCGCCCCCGGCGACTATCTTCAGCAGCTGGCCGCAGAAGCGGAGCAGTATGGCGGGTTCAATCTGATCGTCGGCGATGCCAGCGAGCTGTGGTATTTCAATAGCCTCGACCAGCACGCAAAACAGGTTGGCCCGGGTGTATATGGCCTGTCCAACGGCAACCTCGACAGCGGCTGGCCGAAGCAGCGAGCCCTGCGTGACGGTCTGGCGGCGGAGCCCGATGGCGACCCGGCTGCGCTTCTGGAGCTGCTCGCCGATAGCCGCATCTATCCTGATGCCCAACTGCCGGGCACCGGTATCAGGCTGGAATTGGAGCGTGCCCTGTCGGCGGCCTTTATTGTCGGCGAGGAGTACGGCACACGCGCCAGCACACTGCTCAGACTGGGCCGGGGAGGCGGGCTGAATTTCGTCGAGAGACGCTATGGACCGATGGGCGTAATGCTCGGGGCATCAAACTGGGAGATCAGCTAACGGCCCTGCCGCAGGACCTTTTCCAGGCCCATGTTACGCAGCGCCAGATGCAGGGTGCTGTGCACCAAATAGGGATTATCCAGCTCGATCACCTCATCCAGCAACGCCTTGGCGTCAGACAGGCTGATCTGGCGCAGCAGCCATTTCACCTTGGGCAGGTTGGTCGCGTTCATCGACAACACGTCACAGCCCATCGCCATCAGTAGAACGGCTGACGCGGGATCCCCGGCCATTTCGCCACACACGCTCATTGGCTTGCCGGCATCCCGACAGGCGGCGGCGATCTTCAGCAACGCCTGCAGCACTGCCGGGTGGAGCGAGTGATACAGGTCGGCCACACGCGGGTTGTTCCGATCAACAGCCAGTAGATATTGCGTAAGATCGTTGGTACCAACCGAAAGAAAATCCACCATCTGGATCAGCTCGCGCGCCTGATACACCGCTGCCGGCACCTCGATCATCACACCCACCGGCGGCATCGGCACAGCCATACCCTCGTCGCACACTTCACTGTGCGCGCGGTGAATCAGATGCAGGGCTTCTTCGACCTCATACACACTGCTGATCATGGGCAGCATGATGCGCAGGTTGTTCAGCCCGCGGCTGGCCTTGAGCATCGCACGGGTCTGCAGCAGGAATATTTCCGGATGATCCAGAGTGACCCGGATCCCGCGCCAACCGAGGAAGGGATTATCTTCCTTGATCGGGAAATAGGTCAGTGCCTTGTCGCCGCCGATATCCAGGCTGCGCATGGTCACCGGCAACGGATGAAACGCCTCGAGCTGCTCGCGGTAAGTGGCCTGCTGTTCCTTCTCGCTGGGAAACCGATCCTGAATCATGAACGGCACTTCGGTGCGGTACAGGCCAACCCCCTCCGCGCCCCGGTCCAGGGAGCGCGCGACATCGGCGAGCAGGCCAGTGTTGACCCATAGCGGCATGCGGTGACCGTCGGTGGTCACGCAGGGCACTTCCTTGAGCTTTTCCAGGCCCTGGACCAGCTCCAGCTCTTCACGCACCAGTTCCAGATAATGCCGGCGCAGTTCGGGCGACGGACTGGCGTACACCTCGCCATGATTACCATCGACAATCAGCTCGAGACCGTCCATGCGCGTATAGGGAAGGTCAATCGCGCCCATGACGGTGGGGATGCCCATGGCCCGCGCCAGAATCGCCACGTGTGAGCTGCCGGAGCCGAGCACCGATACCAGGCCCACCAGCTTTTCCTTGGGCACCTCACCAAGCATCACCGGCGACAGCTCTTCGCTGACCAGAATGGTATGGTCCGGGAAGACCAATTCCTGCTTGCCGGCCTCCTGAAGGTACGCAAGGATGCGCCGCCCCAGATCCTTGACGTCCGAGGCGCGCTCGCGCAGATACGGATCATCCATCATCTCGAAACGGCCGACATGCGAACTGACGACTTCGCGCAATGCGCCCTGCGCCCACTGACCGGTGCGGATGAGGTTTATCACCTCGTTACCCAGCGCCGCATCGTCAAGCATCATCTGGTACACGTCGAACAAGGCCAGCTCTTCAGGCCGCAGCTGCGTCGACAGCCGGGCGGACAGATCCTGCATATCCTGGCGTACCGTTTCCACCGCACTGCGAAACAGCGTGACCTCGGCGTCTATATCTTTGACGGTCTTATCCGGCACGGCCTTGAGATCAGCCGGGGGCAGGATGACTACGGCCTGGCCGATGGCAACACCGGGCGCGCCGGGCACCGCATCAAAGCGTGTGTCCTGCACCGGCTCGCCACCCCAGCCCAACCCGCGTATGGAGCCGGTCGCTTCGGCATGGGCGATCACGCCGGCCAGCTGCGCACTCATGGTGACAAGAAAGGATTCCTCGGATTCGTCAAACTGACGCCTCTCTTTCTGCTGTACCACCAGTACGCCCATGACCCGGCGATGGTGGATAATCGGTGCGCCAAGAAAAGAGGCAAAACGCTCTTCGCCGGTCTCGGCAAAGTAGCGAAATTTGGGGTGGGCTGCAGCATCCTCCAGGTTGACTGGCTCTTCACGCGCGCCAACAAAACCGATCAGACCTTCGTTGCTGGCCAGGCTGACCGCGCCGACGGCGTCCTTGTTCAGGCCTTCGGTGGCCATCAGGACATAGCGTGAGGTATCGGGATCAAGCAGGTACACCGAGCATACTTCGGTACCCATCGCGCCGCGTACGCGCTGGACGATAATATCCAGTGCAGTAGGCAGGTCCCGGGCCGAATTGACCTCCTGGACAATCCGCCGAAGGGTATTGAGCATGCTCAAAACCGCACCAGTTCCAGTGGCAGCCTGGGTGCCAGCTCCTTCATCGCGCGGCGGTAGACGTCACGCTTGAATGCCACTACCTGGCCCAGCGGATACCAGTAACTGACCCAGCGCCAGCCGTCGAACTCGGGCTTGGGGGTCATGGTCATGCAGACGCGCTGCTCGTCTGCGGTGAGGCGCAAGAGAAACCATTTCTGTTTCTGGCCGACGCAGATCGGCTGCGAGTGGCTGCGGATCAGCCGCTGCGGCAGGCGGTAACGCAACCAGCCACGCGTGCAGGCGATTATCTCGACGTCATCTGGCATGAGCCCGACTTCTTCATGCAATTCCCGGTACAAAGCTTGCTCCGGCGTCTCATTGCGCTGAATGCCGCCCTGCGGAAACTGCCAGGCGTCCTGACCTATGCGACGCGCCCACAGCACCTGTCCAGAACCATTGGTCAGGATGATGCCTACATTGGGGCGGAAGCCATCGGGGTCAATCACTGCCTTGTTCCTTCTTTGATGATCCGTTGCATTGTTCCACAAAGACGCGCGGCGCAGCAATTGCATAGTTGGTCTGCGGCCCAAGCTTTTGTCAGCTGTCTGGATTATCCTTGCAGACCGCACTTCTTTTAAGAGGGGAATACACCGTGCCACTGGCCATTTTCGATCTCGATAACACGCTGCTAGGCGGCGACAGTGACCACAGCTGGGGCGAGTTCATCGTCCAGAACAACATCGTGGACGCCCAGGCCTATCAGGCGCAGAACGATAAGTTTTTCAACGATTACCTGGAAGGCCGGCTGGATATCGAGGTATATCTGAACTTTTGTCTGCAGTTGCTGGCGGAGCACCCTCAAGCTCAGCTTGATGAGTGGCACGGCCGGTTCATGGCGGAAAGGATCGAGCCTATTATCCTGCCGCAGGCACTGGCGCTGGTCGACAAGCACCGCCAGGCGGGAGACACCCTGATGATCATTACCGCGACCAACCGGTTCATTACCGGCCCTATCGCGGCGCGCCTGGGCATCGATATCCTGCTGGCTACCGAG
>NZ_JBFGFI010000134.1:0-4880 GCF_041579695.1 Halopseudomonas sp.
ACCGGCCAGTGGCACTGGCACCTGGACAAGGCCACCTGGGAGGCCACCAGCGATGATGTAGTCGAGTTCATGCTCGATAGTCTGCGCCAACTGCCGGCAGAGACCCAAAAGGTGCTGCAGCTGGCTGCCTGCATCGGCAACAGCTTCACTCTGCAAACACTGGCCGTCATCCACAACCACTCTCAGGCCGACACTGCCCAGGCCCTGGTTCCCGCGCTGCAGCAGTACACCGTGCTTCCTCTGCACAACGATTACCGACTGGCGACACAACACAGCAAGAATCTGGAATTCAATCCCGAGTATCGATTCCAACATGACCGGGTCCAGCAAGCGGCTTACCACCTGATCGAGAACAGCGAGCTGCCACGGGTACACCTGCTGGTTGGTCGGCTGATGCTGCGCCAGGCGGGCGATCAGGTGGCCGACGACCGCTTGATCGAGATCGTCAACCATCTCAACCAGGGCCGAGCGCTGATAACGGATGCCGCCGAGCGCAAACAGCTGGCCGAGCTCAACCTGCGCAGCGGCTATCGCGCCCGGCAGGCGTCCGCCTATGAGCAGGCACTGGGTTATCTGCAGGTAGTCGAGGAGCTGCTACCCACCGACCCCTGGGCACGCGTGCCGTCCATGATGACCACCCTGGCAACCGAGATGCAGCTGAACAACTATCTGACCGGGCGCACCGGAGAAGCCGATCGCTGGCTGGAGCAGATGCTCGAACATGCCACATCTGACCTGCAACGTGCCGACATCCTTTCCATCCGCTGCCGGCAGAATGCAACGCTGGGCAGGATGCAGGCGTCCATCAGTGCCGCTATCGAAGGGCTGGCACTATTGGGCGTCAACTTCAGCGAGCATCCAGGCGAGGAGGAAATTGCGCTGGAATTGCGCCTGGTTCAACACTACCTGGCAGGTCGGGAGATTGCCGACCTGGTCGACGCACCGATCATTGAGGACCCAGCCACCCTGACCGCCATGCGCCTGCTGATGGAAATCTTTGCCGCCGCGTTCCTCTCCGGCAGCAACATGTTCGGCTACCTGGTGCTCAAGTCCGTCAACCTGGCACTGCACCGGGGCAATTGCCCGGAGTCTGCCTTCGCCTATGCGGCCTACGGCATGCTGCTATGCGGGGAGCTGGATGACCCGGGGCAGGGCTATGAATACGGAAAAGTGGGCCTGGCCATCAACGAGCGCCTCGGCGACCTGAGTCTGCGCGCGCGGGTGATTTACGTATACGCCATGTTCGTGCACCACTGGAGCAACCACTGGGCCAGTCTGACACCCTGGTTTCGCAAGGGTATTGAGGCCGGCTACCAATCAGGCGACCTGCTCTATCTGGCTTACAGCGCTCAGGATTGCGTGATCTGGGACCCGACCCTGGACCTGGAAACCGCCCGCCGCCTGCATGCCGAGAATCTGGAAGTGGTGCGCGAATGTGCCTACCAGGATTCATTGGACTCAGGCAGCCTGTTTCTGCAGATGCAGCGCAATTTGCTCGGTGACACCCTGGCCCCTTACAGCCTGAGTAGCGATGACTTCGACGCTCAGGAGTGCCTGAACTCCATGCGCGAGCGCGAATTCCTCACTGGTATCGCCAACCATCATATCTATAGCGCCGAGATCAACCTGCTGTACGGCAACTACGATGCCGCACTGGAGTGCGTTCGCCATCAGGACAAGCTGATCAAATCCGCCATGTCGCTGCCGCAACTGGTGCGCTTCTATATCGTCGCCAACCGCACGCTGTCGACCCTGTATCCGGCCATGGATACAGCCGAGCGGCAACGTACGCATCAGCGCCTTGAGCAGGATCTGGCACGCATGACCCGCTGGGCGGATAACTGCGAAGCCAATTTCCGCCACCTGCAGTGGGCGATGAGCGCCGAGCTTGCGCGGCTGGATGGCGAGCACCAGCAAGCCCTGGAATACTACGATGCCTCGATCAACAGCGCCCGCCAGCATGGCTTCCTGCACGACGAAGCCAGCACCTTCGAGCGGGCGGCGCGGCATTTGCTGGCCCTGGGCAAGCGGCACGCCGCAGAGGGTTATCTGCGCGGGGCGCACGGGGTTTACAACCGCTGGGGGGCGCTGCGCAAGGTCGAGCAACTGGAAGCAGAGTTTCCGCTGCTGCGCGAGTGGGGGCACGCACGGCTCAGTCAGACCAATAACCAGCTATCGACGCTGGACCTGGCCTCGGTCATGAAAGCCTCCCGCGAAATATCCGGCGAAATGGTGCTGGACCAATTGCTGCAAAAAACGCTGGCAATCCTGCTGGAGAATGCCGGCGGTCAATGGGGCTGCCTGATCGTCCGGGCCGCCGGTGTATCTATCATCGAAGCCGCCGTCTTGCCGGAGCGGTCAGGCTTGTTTACCGGGCTGCCAGAGCACTGCGTACTGCATGACCATCAGGGCAATGCGCTTGGCCTGCCTATGAGCGTGCTCAGCGAAGCGTTTCACCGCGGGGCCGCCGTCGTCCTGCACGATGCCGGACGCGAGGGGATCTTTGTCAACGATCCCTACATCGTGCACCTGCAGCCCCGTTCGGTTCTTTGCGTGCCGATTGCCAGGGAACGGTTTGAAGCTGCCGTCTACATGGAGAACAACCTCACAGACGCGGTATTCAGCGATGAGCGTGTTGAGCTGATCAAGCTCCTCGCCGCCCAGGCTGCGGTCGCCATCGAAAACGCCCGACTGTACTCTCAGATCCAGAATCATTCGCGCATCCTGGAAGAAAAGGTCATCGAACGCACCGCCAAGCTGGAGGAGCTGAACAAGGAACTCCAGAAGCTGGCCGACCGCGACGGACTCACTGGCATAGCCAATCGCCGTGCCGGGGATACCTATCTCAGCGACGTCTGGGTGCGCCTACGGCGGCAATCCCAACCGCTGTCACTGATCATGCTCGACGTCGATCACTTCAAACTCTTCAACGACACCTATGGCCACCAGGTCGGTGATGACTGCCTTATTCAGGTAGCGCACACACTCCAGGCCCAGCTGCAACGGGCCACCGACATGCTGGTGCGTTTCGGCGGTGAGGAGTTCATGCTCATCCTGCCCGATACCGACAGCAACGGGGCCATACAGGTTGCGGAGAACGCCCGCAGGGCTATCGAGGCACTCGCCATAAGGCACGAATATTCAACTCCGCGTGACCGAGTCACCGTCAGCGTGGGCTATGCCACCCTGGTGCCTGATGCGCACAACCGCGCCGATCAACTGATCCATGCGGCAGACGCAGCCCTGTACAAAGCCAAGCTGGGTGGTCGCAATCGGATTTGGTCTGGGGCGGCGGTGTAAATACCCGGCATCACCGGTAACAGGCATCACCACCATCGCCCACATAATCTGCTAATACCTCGTCCTCATAGATTTGCAGATTCCGAGGAATCAGTCGATGGGCGTCCCGGGGATGTTTTTTAGAAGCTCGGCATTTGTGGGGTACTTCTCAAGCAGCTCAACCAGTTTTTTTGCGCCCTCGAGCGGTTTGAGATCGCTAAGCGCCCGGCGCAACGCTCTTGTTTTGTCCAGGTCTTTCGGATCCAACAGCAGCTCTTCACGGCGTGTACTGCTTTTCGAAATATCCAGCGCGGGGAAGATTCGCTGATTCGCAGCGTCTCTTGATAACACCAGCTCCATGTTCCCCGTACCCTTGAACTCCTCAAATATAACCTGGTCCATACGGCTGCCGGTATCAACCAAAACGGTCGCCAGAATGGTAAGCGAGCCGCCATTCTCAATGTTTCGTGCAGCGCCAAACAACCTCCGCGGGATCTCCATGGCTCGGGCATCAACCCCGCCAGACATAGTACGACCGCTGCTCTTTTGCTGTGCATTATGCACACGCGAAAGCCTGGTGAGAGAATCAATCACAATCATGACGTTGTGACCCTCGCCAGCTTGTTGGCGGGCGATATCAAGAAGCTCATCGGCAACGCGGACGTGATGAGCATAGCTTTCATCCGAAGAAGAAGCGTGTACCTCAGCTGGGACGCTACGCTTGAAATCAGTGACCTCTTCGGGCCGCTCATCTATCAATAGCGCGTAAAGTTTTATCTCGGGATACGCCTTTCCCACCGCCTGGCAAATATCTTTTAATATCGTCGATTTTCCAGATCCCGGCGGTGCAACGATCAAACCTCGCTGCCCCATTCCAATCGGCGTGATCAAATCCATCGCGCGCACCGTGAGTTTTTCTGAACCTGACTCCAAGCGAATCCACGGCGCTGGATTGATAGCCACGCCGTTTAAAAAACGTTTTTGTGGATCGGTCTCAACCACAGCTTCGGCTTCCTTAGCCACTGGTTTAGCGTCTTTATTTGGTTTCCGGTTTAAACTTAATGTCGTTCTCGGCATGGCTGTCTGAAGCTCTTGTTTGATAGATATTTTTCGAAGTGTGCTGATAACGCCAAAAAACAAAAGCACTAACAGATTGCTGAAGACCATTTTCGACAAAGCCAGCCCAAGGCAAAAACCAGTGTGCACCAAATAGGTCGGTCCCGGTTTTTACTCAGGAGACCCTCTGGCTGCTTGGCCTTGCCAGGATGCCGCCGGCATCGATAATCGGCAGCTACATCCCGCCCGCCTGGGTAGTCACACTGAGCGTCAACTGGGTGTACGGTGACAGTGACCGGATCACTCCAACATCTTACAGCCGCTATGTCCATATAGCCCAACGAACCGGTGCCAAGCCTGCGTTAACATTAGCTGAACGCTGGCGGCAAAACCTGCCAGACGCCGGTCTGGTGGTCTATCCCACCGTAGGGCACATTCCTATGGAAGAGTTGCCTGAAGACACGGCTCGGGATCCGGCGCTCCGCCTCCGCCAAGGCCTGGCTGGCGACTTTAGCAGCAATGCCGGCTGAGTACTTGAACCAGAA
>NZ_JBFGFI010000135.1:0-4834 GCF_041579695.1 Halopseudomonas sp.
CCCTTTAGGAATTCACTGCGATTGCGCCAGACGGAGTCAGGCGTGTATGCCAGTGCGACTCGGGCCGGGTCACGGCTGTTCCAGGCATCTTCGGCCATCTGTACCTTGATCTGTGCTGTGACGTGGTCGAAGTGTGGCAGCGGCGGTTTGTGTTCCATGTCGTGTTCTCTCGAGGATGAAAAAAACGGGGCCGCGGCCCCGGCATGATACTCCCGCTCCAACGCCTCAGGCTTCTGCGCAGCCGACCGTGCCAGAATCCGTTTCATATATTCCTCAAGATACGGATATTCACCCAGCCCCCGCGTCTCGCTGATCTTCTCGAACACAAAGGAATTCAGCACATCCGCACCGGTAAACTGATCACCCATCAGGTAGGTTTTGTCGGCCAATTCGGTGTTGGCGAGTGTCAGCACGTCGGTCGTCTGTTCGCGGGCGAATCCGCCCAGGGGGTTGGTGGCTTTGAGCGCCTCAGGTGCGCGGCGGGTGACCTTGTCGCATTGGTAGGTCTCCAGCTGATATTCCACACCGATTTCCTCCAGCATCCAGATAATGCGCTTGGAACGAGACTGGTTCAGGTGGTGTAACGTGATCTTATTGGACGCTTCCTTGGGCGGGCAGAGCAGAGAAGACGATACGTTCCATCTTCGACTGCCACCATTGTCGGCGGCCTCGGTTTGGCTATTGGCTCCCTGGCGAATTTGATTGCGCTCAGGCTGGGCCGCCAACCAGGTTTGTGGGTACCTTTCCACGCCTGGTCCCTTTTTATGCTGTTGATAAGCGTGCTGGGCGCCTTTGTGCTGGGTGCGTAGAAATGCGGATACGTTTGAACAGCTCCGTGCGATGATCAGTCTTTGCTGAAAGTGCTCGCCGCTGTCTGGCGAATCGATGGCTTTAATGAGGATGGTGCAATGGATTGGCGTGGGCGACGGCAGAGCCGCAATGTAGATGATCGCCGGGGGCAGTCGGTGCGAGGTGCAGGAGCCGGGGGCGGGCTGTTGTTGCTCCGGTTCCTGCCGATGATGCTGCGCAGCAAGATCGGTCGCGTCGTTCTGGTCTTGGGTGTGGTGGTGTTTTTTGGTGCCCGGATGTTAGGCATTGATTTGCTGCAGCCGGTCGATGGTGGTCCGCAGGTCGCATCGCAGTCCACTCAGCAGCCCACTCAGCGTTTCAGTACGCAAGAGCAGGAGTTGGCGGAGTTTGTGTCCGTGGTGCTGGCGGATACGGAGGATACCTGGAATGCAATTTTTGCAGCATCTGGCCAACGCTACCAGGAACCGCGACTGGTGCTGTTTTCCGACCGGGTCAATTCAGCGTGCGGTACTGCAAGTTCGGCTGTCGGGCCATTCTATTGCCCGGCGGATAATCAGGTGTATCTGGACCTGACCTTTTTCCGTGATCTCAAACTGCAACTGGGCGCGCCCGGCGATTTTGCTCAGGCCTATGTGGTGGCCCACGAGGTAGGGCATCACGTGCAGAATCTGATGGGTATCAGCCAGAAAGTGCGAGCTGCCGGGGTGGGCAAGAGCAAGGCAGAGGTCAATGCGCTATCGGTGCGCCAGGAGCTGCAGGCCGACTGCTTCGCTGGTGTGTGGGGCCACGACGCGAATAATCAGCAATTGCTGGATGAGGGCGATCTGGCCGAGGCGCTCTCCGCTGCCTCTGCGATTGGCGACGACCGGTTGCAGCGCCGATCTGGTGGTGAGGTGGTGCCGGACAGCTTCACCCATGGCAGTTCGCAGCAACGCATGACCTGGTTCAAACGCGGCTTTGACAGTGGCGATATCAGCCAGTGCGATTCCTTCAGCGTCAGGCTTTGAGTTCAGAAAAACCTGGGACAGATGGACGATTCTATAGCTCTAGCGGCTCCAGCGGCTCCAGAGGCGAGTCTGCCACGGTGTATTGGCAGGCCGCCTCGTGTTGCCCGTTCGGCTGTTGTGGTGCTGAGTTACTTTGCTTGTTGACGCATTTCGTGGAGTTCATTCAGGCGTGTGCTGCCGTCTTCTGCCTGGGCCAGGGTGCAGGTCATGGCGGAGAGCGACAGCATGATGGCGATGATCAATTTCATGGGTTGGATCCTTTTACAGTGATTGCGGTAGCGAGTGCCGCCGCTTGACCTGTTCAGGATATGGCCGTCGTCCCAACACCGGCATGACGCCAGGATTACAAAAAAGTCATCTTCCTTGCACACCTGGATCCTTGGGAAAGTTCAGTTCAAAACTCACGCCTGAGGCGATATTGGTAATACTGACGGTGCCGCCGTGCAGCCGCATGATTGCCTCTACTATGGATAACCCCAGCCCCCCGCTATCGCCGGGCTGGCTTCGTGACGGGTCGGCGCGGTAGAAGCGTTCAAATAACCTGGGCAGGTGTTCTGCAGCAATGCCGGGCCCTGGATTGTGGACGCTGATGCGCGTATGCGTTGCCTCTTCCCGGCTGGCTATGGTGATGGTGCTTCCCGGCTCGGTATACCGTAAAGCGTTGGCGATCAGATTGGCCAGGGCCCGGGTAAGCATCTCCGGTTCCACTACCAGATGGCCGCTGCATAGATTGGTCAGCGTCAGCTTCTGGTCCTCGGCCATGCCTTCAAAGTATTCACATAGTCTTTCGGTAACGGCGTGAAGGTTTGTGCTGCTGAGCTTGAGGTTCTGGCTGGGTTGCACGCAGCGGGCCAGAAAAAGCAGGCTGTCTACCATCCGAGCCAGGCGCTCGAATTCTTCCAGGTTTGACTCGAACAACTGCTCGTACTGTTCTGCGGAACGTGGCCGACTTAGCGTTTGCTGGGTCTGTCCGATCAGGTTGTTCAGCGGTGTACGCATCTCGTGAGCCAGATCACCGGAGAATCGCGACAGTTGTTCAAAGCCCTGTTCCAATTTTTCTAGCGCCAGGTTGAAGCTGTGCACAAGCGTATCGAGTTCGCTGGAGGGACTGGCCGTATGCAGGCGCAGATGCAGGTGTTCGCTGTCGATTGCCGCAGCTTGCTGCGCAAGTCGCCGCAGGGGCCGCAGACCTCGCTGGCTTATCCAGAATCCCGACAGAAAAATCAGCACGCTGCCGGCGCCCAGTACGGCTATCAGGTTGGAACGATAAGCGGCGAGCATCAGTTGGCGGTCGGCCAACAGGTAGCCGGCGATAAGCGTTAACGGCCGCTGGTTGATGCTGATCTGCTGGGTGACCAGGCGATAAGTATCGGCTGGGTCCTGCTGAAATGTGGGCTCGGTCGTTACCGAAACTTGCGGCTCTGGCAGTTCGGCAGGATTGATACTGACCAGCGTGCGACCATTGCCATCCTTGACCCAGAGGAAATGCTGCATATTACCCAGCATGTTGGCATAGAGCTCGGGACGGTCGGTAGGGTCATTCAGGTCTGGGCTGTTTTCCAGCAACAGCTGGACGCGTTCGAGACGTCCCAGCAGCGCTTGATCATCGCGCCAGGCTATTTCACGTTCCAGCGACTGGTACAGATAAACGCCGATGATGCCCAGCAGCAATGTACCCAGCAGCGCAAATGCCAGTCCGAGCCGCAGGCTCAGAGAGCGCAAGAGGATGTTCATGCTGAAGCATCCAGTTTGTAGCCCATGCCCCGCACGGTATGCACCAGCTTGTGCTGGAACGGGTCGTCGATCTTGGCGCGCAATCGGCGAATAGCCACGTCGACCACGTTGGTATCGCTTTCAAAGTTGATGTTCCAGACGTCCGAGGCGATACGGGTACGGGACATTACATCCCCCGCATGGCTGATCAGTAGCTGCAGCAGGGCGAACTCCTTGTTGGTCAGCACGATTCGCTGGCCAGCCCGGCTCACTTGCCTGCGCATGACGTCCACTTCGAGGTCTTCCAATCGGTAATGCTCAAGCTCTCTTAGTGGCGCGCGGCGCAGCAGGCTGCGCACCCGGGCCAGCAGCTCGGAGTAGGAAAACGGCTTGATCAGGTAGTCATCGGCGCCCAGCTCAAGGCCCTTTACCCGGTCCTCGATGCTGTCACGCGCGGTTAGAAAGAGTACCGGCGTCTGGCCGCGCATGCGGATCAGCTTGATCAGTTGCCAGCCATCCATGCCGGGCAGCATCACGTCCAGAATGATGAGATCGAAGGTGTCCTCTTCTATCATGTGGCGCGCGTCCAGCCCTTCATGGGCGACAGCGACCTGGTACCCCGACTCGCTCAAGCCCTTGCGCAAGTACTCGGCGGCCTTGCGTTCGTCTTCGACAACCAGAATCCGCATGCTCATCTCCCATGGTATGCCGCCAGATTAGAGCTAAAGCCAGGGGCTGCCCATTACAAATACGTAATGAACGGGCAATGCAGCTGACTGTTGTGCGGCGGCACCATGCAAGCGTGTTTCGATGAGCACCCTCAGTCCAACCGCTTAACCAACACAGGAGAGACTCCCATGCTGTATCGACTGTCCCTTATCACACTATTCATTGGCAGCCTGGCGGCAGGCGCTGCTCAGGCCACTACCGCGGGTGTAGCCGAGCGCAAGGATCTGACGCTGGCGCTGGGCAACCAATTGGCAGCGGCCACGCTGAGTGCTTGCCATGCGCAGGATCGCAGCGCTGTGGTGGCGGTTGTCGATCGTTCAGGCCATTTGATGGCTTTGCAGCGCGATGACAATGTCGGCCCGCACAACACACTGGCAGCGCAACGCAAGGCCTTCACTGCGCTGTCGACCAAGACCGCAACCAGCGAGCTTGCCAAGCGCGCCCAGGGTGACCCGAACTCGGCCAATCTCAATACCCTGGATGAGCTGCTATTGCTCGGCGGGGGCTTGCCGGTGCTCATGGACGGCCAGGTTATTGGCGCGTTGGGCGTGGCGGGTGCTGGCGGCTCCAGTATC
>NZ_JBFGFI010000136.1:0-4815 GCF_041579695.1 Halopseudomonas sp.
CTTAACATTCTTGGCGGGTTGGACGTCCCTACCAGTGGTGAGGTGCGTTACCAGAATATCGACCTGACCAAAGCCAAGGACAGTGAACTGACCCGATACCGCCGAGATTTCGTCGGCTTCGTCTTTCAATTCTATAACCTGATACCCAGCCTGACTGCACGGGAAAACGTGCTCGCCGTTACTGAGATCGCCCGCGACCCCATGAGCCCGGAAGACGCACTGGACCTGGTCGGGCTGGCGCACCGCATGGACCATTTTCCCGCTCAGCTGTCAGGCGGCGAACAGCAACGCGTCGCCATCGCCCGGGCTGTTGCCAAGCGGCCGCAGGTATTGCTCTGCGACGAGCCAACCGGCGCTCTGGATTCCACCACCGGCACTCTGGTTCTGGCAGCCCTGGATACCGCTAACCGAGAGACTGGCACCACCACCGTGATCATTACGCACAATGCATCCATAGCAGACATGGCAGACCGGGTTATTACCCTTTCTGACGGCATGATCAGTGGTGAACACCGCAATCCGACGCGGCGGGATCCACGGACCCTGAGCTGGTAACGCCATGTCACTCATCCAAAGCAGCGTCCTGCATACCAAATTACGCCGTGAGCTGTGGCAGATGCGCGGCCAGGTGCTGGCAATCGCGCTGGTGATCGCCGGAGGCATTGCGGTATGCCTGCTATCGCTGGTGAACTACGCTTCCCTCACCGCCACCCGCGGTCAGTATTATCAGGAACATCACTTTGCCGATGTGTTCGTGAACGTGAAACGGGCACCACGACATGAGTTGCAACGCATAGCAGAGATCCCCGGCGTGGCCCGGCTGAGCGCTCGGGTAGAGGGCGCTGCCAAGCTTGAGGTGCCTGGCTTCAGTGATCCGGTATCCGCCCGCCTGATCTCGTTACCCGCAGGCAAGCAGCCGGTCGTCAACCGGATCTATCTGCGTCACGGACGCCTGCCGAACCCTTCGCGCAGTGACGAGGCGGCAGTCATCGGCAGCTTTGCCGAGGCGCATGACCTCCAGCCAGGAGACTCGTTACCGGCCATCATCAATGGTCGCCGTCAGATCCTGATCATTGTTGGCATCGTCGAGTCGCCCGAGTTTATTTATGTCATCCCGCCGGGCGGCATGCTTCCCGATTACGAGCGCTACGGTGTGCTCTGGTTGACGGAAGAGGCGCTGGCGTCAGCCATGGACATGCGCGGAGCCTTCAACAGTCTGGTGTTACAGGTTGACGCGTCAGCGGCTGTAGCCGGCGTCATCGAGCTACTCGACCGATTGCTGGCTCCTTACGGAAGCACGGGCGCCTATGCCCGGGAAGATCAGTTTTCCCATCGCTTCCTGAGTGACGAACTGAATCAGCTGAAAACCATGGCAGTGGTATTCCCTGTGATATTCATGGGTGTAGGCATGTTCCTGCTCAATGTGGTCGTCACCCGTCTGATCAGCACCCAGCGCGACATCATTGCCGTATTGAAAGCCTTTGGTTACAGCAACCGCCAGATTGGCTGGCATTACAGCCAGTTGGTGCTGGTCATCGCCTGTATCGGGCTCTTGACCGGAACGACTGCCGGCATTTGGCTGGGGCGCGCCTTGGGAGAAATCTATATGGAGTTTTATAGATTCCCAAAGCTACTCTTCAGCATCAGCCCCTGGTGGATTTTGCTGCTGGGACTGCTGACCCTGACGGTGGCCTGGCTTGGGGGTTGGCGCGCCATCCGGCGCGCCGCTTCCCTGCCTCCGGCAGAAGCCATGCAACCGGAAGGCCCGGCCAGTTATCGAGTAACCATCGCCGAGCGTCTACTGTCGTGGATACGCTTCAGCCCGCCATCGCGCATGATCGTGCGCCACCTGGCTCGTCGCCCGGCCCGTGCCGCTCTGTCAGTGACCGGTATTGCGATGGCAACAGCCATCGTGATGGTCGGCAATTTTCAGTTCAATTCCGTCTCGCTGATGGTCCATACCCAGTTTGCTCGTGTTCAGCAGCAGGATCTCACCGTCAGCCTGACTGACCCAATTCATCGGTCCGCGGTCTACAGCATGGCTCGCCAACCCGGTGTTCATTACGCAGAGGGCCGACGCGTCGTGGCCGTGCAGCTGGTAAACGGTCACAGACAATGGCGTAGCTCTTTAACCGGCATTCCAGACAACGCTCAATTGCAATTCATTGTCGACGACAATCTTGACAGTGTCGCCCTGCCTCCAGCGGGCCTGCTGCTGACGGATTTCCTGGCAACGCGACTGAATCTGGCCGCCGGAGACGTTGTTGAGGTGCGAGTACTGGAAGGTCGGCGCCCGGTAATCAGAATACCCGTGGCTGGCATTACCAGCGAATTTCTGGGTGTGGGGGCATACATGAAACTCGACGCAATGAATCGAGCGTTGGAGACCGGCGATGTGGTCAATCAGGTCCTGATGAATCTCGACTCAGCGCGCGCCAACAGCGTTTACCAAGATCTGCGGGATACGCCTCGGGTAATGGCGCTCAATGTACGACAGGCGATGCTCGACAGCTTTTTCGAGACACTGGCGAAAACCTTTCTCACCTTTACCCTGGTTATCAGTGTGCTTGGGGGCATTATTGCCTTCGGCGTCATCTACAACACCGTACGTATTTCCCTGGCGGAGCGCGGGCGCGATCTGGCCAGTCTCCGGGTCCTGGGCTATAGCCACAATGAAGTGGCTCATATTCTTCTCGGTGAACTGGCCGTAATGCTGATACTGGGAATACCCCTGGGCTGGGCTGTTGGTCATGGGCTGGCCAGCCTGATAGTGACAATGATGCAAACTGAACTGTACCGGGTGCCGCTGATCATTACCGGTAGGACACTGGCACTGTCAGCGAATGTGGTCATCGTGTCTGCTCTGGTTTCAGGATTCATCACCTGGTGGCGGCTACGAAGGCTTGACCTGGTGGCAGTGCTCAAGACCCGGGAATGAAAGAGAAAGGGGAATGATGATGGCAGCGGGCACACGCGTGGCGGGCAAATGGCTGTTCTGGTCGGTCCTGGGCGTACTGACGATCCTTGTGTTGATCCATGTGCTGCGTCCGGAGCCGGTGTGGGTGGATCTGGCCACCGCGCAGCGCGGTCCGATGGAAGTTACCATCGTCGAAGAGGGCAAAACCCGGGTAAAGGATCGCTATGTAGTGTCTTCCCCTGTCGCCGGATATCTTCACCGGGTGACACTGGACGTAGGCGACCCGGTGATGCCCGGTGAATTGTTGGCCGAGGTCGACCCGATGCCGGCCAATATGCTGGATACCCGCAGCCGGGCCGAGGCAGAAGCACGCGTCGAGTCCGCGCGCTCGGCGCTAAATGCAGCGCGCCAGAGAACCCAGGCTGCCCGGGCCGATGCCGAGCTGGCGGCAGCCGAGCATGAGCGTATGGCCACCCTTGAGCGTTCCGGTTACGTATCCCGCGAGCTCTTGCAGCAAGCGCAGGCAACAGCCGCGCGCAGCAGGGCGATACTGAAATCCGCGCGATTTGATGAAGAGGTTGCCTCCCATGAGCTCGCGGCAGCCCGGACACGGCTGGAGGTTTCGGCGGCCCGGTCCGAAGGGCAGGGTCCCGCCGAGTACCTGGCAGTGCGTTCGCCGGTCAATGGCAGCGTGCTGAGTATCCTGCGTAAAAGCGAAGGCGTCGTGCAGGCTGGAGATGCCATCCTGGAGCTTGGCGACCCCAGTGCTCTGGAGGTCGTGGTAGACGTGCTCAGCTTTGACGCGGTGAATCTGGAGCCCGGCATTGCAACCCGACTCAGTGGCTGGGGGGGCACCACGCTGGATGCTGTCATTCGGCGGGTCGAACCCGTCGGATTCGAGGACATATCTGCCCTTGGCGTGGAAGAGCAGCGGGTCAGAGTGATAGCTGACATGATCACCCCACGCGATCGCTGGGAAATGCTCGGAGACGGTTACCGCGTGGACGCCGCATTCATTCTGTGGCAATCAGCCGACGTACTGCAGATACCCGCATCTGCGATCTTCCAACACAACGACCAACCCACGGTCTTTCTGGTCACAGAGGACCGCGCCGTGCTGCAAACCGTGGTAACGGGCCAAAGTAATGGCCTGGTCACGGTGGTTAATGGCGGCCTGACAGAGGGCGATCAGGTCGTCCGGCACCCTGACCGGGAATTGAGCCATAACGATCGTATCCGGGTCCGATAGGTGCGTCATCTCTGGAATCGCACCATTTTATGGGAACAACGAGGGTCGAGTGGGCTCCTACTGAATGCAGCGCTGTTGATTGATCCTGATCAATTCACGTTCAGCCGATGAGATCTATGCTGGACCTGATTTATCGCAGCACCGCCCAGCCAGGAGAGCACCGTGACAGACGAAAAACAGCCCGGACCGAATCTGGAAGAGGACCTGTCGACACGGTTCCCTACCGCCTACACCATTCTGTTTCTGCTCATTATCCTGGTCGCCGCCCTCACCTGGATTATCCCTGCCGGACAATACGAGCGCTCCATGAACGAGGAAGTGGGTCGCGAGGTCGCCGTGCCCGGCACCTACGAGATCGTCGAACCCAATCCGCAAGGCTTTGTTGATGTGATGCTCGCGCCCACAGCGGGTTTCTACAATCCCGACAGCTACGTTGCCAACGCCATAGATGTGGCGCTTTTCGTTCTGTTCCTTGGTGGCTTTCTAGGAGTGATGAACGCCACAGGCTCGATCGACACCGGCATACGCAGCGCGATGCACCGAATGGAGGGCCGGGAGATATGGATGATTCCGATCCTGATGACGCTATTCGCGCTGGGCGGCACGACCTATGGTATGGCGGAAGAAACCCTGGCCTTCTATGCCATTC
>NZ_JBFGFI010000137.1:0-4794 GCF_041579695.1 Halopseudomonas sp.
AAAGTGCTCAGAAAAATAGTCGTGTAACCCCGGCCGTCGGCACCGGTATTCGGGGTCGAGCAGGAAGTACTCAAGATTGACTGCAACAAACTCGCGTGGGTTGCTCAGTTCATATGCATCCGGCGTGCGCAGGTATTGATTATTATGCAGTTCTACCTCGCCACGGCCACCGATACGTGCGGGCCAGCCGGCGAGCTCAAGTAATCTGGGGTCGTCGCTCAGGGTAAAGCGTCGCTGCGACTGGCCCTGGCACTCGCTTGGCAGGCCAACCGGGCCGAGACTTTTGTACTGGCGGGCACATGGGCGTATCAACCCACGCTCGTCAGCAGACCAGAATTGGCCTTGGTCGTAAAAATGCGCAAGCTCGTGTACCAGTGTGGCTTGCAGCTCCCGGTGCAGCGTAGCGTGCTGCCGTCCAGCGGGCAGAGTTTGATCATCGCCCTGCACCAGCGCATCGAGCCAACGTCGATTCAGGATTATTTGACCATCATAGCGGGCTCGGCCCATGACGCTGTGCGGCAGACTGGAAGACCAACGTAAAACGATTTCACGATCCAGTTGCGAAACCAACTGGGAAGGCAAAGCCTTGAGCGCCGCATCAAGCAGTTCCTGGCTAGCCTGGCGCTGCTCAGTGCTCAGATCGACCTGTTCCAGTCTCACAGTCAAGGCCGAATGAGCAAGAGGAACCCACAGTAGCGATGCCAGACCCAGGACAATCGCGATTACGGCTACGCCCCGCTCAAGAGCGGGGCGCATGTCAAGGCGCAATGGGAATGGCGCCCTGATAAGTCTGGGCGTTCAGAACTGCAATCACAGGGCCAGAATAGCCTCTGCCAGTTGCATATCAGTGGCTTGTAGCTCTGGCATCTGGTGGCGAATATGGCCCAGCGCCGCCTCCAGGTTAACGCCGCGCACTTGACCGTCACTACCGACGAAGCTGGCAGCGTCATCCCGCGCATCCAACACGACCTTGTTCGAGCCAAAGGTAGAGGCAGTGCTGTCACCCAAGGCTTCAGCCATATCGACCAGAACGTGGCCCACCGCATTGGTGGTACCAATAAAGCTGGAAGCGGAAGCCATTGCAGAAAAAACAACCAAACCAGCAGCAAGGATTACAGAGCGAATCTTCATTAGAACTCCTAGAGAGAGACCAGGCCCAAGGGCTTGGAGTACCGAGCCATTGCAGGCCCGTTTCCGGTGATTCTAGCGTTTATCTGCCCAGTGTCACCCTCTAGTTGCAGCCTGAGTGAAGATATTAGTTTACCCCGGCCAACCCAAGGTACCGGCTCCTCCACATCGGGCATACACATCAATGATGCGCCAGTGGGCTGGTCGGCCTGTAACGGATGACCGTCCACTTCCTGGGCCAGGCGTTTTGCAAGCGGGCCCTGGCGGTACTCCTTTTGGCCTGGCAAGCGCAACATCAGACGCACCTTCTGCATATTATCCAGGCTTTTGGAAGCTTACCCCTCATTTTGAACTGATAATGTTCCTGTTGGCTGATCAATACCGCGAATTGCAAAGAAGTTTTCGCCTGACATCGACCGAGCGCTACGTTGAGCCGTTGAGAGCACCTGTTGGTCGTGGACAAAGAACGCGAACAACTCTACAACCTCCGGGATCAATGGTTGCGGACTGTCCCATTCGTAAAGCAAAGCCTCCCATACTTTCAGGTTTTGTGGCGTCCCTGCGCTTTGGGGCCCAATTACCCTCAAACGGTTTTTGATGCTCGTTGCTTCACTATCGACATCTTCCAGCCAAGACAAATCAGCACGTAAATGGCGCTGCCGTTGCTGAATTTCATCAAGTTTTGATAGCCGCATTCTCCGCTCTGCAGCCGTTTCAGTCGTTAACCCAAAGATGCCTGAGCCGACTCCGTTGTTACTCCTATATTGGCTTCGGTGTGCGGCGTCGCTCTGTGCCGCCAGCTCGCCCATTTCCACCTTGTAGGCTCGCCAGAGATGGGCCAGCCAACGCATGTAGCAGCGCATATGGATGAGAAAAGCATCCGAATTAGGCATAGGGTTGCCGACCCAGCGCTGATAGTGCCGCACCAGGCTAAGGGCGCTACGTTGGCTTGGTGATTTGTCGTTAAACGTGAAGAGCGACGCTATCATTCGGCCTTTGGCAGGTAACTCGTCTCGTGCAACCAGCGAGACCCCTGCAGCAAAAGCAGCGCGATACATCCGATGCAAGCTGACCAATGCCAGTTCATTGCTGGGCTTTTGCTCACCCGGAGCAATGCCACCACCAATATCCTCGCTGACCCCCGGCATTAGTTCTTCACGCCAATCTCGACGACGCTCGCCCAATAACCGAGCCCGACGATAAAAGCGGCGTTCATGCGCCGCTACTAAATGCAGCACTGCCTTGACCTGTGGGTGTACCAGACCTCCATCATCGACGCGCGTAGTAGTAGGAAGAATAAATTCCAATGGAGGTATTTCAACCACCGAGCGGTCCACCGCATCGAATAGACCAGCAAAGACAATCTCCAGCCGGGCGTGACGATAGTAATATTGAGAGCCACGTTGCTGGGATAGCTCCATCAACTCGTGGATAAACGCTCTGGCCAACGTGGCGCCGAAATCGAAACCGAACACCGATACCTTAATGGTACGCAGCGGTATCTGCCCTGCGTCATTCAACGCATTTATTTCCCGGTTGAGCCGTGTCCGGGCGCCCTCCAAACGCACATCTACACCGCTTTTGACCAAGTGAGCCGCCCAGCGAGAATCACGGATAGGCTCCACTACCTCTGCGGCAGTATTGATCAGCATGTCCCTGAAAACCTTCAAACTGTTCTGCGGCTTATCCCTCAGTTTCCCCAAGTCTCGCTTGAGACGCTGCCACCAGTCGCGTCCACTCAATTGATCCTTGGCTACTTCAATGGCCTCTTCGGCAACAACATCCGCAGGTATGTCCATCGTATCCGACTGTGCTCGGTTGAGTGCGCCGCTGGCTTGCACACCCAGAGCGTCGTCATAATCTGCACCAAGGCCACTCAGATAGGCAGATCGATAGCAGTGAAATTCGGAGTCTTTGTCGGTGTCCATGTGTGCTAGAAACAAACGACCAATATTGCTAAGTCGATTTTCTCGTAAATCCTCTTCCAAATTTCGGGCGAAGCCATCGAAGAAAAAGCCAATATGCAATGTCCTGCCGCAGATCGGCGTCACCCTTGCTGGCACGCGGCAGAGCGCACTGATCGCCTGAGCCTGGGTTAATACATCACGGGTTGTCATGGTCCTTCCTTGGGTAACGTTGACGTAGCTCTTCAGTGAGCGGACTAGTGGCACTGCGATTCCAGGCTAAACGGACCTGGTTACCAGGCAGAAAATGCACATGCAAGGTGTCGTCAGTGCGCTCCCTTGGTGGATTGGTTATTTCCAGCTGATGTCTCTCTTCTTCAAGCCCGCGCGCTACCTGGTCTGGCGTGACGTCCAATATCCACACCACTTTCAGATCATCACCACCGATACGCCAGCAGCAGGTCGTCTTTCCTCCACCGTAGGCGAAGGCGTTTCCCCCCCAGTTATCATTGACCCAGTAACTGAAAATCGGCCGATCGGTATGGTTATGAACATATAACGCCGCACCACCTGGACGTTGGTACTGCCAGAGTACAAAGCCGCTGATCAGCGTCAGATAAAACATCAGAATCAGGGCCCAGCGCAGCGAAGTTGGTAGGCTGCGCCAGCGTTGGCGAATCGTTGTCATGACAGTTCATCGTCCATATTGATTTCAAGTGCCTCACTCAGAGTCAGGCCATTTTCGATCACGCCCTTTAGAGCTTGCTGCCATTGCGCAGTCTCATCCAGGGGCGTTCGTTCCATTAAGGTAAGGGTTGCAAACAGCAACTGATCATCTGGATGTTCAAGACCAGACTGACGAGCCCGCTCCAGCGCTTGGTTGACTTGGTCCAGGCGGGCGCCATGGCAAACCGAGGTAAAAACATCGGGAGCGCAATTTTCGAGCTCTTCCAGCAGTGCGAGAGATTGAGGATCGACAGACAGGCGCTGCAGCAATGCCGCATCCAGTGAAATCGGCTGATGGTCGGGTAATACGTGGAGCCTGCCACCCTGACAATGTGTTAACTGTCCTTCACTCTCAACCCACCAGTCATTAATTGGACCAAACAACCAGGCATGCCATTCACGGTCCCTTCGTTCATGTAATACCGGCATTACTGAAGCCGTATAACTTCTGAGCAGCACTGTTCGACCGTCTGGAGCCATTGCTAGCAGTGCTTGGCCAAGGTGCCTACAGAGTTCATCTGCCTGGAGATAACTCGACAACGAGCCTAGGATTGCGCTTTTGCCAAGCGCAACTTGCAACTCTGCCAGTTGGGCATTTGCATCCGTTTCGAAATTGACCAACCAAGGGCCTTCATGCTGCAAATGTTGAAAAGCCTTATGTTGCATGATCGGTAGGCGAGTTATTGTCGAACTTGCCCAATAGTCCATTGCAGCTTGGGTCAGCGCTTGGTGCTCAACTATCGCATAGTGGTTTTCCGTCATGTCAGTCCCCTGTCAGCATCGGCTGATTTTGCTCAAGCGCCCTACGCCAACACTCCAGGCAGATATTTTGAGGTGCTGGTAATAGCTCTGGAGCCACAAGTAAATCGCCTGGTTGTCCTATCTCCGCCGCCGACACATTTCCCGGCAGCACAGGCGAAGCTCCTGACCCCGAGCCCGGGCTACCGCCCGAATTCATTTTCACATTCGGCCCGACCAGAGTAACGCCACTGGGATCGATCTTGATAAAGCTGCCGCCGGCCTTGAGGGTCAGTTC
>NZ_JBFGFI010000138.1:0-4692 GCF_041579695.1 Halopseudomonas sp.
CGGTGCGCCGGTGTTACCGGCGCACCGCGGCCATCGATACGCTCAAAGCGTAGACAGGAAGGGGGCTTCAGCCTCTTGCCATTTGACAATCTCACCGCGAATGAGTTTCTTATCGAGTTTGCCAACACTGGTTTTGGGTATTTCGGTAACACATGCGATCTGATTCGGAATTGCCCACTTGTTGATCCGACCTTCTTCGGCATAAGGCTTGAGGTGGTCACGCAGAATGCGCGCGTCCATTTCCTTGCCTTCGTGGGGCACGATCAGCGCGAAGGGACGCTCATCCCACTGCGGGTCAGGCACACCCACCACGGCCACTTCCTTCACCGCCGGGCTCTGGCTGATCAGGTCTTCCAGCTCCAGGGAGGAAATCCACTCCCCGCCAGTCTTGATCACATCCTTGATGCGGTCACGAATTTCGATCGTGCCCATTGCATCGATAGCTGCCACATCACCAGTGTGCATCCAGCCATGGGACCACAGCTCCTGGCTCTTCTCCGGCTCACGAAAATAGCCCTGTGTCAGCCAGGGCGCACGCAACACCAGCTCACCCTGAGTCTTGCCATCATGGGGCAGGAAACCACCCTGCGGATCCATCAGACGCGCCTCAACGAACGGGACTGGAATACCGGCCTTGATGCGGTAAGCCGCACGGTCATCTTCAGAGCCCTGTTCCAGCTCCAGGTTGATATAGCCACTGGAGATCAGCGGGCAGGTCTCGGACATACCGTAGGCTGCCGACAGGACCATGCCCTTCTTCTTTGCCGCCTCATACAGGCTGCGGTTCAGCGCACTGCCGCCGATGATCACGCGCATCCCACCGAAGTCCATGTCCTTGGCGCCATCGGCATTGAGCACCATCTGCAGAATGGTCGGTACGCAATGGGAGAAAGTGACTTTTTCCTCGCGGATCAGCTTACAGAGCATTTCCGGCTCGTACCGGCCCGGATACACCTGCTTGGTACCCAGTAACGTGGCTGTGTAGGGGATACCCCATGCATGCACATGGAACATCGGAGTAATGGGCATATACACATCACGGTTACCAAACAGGCGCACGCTATCGAGCCCGCCCATGGTCGACGCCTGGGTCAGGGTGTGCAGTACCAGCTGGCGGTGGGTGAAATACACGCCCTTGGGATTGCCGGTAGTACCGGTGGTGTAGAAAGTCGTAGCAACGGAGTTTTCGTCGAATTCAGGGAAATCGTAAGTCGGCTCAGCCGCGGCCAGCAGCTCTTCGTACTCGCCTATCAGATCCGGCAGATCGGCAGTCTTTTCCGGTCCATCGGTCAGCAAGATAGTATTCTTGACGGTGGTTAGATCACCTTCAATAGCCTTGTAAATGGGCACAAACTCGCTGTTGACCAGCACAAAGATATCTTCGGCATGGTTCATGGTGTACAGAATCTGATCGGGCGACAGCCGAATATTGATGGTATGCAATACAGCGCCAATCATCGGGATCGCGAACATGCACTCCAGGTAGCGGTTGCTGTCCCAATCCATCACTGCGACAGTGTCGCCCGCCTTGACACCCGCATTGGTCAGGGCGTTAGCGAGCCTGCAGACCCGCTGGTTGAAAGTGGCGTAGTCATACCGGCTGATATCGCGGTAGACGATTTCCTGGGTGCGCTCATAGCGCTGACCGGATAGCAGGATATTCTTGATCAGCAACGGCGTAGCATGCGCCTCGTCCGTCGGTTTGATAACACGGGTATTGAGCATTGTAATGACCTGTATTGTTGGGCTTGTCTGGTCTGGATGCGGCCTGGGGCCAAGCATGCCTCTAACTATAGCCAAGTTTGTCCCTGGCTACCTATCACTCCTAAGTATGAACCTGATCACACTTATTCCACGAGTATACTTAGCAGGTATAATGATGCAATCAGGTCGACAGATGACCCGTCGGCTAAAATCAGTCATCATTTTTCAGGAGCAATGCATGTCCGATAATCACATTGTCATCGTCAGTGGCGCGCGCACACCTATGGGCGGCTTCCAGGGCAGCCTGGCCGGAGTACCTGCAGTGGACCTGGGCGCTACGGCGATCCGCGAGGCGGTCAGCCGCGCCGGCATCCAGCCCACTGACGTGGAAGAAGTGATCATGGGCTGTGTACTACCCGCCGGCCTCAAGCAGGGCCCGGCGCGCCAGGCCAGCCTGAACGCCGGACTGCCCACCGCGACCGGCTGCACCACCATCAACAAATTGTGCGGCTCGGGCATGAAGGCCGTGATGCTGGCACACGACCTGCTCAAGGCAGGAACCAACACCATCATGGTTGCCGGCGGCATGGAGAGCATGTCCAACGCGCCCTACTTGCTGCAAAAGGCCCGCGGCGGCATGCGCATGGGCCATGGCGAGATCAAGGACCACATGTTCATCGATGGGCTGGAGGATGCCCGCACCGGCCGGCTGATGGGATCATTCGCGCAGGAAACCGCAGACAAGCACAGCATCACCCGTGAAGAGATGGATGCCTACGCCATCGAATCGCTGGCGCGCGCCAAGAAGGCCATCGACAATGGCTCTCTGGACAGTGAGATCGTGCCGGTCACGGTTACCACACGCAAGGGCGAGACAGTAGTGAAAGATGACGAGCAGCCGCACAACGCCAATATCGACAAGATACCCGGCCTGCGCGCCGCGTTCGGTAAAGATGGCACCATCACCGCCGCCAACGCCAGCTCGATTTCCGACGGCGCCAGCGCCCTGGTACTGATGACCGCAGCAGAAGCCGAAAAACGTGGCCTCAAGCCGCTGGCCCGCATTGTCGGCCACGCTACCCAGAGCCAGGATCCGAGCGAGTTCACTACTGCTCCGGTCGGCGCGCTGCGCAACCTGTTCACCAAGACAGGCTGGAGCAAGGATGAAGTGGATCTGTTCGAGATCAACGAAGCCTTCGCCATGGTCACCATGCTGGCGATGCGCGAACACGACCTAGATCATGCCAAGGTGAACATCTTTGGTGGCGCCTGCGCCCAGGGCCACCCGATCGGCTCAACAGGGTCGAGGATCATCGTTACCTTAATCAATGCCCTGCAGAAGACTGGCGGCAAGCGTGGCGTGGCTGCGCTGTGTATCGGCGGCGGTGAAGCCACCGCAGTGGCCGTCGAGCTGGTCTGATCAGGCTCCGATGCACCTTCCCTTTTGGCTGGTCACCGCACTGCTCTCGCCCATCCTGCTCTACCAGGGCAAGCGGGCAAGACGTAATACGCCGCGGCTACCTGACGGCAGCGGCAATCTACGTGGTCAATATGGTGAGGGCGTGCCCATCAGGCGAATCCTGGTGATTGGCGATTCCACCGCAGCCAGTGTCGGTGTCGCCTCGCACGATATGGGGCTGGCCAGCCAGGTGGCCAAACAGATTCACCTGCGCACCGGTCAGACAATTGCTTGGCATACCTTCGGCATTAACGGTATTCGCATGCAGGCGCTGACCGGCGAGCTGGAGAAGGCCCGGCTGCCGCCAGCGGATATTGTGCTTTTGAGTATGGGTGTGAACGACACCACAGGTTTAACGTCGCGAAGCCGTTTTCGGCGACAGCTGCTCGCCCTGCGCCAGTTGCTCGCACCACGCTACCAGGCGCCGCTGGTGTTGCTGAGCGTACCGCCCATGCATCTGTTCACCGCTCTGCCCTCGCCGCTACGCCAGATCTTGGGCTGGCGGGCCAGACAGCTCAATAACGTCTACGCTGATATCGCCCGCCGGAGGCCGGACGATTTTGCCCTGCTGCAATATCCACTGGTCACCGACCCGGAACTACTCGCAGCAGATGGTTACCACCCGGGTCAGAGGGGCTATCAATACATTGCTGAAGCATTGACAGACAGTGAACGAATTTGTCCTGCTGCCTGAACCATCCGGCACATCCTTCAAATGCATACCGGCGCTACTGGGGACGTTGGCTTAGCTGCTCACTTTGCGCCTGATATGTTCAATTACCGCACCGTGCTCCTTCTGCGGGCTGAACATCACTATATCGGTGTCCTCCTCCGCCCTCACGCTGTGCCCTGGCGGCCAATAGAACAGATCCCCAGTCCTTGATGTTTCTTCGCTGCCATCGGTGTACAGGGCTGCAATTGCTCCGGATACAACGTATCCCCAATGGGGACTCTGACAACTATCGTTCTCAAGCCCGCGCAACAATTCCGTGATATCGGTTCCGGCGCCAAAAGAAAAGTATTCGGCTCCCATCCTCCCGTATCCCGCTACATCGCCAAAATCCCTTTGTTGTCTGGCAGTTGCGCCCGGCACATCAATTAGAACGGGAATATCTTCTTTTGCTATACGCATGACGATCTCCTCAATTCCGCGGCGATGCTTTGCAAGCATGCTGGATACCCTAACAAGACATCTGGCGCCGAGTTAAACGTGATCCTGCCGCTGCTGCAGCAGAAATCAGGCCCATCGGGTGCTATGGCAGGAGCGAGACAAACACCCCAATCATGAATTCTTCCGTCGTTATTAGGTATAGCAGGCTGCAGCCTGCCTGGCATTACCCGCTCCGGGAGACTGCCTGCGCGCCGTCCAGCGAGCCTGGCAATGTGCGCACAATCCAACTCAGCAGCATCCCGTACAGCGGCACGAACAACACCAGGCTGATGATCAGCTTGATCGCATAGTCGACCGTCGCAATCTCGACCCAGTTGGCGGCCATGAACGGATCATCGCTGCGCCAGAACGCCACCGA
>NZ_JBFGFI010000139.1:0-4634 GCF_041579695.1 Halopseudomonas sp.
TATCCAGGAGCGCGCGCTGGCCTGGTTCATTGCCCGCGCAGAAGTCGAAGAGATAGACCGCCTGAACATACTGCATGCAACCATGCTGGCAATGCAGCGCGCGGTAGCCGGTCTGTCGATCCAGCCGGACCGGGTATGGGTGGACGGCAATCGCTGTCCAATTCTGCCCATGCGCAGCGAGCCGGTCATCCAGGGCGACGGACGTGTTCCTGCCATTTCCGCGGCCTCAATTCTGGCAAAAGTGACCCGTGACCGCGAAATGGTGGAGTTGGATAAGGTGTATCCTGGCTATGGCATCGCCCAGCACAAGGGTTACCCGACACCCGTTCACCTGGCTGCCCTGAGAGAGCTGGGTGCCTCGGTTATCCATAGACGCTCCTTTGCGCCGGTACGACAAGCTTTGGCAGTATCTGCATTTTCCGAATCCGAGTCTCTGCAGCCACAGGGCGAAAGTCCACGCCGACACGCTGCAAGTACGTCCCTGTAAGCTCGTCGATGGCATCCCTGCCATCGACGGTCGGCTTAGTCCTCTCGCCCTGAATCTGCTACTAGCTAATGAGCTGCCGGTGAGAGAACCCAAAGCTTGGCCTAGGAAGGTTCTGGTTTTTGACCTTGGACAGCAAACCCCGCATCACTCCTTTGCCCGTTGAGCGCACAGCCTGGCGGGGTGGAGAAAGTGTCTGGAACAGGTCGATTATTGCTCCTGCATAATCGACACTTCCGCCATCCCTGGCGGTCGGGACTTGTGACAAGCCTCCAGGGACGGATTTACGGCGGCTTTCGGAACCCTGCCGGGCTGGGAGCTCATAGACTCGGAGTCGGCCGGGAAATGGGTTCTGGTAGTGGCTGCGTGAAGGTCAAAATGGATTCCCGCCTTCGCCGGAATGACGGGGTGAGGACTGTCTAAGTGCCAGGCTGGGAGCAATTGGCATCGGGCTCGATCAGACCGATTCTGGTTTGGGCGGCGGACTAAAAATCCATCTCCCGCAAGGCTGGGAGCAATGAGCACCAGTCAGCCGTCACGACAACAAGCCTACGTCGCCGAACAGAGAACCCGAGGCACAGTCTGCTAGCCCCCAACTCCCCCCACCGTTACAATCCCAACCTTGAAGCAGTCTCCAGAAACAGGAATACCATGACCCACTCCTTCGTCCACTTGCGCGTCCACAGCGAGTATTCACTGGTCGACGGCATCGTACGGATCAAGCCGCTGATCAAGGCCGTGGCAGCGCAGGAGATGCCTGCAGTCGCAGTAACCGACCAGAACAACATGTGCAGCCTAGTCAAATTCTACAAGGCTGCGATGGCCGGTGGGATCAAACCGATCTCCGGCGTTGATATCTGGCTGGTCGGGCAGAATGATGAGAGCCAGCTGACCCGCCTCAGCCTGCTGGCAATGAACCGCAACGGCTATCGCAATCTGACCGAGCTTATCTCCCGCGGCTACACCGAAGGCCAGCGCAACGGCGTGGTGACCATCCGCCGCGAATGGGTCGAACAATCCAGTGAAGACGTCATTGCATTGTCCGCAGCCCGAGAAGGCGAGATCGGTCAGTCACTGCTATCGAATAATCCGCAGGAAGCCGACGCACTGCTGCAATACTGGATGCAGGTGTTCCCCGGACGTTTCTATCTCGAACTGCAGCGCACCAGCCGTCCCAACGACGAAGAGCACCTGCACGCATCGGTCGCGATGGCAGCGAAACATGACTGCCCGGTAGTGGCGACCAACGACGTGCGCTTTCTCAAGCGGGAAGATTACGAAGCCCACGAAACCCGCGTCTGCATCGGCGAAGGTCGCGCGCTGGACGATCCGCGGCGGGTCCGCCAGTACAGCGAAGAACAGTATCTGAAAACGCCCGAGGAAATGGCCGAACTGTTCAGTGACATCCCCGAGGCTTTGGCCAACAGCGTCGAGATCGCCAAACGGTGCAATATCGACGTGCAGCTGGGCAAGAACTTCCTGCCGGCATTCCCCACGCCCGATGGTATGAGTGAGGCCGACTTCTTCCGCAAGGTCTCCTTCGAAGGCCTCGATGAGCGCCTCAAGGTCGTGTTGCCACCGGATTCTGAGGATTACGAGGCGCGGCGGCAGGTCTATGTTGACCGGTTGAATTTCGAACTGGATATCATTATCCAGATGGAATTTCCGGGTTACTTCCTGATCGTGATGGATTTCATAAAATGGGCCAAGAACAACGGGGTGCCGGTGGGGCCGGGCCGTGGCTCAGGCGCAGGCTCACTGGTCGCCTACTCGCTGCTGATTACCGATCTTGACCCGATGCAGTATGACCTGCTGTTCGAACGCTTCCTCAATCCAGAGCGGGTATCCATGCCCGACTTCGACGTCGACTTCTGCATGGAAGGGCGCGATAGGGTGATCGAGTATGTCGCCCAGACCTATGGCCGCAACGCGGTATCGCAGATCATCACCTTCGGCACCATGGCGGCCAAGGCGGTAGTGCGTGACGTGGCGCGGGTGCAGGGTAAGTCCTACGGGCTGGCCGACAAACTGTCGAAGATGATTCCGTTCGAAGTGGGTATGACCCTGGCCAAGGCCTTCGAGCAGGAAGATATTCTGCGCGACTTTCTCGCCAATGATGAAGAAGCCCAGGAAATCTGGGACATGGCGCTCAAGCTTGAGGGTATTACCCGGAACGTCGGCAAGCACGCCGGCGGGGTCGTCATCGCACCGACCAAGCTGACCGACTTCTCGCCATTGTATTGCGACGAGGCGGGTGGCGGCCTGGTAACTCAGTTCGACAAGGATGATGTGGAGTCCGCTGGCCTGGTCAAGTTCGACTTCCTAGGCCTGCGTACGCTGACGATCATTGACTGGGCGATGGACACCGTTAACCGCGTGCGCGCGAAGACCGGTGGCGAACCGCTGGATATCAACTTCATCCCGCTGGACGATCAGCCCACCTTCAAGATGTTGCAAAAGGCCGAGACTACCGCTGTATTCCAGCTGGAATCACGCGGGATGAAAGAGCTGATCAAGAAGCTCAAGCCCGACTGCCTGGAAGACCTGATCGCCCTGGTGGCCCTGTTCCGGCCCGGTCCGTTGCAGTCAGGCATGGTTGACGACTTCATCAACCGTAAACACGGTCGCGAAATCCTCTCCTATCCGCATCCGAACTATCAGCTCGACAGCCTCAAGCCAGTACTCGGACCTACCTATGGCATCATCCTGTACCAGGAGCAGGTGATGCAGATCGCCCAGGTGATGGCCGGCTATACCCTCGGTGGAGCAGACATGCTGCGCCGCGCGATGGGCAAGAAAAAGCCCGAGGAAATGGCCAAACAGCGCCAGATCTTCCTCAAGGGTTGCGAAACAAACGGTATTGACCCGGATCTGGCAGGCAACATCTTTGATCTGGTAGAGAAATTTGCCGGTTACGGTTTCAACAAATCGCACTCGGCGGCCTATGGCCTGGTGTCATACCAGACCGCATGGCTGAAGGCGCACTATCCGGCGCCGTTCATGGCGGCGGTGCTGTCGGCGGATATGCATAACACCGACAAGGTGGTCACGCTGATTGAAGAGTGTCGCAGCATGAAGCTGCGCCTCAAGTCGCCGAATGTGAATATCTCGGAATACAAGTTCACCGTCGATGACGAGGGCGATGTTGTTTACGGTCTGGGCGCGATCAAGGGCGTGGGCGAAGGCCCGGTTGAGACCATTGTCGAGAAGCGCAAAGACGGCGGGCCCTTCATCGACCTGTTCGACTTCTGCGCGCGGGTAGACCTCAAGCGGATCAACAAGCGGGTAATGGAAGCGCTGATCCGCTCCGGGGCGCTGGACAGCCTGGGGCCGTTCTTCGATGCCGATCAGCAGAGTTTCCTCAAGCAGGTGGATCGGAATCGCGCGGCGCTGATGGCAGCGATGGAAGAGGCCATAGCTTCGGCTGAACAGACGGCCAAGAGCGCTGACAGCGGGCACGCTGATCTTTTCGGCGAACTGCTCGGCCCATCCACTGACCGTGATGTTTATGAAGCCTATAGACAATCCCGTGAGTGGTCGTTCAAGGAGCGCCTGCGCGGCGAAAAAGAGACCTTGGGGCTGTATCTGACCGGTCACCCGATTGACGAATACGAAAGAGAGATCCGGCGTTTTGCCCGTCAGCGGATCATCGACTTGAAGCCCTCGCGGGACAGCCAGACGATTGCCGGCCTGGTCTTCGATCTGCGGGTAATGAAGAGCAAGCGCGGCGACAAGATGGGATTTGTCACCCTGGATGATCGTTCCTCGCGAATCGAGGTCTCACTTTATGCCGAGGCTTATCAGTCGGCCCAGGCACTGTTGCAGAAGGACGCGCTGCTGGTGGTGGAGGGAGAAGTCTCCCAGGATGATTTCTCCGGCGGATTGCGCATGCGCGTGAAGCGGGTGATGAGTCTGGAAGACGCGCGCACCAGCCTGCTTGATAGCGTACGGATCAGTCTCGACACCAGCCGCCACGGCCCGGAAAGCCTCGGCCAGATAGCTGGGCTGCTACAGAAATACCCTGGAAATTGCGCGGTCACCGTAGACCTGCAACGCCCCGACGCAGCCGCCGAGCTGCGCCTGGGCGAGACCTGGCGGGTCGAGCCGGCTGATGACCTGGTGCAAGGATTGCGTGACCAGCTGGGTAAAA
>NZ_JBFGFI010000140.1:0-4493 GCF_041579695.1 Halopseudomonas sp.
AGAGTCGTACGGGCTCGCATAGGGGTTGTTGCCACAGCCACCTAGCAACAGGGTTGAAATGCCCGCAAGGGCGATACCACGAAGTACGTTCATTGCGTTATCTCGCTTGGGCAGACCGCATTCATACCGGCGTCGGATGCATCCTGCAGCGCGGGAATCACTCATAAGACAGCAAAATGAACATAAAAACCGCATTGTAAAGGTAACTTTACATAGATTTACTCTGGCGATGCCGTTGGCTAATTACAGTTTCGACCGCAGCAAAGCCCCTGCAATGCAGGGGCTGCCGTTCAAACACTGGATCTTGTCGCCTACTCATACGCCGTAAACGTCAGGGTACCCCTTATCTGGTCGACTTCGCCGTCGGGTTTGCGTACGGCAATGGTCCATTCTTTCCGGGTGTCTGCCTCGTGGTGCACGTCTGCCATGGTATTGAGTCTTGGATCCAGCCAACTGAAGCTGCCTGAGTCCGATAAGGTGACCCAGCTTGGTTCTGCACTGGTGTCGTCCGCTGTGGTGTTGGGGGCCGAGGCAGGTGGCTTGTCGTTTGACGCCTCCCAGCTCGGGCTGGCGGTGTTCACCGATACACCCGTGCGCGTGAACCGCAGGAAGGCTTCACCCTCCGTACCCAGCACGGTCAATGGCTGCTCACCGTTGTAGCGCAGCATGATGCCTGGCCTGGGCGCGGCTAGAATCAAGCTGCTCAGGCCCCGAATTTCAGGTCTGTCCGTGATGCTGGCCTTGACGAACCCCTCTGGCACAACGTCCAGTTCAAGCCCGCCGTGCGCACCTGCCAGCCCGGAGGCTGACAGGCACGCGAGGCCGAACAAAACGAGACCGGTAAAAGCGGTTCTTGTTTGTCCGATAGTCATGCTTGTCTCCTTGCGATTACAGAATATCGAGCGTTGACTCGATAATGCCGTCAGCCGTAACAACGTCCGTTGAGGTCATCACCGGCGCCATGCAAGACAGGCTGGTATTGACGACCGTAATCGGCGCTGACTCTGAAGGCACACGACCCTCTGGCGTGTTCTTGCTGACGAACAACATGTACTCACCGGCAGGAACCACATTGTGGTTGTTGGGCATGGTGAGGGTGAGCTTGTTGCCCGGGCCTTTGGCGATATTGAGCTCAATCGCGCGCTGGTCGCCATCAATCAGGTGCGTCATGACCGTGCGGCGAATCAGCAAAGCCTTGTCGATCTGATCAGCCTGGTCCACATTGATATTGAACCGGTCGCCGATGGTCAGATTGCTCGGCGCACGCTTGATCTGCGGTCGGTCGTTACGCATCGCGTAGGGCGGGGTATAGATCTCGAAGCTCGGATCACGACCGTCATAGGGCGCCAGGCCCAGCCCCTGAAGATCGACAAAGGTCAGGTAGGCAGTATTGATTGGCGAATGGCCGGCAATCATCACACGACCATCGTCCATCAGCACGGCTGTGTTGTGATACGTGCGGGCCTGGTGACCTGTAGCCATCTCTGTCCAGGTACTGGTTTCCGGATCGAAGCGCTCAGCGATACGAATCGGACCTTCCAGCCCCGGTCCTACTACCCCGTCCCTGTCGCCGCCGCTGAAGACAGTAACGCTGCCGTCAGGCATCAGCACATTGGTGCCGTACCAGCGTGGCTGATTCAGCGGGCCTGTGAGGCGGGACTCATAGTCGATCTGATCGCCATTAGTACTGATGCGATCGATACGGCTCTGGGCAGTGGGCAGATAACCGCCAGGGTTGGTCAAGACACCATAACTGGGCACGCCGCCTGCGGTGAGCAGTTCAACGTCGGTGTATTCCCCGTCAGCATTGGGCTTGAGGGGCAGCATTGTGGAGGATGTTGATCCACGCATGCCTCCGGCGATGGCGATTTGCAACTCTTCATCCGATACGCCGAGATCCAATCCGCTCTCTATGAGCGTCTCGGGGGCGGAAACCACATCGCCGAGAACAGAGGTTGTCTGCGCAAGGGATATGTTGCTGACATTCAGGGTGCTGCCGAGCTGATCCAGGCCGACCTCGTCCAGGCGAAGCGGCAGCCCGGCATAGCCAATGTCGGTCCAGCGCTGTGTGGCGGGGTTGTAGCTAGCCGTGATATTCCACAGCGCCTGGTCGTAGCCTTGCCCAAAGGGATTGAAGGCTTGACCGCCGGCGTTGTAGAACACATGCCCGTTTGGCAGCAGGTGCATCCGCGGATACAGCGGAAACGAACGGTCTGCTGTAGTCGGATTCAGCGTCCAGGTCTGGGTGCAGGGGTTGTAGGTTTCGGTTTGAACGACGTTGCGCCCACTGTTGATCGGGTCTTCGGGGTAGACTGGCTTGATCAGCTTGGTTACACCGCTGGCTACAAACACGTTGCCGTTACCCAGCGTCACCAGGGAGGGATACCAGCGACCGAAGTGCATGTCGCCACTCTGAGTCCAGGTGTTGTTTTTCGCGTCGAATATGCGAGAGTTTTTTATACCTTCAAGTTCTGCAACACCCAGAGGCAATCCATCTATACCGGGTTCGGAGTAGTAGTCGGTGCCACCGACGGCCATGATGTCGCCGTTTGCCAGACCAATGACGTCGGAACAGAAGAGGGCGCCATCGTTTTTGCTGGTGTTGTCAGCAGTATCAATTGCACCATCCAGGAAGGTGCCGTTGAGCAGGGTGGTGCTGTCGTTACCATCCGGATTGGCGCCAGCATCCAGCGGAGAGGGTTTGAGCCAGCTGGGTCTGTCGTTCGCATCCAGTGATAGCACGCGGGTCTGGTCGTTGACCGAAACCTCACCAAACTCGCCGACGATCGAGAGTTCTACGTTTTCGGTACCTTCCAGGGCATTGAGATACAACAGCCGTCCATCCTTGAGCAGCGCCATGGTGCCGGCGGCGGGTTTGCATTCGTCCATACCATCGTTGCGGGTAATACACTTTTCATCTGTCTCGATTACCTGGCCATCGACAATAATAGTGGGCTCGGCAAAGGGGAGACTGAAGCTGCCCTTGGCGCTTGATGAAGCCTGTGTGGAAGATGTGCTGCTGGTGGAATCACTGGGCTCGCCCAAGAGACCGCCGAGCAGGCTGGCGCTGACTGCTGCAGGTAAGGCTGCAAGGACCAGCAGGGAGCCTGTTGCAGTAATCAACCGGGTAGGTAGATGGGACATTTGCTTCTCCTGATTTTGTTTTTGTTTGATGCTGTCCGCAGGAAAGGGCGGATCAGGCCCCTGTTTTCTCCAGAGCGGCGTACCGTCTCGCGGTGCGCAACTGTCTCGGACATAAGCCATTACGGGCAGGGCGCAGAAAAAGATGCACCTAGGTAAAAACGCGGCGAACCTTGGCGCTTATGTCGCCTTTTGTGTATCACGGAAGGATAATTGGGGGTCAGATGAATGTTAATCCGGCTGATCTTTTGCTTATCTAGCTGGCTTTCCCGTCTGAATGCCGGCAAGGTCTTCGTCGGTAAAGAGCTGAGACCTGACACGCGCACAAATTAGCCGTTTTCCTTTCGGGGTAACCCATGACTGAAGCAAGAATTGCCATTATCGGCGGTGGTTTGGCGGGGCTGTACGCGGCTTACCGGCTGCACCGGCTGGGTATCGCCTTTGACCTTTTTGAGGCGCGTAATCGACTAGGCGGTCGCATCCTGGCTACCGTATCGGGTGATTTTGATCTCGGGCCATCCTGGTTCTGGCCGGATTTCCAGCCGCGCATGCATAACCTGGTTACGGAGTTGGGTTTGCCGGTGTTTGAGCAGTACACCGCCGGTGCGACGATGATGGAGGACCGGGCCGTCGGAGTGGTGCGCCGCGAAGGATATGTGTCGGGCAATACATCGATCCGTGTCGAGGGTGGAACCTGCCACCTGGTGGCGGCGCTCACCGCCCTGATACCACCAGAACATCTGCACCTGAACGCCACCTTGAAGGCCGTGAACCTTGACGGGACGGCAATTCAGCCCGTGTTTGCCGACGGCCCGGACCTATTACGGGCCTATACGCATCTATGGCTGGCGCTGCCCCCTCGGCTCGCAGCCGGTATCCAATTCAGTCCCGCTCTGCCCGAGCCGGATTTGATGTCGCTGAGGGCAATACCGACCTGGATGGCTGCTCACGCTAAGTATGTTGCCCACTACGCCAGACCGTTTTGGCGCGAGGCGGGGCTATCGGGTGCTGCCTTCAGCCGGATAGGTCCTTTGGCTGAAATTCATGACGCCTGCAACAACCAGGGCGCCGCCTTGTTTGGCTTTTTCGGGATCAATGCGGCTCAGAGAGCTCGTTTGACTACATCTGAAATTAAAACCGCTTGTCGAGGCCAGCTGATGCGTTTGTTTGGCGAGCAGGCGGCGAATCCTGTTGAGGATTCCTTTTACGACTGGGCGGCTGACCCCCATACAGCTGCAGACCAGGACCGGCTCTCATTGGGCGAGCACGGTGCACTGCATACGGACATTGTGCTCACTGCGCCTTGGAAAGACAGGGTGCGTTTGATTGGTAGCGAAGCCGCGATTGAACAG
>NZ_JBFGFI010000141.1:0-4474 GCF_041579695.1 Halopseudomonas sp.
ATGGGCGACGATAAGCAATGTCTTGTTGGTCATCGGTATGTCTCCTGTTGCTTTGACGGCATGGCGGCAGCTGTCAGCGCGAGCCCCAGACCCGGGCCACGGCGCGCTCGGAGCCGAGCCAGGCGACCACCACAGCGAAAAGGCCGACCAGGCCGAAGATACCAATTGGAATCATTACAGCCGGATCAGTTCCTTTGGGCAGAAACACCGCCAGCCCGGTTGCCAGGCCGAGAAACAGTAGGCCGGTGACCCAGAGAATCAGTCGTGCTTTGGGTGTGTAGCGATGGGGCTGATCACCGCCCTCGAGTTTATCGAGAAGAGGGGCAAACAGCTTTCTGGCAAGTGTTCTGGGCGTCGACATGGATTGGTCCGGATGCTGATTGTGAGGGCGGTTCACTGATGCTTGTTCAGACAAGTGTAGCCGCTATGGGCCTTCATGTGCCAATAGTGAGGCCGGCACAAAGCGGGGCGCAGTGGTATGCTCTTGCACCCCGATAATTCACGTTCGGATCGACAAGCTTGCCGAGGTTATGGCCGTCCACCGCCGTTACCAGTTCCGGCTGGAATGTCAGCCCAAGGTTTACCGGGTGATCTTGTGCCGGGGCGTTGCAGCTTTTCAAATCAAAACTGTTGGAGTGATTATGTTGTCAACTTTGCTTGACGGGCCTTCGGGTGCGCGCGCAACTGCCGCCGGACACCGTCTGTTCTGGATTTGTCTGACACTCGGGCTGCTTGGAATGAGCGCTGAAGTGCTGGCCCACGCTGTCGCCGAGGGCGACAAGGGATATATCCAGGAAATTACCGGGGTAAACCTCGTTGCGTTCATGTATCTGGGGGCCAAACACATGGTCACCGGTTATGACCATCTGCTGTTCCTGCTGGGGGTGATTTTCTTCCTTTACCGCATGCAGCACATCGCTATTTACGTGAGTCTCTTTGCGATAGGTCATTCCGCAACCATGTTGCTGGGGGTGTATTTCAATATCGGGATCAACAGCTACATTATCGACGCCATCATCGGGCTGTCAGTGGTGTACAAGGCACTTGATAACCTGGGCGCGTATCAGCGCTGGTTCGGCTTTCAGCCCAACACCAAGGCTGCAACCCTGATCTTCGGGCTGTTCCACGGCTTTGGCCTGTCATCCAAGATCATCGAATACAACATCTCGCCGGATGGCCTGGTTCCGAATCTGCTTGCGTTCAATGTCGGTGTCGAAATCGGGCAGCTTATCGCTCTGGCCATGATCCTGATCGTGATGGGTTTCTGGCGCAAGACTGACGGTTTCTGCCGCCACGCCTACACCGCCAACGTGGCCATGATGGGCGCAGGCTTCCTGCTCATTGGTTATCAGCTCACTGGTTATTTTGTCGCCTGATTCTGGAGAACTTTCATGTACAACACTGATATGCCCGCACGTGAAGAACTGCCCAGCTCCGCAAAGCTGATTCGATCCACCATCGTCGCGGCGTTCGTTGCGCTGGTACTGCTGGTCACGGTGGTAATGCCCGCCGAGTACGCCATCGACCCCACAGGCGCAGGCCGGTTGCTCGGTTTGACGCAAATGGGTGAAATCAAGCAGCAGCTTGCCGAAGAAGCAGCAGCCGATGAGGCTGCGCAGCTGACGGTCGTGCCGTCCGCCACCGAGGAGCTGAGTCCTGAGCCGGCAGCCTCTGCTCAGCAGGCGATTGTTGCTCAAGAGATTCAAGCCGAGCCGACGGGCGAGTCTGATGCCATGACGGCTCCGCCGGCGGCTCCTGCGCCATCACTGTGGAAGGACGAGGTGCGTGTGGTTCTGACGCCGGGCGAAGGCACTGAATACAAATTGACCATGGAAGAGGGTGCCCTGGCCAATTTTCATTGGGTTTCGGAGGGTGGCCCTATTAACTATGACACCCATGGCGACGGTAGTGGTCGCTCCATTTCCTATGAAAAGGGTCGGGGCGTTGCGGAGGATGAGGGCGAATTGAAGGCCGCATTTACCGGCAATCATGGCTGGTTTTTTCGCAACCGCAACAGCAGCGATATCACCCTGGTGCTGCGCACGAGTGGGGACTATGGCGAATTGAAACGGGCGAAGTGATCGGCTTGACCTGATACATGAGAAGCCAGGCATCGAGCCTGGTTTTTTTGTGCGTCAGGTCAGCTCGATCTGCTGTCTCTCGGCTAGAGTTGCCAGCGCTGTCGGGCGACGCGCTGCATGCTCGGGATCTGGTCCGGGCTGTCCCTGATGTGCTTTTGGACTGGTAACGCTGGCTCGCCTGGGGTATGGTTTTTCCACAAAGACATAATTTTCAAGTACTTCGCCCTTGCGGCGCTTTACACCCCATCTGCCTGAATCCATTTTGCAATACAGGGATTCAGTTTTCATGATTAAGATCCTGCTGCCTATCGCAGCCTTGCTTTCCGGTATCGCCCTGCTGTTGCTGGGTACCGGTCTGCTCAACACGCTACTGGCCCTGCGCGGCAGTGGCGAGGGATTCTCCGACCAGACGCTGGGCCTGCTTGGCTCGGCCTATTTTGCTGGCTTCATCCTTGGCACCTGGCTATGCCCGAAACTGATCCGGCGCATGGGGCACGTACGTGCGTTCGCGTTCCTCGCGGCTGCCGGGTCAGTTTCGGCGCTGGTGCATGCGCTACTGGTTGATCCGGTCACCTGGTTGATCCTGCGGATGATCTTCGGCGTTTCACTGGTGGGTATCTACACCGTGATCGAGAGCTGGCTGAATACCCAGGCGCCGCCGGAACGTCGTGGCCAGGTCTTCGCTATCTACATGGCGGTGAACCTTGGCTCGCTCGCGGTGGCCCAGCAGCTGCTGCGTCTGGACAGTCCGATGGCCTTCAGCCTCTTTGCCCTGACAGCAATTCTGATTACCGCGGCCCTGATGCCGGTGGTGGCGACTCGGTTATCGCAGCCGGTGATCGGCAACACCCGGGGGTTATCCCTGCGTCGGCTCTGGGAGGCGGCGCCGGTGGCATGCAGCGCCGCGCTGTTGTCTGGGTTGGCCATGGGCGGCTTCTGGGGTCTGGGCGCGGTATATGCCGGCCGCATGGGTATGGATACCGCGCAGATTGCTACCTTCGTTTCCCTGGTCATTATCGCCGGTGCCGCGTTGCAGTGGCCGCTGGGTATGTTGTCCGATCAGATTGACCGGCGCATGGCCCTGGCGATTATCTCGGCCATTGCGGTGGCTGGCGGCTTGCTGATGGCGCTGCTGGGCCAGTTCGGCCAGTGGCTGCTCCTGGCGGCGGCGGTGTTCGGTGGCGGTTCCTTTGCCGTGTATCCGGCGGCGGTGGCGCATCTGATCGACCACCTGCACCACGAGGACATTCTTTCCGGCAACGCCTCCCTGCTGATGCTGCACGGCCTCGGCGCGGCGGTCGGCCCGGCGCTGGCAGGCTGGCTGATGGGCATGACGGTACCGCTGGCGCTGCCGCTGTTCTTCGCGGTGATGTTCGGTCTTTGCGGGCTGTACGCGCTGCACCAGGCACGGCGCGGGGCGGACCGCATTGTCGACGAGCCCGCGCACTATATTCCTATGGTGCGCACTTCCAATGAGGTGCTGGGCATGATGCTGGAAGACGCCGAGGTGACCCAGGGCAGCCGCCACAAGAGCCCCGGGGCCCACCCGGACGCTGTTCAACCATACGCTGATCAATCCGATACTATTCAATCAGACCCTAGGAGTACCGCCAATGATTCTGGCCACTGATCTTGATGGAACCTTTCTCGGCGGCGATCCGGACAATCGCCAGCGTCTGTATCAACTGATTGCTGCCCACCCGGGTATCAAGCTGGTGTTCGTCACCGGGCGGGGCCTGGAGGTGGTGGTACCGCTGCTGTCCGATCCGGCGATCCCGCGTCCGGATTACATCATCTGTGATGTCGGCGCCTCGGTGGTGGATGGCGAGACCCTGCAGGCGGTCTATCCGCTGCAGAGTGAAGTCGAAGCGAGCTGGCCTGGCGAGCAACTTGTGCTGCAGTCCATGGCCGGTTTTGCCGGACTGGAACGCCAGAACGTCCCGCAACAAAGGCGCTGCTCGTATTTCTGCCAACCCGGTGCGGTGACCGACGAGATCCGCCAGGTGGCCGAAAAGATCGGTTGTGATGTGTTGTTTTCCGCCGACATGTATCTGGACCTGCTGCCGGGCGGGGTCAACAAGGGCAGCACGCTCAAGCGACTGGTGGCCCACCTTGAAGCCGACTTCGATGATGTGCTGGTAGCCGGGGACACTCTCAACGACCTGTCGATGTATGAACAGGGTTTCAAGGGGGTCTGCGTTGGTGAGTCCGAGCCGGGCCTGCTGGAAGCTACAGCGGACCGGGCCAAGGTATTGCACGCCAAACTGAGCGGCTGTGGCGGAATACTCGAAGCCCTGGGGCATTTCGGCTTTCTGGGTCCCATGGGTATCGACTCCGAATTGCCTGGTCTGGGTATCAAGGGCAAGGCCGAGCTGGTGATGGTCTACCACCGC
>NZ_JBFGFI010000142.1:0-4472 GCF_041579695.1 Halopseudomonas sp.
CCCGGCACATTGGTGATGACGGTATTGATCAGGGGCAGCGCGCTGGTCAAATGGGTCTTGTTCTGCACCCACGCACCCAGTGCGCGGAATACCGGTGGCACCATGTCACCGGCTGCATTGCTCAGATCGCACAACACCTCCTTCGCAATAGGAATTCCCCTTGCAGTCCGTGCCTGAACTACTTGCAACCGCTCCACCGGATCCGCCAGGTTGGTACCAATGGCGATATACATGGCCGATATCAGGTTGCCCCCCTCGGTCGAGGAATCTTCCGGGCGTATCGAGACCGGACACATCGAAACCAGAGACTCCCGCTCGGGCAATTGATTGTGCTTGGCCAGATAACGTCGCATGCCGCCGGCGATAATCGCCAACAGCACATCATTCAGGCTGGCGCCCTTGTGCAGTTGACGCATGCGCTTGAGCTCGGGAATCCGCCAGCTATAAGCACCATAGGACCGATGCGGTGTAACCGACGTGTTGAAGATGGTCTTGGGCACACGACGCTGGTCGGGCAAACCGTCCTTGCGCATGCGGTTGGCCAGTTCGAGACTCTTGCGCGAGAAATTGACGCCGGCCTTCATACTGCGAAAGGTCTGGCCAACCATCCGTGGCGCAGTACGCGCCCACATTTCCAGACGAGTCGGAGCACGTTCGGCAACCTCCACACGATCACGGCGTCCATACTCATGGGCAGCCGTCTCTTCCATCAGCGCGGTGCTCAGCTCGAGACTGGACTTGCCGTCAACATAGGCGTGATGGAAGCGGATGAGTACCGCGAAACTGTTTGGCGGTAGACCTTCGACGTTGTTCACACCCTCAATGATGTACACCTCCCACGGCGCGCGCTCCATGTCTACGCTACGGGACATGGTCCGAGCAGTGAAAATACACAGCTGACGCCAGTCCCCTGGCTGGGGAAGACCGACGTGACGAACGTGATACTCAAGGTCGAAATTCTCGTCTTGCAGCCAGTAGGGATCATCCAATCGAAAAGGCGCCTGCTCAAGGCGGCGGCGAAAATAAGACGTCGTGTTCAGGCGGTCGGAAATGTACTGCAGAATGTCCTTGTGGCGGACAATTCCGTCCGGAGCAGTGCTCTGGTCACAGAGCCAGAGGCTGCCGATCATCATCGGCTGATTGGGTGCCTCGAAGTTAAAGAAATGCGAATCCATGGGTGTAAGTTGCTTCATTACAATGTTCCTCGCGCGCCAAGGTGGGTGTAAAAGCATCATGTTCAAATTGCATGATTGACTCTTTCAACCGGCGGTGTATTGACTCCAATCAAAGATACACGCCAATAAATGCAGGCATATGACAGACGGTCGCCCCTGAAAAAACATCCGGCCATGAGACAAAAACTACCAATGCAATTATATGACCAAACGGTCATTTTTTCGAAAGAAGATATCGACATACGCATGGGCGAGGACTGCTTTCAGGAAAGAAACGGCTCTGGAACGGCACTTGACAGCGGCAAACTTTTTTTCAGGGAAAAGAAGTGCTGGCGCGCAGAACTGCCTGCCAGGCGGGCAAATTCATGCACCGCAACGGTGCATATACGGATTGGAAGTCTGCTTCATACAGAGGCATGGTGAAGCGTGCGGACTTTTTGCCCGCACGCTTTAACACTCAGCGGCTGTGCATACCTTCACGCGGCGTGCCACGGAACAGGATGACAAGAAGGGTGATAGCCGTCAGCGGCATGACGTAATACAGCATCGCGCTGGACAAACCGGGTAAGCCTCCTGCCCCGCCATCGGTGGTCACCACATGGACGTTGTAGACAACGTAGTAGGCCATGAACAGCAAACCTTCCCAGCGGTTGATGCGCAGACCGCTGATGAAGATCGGCAGACAGGCAAGCGCGACGGCGAACATCACCAGCATATCGAATCGCAGTACCGCTTCGGAGACCGCGATCCCGGCAGGTGCCAGCATCGACGAAACACCCAGTACCGCAAGCAGGTTGAAGATATTACTGCCCACCACGTTGCCCACGGCAATATCACGCTGGCCACGAATACTCGCGATAACCGACGTGGCGACCTCGGGCAGCGACGTTCCGGCCGCAACGATCGTCAGTGCCACGACACGCTCGGAGACGCCCAGGCTGGTGGCCATGGCCACCGCGCCACCGACCAGCCAACGCGCTCCCAGCACCAGCATCACCAGACCGCCCAGCACCAGCAGGATATTCATCAGCGCCGAACCACTGTGGGCAGCATCGGGCACACCCAGCTCACTGGCATCATCCGGCCGGTTGGCGCGCCGGCTGCTAATAATCAGAAACAGCGTGTAGGCCACGATCAGGGTGAACAGCACGATGCCATCGAAACGACCGAGGGAGCCGTCCAATGCCAGCAGTATCACCAGCAGGCTGGCACCGATCATGATGGGCACATCGAGCCTGATGAGTTGGCGCGACACCACCAGGGGCGCAATCAGCGCAGACAGACCGAGAATGAACAGCACGTTGAAGATATTACTGCCCAGCACGTTACCCAGCGCAATGTCGCCCTGCCCGCTCAAAGACGCGCCGGTAGAGACCGCCAGCTCCGGTGCGCTGGTACCGAAAGCGACAACCGTCAGACCTATGACCAGCGGCGAAATCCGAAAACCCGCCGCCAACCGCGAGGCGCCCTTGACCAGCACTTCTGCACCGGCAACCAGCAGAACCAGGCCAATTATAAAAAGCACTATTACCATCAAAGTCATGATTGCAGCCCCTCCTGCAGGACAATTGCCAGCGAGTGCGGGCGCAATAATCTATCACGCCGACAGACACACGCCAGGCGCGGTACAAAATATTACGCAGACGTATATTGCTCATCTCGCCCGCCGTTATTGCCGCCTATTGACCTGATGATTCCAGGCAGACGCTGCAACAGTGGTCAGGCAAGCTATGCTGATGTACAGCCTAGCACGGAGCCTTATTTCATGACCGCCAGCAACCATACATTCGTAGTCGACCAGAAGCATCTCGAACAGTGCACCACACTGGATCTGCCGCCGGTGAGCGCTGACCAGCTTGCCGACGGAGAGGCACTGCTGACCATCGATCACTTTGCCTTCACCGCAAATAACATTACCTACGCCGCCCTTGGCGAGCGGTTCAAATACTGGGATTTCTTTCCGGCCGAAGCGCCCTGGGGACAAATACCTGTGTGGGGATTCGCCGACGTGACCGCATCGCGTCAGCCGGATATCAAACCCGGAACACGAATCTATGGCTACCTGCCCATGGCCAACCAACTGGTAGTCAAACCAGGCAAGGTCAGCAACAGCAGCTTTGTGGATACATCGGAGCACCGCCAGCATCTCGCGCTTGCCTACAACCAGTACCTCTTTACACAGGCTGACCCCGCCTACCGGCCGGAGCACGAAGCATTGCAGATGCTATTGCGCCCACTGTTGATCACCTCATTCCTGCTTGATGATTTTCTGGCTTCGAAGGACTTTTTTGGCGCTGACCAGATCATTCTGACCAGTGCCTCGAGCAAGACCGCACTGGGCCTGGCGTTCATGCTTGCGCATCAGCGCAAGTCGCGCGGCAAGCCGATGAAGATCACCGCGCTGACATCCGCTGGCAACGTCGCCTTTGTAGAAGGCCTGGGATATTACGATCAGGTGGTCAGCTATGAGGCCATCGACCAGCTCGATCCCGGCCAGAACACCGTTTCGGTGGACTTTGCCGGCAATGGTGAGGTGCTTGGCGCTCTGCATAGGCATTTTGGCGAGCGCATGTGTTTCAGCTCACTGGTCGGCGCAGCCCACTGGGACCAGCGCGGCGCAGGCAAGAACCTCCCGGGTGCCAAACCGGAGGTGTTCTTCGCACCCGGTTACTGGGAAACCCGCGGCAAGGAGCTCGGCAATGCTGCACTCATGCAGCGCTTCGCAGAGCTATGGTCACCACTGGTAAAATCGGTCGAGAGCTGGATGAAAATCACCACGCTGGAAGGGCCGGAGGCCATGCGTCAGGCTTATCTGGACACCCTGCAAGGCAAGATAGAACCTGACCAGGGCCTGATCCTCAAACCCTGAACATTTAGAATCAAGCCCGCTAAGGCGGGCTTGGTGGACCGGTGTCAGAGCATCACGCCGAGCAGCAAAAAAAACCCATAACCTCTCCAAATTTATCCTCTTTCAAACCTGAGAGTCAGCCAGCAACTGCGCCACTTCTTGCGCATTCCGTAAGCTCTATTACGGGCATTCCCGCGCGGCATCCGCAAAAACCAAAACCCTGTTTAGTTTTGCCGACCACCTCACATTTTTGATTCGTCCAATCTGTAATAATGCGCCCGCACCACAGACTAAGCACAAGGAACATTGGATGTTCGCCCCTGCCAACACGGCCGCATTTACGCTCGATATCCCAGGCATCGCCCACGACTTCAAGGTGCTGTCCTTTACTGGCATTGAAGCCATCAGCCAGCCCTACTGCTTCCAACTGGAACTGGTCAGCGAACGCC
>NZ_JBFGFI010000143.1:0-4338 GCF_041579695.1 Halopseudomonas sp.
GCCCTGGTTCATCACATAATCATAAACCGAATTGAAGAGTGTTGACTTTTCAGCACCGGAAGCAAGACTGCGCATGGTGACACTGGGATTGCCGTTGTTGATTCTGAACCAGCCGACGCGAGCGTTTGCTGCATCCTCGAACGACTCAACGACGCCTCCGCGAGTCGCAAGGTGACGCTTTCTGTAATACGTAAACCAGTTGGCAAAATTCTGTATCGCCGAAGCGTAGGCGGCGGGACTGGAAAAATTAGCCGGCTTTATTTCATATCGGTACAGGTTGGCAGTAACAGCTCCGGGGCTGAAACCCACCGGCACCAGGTTTGCCACATAACCCGCTATCGCTGTCGGACTTCTCGAGTAAAAGGTCGCCGGAAAATAACGCACTCCATGACTCTGATTGGCTTTTACAGAAGTGGTTGGGGAGACGGTTATTGGAGTAAGGACATCCACCCAATTAGTTCCGTTATGCACCCGTGCACCTGTCTCGATAACCATTCCACTGAAAAAACGAAATCTCCAGTTTTCAAGATTGGATTCCACATTAGCAGTCAGGTTGAAAGCAGTAGCTGATGACTGGGGGTCTGGTGAGGCCGCCACAGGATTAGAATCGGTATACGTCTTGGTATTGGTTGACGGCCATGGCGAGTAGACAACCGATGGATCAAAATAGGCCTTATTGAATTCGGCAGAACGTGCCCATGCCAATCGCGTAATAGGCGGAATAGCAAAGTGATCGTTAGTCGAGTCGTCATATCGGCGCCGGCCATCGTAGCTGCCGTTTTGTCCATTGGGAAAAAGGTAGACATACTTCTTCCACGTGGTGTTGGAGGCTCCGATCACGTTAAAATTCAACGTCGACGCGCTAGCCGCAGCATCTGCAGTTACATCCGCATTGGCGCCCGAACCAGTGAATGACTTGCTAATATCATTCCACCAGGCTGCGCCATCGTTGCCAGGCAACAGGAGTTCACCATCCATACTCCCGGAGTCGTCCAGCGCCAGTAGAATGTTCGGTGACACTTGCGTAGTCAGGAACAGTGGCACATCCGAGATCGCCACATCGGCATGGCTAAGCGAAGAGAAACCCATCATCAGACCAAGAACCGCGCCGAGGATTGTCTTGCTGCTTGTAAACCTATTTATACAGGTCATCCCTTTCTCCAGTCAGTCCCGACGGTAAGTAGTTTCTATGGCTGCAAGTGACGTATCACTCACGCCGAAGCCACGCGCTACAACTTTGTAAACATCAACGATGGGCGGCACTTCATCTGCTGCCAGATCAGCGCCAATATCGTAGACGGATATATATTTCTGTATGTAGTACTGGGGCTGGCGAGCTACTTCGTCGACGCCCGTCACGGGGACCCAGGTAGTGGACTGGGCACTAGCCCAATCCGGCACCTTACAGGCTGTGGCAGTGCTCTCAGTATCGGCACATACCAGATAAAGTCCGTTGCTGCCCTGAAATTCGGGAAGACTTGCCTGCTGCAAGACCACCTCGGCGGCTCTCAAAGCTGTTTCGGCAGATTGGAACGCGACATTGATATCACGGGCATTGCCTGCCATACGTTCTTGCAGGGTGGCTCCCTGAATCGCACTCAAACCAATGACCGTCAACAGCAACAGAAATACGAGGCTAATAAGCAGTACGGCTCCCCGCTCGCTCCCGATAGCTTGGTTTTTCATATTGTTCCTCTTCATTTCATGGAGCCCTGTTACGCACGGCGACAACGCTTTCGAACACATTCCTCATCACGCCGTCACTGGTAATCGTCTCACCGTTAAACTTCAGTGCTTGCGAGAAATCGCCTGATGAATCAATCACGCTATCGGACCCTGCCAACAGCATGCTGAACTGTACACTGACTACCCGAGACCAATCCGTTACGGCATCCGCTGTTCGGTATTCGTTGACGTTCCGATTTCCTGAAGTATCTATGCCGTACTGCAACTGCAAATCTTCGACACCATCAACCAGCTCTACATCCACCACGGAGGTCGGGCCACCCTGAATCTGCATCCACAAAGCATCAAGAGCAGCATTATTCTCGCTTGGCTTGATGTAATAAGTGATGCTCTTGAAGGCCATTACTTCGGCATCCGAGCCGTAGAGTTTGCTCAGATTGTTGTTGCTGTTGGATCCCTGTGAGTGGGTTATGGTTACTTTTTTGCCATCATCCTGCCTGGGTTTGTTCACTACGTTGAATATATCAGCAGCGACACAATCAGAAATCATCAGGGTATCGTCCTGGGCAAAGCCAAACCGATTATCAACTATCTGGATGTTTGCATTGATCGGTGCAAGATTGCCTGTGAGCCGGATGCTTTCACCAGATGCTCTGCGCGTGGAAACAACATCAGTACCTGCCTTGGCGCCATATACGTTACCTGCAGTCACATTATTCAACCCGACCAGGAAAGTATCCGCATTGAAGTTCATGAAATTCGCTGGTGGCTCAGCAATAACGCTAACTTCTACGCGATCAAGGTTGCCGCAGCCCATGTATCCTGCCATGCGCAGGTCTCTGGACAGATAATCCACGGCAAACCTGCCATTTTCCTGGATTCTGGCCATGGACTCCTGCATGCGGTAGACATTTTTGCTGCTCAGAAAAACCTGCATGATCGCTGCGCTGATGATCAGCCCTAAAGCCAGTGCAATCATCAGTTCTACGAGACTCAAACCGCGCTGTTGATAGGCATGCATCTTTGTCTGATCTCCACTCATAACCGTGTCTCGAAAACAAATTTCTGGGCATCCGCCTCACCTAGCCGTCCTTCATCCCAGGTAACCGTAATCAAGACGTTATCCCCCGCAGCAGCGACTGAACCTTTACCCTCGGGAAGATATTGACTCAACGCTGACCGCCATTGCTGCAGATCGATCGATGAAATAGAGGTACCGGTCGGCTCTTCTGTAATGGCAAGGTTGTAACCACCAGTATTTGCGATCGCTCTGTTCGCCCGCATGCGATCTGCAATATCGTAGGACAAGACAGTAGCCTGGGAGCGAATCGTGGCTGTCTGATTGAACTTCATTGAATTCAATTGCAAGCCGGCCATACCCAAGATGCCGACTGACAGCACCAGAACGGCTATGAGCACCTCGAGCAGACTGAAGCCGGCTTGTTTCGCATTCTTATTGGGCAAAGAGTTCATGAGCAGGTTCTCTTGGTTACCGACACCCGACCAATTGCGTTTATGCTGATATCACGCTCGTAACGGCAGAATTCAGTGCTTACGCGATACTGCAGATCGATCTTGTTGCCTATCGCCACGCCTGCCAGTTGGCCGCGCGAGTTGAACTGTATACCTGCAGCGGGGCCGCTGAGCGAAGCACCACCTTCGAGAGCGGGAAAAGTTCGAAGGGCAACTCCGGCACTCTCAACCTGCCAGCCGCTCGTCCAATTCGTACCTGAAACCGGCTTGACCGTAATTGTGGTGCCCCGCTTAACTGCTTCCGAGCGCGCCGTGCTGAGGGCAGAAATTACCGCCTCGCGTTGCGTGTCCGCGCGATTCGACCGTATCATTTCAGCGAAGCTGGGCACTGCAATCGCTAGCGCTATAGCCAGGACTGCAATAGTCACCATCAGCTCTATAAGAGTGAAGCCTTTCACACTTTTCATCGAAATCCCCTTTATCACGTGATGCCACTATAGAAAGACAGGCGCTACAGGTCTCTGTCGATACGATAACCGGTAATATCGGAGTGACGACAGGTTATCAGTGGTCGATAGCGGTTTCGGGCATACATGGCAGTGGCCCTTTTCATCCATCATGGAGGATATCCCATGCGCTCCCACGGTTTCACACTGATCGAGCTTATTGTAACGCTTGCCCTTTTTGCGATTCTGGCCAGTATTGCCATTCCCGGCTTTGGCGGCTTGATCGACCAGCAGCGCATGAGCACGGGCCTCAATAATCTCGGCCTGGCTCTCGCCACCACTCGCCAGGAGGCGGTGCGGATGAACCGCACACTGACCCTATCGCCCGTAAATGGCGACTGGAATGATGGCTGGGTGATCTTTGTTGACAGAAACAGGGACGGTGTACCGGACACCGGCGAAACAATTGTGCGTGAACTACCACCGGATGCCGAGCTGAGAATGCATGCGAACAAGCCGGTGTCGAAATATGTTCGTTTTAATGGTCATGGGGAAACCGAGCTCCTGAACGGCGGTTTCCAGGCTGGCACCTTCCGCTTTTGTCCTGCCGAGACAGGAGCCAGTGGGCGGAAGCTTGTGATCAATCAGGTGGGGCGATGGCGTGTTGAGCGCACGGTGATTGATCCGAAGTACTGTGGGTTTTGATATGTGTGCCTGGAACGGCTAGGTCAAA
>NZ_JBFGFI010000144.1:0-4316 GCF_041579695.1 Halopseudomonas sp.
AGGCGCATCAGAGCGGATGAACCCCTGCTCGACTCGCTCGATGCCCCGCAAAGCGGTGAACACCGCCTCTGTGCACCAATGGCAGCCTCCGCCGAAGCCTGTGCGTTGCGTTTTAGTAGATAGCTGCGTGGGCATGCGCGTGCCGTCTCCTCTGAATTCTTTGGGCTCGGCAGTGCCCAACTTAGACAAAGAGAATCCCTCTCGCATGAAGAGCTTCGATGAGGCCATTGCAATGCTGCTTCAGAGAGTCCCGGAGCACCCGGACTGCCGGAGTGATGGATTGCCTTGTTGGGCAGATCAGCCATAGCTCGGAAACGGGTGGTTTGTACTCCGGCATGACATTGACGACGCTGCCAGCGAGCAGGTCGTCCGAGATATCGAGACAGGATTTCACGGCTACCCCGTAACCGGCCACGCACCAGCGGCGCACAAGATCGCCGTCGTTGGACGCGCGGTTGCCCTTCACTTTCACCCGAAACTCTTCGTCGCTCCGCTTGAAGGTCCATTGATCATAGGGGATATCCCGCAATTGATAAGTCAGAGCGTTGTGGCCTGTCAGGTCGTGGGGAAAAGCTGGGGTGCCATACCGCGCGAGATAATCCGGCGCGGCGCAGAGTAGACGCGGTACGTCGCAAATCTTGAATCCGTATAGATTTGCGTCGTTTGGAGAGCCGTATCGGAGGGCCATGTCGACGGAATCCCGGAAAAAATCCACATTGCTGTCGGTAATCTGGACTCGCAGGCTCAGACCTGGATGCGTGACCATTAGCTGATCGATCCACGGCACCACCCTGTTTCGACCCAAATCTGATGATATGGACAACCGGATCTCACCTTCCACCGTTTCGGACCCGGAACGGATGTTTTGTCGGGCCTCTTCCAGCAGGTTCAGCGCCGCCTGACACTGGGGCAAGTATTTTTCCCCGGCAGCCGATAGTCGCAGCTGGCGAGTAGAACGGACGAACAGTTCGATCCCCAACTGCTGCTCAACGCGTTTTACCGCAGCGCTTGCTGTTGCAGGACGCATATCCAGGCTGGTGGCCGCCGCAGTGATGTTGCGGAACTCCGCTACTTTGAGCACAACGGTCAGATCGTCGAAGGTCATTTTCAAATAATTTTTGATTATGTTTATGGGATTACCCTGTTTATCGCATTATAGAAAGAGATCAGGATGCTTGTCATTAACCAACCTAAAAGTGGAGACAAACATGAAAGCCGTTGGATATACCGAGTCCTTGCCCATCGATAACCCCAAATCCCTTCAGGACCTGGAACTGCCTCAGCCAGAGGCCAAGGGACGGGACTTGCTGGTCCGGATCAGGGCCATTGGCGTCAATCCGGTCGATTTCAAAATACGTCAACGGGCTGCGGCAGAGCCGGGCCAGGTCAAGATACTTGGCTGGGACGCGGTCGGAGAGGTGGTAGCGGTAGGTGAGGACGTGTCAATGTTCAAGCCGGGCGACCAGGTGTATTACGCAGGAGACGTTACCAGACAGGGCAGCAACGCTGAGTACCAGGTCGTTGATGAGCGTATCGTCGGCCGCAAACCCTCCAGCCTGAACGACGCAGAGGCGGCAGCGCTGCCCCTGACCACTATCACCGCCTGGGAAATGCTATTCGATCATTTGGGGCTGAAGCAGCAGGCGCCAGACAAAATCACGCCGACTGAAGATGTGATTCTGGTTATTGGTGCGGCCGGCGGTGTCGGCTCCATCTTGATCCAATTGGCTAAGAAGCTGACTGGCGCTACCGTGATTGCCACAGCGTCCCGCCCACATTCCCAGCAGTGGGTGAAGTCGTTGGGCGCGGATCATGTGGTGAATCACCGCGAGCCACTGCAGCCTCAGATCGAACGACTGGTATCAGAGGGCAAAATTGCCCAGATTACCCACGTGGCCAGCCTACACGCCACTGATCAATACCTTGATGATTACGTGTCAGTCCTGAAGCCGTTTGGCAAAATCGCCATGATTGACGACCCAGACTCCTTGGACGCGATGAAACTCAAACCAAAGAGCTTATCTCTGCACTTTGAGTTCATGTTTGCCCGTTCGATGCACAGTGCCGATGACATTGCGGTTCAGCACGATCTCCTGGACACGGTTGCGAGCTTGGTCGACCAGGGGCACATCCGCACTACAGCCGGGAAACACCTCGGCGTGATTAATGCTGAAAATCTGCGAGCGGCTCATTCCGAACTGGAGGCTGGAACGGCCGTGGGTAAGATTGTACTGGAGCGTTTCGAGTAATGAACTGTAGCAGAGCCAGCAATAGGCTGGCTCTGCTGTAGACCTACTCCTGCGGCGTCAGCTTCAGCAGCGTGCCGTTGCCTCCAAAAACCGGAGTCAGATGAACACTCCCACCGAATCAATGTTTATCCTGACCCGCTTTTCTACCCGGCTGGGCACAAAGGGCAAATCTATCTCGGGATTTACCCGAGCACTTCTTGATCGAAAAATACACTTACGCTGCGATCGCCTAATACACCATCTCCTTTCAGGCTGACAAAAATAAGGTCCAGACTTACTGGTCGATTTCTATCAGCAGTCTAGTCGTTTTAGTGAAAAAGCAGGAAAGCAGCACGGATGTGGAGATAAGGCGACAGATAAATACCTTTTCCCGCTGCTTGCGCCCATTCGTTATAAAATGACCAGTGTTATCCATTTTTAAGTTATAAGCTGATAGCTTATCGGTATTTCTTCGGATACGCCGATTTGAATAGCATAGGTTCACCCAACACCCGCCCGGACGGCGCTCTGATGAAAATTCGTGACCTTGATTTATCCGACAATGCCTTAAATCAGGAACACGAGGCGCTAGGCATCCCTCCAATAGAGCAAATCCCGTTACATCCTGTTGTTCGCACCGCGGTCTGGTTCGCAATACTGACCCTGATCGGACTTGTCGCTCTTGGGGCAGCGCAGGTGTTTGGTGGTAGCTGGGATGAAGGTATGGCTACCATTCAAGACACCTTGAATGACCCCATGTTCTGGAAGGCGGTGCTGGTGGGTTTGCTCGCACAGGTCGTGGATGGGGCGCTCGGCATGGCGTATGGGTTAACCTCCACCAGCTTTCTGCTGGCAACCGGCGCATCGCCAGCGCTGGCCACTGCATCAGTACACATGGCCGAAGTCTTTACTACCGGCGTCTCGGGTGTATCGCATGCCAAATTCGGCAACGTCGATAAAAAACTGTTTGTCCGCCTGTTGATCCCCGGCATTGTCGGCGGTCTGCTCGGCGCAGTGCTCGTCACCCAGATTGATGGCAATACCCTGAAGCCCTTCATCACCGCATATCTGTTGTTGATGGGCGTTTATGTTTTGAGCAAAGCCTTCCGCAAACACATAAAGTCGCGTAAAGGCGAACCCAGACACGTCGCCAAACTTGCGCTGCTGGGCGGTTTTGTAGATACCTCGGGTGGTGGCGGTTGGGGCCCGGTTGTTACCACGACCTTAGTCGGCACCGGCCACGACCCACGCACAACGATAGGGTCGGTAAACTTCGCTGAATTCTTCCTGACACTAGCCAGCGCAGCATCGCTCTATATTCTGGTCGATGAGACCATCTGGCATGTGGTGGCAGGTCTGATTGTGGGTGGTTTATTCGCTGCGCCTCTTGCGGCTTACGCGTGCAAAAAGTTCTCGACCAGAACCCTGTTGATACTGGTTGGATTGTTGATAATCGGGATATCAGTATTCAATCTGTACAAGACTGTTTTCATGTAAATCTTGTGAAACCGGGCTTTTGCAGCAGAACCGTACAGGAGGGCGGCGACGAGCACTCAAGCTGCATTCGTAGGTGCGCAAAAGCTGAGAGGCTCGCTGAGCTGCACAGCCCGCTTTTAAACTGCGTGATAAGCTTTTCCCATACTTCGCGACGGCAAGGTCACCACGTTCATAAGTGTGCTGGATCTCTTCGAGATAGGTGTCGGGCCCATGGTGGCACTATTTCATCGGCCGTATAAACGCGTAAACAAATGGGGGGCAGATGAACATTACAGGAGGCAATATGATGGATAACCTGGTACTTCAATGTCGTTGTGGGCAGTTCAAAAGCCGCGCTATCAATATCAATCCAGAGGACGGTACCCGGGTAATCTGTTATCGCAAGGACTGCCAGACCTTTACCCACGCGCTCAAGGCGAGCGCCGAGTTACTCGATGAGCAAGGCGGTACCGACATCTACCAATTGCCGCCTGCACTCCTGCACGCCTGCAACCTCCACAGTGGCTGGAACAGATTCGCTGCCTGCGCTTGAGCAAAAATAGCCTTTATCGCTGGTATGCCGGCTGCTGCAGCACTCTATAAGCAATACCC
>NZ_JBFGFI010000145.1:0-4308 GCF_041579695.1 Halopseudomonas sp.
ATTTCGTCCGATGATCGCATATCGGGCCTCATATGCGAATGCTCGCCCATTTTCTGCGGCGCCACACCAGCGTGAAGATAACCGAAGTGGCGGCGCGGTAGCAGCTTTGCAGTATCCAGATGGTGAGCAACCCGCCGCCCATCACCGGTCCTGCCAGATAGGCGAGAGGAAGAAAGACCAGCCACTGGCTGCCCAGGTTCACCGCCATGACCGTGCGGCTGGCTCCGGCGCCGAGCAGCGCCTGGGTCAGTACCAGGGCGGTGGCGTCCAGCGTCATGCCGATGCCGGTAACCCGCAGCGGCCATTCGCCTAATGCGAGCAGCTCGGGATCCTGGGTGAAAATGCTGAGGACCAGGTGTGGCGCGAGCCAGAAGGGCATGCCCATGACGAACAGTACGCAGACGGCCACGCGGGCCACATCCCAGCCCCAGCGATAGGCTTCCTCGGGTTTGCGATCCCCCAGGCTGTGGGATACCAGCGTGGTAGCTGCCATGCCCAGGCCGACGCCCGGCAGTATCAGAAACAGCGAGAGGTTGACCAGCACATGCGCAATGGCCAGCTCGGCGGTGCCGATCTGCGCGACGATCCAGAACAGCGTGGTGATGCCGGTGGCAAAAAAGAACTGCTGTAGGGAGTTGGGTACCGAGAGACGCAGCATTGCGCGGATTTCCCGGCTGCGTGGGCGTGCAGCAAGAAAGCCGTGCGCGCGTCCTCTGCGCCAGGTCATAAACAGGTACATGCCGGTGCCGATGAACAGGGCGATGCAGCTGCCCAGGCCGGAGCCCTCGGCGCCCAACTCGGGCAAACCGAAACGGCCGAAGATCAGCCCGTAGCTGATCAGCACGTTGAGCAGATGCATGACGATCAGAATCTGCAGATACATGCCGGTCTGACGAATGCCATTCCAGTAGCCGCGGAATGCGAAGTTGGCACCGACGGCGAAAATGGCCAGCGCACGCCACTGGAAGTAGCCGGTACCGGTCTGTTGCACCGCAGCGTCGTCAGTCAGAAAGGCCATGATGTTGGCCGCCTGGAACCAGCCAATCAGTGTGAGCGGAATGGCCAGTACCAGTGCAATCAGCAGGCCTTCATTGAGCGGGGCGGCGAGTTGCGTGGTATTACCTTCGCCGCGGCGCCGTGCAACCATCGCCTGGACGCCGGCGCCCAAACCCATGACCAGTGCCACGGCCATGAAGTTGACGTAACTGCCCAGGCCGACACCGGCCAGTGCGGCGCTGCCGAGGGTGCCGACCATCGCGGCATCCACCAGGTTCATTAGACTCTGGCTGAGCATGCCGCCCATGATCGGCAAGCCCAGGAAGGTGATGGTCCTGAGCTTGTCGCGGCCTGGCAGAATCGACATCAGCCGATCAGTTGTCGTAGGACAGGTTCGGCGAGAGCCAGCGCTCCGTGACGCTCAGCGGCGCATCCTTGCGCTCGCTATAGGATTCGACCTGATCCCTGGTGATCTTGCCCACCGCAAAGTATTTCGATTGCGGGTGCGAGAAGTACCAGCCGCTGACCGCTGCGGTCGGGAACATCGCGAAGCTCTCGGTCAGCGTCACGCCGCAGTTGCTTTCCGGGTCGAGCAGGCTGAACAGGGTACTTTTCTCGGTGTGATCCGGGCAGGCGGGATAACCCGGTGCCGGGCGGATGCCCTGGTACTTCTCGCGGATCAGCGCGTCGTTGTCCAGGTCTTCCTTTTCGATGTAACCCCACAGCTCGGTCCGCACCTTGCGGTGCAGCCACTCGGCGCAGGCCTCGGCCAGGCGATCGGCGAGGGCCTTGACCATGATCGCGTTGTAGTCGTCATCCTTTTGCTCGTACTGCTTGGACAGTTCCTCGGCGCCGATGCCGGCGGTAGTGATAAAGCCGCCGATATAGTCCTGCTTGCCGGAATCCTTGGGCGCGACAAAGTCGGCCAGGCTCATGCTCGGCTTCTTGTCCGGCGTGATGTTCTGTTGGCGCAGGTGATGCAGCATCGCCTGCGGCTGGCCGTTGTCGTCCTGCAGTTCGATGTCGTCGTCGTTGACCTGATTGGCCGGCCAGAAGCCGACCACCGCCTTGGCCCTGATCAGCTTCTCGTCGATCATGCGCTTGAGCATCTCCTGCGCATCGGCGAACAGCGAGCGCGCGGCTTCACCGACGACGTCATCCTCGAGAATCCGCGGGTACTTGCCGGCCAGATCCCAGGAGATGAAGAAGGGCGTCCAGTCGATGTACTCGGCGATCGCGGCCAGGTCGATATCGTCTATCGTGCGGGTGCCGGTGAACGACGGCGCAGGGGGCTGATAGTTGTCCCAGTCCAGCTGCAGCTTGTTCGCGCGGGCCTGTTCGTAGCTCAGGTATTCGGTACGGGCCCGGCGGTTGGCGGTACGCTCTCGGACTACTTCGTAATCGGCGCGAATTTTCGCAATATAGTCCGGCTTGATCTCCTTGGACAGCAGGCTGGTTGCCACGCCCACTGCGCGGGAGGCGTCGGTCACGTAGATCACCGCATCGTTCTTGTAATGCGGCTCGATCTTCACCGCGGTGTGCGCCTTGGAGGTGGTCGCGCCGCCGATCATCAGCGGCAGGGTGAGGCCCTGACGCTGCATTTCCTTGGCGACATGCACCATCTCGTCAAGCGAGGGGGTGATCAGACCGGACAGGCCGATGATGTCGCACTTCTCGGCAATCGCGGTCTTGAGGATCTTGTCCGCCGGCACCATCACGCCCATGTCGACTATGTCGTAGCCGTTGCAGCCGAGCACCACGCCGACGATGTTCTTGCCGATGTCGTGGACGTCGCCCTTAACCGTGGCCATCAGGATCTTGCCCTTGGCTTCGGGCTTGTCGCCTTTTTCTTCTTCGATAAACGGGATCAGGTGCGCCACGGCCTGTTTCATCACGCGGGCGGACTTGACCACCTGGGGCAGGAACATCTTGCCAGCGCCGAACAGGTCGCCAACGATGTTCATGCCGGCCATCAGCGGCCCCTCGATCACCTCGATCGGCCGCGCGCACTGCTGGCGGGCCTCTTCGGTGTCCTCGACGATCCAGGCGGTAATGCCCTTGACCAGCGAATGCTCCAGACGCTTGTTGACGTCCAGGTTGCGCCATTCTTCGGTCTCGGCTTCCTTGACGCTGCCATCGCCCTTGTAATCGTCGGCAATCGCCAGCAGGGCGTCGGTACCCTCCGGGTTGCGGTTGAGTACCACGTCCTCAACGATATCGCGCAGCTTCTTGGGGATCTCGTCATAGATCTCCAGCTGTCCGGCGTTGACGATGCCCATGGTCAGCCCGGCGCGGATCGCGTGCAGCAGGAATACCGAGTGGATCGCCTCGCGTACCGGGTTGTTGCCGCGGAACGAGAAGGACACGTTGGATACGCCGCCCGAGGTAAGTGCGTGGGGCAGGTGATCGCGGATGTAGGCGCAGGCGTTGATGAAGTCGACTGCGTAGTTGTTGTGCTCCTCGATGCCGGTGGCAATGGCGAAGATGTTCGGGTCGAAGATGATGTCCTGGGGCGGAAAGCCGATCTCGTCGACCAGGATGTCGTAGGAGCGCTTGCAGATTTCCTTCTTGCGCTGCTCGGTATCGGCCTGGCCCTGCTCGTCGAACGCCATGACCACGACGGCCGCGCCGTAGCGCTTGCACAGGCGCGCCTGCTGCTTGAACTGTTCAACGCCTTCCTTCATCGAGATGGAGTTGACGATGCCCTTGCCCTGAATGCACTTGAGGCCGGCTTCGATCACTTCCCACTTGGAGGAGTCGATCATGATCGGCACGCGGGAGATATCCGGCTCACCGGCGATCAGGTTGAGGAAGGTGACCATGGCCGCCTTCGAGTCGAGCATGCCCTCGTCCATGTTGATGTCGATGATCTGCGCGCCGGCTTCGACCTGCTGCAGCGCCACTTCCAGGGCTTCGGTGTAGTTGTCTTCACGGATCAGCCGGGCGAAGCGGGCGGAGCCGGTGATGTTGGTACGCTCGCCGACGTTGACGAACAGCGAGCTGCGGTCAATGGTGAACGGCTCCAGGCCGGACAGACGGCAGGCCTTGGGGATGTCCGGGATGGCGCGTGGCGGATAGCTGGCCACCGCATCGGCAATCGCGCGGATGTGCTCGGGGGTGGTGCCGCAGCAGCCGCCGACGATGTTGAGAAAGCCCGCTTCGGCAAACTCCGCGATCACGGCGGCGGTCTGTTCCGGAGTTTCGTCGTATTCGCCGAATTCGTTGGGCAGGCCGGCGTTGGGGTGCGCCGAGATGTGCGTATCGGCCTTGTTCGACAGCTCTTCCAGGTAGGGCCGCAGGTCCTTGGCACCC
>NZ_JBFGFI010000146.1:0-4274 GCF_041579695.1 Halopseudomonas sp.
CTTGATCAGATCTTCAATCTGGATCAGGAACCAGGGATCGATTTTGGTCAGGTCGAAAATCTCTTCACGACTCATACCGAAACGGAATGCATCGGCCAGATACCAGATACGGTCGGCGCCGGGCACGGTCAATTCGCGAGTAAGGTCGGTCCGCGCGTCGCTGGATTTCAGATCCACCTTGGGATCGAAGCCGCTGACGCCCACTTCCAGACCGCGCAGTGCTTTCTGCAGCGACTCCTGAAAGGTCCGGCCGATGGCCATGACCTCGCCCACGGATTTCATCTGGGTGGTCAGACGCGCGTCGGCACTGGGAAACTTCTCGAAGGCAAAACGCGGAATCTTGGTCACCACGTAATCGATCGAGGGCTCGAAGGACGCCGGCGTACGGCCGCCGGTAATGTCGTTCTGCAGCTCATCCAGGGTGTAACCCACAGCGAGCTTGGCCGCGATTTTGGCGATCGGGAAACCGGTGGCCTTGGACGCCAGGGCGGAAGAGCGCGAAACCCGCGGATTCATCTCGATCACAACCATACGGCCGTCAACCGGGTTGATGCCGAACTGTACGTTCGAGCCGCCGGTTTCCACACCGATCTCACGCAGTACCGCCAGGGAGGCGTTACGCATGATCTGGTATTCCTTGTCTGTCAACGTCTGGGCTGGCGCCACGGTGATCGAGTCACCGGTGTGCACGCCCATGGGATCGAAGTTCTCGATCGCGCAGACAATGATGCAGTTGTCCTTCTTGTCGCGGACAACTTCCATCTCGTATTCCTTCCAGCCGATCAGCGACTCATCGATCAGCAGCTCCTTGGTCGGCGACAGATCCAGACCGCGGGCGCAGATTTCTTCGAACTCTTCACGGTTGTAGGCAATACCGCCACCGGTGCCGCCCATGGTGAACGAGGGACGGATGATGCAGGGAAAGCCGACCTGATCGAGTACCGCGTTGGCTTCCTGCATGTTGTGGGCAATACCCGAGACCGGACAGGCCAGACCGATGGACTTCATCGCCTTGTCAAAGCGCGAGCGATCCTCTGCCTTGTCGATGGTATCGGCATTGGCGCCGATCATCTCAACGTTGTACTTCGCCAGCACACCGTGCTTTTCCAGATCCAGCGCGCAGTTCAGTGCGGTCTGACCACCCATGGTCGGCAGCACCGCATCGGGGCGCTCCTTGGCGATGATCTTTTCTACCGTCTGCCACTTGATCGGCTCTATGTAGGTTGCATCGGCCATGGCCGGGTCGGTCATGATGGTCGCCGGATTGGAGTTGACCAGAATGACGCGGAAACCTTCTTCCTTCAGCGCCTTGCAGGCCTGGGCACCGGAATAGTCGAACTCGCAGGCCTGGCCGATCACGATGGGGCCGGCGCCGAGGATCAGGATACTTTTAATATCTGTACGTTTTGGCATAGTCGTCTACTAAATCCTTGGGGAGTTCAAAGGCGCTCGGCCATGGCCTTGATGAATCGGTCGAATAGCGGCGCCACATCATGCGGCCCGGGACTGGCTTCGGGGTGCCCCTGGAAACTGAAAGCCGATTTGTCGGTGCGCTCGATGCCCTGCAAGGTACCGTCGAACAGCGACTTGTGGGTCGCGCGCACATTGGCCGGCAGGGTCGCCTCGTCAACGGCGAAACCGTGATTCTGGCTGGTGATCATCACCTCGCCAGTGTCCACGTTGACGACCGGGTGGTTGGCACCGTGGTGCCCGTTGACCATCTTCACGGTGCGTGCGCCGGATGCCAGTGCCAGCAACTGGTGACCCAGACAGATACCGAAGACCGGCATGTCGGTTTCGAGAATCTCCTGGATCGCCTTGATAGCGTAATCACAGGGCTCCGGATCGCCCGGCCCGTTACCCAGGAGAATACCGTCAGGCTTCAACGCCAGCGCTTCGGCGGCAGTGGTCTGCGCCGGCAACACGGTGATGCGGCAACCGCGATCAACCAGCATGCGCAGGATGTTGTACTTGATGCCGTAATCGAAGGTGACGACGTGATAGGGCAGCTCGCTTGCCGGGATCTCGACGTGGGCATTGGCTGCCAGGGACCAGACGCTGGAGCGCCATTCGTAGGTCTCCTTGACGCTGACTTCCTTGGCCAGGTCCATTCCCTTGAGGCCGGGGAATTCGCGGGCCAGTTCCAGGGCCTTTTCCTCGGTGGCGTCGTCGCCAGCAAGAATGCAGCCGTTCTGGGCCCCCTTCTCACGCAGGATCCGCGTCAGCCGGCGGGTATCGATGCCCGCGATAGCGACAGTACCGTTTTCCTTCAGATAATCAGGCAGGGACTGGGTGCTGCGCCAGTTGCTGGCCATCAGTGGCAGGTCACGAATAACCAGGCCGGCCGCCCAGACCTGGAACGACTCGCTGTCATCCGGGACTGTGCCGGTATTACCGATATGCGGATAAGTGAGCGTAACGATCTGGCGAGCATATGAGGGATCGGTGAGGATCTCCTGATAACCGGTCATGGCCGTGTTGAATACGACCTCACCGACGCTGTGACCGTCGGCGCCGATAGCCTCACCACGGAAGACACTTCCGTCGGCAAGGGCGAGAATGGCTGGCTTGGACAAGAAAACCTCCGATAGGGCTGACACATTTTACCAAACGCGGGCTGCACAAAAGCGGGAATGGAGTGCGAAACACTTCATCCCGCCGCAATGCATTGTCAGATGCGCGCTGAATAGACAGATTAGCGCGCAATTGTAACGACTTGCCTGCAGAATATCCAGCACGCAGGCGCGTGCAATGCCTGGCCGCGGGCTCGATGTTCCACAACCCCGGGAACTGTGATAAAAGTGCAGTTGGAAAGCCCGCAACCGGCCAGGCCCCATATTCCGATACAGCTGCTCCGCGCACGAGCGGGGCATTCGCCAGGCCGCGAGAGGTCTAGAAGAACAATAAAGTACTTGGGGATGACACCATGTTAATGCGTTTAAAAGGATTGATCGTACTGGGCCTGATGTGCCTGGCGCCCCTTGCCCACGCTAATGTCGAGCGATTGCAGACCGTGCACGAGTTCCGCAGCGAAGGCTACACGGTTGGCACCTACCTGCTGATCGACAACAACCTGTTCGAGCGTATCCGCGAGCCGGGCAATCGGGAGGCTTACCGCGAGTCCTTGTCGCGGATGGAGAACCTGCTGCGCCAACTGGACAGCCCCACTGAATTGCGCGCGCCCTTCGATGCCTTTGTTAATCTGATTCGCGAACTTGAGGCATTGCCCGGCGAAGAGGCTCACTACGGACTGGCGACAGTCAATCGCATCATGATGGCGCATGGCGTGCTGGACAAGGCTGCGGCTGCGATGTACGAAGAACTCGAGGGTTCAGCCAAGGAAGACCTGCTGACGCTGCACCGCCAGAGCCTCGAAACCAGTCAGATCCTCACGCTCTACCAGAACAACATGTTCAGCTCGATCGGCGTATATTTTCTGGAAAACAAGGAAGGCCTTTTTGATGATCTGGACCAGAGCATTGTCAGCCGGGCGGCAGAACTGAAAAAGCTCTACCCGGATCAGGCTGGCGCCCTTGCCCGGATGGAGAAGCAATACCAGTTCATCCAGCCGCGCCTGCAAAACCCGCTGTATGACTGGGTACCGACGATTGCTGCGTTCTACCTGCAGCGCAACATCGAAACCCTGAACGACATGGCGCGCCAGGAAATCGAGAAGGTTGTAGTCGCGGCCAGCTGACGGCCCGGCGCACCACCCAAAAAAAGGGCGAAGATTCAGATCTTCGCCCTTTTTTGTGCCCGCCGAACAATCAACCGTTCAGCGACAGCACATCCTGCATGTCGTACAGACCAGGCGCCCGACCGTCGAGCCATAGCGCCGAGCGCACGGCGCCACGAGCAAAGGTCATGCGACTGGACGCCTTGTGGGTAATCTCTACCCGCTCGCCTTCGGACGCAAACAACACCGTGTGATCCCCGACCACATCTCCGGCGCGCACCGTCGCAAAACCGATAGTCTGGCGATCTCTTGCGCCGGTCTGACCTTCACGGCCGTAGACGGCGACTTCATTCAGATCACGACCCAGCGCATCGGCCACCACCTCGCCCATGCGCAGCGCTGTACCGGAAGGCGCATCGACCTTGTGCCGGTGATGCGCCTCGATGATTTCGATATCCGCCTCGTCACCCATCACCCGGGCCGCCATATCCAGCAGCTTCAGGCACAGGTTGACGCCCACACTGAAGTTCGGCGCAAATACGATCGGAATGTCAGCCGCAGCGGCTGTCAGCAGCTCCTTTTGCTGATCCGTGAAACC
>NZ_JBFGFI010000147.1:0-4253 GCF_041579695.1 Halopseudomonas sp.
CGGGCTTATTTCAAAAATGAAAAGGCCTCTTTGCCTGCACGCAATGCCGCAGACTGGATTGTCGACTCGGGCGATAATCTGGGCATGCCGTTCATGATTATCGACAAGGCGGAAGCCCGGGTGCTGATGTTCGATGCCCATGGACAGCTGACTGGCTCGGCTTCCGCGCTTCTGGGCCTGGCGAGAGGGGATGACTCGGTGCCGGGTATTGGCGAGCGCAAGCTATCGAGTATCCGGCCTGAAGAGCGCACCACGCCGGCGGGCCGGTTTGTCGCTTCACTGGGGCGTAATCTGGCTGGAGACGAGATTCTCTGGGTGGATTACGAAGCAGCCATTTCTCTGCATCGTGTAGTGCCTGGTACGGCGAAGGAACGCCGCGCCGAGCGCCTGGCATCACCGCATGTGTACGACAAACGGATTTCCTACGGCTGTATCAACGTGCCGGTAGCGTTTTTCGACAGCGTCGTGATACCGGCATTTACCGGCACCAATGGCGTTGTCTATACCTTGCCGGAAACCCGGGATAACCACACGGTGTTCAATTCCTACTATGAGTCTGAGCTTTAGGAGAAAATCCTAGAATGGGATGCAAGGCCGATCAGAAATGATCGGTCTTTTTTGTTTTCCGGTACCGCACCCCCCAAAGCGATGCCGATACGGAGAACGACCCAGACAAAGATCGCGGCCGCCACGTCATCCAGCACAATTCCCAGGCCGCACAGGCTCGGCTAGCCAGATGAAGGAGTAAGGCGCCGGCGCACTAAGGGTCAGGAGTTTTGGTGTACAATCCATGGCTGATAACGCCTTAACGCCGCCCACGGATCGATAGCCATGACCTACATTGAAGAATCCTTATCCACCGGCGAAAAAGCCGAAGCACTTTTCCCGCTGCACTGGTTTGCCCGCGTGCCTATGTATATCTGGTTTGTGCTGGCAATCCCCACGCTGGGCATTACCCTGATTTTTGGGATCTATGAGTACCTGCGGCTCAAGCACCTGGAGCGGGGCGTGACCAATAAACGCGTGATCCTCAAGTATGGCATCATCAGCCGCAAGACCGAGGAGATGAAGCTGCAGTCGATCGAGACGGTCGAGATTGACCAGGGAATTCTGGGCCGCATGTTCAACTTCGGTACAGTCAAGATCACCGGCCGCGGCATCAGTGATGTGATCTTCAAGGGCATTGATGATCCGATGCACGTCAAACGCCAGATCGAAAGTGTGAGTAATCCGGTCGGGTGACAGCACTGAAATACCTGAACGGCTACAGTCCGGACATCAAGCAACAGGTGCAGCGGCTGATCGATAACGATCAGCTGGGTGCCTGGCTGGAGCAGCGCTACCCGCCGCAAAGTGGACACAGCATTCAGACTGACGCTGCCCTCTACGACTATACCCAGCGCCTCAAGCAACAGCACATGCGTAGCAGCGGACCGGTCAGCAAGGTGTTCTTCGACACCCGCATGCATGTGATCGACAACGCCCTGGGCCAGCACCAGTTTGTCAGTCGCGTGCAGGGCAGCAAGCTCAAGCGCAAGAACGAGATCAAGGTCTCCGCACTGCTCAAAACCCTGCCTGAGCCGCTCCTGCGCATGGTCGTTGTGCATGAACTTGCGCACCTGCGCGAGAAAGACCACAACAAGGCCTTCTACCAGTTATGCCAACATATGGAGGCGGATTACCATCAGCTGGAGCTGGATTTGCGACTGTATTTGACGTTGCGAGGATAGGCTTGAGCAAGTCGCAAGACTTGCCCAGCCAATAGCACATTGGAAGTGGTCGCTTTTGGTCCTTATTCAGTATCGCGAGGTGGTAGCTGCACTTCGAACTCCGTCTGCAGTGACTCATCCGAGCCTTCTGGCCGCGCCTCAATCATGAATCGGAAAACCAGCTGGCCACTCGTGTCCACGGTACCGATGTAGCTCACATCACCATTTGCTTCAACCTGCCGCATGTCGATCTCTATTTCGTGACCGACCAGGTTTTCGTACAGAACATTTACGTCGGCAGAAACAGGTTCACGTTCGCCATCAGACCGTTTCTCATAAATGATCGCATTGAAGATGAGGCGTTCAGGGCCCGGTTCAATATTGTATTCCTGAATCATGACATCAGGCAGACGTTCAGTCGGGGTAATACTTCCCTGAATCGAATAATCATCAAACTCTTCAACATGCTCCAGAGGCCGCTCTTGCCCCTGCAGATCGAGATTTGTCGGGTTTTCAGTTGAATCCGCATTCTGCTCGGGCTCCTCGGTCTGGTCGCAGCCGGCCAGCAGGGCAGTCGATAGCATGGCCGCCAGCGCGAAGCCCTGGAATTTGTACTTTTGCTTGATAGTCATAATGGTCTCTACTCTTTGTGCGGCTTGAGCTGTGAGTATAGTAGCTACAACCAACCCGGCATCGCCGAGACCGCCTTGCGGTCCGCGCCGCTTGACCCTCCAGTAGCTATATGGGTTTAAATGGTGCTATTGAATCCGGTAAAAGGATGCAGCCGAGTGAAGGACGATAGTGAAGCCAGCCCATGTTGCTGTTCGAATGTATCCGCTGCCGAGATGGACAGTGCGCATGCGGTTTCTGCCCAGTGGGCCAGCACATTCAACATACCCAAAATGGATTGCCCATCAGAGGAGCGCCTTATCCGCCTGGCGCTCAGTGGCTTCGGGACGATTCAGGCACTGTTATTTGATCTGCCCAACCGGCAACTGACCGTTTTGCATGATGGACCGGTAGATCCCGTCTCAGCCAAATTGGCGACTCTTGGTCTCGGATCTCAGATCACGCAGACCCGACCTGCCGACGCCGAACAGGTCCAGCAAGCGGAAGACTCGGTACTGACTGAAGTCGCAGAATCGCGCACCTTGCGCTGGTTGCTTGGCATCAACGCCACCATGTTCCTGGTAGAAATGACTGCAGGCATCATTGCCCAGTCTGCGGGCCTGATCGCTGACTCGTTGGATATGTTCGCCGATGCCGCCGTCTACGGGCTCGCACTCTATGCCGTCGGGCGAGCAGCCAGCTACCAGATGAAAGCTGCGCGTTTTGCCGGCGCGCTGCAGTTGATCCTTGCCCTGGGTGTGCTCCTCGAAGTGGCGCGCCGATTCCTGTTTGGCAGCGATCCCCAGTCCATGACAATGATCGCGATTGCCTGTGTCGCGCTGATTGCCAACAGCGTCTGCCTGGGGTTGATTCACAAGCACCGCCACGGCGGAGTGCACATGAAGGCGAGCTGGATATTTTCCGCCAATGACGTACTGATCAACCTGGGCGTCATTACTGCCGGTGTACTGGTGCTCTGGACTGGCTCCAACATTCCCGATCTGGTCATCGGCACGATCGTCGGCCTGATCGTAATCAACGGAGCGTGCCGAATTTTGGCGCTGAGGTCATGAGCGACCACAGCCACGATCACGCGCACAGCCATAACCACAATCACAGCCATGGCGGCGGCAAGACTCTCCTGTTTGCGCTGATATTCACCACCGGCTTTGCCTTCGTCGAGGTTTTCGCCGGCCTGATGGCCAACTCGCTGGCACTGCTGTCCGATGCCGGGCACATGTTCACCGACTCGCTGTCGCTTGCAGTAGGCGCGTTCTCGGCCTGGCTCGCGAAAAAGCCCGCCTCACGCAAGCACTCGTTCGGCCTGCAGCGCGCCGAAGTGCTGGGCGCGTTGTTCAACGTCATCTTCATGTTTCTGGTGATCGTTTATATCGGCTACGAAGCAATCGAGCGAATGCTCGATACGCCCGAGGTCGACGGCGGCACGGTCCTGTTGATTGGCGGGCTCGGCTTGCTGGTCAACGTCATTGTCGCCTGGGTGCTGATGCGCGGTGAACAGACCATGAACGTACGCGGCGCACTGCTGCATGTAATGGGTGATCTGCTGGGCTCGGTCGCCGCCGTAGCGGCGGGTGCGATCATCTACTTTGGCGGCCCGGCGATCATGGACCCGATTCTGTCCCTGTTCGTCTGTCTGCTGATCCTGATCTCCGCGATCCGGCTGCTTGGCATGGTGACCCACGTGCTGATGGAGGGCGTACCGCTAAGCGTCGATCCGCAGGAAGTCAGCCATGCCTTGTCGGAGATAGAAGGGGTGCGCGCTATTCACGACATGCATATCTGGAGCCTGTCTTCACGCAGTCATGCCATCGCAGCCCATGTGGACATGGATGCGATGGTCCAGTGGCAAGCCGTGCTACCGCAGATGCAAGAGGTGCTGCGCGAGCGGTTTGGCATCGAGCACAGCACCTTGCA
>NZ_JBFGFI010000148.1:0-4118 GCF_041579695.1 Halopseudomonas sp.
CGCTGACGCTGACGCTGACGCCGGATGCAGGGCGCTGTCGGATCTCCATGTTATCCATATGCTATCGGCCGATGCGTCGATAACTTATGTGCAAAGATCGCATCTAGGTTATACCAAGCTTTCCAATGTGGTGGTAAGCATTAACAGACTGTCGTGTTGCCAGCACTGTCGGCCGCAGCTATATGATCGCTGCGAGAGAGCAACAAATTCACCTTGGCAGCCCCGTCCAGGAGCCGCGCCTCGTCGTCGACGTGCGTCACTGACAACCTTTACCGCGGAAACAATGCCAGGCTCAATTCATGAACAGATGCATCATTGGCTTTCACCTGGACGACGAGCAGCACTGGGTTGCCGAACTCGAGTGTGGGCACAATCAGCATGTCCGGCACAAACCGCCCTGGATCAACCGCCCTTGGGTCATCACACCTGAAGGGCGGGCAGAGAAGATCGGGGTAGTCCTGGCATGCAAGAAATGCGATGAAGGCGCGCCGAGAGACAGACAGTCGGTCTGATATGCGGCAGACGCTGAGGAGAATCGCTTGTGGCTAGGGGGTCTCAGGACTCATGCTGGGAGCCTATGCATTTTCAGGAGCTCGCCCAATGCGCGTTTTTTCCAATCCGGTTGGCGCCGGTTCTCTCTGGTTCGACAACCTCGCTACTGCGGACGGGACGCCCGTCGCTTATGACCCCCAGGCGCGGGCTTTTCTGCCAATGCCGCCATTCTGTGCCAACCGCGATGTAATCGGCTGCAACTGGATAGCGCCGAAGGAAGGGGAGTTCTGCCGTTCATGCAGCATGACGGAGCTGGCTCCTGACACCTCGATCGCCGATGCGATTCCCAACTGGGCGCAGACCGAAGCAGCCAAGCGATGGGCGCTGGATAATCTCGGGCGCTGGCATTGGTTTCGGCCGGAAGACCCAGGAGCCAGACCGGTGTTTCATTTGCTCGCTGAGGGAGCGACGCCTGTGCCCATGGGGCATGCGGGAGGCGTGGTCACCATCAGTGTGGCGGAGGTTGATCCGGTTCTGGTAACGACCCGCCGTGAAGCCCTGGAAGAGCCTTATCGCACCATGATTGGCCATATGCGGCACGAAATCTCCCACATGCTCTGGTGGCGGTTGAGTTTGCGCGAGGACTTTCTTGATGCGTTCAAGGATATGTTTGGTGATGTTTACATTGATTACCCCGGGGCGCTGCAACGTCACTACGCAGACGGACCGCCGGAAGACTGGAAACAGCATTATCTGACCAGTTACGCCTCTTCACACCCTCATGAGGATTGGGCAGAGACGGCAGCCCATCTGCTCCATCTGACAGATATCGCCGACAGCTTTGTAGCTACAGGGCTGTCATCGCCGCAGATACCTGACGCTGGCTGGGATCCATATTCAGAACCTGACGCCGAACGGCTCATTCGTATTGCGGCTTCGCTTACTGTTGGTGTGAATCACGTCAATCGCTCCATGGGCTTATCCGATATTTATCCCTTTGTGCTGTCGGAGCACGCCCGCCGCAAACTCGCGTTTGTGCATGATTGGCTGCGGCGGGGTGCTTTGGGGCTTTGACCTGCAGCATGATTTCCGATGCCAGAGCTCTGTAGTATTCCCCGTTGAAGCCAACTAGCCCTTTTTCTCTGGCCTTCGGAGTGAGGTTTCCGCGTGACCCTGAAAGCAGTCCTGAAATCCATGCGCTTACCCTTTCTGATGCTGACGCCCGCCTGCGTTCTGCTGGGTGTGGCAACGGCCGTAGTGGGATCGGAGGCGGTGATTTGGTCCAATCTGTGGCTGGCTCTGCTCGGCGCGCTGGCCGCGCATATTGCAGTGAACACACTCAATGAGTATCAGGACTTTCGCAGTGGCCTGGATGCGATTACCTCGCGCACGGCATTCAGTGGCGGGAGCGGGGCGTTGGTCAACTGGCCTGACGCGGCACTAGCTGTGCGTCGGGCTGCCGGGCTCTCACTGGCAGTGGTAGTGCTTATCGGCATCTACTTTGTTGCGCAGTATGGCGCGGCCATTCTCCCTATCGGGCTGTTGGGCGTTGCGATCATCCTGCTCTACACCGGCTGGGTAAACCGGCGTCCGTGGTTGTGCCTGGTAACGCCGGGTATCGCGTTCGGCCCGCTGATGGTGATGGGCACCCACTTTGTGCTCACCGGCCAATATAGCCTTCTGGCTGCCGGCGTTTCACTGGTGCCTTTCTTTCTGGCGAACAACCTCTTGCTGCTCAATCAGTATCCCGATGTGGACGCGGACCGTCAGGTTGGGCGTCGGCATTTGCCTATCGTGTATGGTCTGGGGTTCGCCGCGCGGGTCTATGGTGCGATGGTCGTAGCCTCGGTTTTGGTGGTTCTGGTGGGTGTTTTCTCGGGAGCACTGCCGACGCTTTGCCTGCTGACTCTGCTGACTGCGGCTGCGGGAGGCGCAGCCTGGATGGGTGCCCGTCGGCACGGTGACCAGATGGAAAAGCTGAAGCCCTATCTCGGCTGGAATGTGGTCGCGGCAGTGGGGACTCCTGTGATGCTGGCCATCACGCTCATGCTGGGTAGTTAACAGGCAGCGTCCCGCATAAAACGTCACCGCTACCCCTGAAATATCTCCAGACTCAACAGTGTCTGCACCAGGGTCGCATTGGCGATATCGATGAAGAAAGCCCCCAGTAGCGGTATCACTAGATACGCCTTGGGGCTGGGCCCGAACCGGTTGGTGAGTGCGTTCATGTTGGCGATACCGATTGGCGTGGCGCCCAGGCCCATGCCGATAAAGCCTGAAGAGATACAGGCTGCGTCGTAGTCGCGGCCCAGTAGTGGAAACACCACATAGATGGTCAGCACAGTGATCACGATCGCCTGCATCACCATGACCACGCTGATCATGCCCAGGGCGCCCTGCAGGGATAGTAGCGGCAGACTGATCAAGCTCATGCCGAGAAACAGCTGCAGGCTCAGGTCACCAGCGAGCTGGATGGGCCGGTGGTCGATATCGACCTTGAACAGTTCGAGACTGTTGGTCAGGGCGATACCCAGGAACATCGCGGTGAGAAAAGCCGGTAATCGAATGCCCAGCCCGGAAAGCCAGCCGTAAATCGACGCACCGAGGGCGAAACACAGGGCGATGAGTAGCACTGCGGTCAGTACGCTATTGAGTTCGATGATGTAGGTGACCTTGTTTCCCGACTCGATGTGCTGAAGTTCGCTGGGCTCCTCATCCGAGTGCAAATTGTGCCGCCGAATAAGCCATGCTCCCACGGGGCCGCCAATCAGCCCGCCCATGATCAGGCCTGCCGTAGCGAAGGTCATCCCCATCGAACTGGCGTTGGTCAATCCGAAATGCTCTTCAAACAGTTGCCCCCAGGTGATTGCAGTGCCGTGTCCGCCCGCCAGGGATACGCTGCCGCCAATCAGGCCGAGGAGGGGGCTTTCGCCTGCCAGCATGGCAATCAGGGTGCCGGTCAGGTTCTGGAAAATCAGCAGGGCCACCGCAAGGCCGAGCATGATTGCCAGCGCCTTGCCGCCTTCGAGCATTTCTCGCAGGCGCGCGGATAGACCTATCGTGCTGAAAAAAGTAATCAGCAGCAGGTCGCGCAGCTGGAGGTCAAAACGGATATCACGCTCTGTCGTTGCCTCGATCACCGCTACCAGTGCGCTGATCAGCAGGCCACCGGTCACTGCCGGGGGGATGTTGTAGGTATGCAGGAAAGACACCCGGCGATTGATGTGGAAGCCAATCCAGAGCGCAATAATCGCGATCGCAACCGTTACTGGCGTATTGACCACCATGGACAAAGTCTCTCCTGCGAGTGTTTCCAATAAGACTAGCAGGACAGTTGAAGGGTTATGTTGATCGAGGTCAGGTATTGAGGATGCGGCTCCCGGCAGTCAATGGACTTATGCCGGTTGTCTGGTCGGGTATCCTTCGAATCGACAAAACGCTAGAATGCCGGCCGCGCGCAGCCATGTCGGCTGCAGCAATGGGTTCCCTAACCCCATTTCACAGCAAAAAGGACATCCCATGCCGTTGCTCGCTGCTACGGTCAACCGCCCGGTTCTGGCGGGTCTGATCGCGTTTCATATTCTCATCATTATCGTCAGTAACTATCTGGTGCAGTTGCCGGTCAC
>NZ_JBFGFI010000149.1:0-3960 GCF_041579695.1 Halopseudomonas sp.
GCCATGTTGAATTTTTTGTGCTTCGGCAACTCCAACCAGTACGGATCGAACATCCGTACTCATTTACTCAGAACAATGGAGACAGACCATGGCAGCAGCACACGACCTATGTCAGGACCTGGATATTTCCGCCGAGAAGATGCACCAGCTTCGCAAGGCTGATCCTGAACTGGACACGCTGGTGGCCGAATACGAGAACACTGACCGCCGCACCGTCGATGCTGAGGAAACCACTTCTGCCATCATCAGCGATGAAGAGCTCACAGCGCTGAAGGCAACACGGCTGAAGCTCAAGGACAAGATTTTGCAACGGATTCGCAATCCCGAAGCCCCTGTCTGAGCGGGGCAAGACCATGGTGGCATCTCACGACCTGTGTCAGGACCTGGGAATTTCTCCCGAAGACATGGACAAGCACCGCGCCAGGAATCCGAAACTGGACAGTCTGGTCATCGAATACGACAACATTGACCAGTGGACGATCAATGCCGAAGTACAGAACCCCGGCGTGGTCAGCGATGAAGAGATCCGCGGGCTGAAGGAAGAGCGGCGAGTGATCAAGGACCGGATCATGCAGCAGTTGAAGTATCCAGAAGTCGAAGACTGATCGGATCCGGACTGGTTTCGCGGCGCAGTTCATCAAACAGGGCCTGTGCCTGGGGATAACTGCGGGTCAGCAGTGACAGCCATTGCTTGATTCGACCCGGCGAGTGGCGGTCGACCATGCGTGCGCGGGTCTGCACGAAAAAATCCGCCAGCCAGGGCTGCAGCTGTTCCCAACTCATCGGACCGGGCGTAGCGCCTGCATGATGCCGGCGAATCTGCTGCGCCAGATCGGGTCGCACTACCAGGCCGCGACCGATCATGACCGCGCTACAACCGCTGAGCTCACGAATGCGCCGGTAGTCTTCCAGCGTCCATACTTCCCCGTTGGCAATCACCGGCACCGCAACCGCCTCGCGGATGCGGGCAATCCATTCCCAATGGGCGGGTGGTTTGTAGCCTTCCATCTTGGTGCGCGCATGCACGGCAATTTCGGTTGCACCCGATTCAGCCAGCGCGTGCGCGCAGTCCAGCGTCAGACTGGTATCGCTGTAACCCAGACGCATCTTAGCGGTAACGGGGATTTCCGCAGGCGTCGCAGCGCGCACGGCGGCCAGGATCCTGGCCAGCACTTCGGGCTCGCGCAGCAGACTGGCACCGCCACCGTGACGATTCACCGTTTTGGCCGGACAACCAAAATTCAGATCCACCGCCGGCGCTCCCCAACTGGCCAGTTGCGCTGCGTTGACTGCCAGCCAGTGCGGGTCCGAACCGAGCAATTGCGGTCGTACTTCGACCCCTGCGGCGGTTTTCCAGCCCTGGTGCATTTCGGGAATGAAGCGCTCCACGGTGGCCAGGTTCAGCGCGGTGTCAGTCACACGGATGAATTCGCTGACACAGCGGTCGATGCCGCCGATACGGGTAAGAATGTCGCGCATCGGTGGGTCGACCAGACCTTCCATCGGGGCCAGGATCACCGGATCAGCATGCTGCATGGTTAGCGTTCTCACGATCAGGCATGGTAAACCGATAGCCTGTTACGTCCTGCGGTTTTGGCTTCGTACAGGGCCTTGTCTGCATTGACCAACAAGGCTTCGGCTTCTATTTCCATTCCGGGCCGATACTCTGCTACCCCAATGGAGATGGAGGAATTGAAGCTGCTGTCTTCGTACGTGAACTGCAGCTCCTGGAAGCGTTGGCGAAAGTCGTCGAGTACCGCTGCTGCCGCCGCTGCATCGCAATTAGCCATCACAACCGCAAACTCTTCGCCGCCGTAACGCCCAAGAATGTCCGTCGCACGTAAACGTTGACGCAACAGGGTAGCGACTGAAGCAATGACCTCGTCCCCCGTAGCATGACCAAACCGATCATTGACCTGTTTGAAATGATCGATATCCAGCATACCCACACAAAAGGTTTCCCCATTGCGATTGGCCATGGCCCATTCCCGGGCAACAGCTTCCTTGATAGCCGCGTGCTTGAGCAAGCCTGTCAGACTGTCCTTGGTCATCAACTCAAGCAATTGACGAGAGCGCACCACCTTGGACCGTACCGCAGTAATCAGATGTTCATCATTAACAGGCTTGATCAGAAAATCGTCCCCCCCCTGATTCAACGCCTTTAACTGCTGAACAGGATCCTTCTCGGCTGACAGGTACACAATCGGCAGTCCGACCCATTGGTCATACTGCCGTATCACGCCGGCCAAATCATGCCCACTGATGCCTGGCATCTGCAGATCCATAAGAATGATATCGGGGTACTTTTGTTCGAGAATCTCAATAATACGCTCAGGCTCGTGGAGGACTTCAGCTTGCATACCCGCGCTGATCAGAAGTTCCCGATAGTAGCGCGCTAGCAGTTCATCATCATCGACTATCAGGACGCGTTCAGCGGGCGCGTGAAGCCGGGTCAGCACCTGTTCGACGCGCGTGACCAGCTTAGGGATATCCAGCGGCTTGATGAAGAAACCTTCAGCCCCCAAGGCCGCTGCCTGTTGTCTCGAGTGGAAATCGTCACAAGCGCTGATGAAAATCAGGCGCGAGTGAGCAGCGTCCAGCAGTCCCGTGCTTTCCAAATAGTCGAGGGAGCGTCCCTCCTCGCCCAGCATGATATCGAGGACCAGCACATCGGGTTGAACGTCGACAAAAGCAGCCGTCAATTGAGCAATGGATCTGAACAACCGCGCGTTGAAGTTGAAGGCTTTCAGGTGGGACAGCAGACTGGAACCCAACAGCTCGTCATCTTCCAGCAACCAGATTTCAGATGCCAGGTTCTGCTTGCCGTGCTGCTCATGAAAAGTTCTCGGTGGATAATCGGACCTTGCCTCGGCCACGGCGTAATGACGTAGCGCCTGCAGGTCAGTCTTGAGCTTTAAACGTTCCGTTTGATCGACTGTACTCCCAGAATCGGGGGACAGCACCGCTTCAAGGCGGCGATCCAGCTTAGCCGCCTCGGCGCTGATGGCAGACAAACCGAAGGTGCCCGCAGAGCCTGCAAGCTTATGCAAAAGCGCACTCAGCGACTTCAGCTCTGCGCTGTCCGCGCTGCCTTCCGGTAACGCATCAGAGAGCACACCTATTTGCCCGAGAATCCCTGGAAGCTTTTCCAGATATTGTCGCTGCAGGGTCAATAACCGTTCATTGAAAGCCACAAGCTACCTCTTTATCTAGCACTGCCCCAAAGCGCTCGCACCTGTTCTGCGAGCGTAATAGGATCAAACGGCTTGGCTATGACTCCCACGGCACCAAGGCTTTTGAAGTGTTCTATTTCATGCGGCTGAACTTTTGCCGTCATGAATGCGATCGGCACCTTGCTCAGCTCTGGATGATTCCGCAAGGCTTTCAGTGTGCTCGGCCCATCCATACCTGGCATCATCACGTCAAGCAAAATCATTTGCGGTTCAAATTGCTCAGCCTGGGCTACCGCAAGATCCCCACGTTCACACAGATCCACCGTCAGCCCACCCACCACTTCAAGCGCCAGCTGAGCCACTGCACGAATGTCAGGTTCATCTTCAACGTACATCACACGTTCTAATTCAGCCATCAGGATGCTCCTCGTCGGGTTGCAATCTGCCTGTAAGGTAGTCAATACGCTTCAACAGATCAGGGACACTCAATGCTGATTTCAATACCGCTGCGTCAACCCGCGAGCGCAGCCCTGGCTCAACACCATGGCCAGTTAGCAGCATAATGCTACAGTGAGGCAGCTGCCGTCGCACCTCTTCTATCAAATCACTCCCATCACCATCGGGCAGTTCAATATCGAGCAGCAACAGATCTGGCGCATCCGTCTTCAAGGATAAGCGCGCCTCGGCCATGCTAGTGGCCAGTCGAAAACTGACATCGTTGCAGGCCGACTGTCGAATGACCTGGTATAAATCAAGATCATCTTCCACGTGCAATACCTTGATCTGA
>NZ_JBFGFI010000150.1:0-3849 GCF_041579695.1 Halopseudomonas sp.
ATGATCAACGTCGCCGGTGCGGTTGCCGTGGGTACACCCGGCGCTACCGGGCAGGCAGGTGGCCTGGCGGTTGCGCTGAACCTGGTCGGCACGGACGAGCACTCGACCAAGGCGCATATTGCCAATACCTCTCTGCAGGCCTCGGGCAATGTGCTCGTCAAGGCCACTAGTGGCGCGTCAAATGACCACAATCTGCTGGTCGGCAATGCTATTGCCATCGGAGCCACCGGTGGCTCCGGGTTGGCCTTTGCCGGCGCGTTCGGCGTAAACAATGTGGATCAGCTGGTCGAAGCCGGCATCAAGGACACAGGGACCAATCGCAGTGCCGATGCCAGTGCCACCGAAGGCGGCACGGTCACCGTGCAGGCGTACGACTTTACTGACAGCGTGGCGACGGCCTGGGTGGGCGCAGGCTCAGGCACCGGCTCTGCCGGTGGCATCGCCGTGGCGACCAATCGGGTCGACTCGGATGTCGACGCGGCGGTCCTTGGCGATAACGCTACGGTCGGCAGCACGACGCTGAAGGTGCAGAATCTGATTGTCGATGCCGCACGCGACAACTGGCTGCTGACCATCAGCGCCGGGGTAGCGGCATCACCCAAGCAGAGTGCGCTCGCCGGATCGGTAAGCACCGGTATTGTCGATGGTGATGTCAGCGCGCGTATTGCTGAAGAGGCGCGGGTCAAGGCCTGGAACAACGTAGCGGTGAATGCCGATGCGCTCAGCGTCAATCTGGTGGGCAGTGGCGCACTGGGTATCGGTCTGGGTAACGGCGCTGGCGCTGTAGCCGTCGCGACGGCACTCGAATACGGCAACACCTCGGCTTTGATTGATAACGCGAACGTCATCGCCGAAGGCAGAGGCGCGAGCATCACCGTGGACAGCGGCGCGCTGGCCAATTACGGCACCTTGCCGGACCTGTCGACATCGGGTCAGGCCGAGGACGATGGTGATGATACCAATGCCAGCCCGGTCGACCGCGACACTCTCACTACCGGTTTTTCCTTGCTTAATCTGGACAAGTCTACGCAGAGCGTCGACGGACTGGCGGTCAACGCTACCAGCCGTACCAAGCAGCAGGCTATTACTGTGGGCGGCGCAGGGGCTGAGTCGCTGGCGATCAGCGTCAATGTGGCGACCAACAACTCATCCAATGAAACCACCGCCAAGATCAAAAACAGCATGATCAATGCGGGCATCAGCAATCAGAGCGGTGCCGACGTGTTGGTGCGGGCCAACGCCCATGAAGCCGGGCTGGCCATCTCGGCGGGTATTGCCATCTCGGGCAAGAACTCGGGTGTCGGTGGTTTCTCCACAAACAGCCAGAAGAAGGCGGCCAAGGCCACCATCGACACCAGTATCGTCAATGGCGATGCCGTCAGTATCGATGCCAACAGCTCGAAGGTTGCCCAGGCAGTGTCTGCGGGCGTGGCTGCGGGTGGGAGTGGTCTCGGCGCCGCCGGCTCGATAGTGATTACCGAGCAGTTGGGCGACACCCAGGCCTGGCTGCGGGGCGGTACGCTGACAGCCAACGAACTGACGGTTGCTTCCAACCGTCGCCAGGAAGCCAACGTTGCGGCCGGTGCCGTGGGTATCGGTGGCAAAGCCGGCATCGGTTTCGGCATGGCTGTGAACATCGTCGGCGGTGACAGCAAGGCGCTGATCGGCAATGACCTGAGTGATGCAACCGATACCCGCATCACGCTGGTCAAGGTTACTGACCTGACCGTGGATGCGCAGCGGCTGGAAAATGTGAATAGTCATGCCTTCGGTGCCGGTATTTCTGCCGGCTTTGGCGGGGCGGCAATGATTGATGTCACCGAGTTCCGCGGCGAGACGCGTGCAGGCATCTTCGGCAAGCCCGGCGGTGGCAGCTTTACTACCCGTGTTCGTGGTAAAGACGGCCTACAGGCGGCTTCCAGCGTGACCCTCAGCGCCCAGGAAATTCTCGATGCGAGGCAGTTTGCCCTGGGTATTGGCGTAGGCGCGAAGGTGGGCGTTGGCGTCGTTGCCAACGTGGTACTGGGCCGCAGTCAGGTGTACAGCGAAGTAGTGGGTAGCGATGTCAAGGCCACACTGCTGGATATCGATGCCACCTCCCAGCGCCAGTCCGACCTGACCAGCATCGCCGGCGCGGGCGGAGTGGCCAGCGCAGCCATCAGTATTGGTGTCGCACTGTCTGGTCAGGGTGATAGCACCGCTGATGATGGCACCAATGCCGAAGATGAGTTTGATGCCTCGCGCACTGTTGCCAATACGGTACTCCAAACAGATACGGCCAGCTTCAACAGTCACTTGTCCAGCGAGGACCTGGCGGCCATGGGTACTGATGCCGGCTCGACGCTGCAGCGCACGGCAGCGCCCGCTACCACAACGGCAACCGATGCCGGCAAGTCATTGAAGCTGTCCGGTGAAAGTGTCACCGCTGCGCGAATTTCCGGCGGCGTGATCGACGTTGATAGCCTGAACGTGAACAGCCGTGCCCTGCTGCACAACAATCAATTGCTCGGTGCCGCACAGGTTTCGGCAGTGGGTATTGCCGGTGTGATTGGCATTACCCGCATGTATGACATGAGCATTGCCACTGTCGACAGCAACCTGACGGCGGACAACGTGGTGGTAGGCGCCACGATCGAGAATGTTTCCGACGCAGATGCTGCAGGCGAATCGAAATCGGTCGTGATCGGGCTGGGCGGCGTCAGCGTGGTGGTTAACTACGTCGATATCCGGTCAGCAAACCGAGTCGTCGCTGGCGTTACCGCCGCCAGCGGTTCGGATACTGGTGATCTGATCGTTACCGCGGCCGATACCACGGAGCTGCGTATTGGTGATGTCGATTCTGGCCGGCCGGACTCGGCCACTGACGGCTCGCTTAACGTCAATCTGGGTAGTGCCGCCATTGGCGTAAGCTACGGCTATGCTGAGAAAGCTAGCGAAGTAGACGCCTGGCTGGGTAAGGGCGGCAGGCTGGTCGATGGCTATGACAATATGACTGTCAGTGCCAACAGTTCGGGTATGGTCAAGAGCACGGCATTTTCGTTAGCCGGTGGCATTAGTGCCGGTATCCAGGGCGTGGTGACCGACGCCCAAGACAACTCCCACGCCGATGCCACGCTATTTGGCACCATTGGTACCGGCAGCGGACTGGTCAATGTTTCTGCGCAGGTGGTTCCGGAGATCTACTCCAGCGCCTACGGTGTGACCGTATCCGGCGGCTACTCCATGGGTGGCTCCTTTGCCTACGCCATGACCGACGCCGAAGCACGGGCGACCGTAGCTGACGGTGTGCGCTTCACCGGCAGCGGTGATGTGCTGGTTCGTAGTGAAGTCGGCGATGGATCAGATACCGATTACGAGGCCGCGCACGCTGCTGCATTCGCCGCCTCCGGCGGCTTGATGTTGGGTGTGGCCGGCGCCGAAGCCCGCGCGAGCAATAATGCGCAGTCAGTGGCCAGGGTTGGCGATTATGTCACCATTCCGGATGCCAACTTCGAGGTGTACGCCCGGCATACCGGCGTACAGATTGCCGATGCCGATGGTTACTTTATTGGTGCCTTTGCCGGCGGCTACCAGGTGGGTCTGGCCGAGTCCTTCAGTTCGACCCGCGTCGAGTTCGGCAAGGATCCCAATGCCACGTTTGAGCGCACAGGAGATCTGATCCTTGATGCCAGCAGCCAGAATGAAAACCAGGCGTTCACAACGGCCGGTGGTGGAGGCTTTGTGTCCGGGAGTGCGGCCGAAGCTGTAGTCGAGGCCGGTGATCACGCCAACGGTAATTATGCGGCAGCGGTGCTGGTGGATGACTGGTTCAGCGGCTATCGTAGCGTGCCGATCGATGCCGGGAACGTG
>NZ_JBFGFI010000151.1:0-3830 GCF_041579695.1 Halopseudomonas sp.
GAAAATAACCTGCCGCACAAGCCACTCCCGCAGGACGAAGAGCCACTGGAAAACATGGAGGGTCCGGTCGACGGCGAGAACCTCAATCAGATAGACCCGGCGAAGATCCGTGAGAACCTGAAAGAGGACGAGAAGGGAAGCTGAGTCCAGCCGTTGCTATCCCGGCCCGCTCTTGAGCGGGCTTTCTATTGGTTCCGGGAGGTGATTGGTGGGTAAAACAGTCAAGGTGACACTGATTGCGCTGGCGCTGATGCTGTTGTTGCTCCTGCTATTGGTGCTGTTTGTTCCGGAGTCCCAGTGGGCGCGCAACTGGGTCGAGGACCAGGCAAGCCAGCGTTTGGACGGTCGTGAGGTTGAAATAGCCGACATTGCCGTCGACTGGGGTTGGCCGCCGATAGTCCGGGTTGAGGGCGTTAGCGTTGCCAACCCTGACTGGGTAGAACACGAGCACATGCTGGAGCTTGAAGCACTCGAACTGGTGCCTGAGATGGGCGCGTTACTGAGCGGTAATATGGGTCTGCAGCGCCTCGACATCGAGCAGCCCCGTGTTCATCTGGCCCGCCGCGCCGATGGAAGCAGCAACTGGGGCGAGCTGATTGGCGCAGAAGATGACGAGCCGCCGGTGGTTCCGGATGTGCTGACGATAAATGGCGGTCAACTGACCTACCAGGACGAGATGCTGGACGCGTCAATTGAAGCCAGGGTGCGCACAACCACAGAGGGCGGATCCGACCGTCGACTGGCTATCACCGGAGAAGGACGCTGGGAGGGCAAGCCACTGCAATTCGACGCCTGGGGAGCCGCGCCCTTGCAGGTGCTGGATGAAGACTCATCCTATCCGCTTATGCTCGAAGGCAATCTGGGCGAGTTGCAGGTGCATTTCGACGGGCAGGCCCGTGATCCATTGCAACCGGAGGTAATGCAGGGAGTATTCGCGATTTCGGCGCCCGATGACGCGCAAGTGGCTGCATTGCTGGGCTATTCCGACCTGGCGGCCCCAGCATTTGAACTGCAGGGCCAGGTGGAGCGTGACGGTCCACAATGGACGTTCCGCGATCTCGACCTTCAGTCTGATGAAGCCAACCTGCAGGGAGAAGTCACCGTGGTGCGAGGCGATCCACTGCGGCTGGACGTAGAACTGGATGCCGACAGGATAGACCTGGACCGCTGGAACGCATTGGAGCGTTTTAATTCTGATCAAGAGGCGTCAGCTCAGGAGGTTGATAAACCTCTCGCGGAACGTCTCGCGAAGCAGTTCGAGATGTTGCGCGGCAGGCAAATCGAGCTTGCGCTTACAGTGGATGAGTTGGTCTACGGTGGCCAGTCACTCGATGATCTGATCGTAAGAGCCAGTCTGGACGGCAAGAGCATAGAGGTCTCCGAACTGCAGGCTAGCCAGGGTGATGGCCGCTTTCAGGCTAGCGGTTCATTGATGCTCGAAGAGAATGACGTCGTCGGCGAAATTAATGTCGAGCCCGAGCAGTTCCACCTGGGTAATGCGCTGGAGCCGATCTGGTCTTCGGATCTCGGCGTTCTGGATGGCGATATTCATCTGCGTCTCCGCGAGGGAGTGCTGACATTACACGAGACAGAGATAGCCTACGACGCACCGGCACAAGAGTTCAGCATCCAGTTGAAAGCCGACGCCCGCCAGTTGCCCAGTGAGCCGGTACCTGGGTTGCATGTCGAGGGCTCCGGGTTTCGCAACGGCGAGCCCTTTCGCTTCGACCTTGACCTGGGGCCGCTGCTCGATCTGACCGCAGCCCAGAAGCCCTACCCGATAAAAGGCATGCTGGCTTCCCGCGAAAGCACTCTGTACATCGACGGTACAATTATAAGGCCGCTGGCGCTTGAGTCAGTGGATACCCAGTTCAAACTGGCGGGCCCCAACCCTGATCGAATTAATGAAATCAACCAGTTAAGCCTGCCTTCGCTGCCTCCATATCACATTGAAGGCCGGTTGCGCTGGCATGACGGTCTTCTGCAATTGAATGACTTCAGTGGTGGTTTCGGTGAAAGCCTTCTCTCAGGCGATCTGCGACTGCGTACGGGTGAGCAACCAATGATTTGGGCAACTCTGTATTCGCGGACGCTGGATTATGACGATCTACGCCCGCTATGGGGCAGCCCACCCGGCACTGGGCCGGGTGAAGTTGCCTCAGCGGAACAAATACGCTTGGCCCGAGAGCAGGAGCAGGACGGCCAGTTTTTCTCCGATGAGCCCTGGAGCCCGGATGCCCTGCGTCGCATGGACGCAAAGGTCGATCTGGTCGCAGATCACGTCGATGCCAAGGGGCTGCCGTTGCAGGAGCTGAAGATGCAGCTGGAGCTGCAGAACGGCCGACTGACGCTGCAGCCACTACAATTTGGTCTCGGCGAAGGTACGTTGGACAGCTATATCCGTATCGACGCCCGCCAGGCGAGCGTTACCGGCCAGATTGACGCCTCTGCCAAGGGCGTCAACCTCAAGTCCTTGCTGCGCGATGCTTTTCCCGATGTGGCGCGGGATTCGGTCGGGATCATCGGCGGGGAAGCTGACCTCAGTTTCTCGGGTATCTCCATGGCCGAGTTCATGGCCGGCGCGGGCGGTCAGCTTGAGCTGGCGATGTCAGGCGGGCAGTTGGACGTACTGGCGGTGGAGTTGCTTGGGCTCGATGCGGGCGAAGCTCTGGTTGCGGCGCTGGTAGACACCAATCAGGTACCCATTCGCTGCGCCTATGTACGCTTGCAGGCCGAGGAAGGGCAGGTTGATCTCGAGCAACTGTTCATGGATACCGATGACGCTAACTTTACCGGCGCCGGAACCATCAATCTGCGCACTGAACAGATCGATATGGCATTGGAGAGCCACCCGAAGGATGTGAGCATTTTGACTGCCAATTCTCCGGTGCAGCTACGCGGCACGCTGGACAATCCCCAGGTAGAAGTTACCAGTACCGAGCTACTTGCTCGCGGCATCGCCAGCGCCATTGGTCTCGCGGTAGCGCCGCCGCTGGCGATCCTGCCCTGGGTCGATCCGGGGCTGGGCGAGGGCGTTGGCCCCGGGTGTCGCCAGGTGCTGGATGAGTTCCGGAGCGAGCAGTGAAGATTGCTACCTTCAATGTCAACGGCATACGGCCCCGGTTGGGAATACTGCTCGACTGGCTGGAACGCGAGAAGCCGGACATAGTCTGCCTGCACGAGCTCAAGGCGCATCAGGAAGTTTTGCCAACCGATGAAATAGAGAAGGCTGGTTACGGAGCAATCTGGCATGGCCAGAAATCCTGGAATGGCGTTGCCATCCTGGCCAGGGGAAGCCAGCCCCTGCAGAGCCGTCAGGGCCTGAGCGACGGCTATGACAAGGATCAGAGCCGTTATCTGGAAGCGGCGGTGCAAGGCATAGTGGTGGGCTGCATATACCTGCCTAATGGCAATCCGCAGCCAGGCCCCAAATTCGACTACAAGCTCGAGTGGTTCGAACACCTGATCGACCGCGCAGCCCGCCTGATTGAAGGTGGCCATCCGGTGGTTCTGGCCGGCGATTACAACGTGATCCCCACCGACCAGGATATCTACAGCACCCGGTCATGGAAAAAAGACGCGCTGTTACAGCCCGAGAGCCGCGCCTGCTATCAACGCCTGCTTGCCCAGGGCTGGACGGATGCACTGCGGCACTGCCATCCGGACGAGCAGATCTTTACTTTCTGGGACTACTTTCGTCAGCACTGGAAAAAGAACTCAGGTTTGCGTATTGACCATCTCTTGCTCAGCCCAGACCTTGCTCCTGCTCTTCAGGCAGCGGGTGTCGACCGCTGGGTGCGTGATTTGCCCAAGGCCAGCGATCACGCGCC
>NZ_JBFGFI010000152.1:0-3736 GCF_041579695.1 Halopseudomonas sp.
ACCGGTTACAGGATAACCAGCGACGCTGGATCGCCTTTTGCGCTCGCCACGGCATGCCGGTGGATGTCTGCCATGTGCGTTGGACCGATGCATGAGTTACCGGGTCGCGGTGCGCAGTCTGTGTGAATTCACCGCCAAGGAAGGCGACCTGGATTTGCGCTTCACCCCGGCACCCACAGCCCAGGAAGGCATGGCAGGCCACCGCACCGTGGCCTCGCGCCGGGGCGCCGGTTACCTGTGCGAAGTGGCGCTGAGCGGCAGCTACCGGAATCTGCAGATAAGCGGCCGCGCGGATGGCTATGACCCGGAGCTGAACCTGCTGGAAGAGGTCAAAACCCACCGCGGCGATGTCAACCGCATTCCGCAGAATCACCGCCTGCTGCACTGGGCGCAGGTCAAGGTTTACGGTTGGCTGCTCTGCGCAGAGCTGGAGCTGGCGGAAGTGGATCTGGCGGTGGTGTATTTCAATGTGATCAGCCAGAAGGAGACCGTACTGCGCGAGCGCTTCGGCGCGGATACGCTACGTGAATTCTTCGAGCTGCAGTGTTCGCGTTTTCTGGCCTGGGCCGAGCAGGAAGCCGCCCACCGGATCGACCGCGACCAGAGTCTGGAGCGGCTGAGCTTTCCGCATCCGAGCTATCGCCGGGGCCAGCGCCAGCTCGCCGAGTCCGTGTACCGGGCCGCGCGCGACGGCAGGACCCTGATGGCCCAGGCGACGACCGGCATCGGCAAGACGCTGGCCACCCTGTTCCCCCAGCTCAAGGCGTTTCCCGGCCAGAAACTCGACCGGTTGTTCTTTCTGACCGCCAAGACGCCAGGTCGCCGCCTGGGTCTGGACGCCCTGGCCACGTTACGCAGTCAGGAAGCGGACATGCCCCTGCGCGTGCTCGAGCATGTTGCCCGCGACAAGGCCTGCGAACATCCTGACCGCGCCTGCCACGGTGAGTCCTGCCCGTTGGCGCAGGGTTTCTACGACCGCTTGCCGGCCGCGCGCAAAGCGGCGCTCAAGCGCCGCTGGCTCGATCAGCAGGCGGTGCGCGATGTCGCTCTGAAGCATCAGGTCTGCCCTTATTACCTGAGCCAGGAACTGTGCCGCTGGTCCGACGTGGTGGTATGCGACTACAACTATTACTTCGACATGACCGCGCTGCTTTTTGGGCTGACGGTGATCAATGACTGGCGCGTGACCCTGTTGACCGACGAGGCCCACAATCTGGTTGAACGTGGCCGAAGCATGTATACCGCCGAGCTCGATCAGATTCGTTTCAATGAGTTACGAAGGATTTCTCCATCAGGACTAAAGAGTGCGCTTGACCGCGTTGCGCGTCATTGGAATCAGCTGCACAAGGATCAGGAGGCGCCGTATCAGGTCTATCCGGCGATTGCCGACCTGTTTGTCATCAGCCTGCAGAAATCCGTGGGCGCGATAACCGATCATCTGACCGATCAGCCCAACGGCAACGACGCGGCCCTGTTGCGGTTCTACCTTGACGCCATGCTGTTCTGCCGGCTGGCCGAGGCCTACGGCCCCCATTCGCTATTCGATATCACCCGGCTGCCATCACCCGGCTCACGCACGCTGTCCCGGTTATGCCTGCGCAACGTGGTACCCGCCCCCTTTCTCGCGCCGCGCTTTGCCGCAGCACACAGCAGCACCCTGTTCTCTGCCACGCTGAGCCCGCCAAACTACTACGCCGATCTGCTGGGCCTGCCCGAAGAGTATCAATGGCTGGATGTGGAGTCGCCCTTTCAGGCCGGACAGCTCGACGTACGGATTACTGGCAATCTCTCTACCCGTTATCAGCACAGGGGCGCCAGCCTGAAACCCATCAGCCAGCTGATGGCCGAGCAATACCGGGTGCAGCCGGGCAATTATCTGGCCTTCTTCAGCAGCTATGCGTACCTGCAGCAGGTGCTTGACGCGTTCACCCGGGCCCACCCGCAGATACCCGTCTGGGTGCAGTCACGCAGCATGAACGAGACCGAACGGCAGGATTTTCTGCAACGCTTCACTAGCCAATCGCGGGGAATAGGTTTTGCGGTACTCGGCGGCGCTTTTGGCGAGGGAATCGATCTGCCAGGGGACCGACTGATCGGGGCATTCATCGCGACACTGGGACTGCCCCAGGTGAACCCGGTCAACGAGGAAATCAAGAGCCGCATGCAGAACATGTTCGGCGCTGGCACCGGGTATGACTACACCTACCTGTTTCCGGGCATCCAGAAGGTGGTTCAGGCCGCCGGACGGGTTATCCGCACCCCACAGGACAAGGGCGTGATATTTCTCCTTGATGACCGCTTTGGCCAGCGTGCGGTGCGCAGCCTGCTGCCGCAATGGTGGGCGCCAGCTCGCCACCAACTGCCCGGCAACGACAGGCTGCACCGGACTGATTCAGAGTTGAAATGAAACCGGGCCTGTAAAGACAGGCCCGGCTTTGCTTACCTACTACTCGGCAGTTTAGCTCAGTGACCAGCGCTCTCGGCTGCATCTTCTTGACTGTGGAAGATCTCGGAATCCGCATCGCCATTCACGGTGAGCAAACCGACCAAGCCCTTTTCTGCCCGGGCCAGGGCATGGTCGACCAGGGTGTATTTGCCAGGATACTCGGTCTTGAACTCCACCATGGTGGCGCCACCGGCGGGCACCAGGGTGGTTTGCACATCAGTCAACGGCGGGCTGGTCAGGGAGGCCTGATCATATACCCGATCAAAAATTTCGCCGATCACATGGAAGCTAGAGACCAGGTTCGGGCCACCGACGCCGAAGAAGATCCGTACGTCGTCACCGACACTCGATTCCATCTTGTAGGTCTTGGTCAGCGCGTCCATGGAGCCGTTGAACATCATGTGCCCGGGATTCTCATCCAGCATTTTCTGCAGTGAGAACTCCTGAAGGCCTGCGGAGCCATGGGCCTGAGCAGTATAGAGCTCGCCCTGCATCACATAGAACTCCTTGTCGACTGGCTTCAGACCACCCTCGGGCTCGACCAGAATCATGCCGTACATCCCGTTGGTGATATGTTGAGCGACCATCGGTGTGGCGCAATGATAGACATACAGGCCCGGCGCCAGCGCCTTGAACGAAAAGCTCTTGGACTGGCCCGGAGCAGCCTGGGTTACCGCCGCGCCGCCGCCGGGGCCGGTAGCAGCGTGAAAATCCACTGAATGGATGTGCGCGCTGTCGATCGAGTTCTTCATGGTGACATTTACGGTGTCACCAACACGCACGCGAATCATCGGGCCGGGAACGGTATTGTTGAATGTCCAGAACTTGTAGCTGCTGCCGTCGTTCAGGCGGCCCTGTACCTCGGTAGTTTCCAGATCAATATTGACCTCCTTGGGGCCGCGCTTGCCTACCGGCTCGCCCACCTGGCGGGGATCCTTGGAAAGATCAGGAAACTCACTCGCTGGCAGCTCCTGCGTGTTACCGACAATCAGCTTGCCGAACATCCCCGCCGCCTTGTGTCCCGGCAAGGTACACAGGTATTCGAACACGCCGCTCTTGTTAGCCCGGAATACAACCGCGGTAGCGGAGCCCTTGCCACCAATCTGATCGGAGTTGACGTCGAACTCGGGGATGGCCAGGTCATGCAAAGCGCCATCGCCATTGACCACGTTGATCTGTACAACCGCACCCTCTGCTACCTGCAGATCAGGGTTGACCTGACCCTTGGTGGGTCCTGCCTCGCTGACATAGACCAGCTTGCCATCTGCGATATCCGTGCGCAGGGTAAAG
>NZ_JBFGFI010000153.1:0-3720 GCF_041579695.1 Halopseudomonas sp.
CTTGACAGCTTCCACAGTCCGCCCGTGATGAAAATCAGACCCAGACCAATACGCAAAATGAGCGCCGTCAATTCCGGGGTAAAAAGGTTTGAATACTTATCCGCTTTTATCATTTCAAGTCCTTGGCAAGTGCTTGGAGTTAACCGTTTTTCGCCCAGGCGATCAGTGAGTCGCTGCGTTGACCTTCAGTTGCGTGTCAAGCGGGCGCGCAGAAAACGCTTGGTTACCCTAATAACGATTGAAGCGGGGTTTTGATTGCATTCAGACACAAGATCGCTGAAAAGCGACCCTGCCAAAAACCCGGTATTGGATGTAACGCCAATGGCCCTGGTTGAATCCCAGCCATGCGGATGCCAGCAACACGGTGCCATTGAGGGCACCGATTTTCATTGCAACCTGCCCTGGCCACGGAGCTTCAGCGATGGCTGTAAATATGACCGACGCCTGTGAGACAGCGATTACCCAACTACAATCGAATGAATCAAGGGCCTGGCGTCTGGCTGTTTTGAACTTGCGTTTGACGTTGGCCCGGGCATGATCAAGCACAGCCGGAGATCTTACCCATGTTGTGGCTTCTGAGTTTGGCGTGGATGGCGGGACTTTCCATTCTCGCCGGGGCGCTGGTGTCCTCGAATGTTGTATTGCGTGACGCCTGCCTGCGGCTAAAACTGGACCGTTTCGTCTCCTATTTCGGTAGCGGAGCTCTGCTGGCCGCCCTGGCGCTCGTGTTGATCCCTCGGGGTATTGAGCAGTTATCGGCGCTTGCTGTGACCGCAAGCTTTGGTTTGGGAGCATTGGTGTTCTGGAAATTCAGTGTCTGGACCTCTCGCACCAATAATCAGATCTCACGTTTCGTCAGCATGCTTTTGGACTTTTTCCCCGAAGTCATTCTGCTGGGGGCATTGGCTGCGAGTGGGTCGAATGCGGTTTATCTGTTGGCAGGTCTAATAGCGCTTCAGAACATGCCGCAGGGATTTACCGCTTTCACCGAGATGGAGGCAAACATGAGATCGCATACGTGTTTACTGATCATTTTCTTCACCGTTTCGTTGCTGGGGCCTTTGGGAGCATGGCTCGGCCTGGCCTGGTTTTCAACGAGTGATTCGCTTCTAGCTCTTGTTCTTTTGTTCTGCAGTGGTGGCATTCTTTATCTGTTATTCCAGGATATTGCACCTCGATCCCATGATGAGGACGACACCTTTCCGGCCATTGGGGCCATCTGCGGGTTTCTGGTGGGTCTGGTAGGAACAATGCTGATTCATTGACGAGCCTGAAGCCATCAGCAGTCAGTCTTTCATGACCTGATCATCGTGGGACGCTCCGTAGTTTTTCTCCCAGCGTAACGATCTCGTCACCTATCACGATGTTGGCAGCCGATCCCTTGACAGCGGCTTCCGCCCCCTGCTCCACAGCTGTCATCAGCGTGATGACTTGCTGCAGTTCCTGGCTTTGCTCGTCAATATAATGAGAAATATCGGCGGCGGCCTGCTTGCCCTGGGCAACTGACTGCTTGAGGGCTTGATCCAGAGCGCCGAGTTTCTGCTCGCCATCGGCTGAAATTCGCTCCAGAGAGTCCGAGAACTTTCCTGATTCCTGACAAATCTCCGACTCTACCCTGCTTAACTCACTCACCAGGGAGTCTATATCCCGCGCTTTAGCGCTGGCCTTCTGAGCCAGGTTCTTTACCTCATCCGCCACCACTGCAAAGCCCCTACCCATCTCGCCAGCACGCGCCGCCTCTATGGCGGCGTTCAACGCGAGCAGATTGGTTTGTTCGGAAATATCGGCAATGGTTTTGGTGATCTGATTGATCTGCAGAAACTCGGTGCTGAAACTTTCCATTTCAGTAACCAGCGATTTAGACCACTGGGCGGCTTTCATGACCTCACCCAGCAGTTCCTTCACGTGCTTTTGCAGGGCCAGCACATTGTCGTTCAGGCTGGCAATTTCCGAACTCGTGGCAGTGGAGCTCTGCTGTATATGCTCTCCATGCTCCGAGACACGACCTATAGCAGCCGCCGCGACCTGAATATTCTTCAAGCGTTCATGCGACGCCTGGTTGACCTGAGTGGCTGTATTACCTACCCGACGCCCCAATGCTACCGTTTCCTGGGAGGCGGCAGTCTCGTTTTGTGATCTGTTTTTTCGGCTTCGGCAGCCAGGCCAGCCAATTGGATAGCAGCAGATTGCTGCTGCTGAGCAACGGTCCATTGCCCCCAAAGAAAGACACAGAAGGGCACGGTGTAGGTCAGAGCCATTTTCAGATAATCAATTGCCGCTTCAGCGAAAATGCCTTGCCACTGGTTTATCAGAACCAGCAAAGAGCCAACGACAAGCGCTACAAGAAAAGCTTTGCGGAAATTCAGTTTCATGCGTGACTCTACTTTCGCAGGAGAAGTGAAATAACTTTATGTAAAGGCCAGACGTGAGCAAGAGCTTGCCATCACGTACTTATAATTAATCGGCCGCGACAGCATTTACTTTAAAATGCCGGGAGTCTGGGTCTGCTTTACTTTGACGCCGCAGGTGCGCAAAAAAGGGTCGGCCAAGAGAGCTCGGTGGCACGCACCGAATGGTCGTGTTACGCAATAGGTTTACGCTGCGCACTGCTCGCAGATAACCTGGCACACAGGTTTATGGCGCCGCTATGTACTCCGGGCCGGATGTGATTGTGCCTCGAAACTTGTCTGCAGCATCTGTTCTGCTCCCAGTGTTTGCAGCATCTCCTGTTTCTGGCGATAGCGCAAAGTAGAGGGATGCACGCCGAAATCTTCGCTTGTAGCAATGCCCACCTGCTCGGCCAGCATGGCTATTATCGCCATATGGTGAATCGTGTGGCTGGCCAGAAAAGCCAGTTCCCGACCGAGACTGGAGCTCGTGGCCACGGTCGTCTCGTGAGTGGCATAGTCCAACTGGAGTGGGTGATCCTCGCCACTGTTACCCAGTCGCTCTAGACGCTGACATAGCTTTGACAGCCGGTCGGCGGTGGCCTGTGGTTCCTGCTCAAGCAAGGCTTCCCGTGATCGTTGCTCGTAGTCGATGGCGGATCCAATGCGCTCAACCCCAGACAGAAAAACGCTGTAATGATCCACTATATGTCGCACGTGCTTGCCGATCGTGTGTTGTCCACGGGCATTGCAACCAGCGGAGTATTGTCCGCAGGACAATTCTCGCAGCAGGTCCGTCAACTGTTGAAGCGGATGCGTGTTCTCGAGTATTAACTCGGCTATCCCTGAATTACTGTTTGCATTACGGTGCATGCGTTCACCCCGGGGGCTGACAAGTTGAAAACAAGCCGGAGTCAGGCGTGGTATCGCCGGACCCGGCTTAATTGCAAATGCGGCCTCAGTGGCCCGCTTCTGCCTCTGCCTCTGCCTCTGCTTCTGCTTCTGCTTCTGCTTCTGCTTCCGGCATAGCTTCGCCTTCAGCCTCTGCTTCGGCATGGTTCATCGCCAACATGATGTAGCCAGGCTCTTCGACCGCATCAGCCGCAACCGCCTGAAAGGTTACTCCGCTCACGGCGATAGCCAGGATGGGCGCTGAATAGGCGATGCCCTTGGACAGCCGCTCCAGCAGTGGTTGACGCCTGGTTTCTTTAATAGACATAACGATCTCCTTCTCTTGCTTGTTAGCGGACCCTGCGGCGCAGGGTCCGATGACAGGCAAAGCGACTTACCAGACCCGCTAGTAAGTGGCTTCACCCTCCGCTTCGGCTTCGGC
>NZ_JBFGFI010000154.1:0-3689 GCF_041579695.1 Halopseudomonas sp.
CTTCCACAGCTGGTTGTAGACGGCCGGATCCTCGCTGAAGTCGACGCACTTTTCCAGCGTGAAATCGGCAATCGACGCCATGATCAGCGCCAGCTGTTCATGCAGCAGGGACTGGCTGGCAGCGCGGGATTCGATCAGCAACGCACAGGCACCGGCCGACAGGTCCTTGACCCAGACGGGCATGCCTGGCTGGTTTTCCACCGAACGCAGGCTGCGCCGGTCCAATAGTTCCACGGCTGATACCGGTTGCGGCTTGAGCTCGGTCACGGCCCGGCAGCAGCTTTGTACATCGGGGAAGATTAGTAAGGCGCTGGCCTTGTGCGGGTAGTCCGGCACGGTGTTGTAGGTGACCGAACTGATAAAGCCCAGGGTGCCCTCCGAGCCGACCATCAGGTGGCTGAGAATATCCAGGGGCTGGTCGAAGTCGACCAGCGCGTTCAGCGACAGTCCGGTGGTGTTCTTCAGGCGATACTTGTGGCGTATCCGCTCGGCCAGGGCGGTGTTGGCGCGGGTCTGGCGACCCAGTTCCGCCAGTTGTTCGAGCAGCTCGGCGTGACTGGTTTCGAAGGCGGCGACGCTCTGCGGATCTTCGCTGTCCAGCACACTGCCATCGGCCAGCACCAGGCGGATACCTGCCAGCGTGTGATAGGTATTTTGCGCTGTGCCGCAACACATGCCGCTGGCATTGTTGGCAACAATACCGCCAATCTTGCACGCGTTGATCGATGCCGGATCAGGGCCGATCTTGCGCAGAAATGGCGCGAGCGCGGTGTTGGCCTGGGCACCGATCACCCCCGGCTGCAAGCGGATCTGCCGACCCTGGTCGCGCACCTCGCGTCCGTTCCAGTGCTCGCCCAGCACGATCAGCAGTGAATCCGAGATCGCCTGGCCCGACAAGCTGGTGCCGGCAGCGCGGAAGGTTACCGGTACCCGATGGGCGCCTGCCAGCTCAAGTAGTTGCACCACTTCCGCCTCCGCCTCGACGCGCACCACCAGCTTGGGAATAAGCCGGTAGAAGCTGGCATCGGTGCCGAAGGCCAGCGTCGAAAGAGGGTCGTCGAACCGGCGCTCCCGCGGAATAACGTGCTCGACGGCGGTCAGAAAGGCAGCGGGCAGACGGGAGTTGTTCATGGTAGCTCCAGTTGTCATCGACTCATTCAGCTCAGTGGCCCAGCTCGCGCACCAGGGAATCGGCGCTGATCTCGCTGATGCTTTTGGCGCCGGTCAGCACCATGGCTACGCGCATTTCCTTGTCGATCAGCTCCAGCAGGTTGCTCACGCCAGCGCCACCGGCGGCGGCGAGGGCATAGATGTAGGCACGCCCGAGCATCACGGTGTCGGCACCCAGCGCCAGCATGCGCACTACGTCAAGACCGGTACGCACGCCGGAGTCGGCGAGTATCGTCAGATCGCCCTTTACCGCATCGGCGATAGAGGGCAGCGCGCGGGCGCTCGACAGGGCGCCATCCAGCTGTCGGCCGCCGTGGTTGGAGACGACGATACCGTCGGCGCCGAAACGCACCGCATCGCGGGCATCTTCAGGATCGAGAATACCCTTGATCACCATCGGGCCATCCCAGAATTCGCGGATCCACTCCAGATCCTTCCAGGAAATCGAGGGGTCGAAATTCTCCCCCAGCCAGCCAATGTAGTCCGCCAGGCCGGTGGGGTTGCCGCGATAGGTTGATATGTTGCCCAGGTCATGGGGCCGGCCCAGTAAACCCACGTCCCAGGCCCAGGCCGGGTGTGTCGCGGCCTGCAGCATCCGCCGCATCGGCGCATGCGGGCCGCTCATGCCGGAATGCGCATCACGGTAGCGCGCACCGGGTACCGGCATGTCGACGGTAAACACCAGTGTGGTGACGCCGGCCGCCTTGGCGCGCTCCAGGGCATTCTTCATGAAGCCACGGTCCTTGAGCACATACAGCTGGAACCACATGGGCCGCTCGATGGCCGGGGCGACTTCCTCGATCGGGCACACTGATACGGTCGACAGCGTAAAGGGAATACCCTTGGCCGCCGCCGCCTTGGCCGCCTGAACTTCGCCGCGCCGGGCATACATCCCGGTCAGTCCGACCGGCGCCAACGCCACCGGCATCGACAGGGTTTCGTTGAACAGCCGGGTTTCCAGACTCAGCTCCGACATGTTGCGCAGCACGCGCTGGCGCAAGGCGATACCGGCCAGATCCTCGACGTTACGCCTGAGGGTGTGCTCGGCGTAGGAGCCACCATCGATGTAGTGGAACAGAAACGGTGGCAGCTTGCGTTGCGCCGCCGCGCGGTAATCGGTAGAGGCTGAGATGATCATGAACTTCACTCTGCAACAAGAAAAAGGTTCTGGAGACCGCCACGCGCCGGTACGCACTCCGAGGGTAGCGGAGCGCGCATCGGTCAGCCGGCCATCAGGGGGTCACTTACGCCAAGGACGTAAACGGCGAACAGCACGATCAAGCCGGTAAACAACACATAGTACAGCGTCGGCCACACCGTCTTGCGCAGGATGCTGCCTTCGCGACCGAGCAGGCCGACGGTAGCCGAGGCGGCGACCACGTTATGTATTGCCACCATGTTGCCCGCGGCAGCGCCGACGGCCTGAGCAGCCACAATCAGTGCAGTGGAAATGCCCAGGTTGTCGGCCACACCGAACTGGAATTGGCTGAACATCATGTTGCTGACCGTGTTCGAACCGGCGATAAATGCGCCCAGCGCACCGATGCTTGGCGCCAGCAACGGATAGATACTACCGACGCTTTCTGCGACCCACAGCGCCATTAGAATCGGCATGCTCGCGAGCTCTGCGTCATTGACTCCGGAGTTGATCAGAATGCGCACCATGGGCACAGTGAACAGCAGAACGAAACCGGCGCTTAGCAGCACGCCCGAGGACTCCTTCACGGCCGCGCCCAGTTCACGCGGTTTCATGCCATGCAGGAAAAAGGTGGCGATGACTACCGTAACCAGAATGCCACCGGGCAGGTACAAGGGCATAAAGTTGGCGCTTACACCGGTCTCGCCCAGCAGGTCGGGGAAATTGACCATCACTGCCTTCAGCGCAGCGCTTACCTCCGGCACCACGCGACTAATCACCAGTAGCAGACCCACCAGCACATAGGGCAACCAGGCGCGCAGGCTGCTCATCGACTTGGCCGTCAGTTGGTCCAGCTTCATTTCCACCGACCCCAGCCATTCACTGGGCCAGTCCTTCGCGGGGGCGAAGTCCCAGGTTGTCCTGGGCAACAGAAAACCCTTGCGCGCGGCCGTGGTAACAATCGCCAGTCCGATCAGGCCACCACCGAGCGACGGAAACTCGGGGCCGAGAAAGATGCCTGTGGCAGCATAGGGCAGAGTAAAGGCCAGGCCCGCGAACAGGGCAAAAGGTAATACCTCGAAGCCAGCCTTCCAGCTTTTTTCGGTGCCAAAGAAACGCGTCAGCATGAGCACCATAATCAGCGGCATCGCGGTACCGACGATCGCATGGATGATGGCGACTTCGCTGGTGATCAGTTGCATGAACTGCGCCCAGGAAGAACCCTGTTCCAGCAGCTGGGTGCCAATGACCGTTGAATCCAGGCCTGTACTCACGCCCACCACAATAGGCGTGCCCACTGCGCCAAAGGACACCGGCGTACTCTGCACCATCATACCCATCAGCACGGCCGCCATTGCGGGAAAGCCGATCGCCACTAGCA
>NZ_JBFGFI010000155.1:0-3682 GCF_041579695.1 Halopseudomonas sp.
CGCGCAGCTGTTCTTTGCCAGCTCCAATGAGCGACACCTGACCGAACTGCAAGTGATCGATGACTATCTCGAACGCTGGCAAACGGATCCAGGCTCTCCTTACCAGACCATTCTGCGCAGGTGGCGCGACCAGGAAGGGACGCTATTGCACCTTCCACCTTTCATCATCGGCCTGGTGGCGCTCCTTGCTGTCATGCTGGTGTTCGCCATGATATTCAGCCAACTGCTTCGGCATCGGGTTGACTTGCGGACCAGAGAGCTACAGGCCAGCGAAAACCGCATGGCGACGATCCTGAACAGCGTACAGGCGCATATCTACATCAAGGACACCCACCTGCGCTATCAATACGTCAATCAAAAACTGTGCGAGCTGTTGGACAAGACTCCAGCAGAAGTCATCGGCAAGGATGATGACGCACTTTTCGAAAGCGCTACCGCAGCACGGCGCCAGCGCAGTGACAGACAGGTGCTCGAACAGGGGTCGCGGACCGCCAGCGAAGAGATCAACGAGCTCGCCGAGAGCGGCGTCCGACGTACGTTCGTTTCGGTGAAAATTCCGTTGCGCGATGCGAACGACACCGTCTACGCCCTGTGCGGCATCGATACCGACATTACCGAGTACCGCAATATTCAGAAAGCCATCCACCAACTGGCATTCTACGATCCGCTGACCGAGCTGCCCAACCGCAGCCTGCTGATCGACCGGTTACGCCACGCGCTCGCCAATCAGCAGCAGACCGGCTTCGAGGGCGCGTTGCTGTTCATCGACCTGGACAATTTCAAGAACCTCAACGATGCCCTCGGACACGAGAAAGGCGATCAACTACTGACGTTGGTGGCCGACCGACTCAGGGAACACCTGCGGCCTCCGGACACCCTCGCCCGGCCGGGTGGTGATGAATTCGTCATACTGCTCGAGGGCCTGCACCAGCACCTCGACGCGGCCGCAGACCAGGCTAAAGGGATTGCCCGAGATATATTGCGGCATCTGAGCGAGCCGTATCCGGTCGACCAGGCAAACCACATTGTCACGGCCAGCATCGGCATCGTGATGTTCTGCGATGGTCAGAACAATGCCGAGGAATTGCTCAAGCGGTCCGAACTGGCCATGTATGAAGCCAAACAGGGTGGACGCAACAATCTGCGCTTTTTCAATCCGATCATGCAGGCCGAAGCCACCCGGCGCGCCAGAATAGAAGCCGACCTGCGCATTGCCATCGAGCAGAACCAGCTGCAGCTGCATGTGCAGCCGCAGGTAGACCAGACCGGCAAGGTGCTCGGCATGGAGGCTCTACTGCGCTGGACTCACCCGGAGGAAGGCCCGATTCCGCCCGGCGGATTCATTCCGATTGCCGAGTCCAGCGGACTGATCGTCAGTCTTGGTGAATGGGTTCTGCGCGAGGCCTGCAGCCTTCTTGATGAATGGTCACAGCAGCCCGAAATGGCGCAGCTCACCCTGGCAGTGAATATCAGCCCGAAACAGTTCCGCCATGCGGACTTTGTAGACATGGTCTTGGGGCTGCTTGAGCAAAGCCGGTTCAAGCCAGACCGGCTCGAACTCGAACTGACCGAAAACCTGCTGATCGACGAAATCGAGATCACTGCCGAGCGCATGCGGGTATTGGGTGAAAGTGGTCTACGTTTTTCCCTGGACGACTTCGGTACCGGCTATGCATCACTTGGCTATCTCAAACGATTGCCACTGTACCAGCTGAAAATCGATCAGTCGTTCGTCCGCGACGTCCTGACCGATGCCAACGATGCAGCCATCGTGCGCACCATCGTCGCCCTGGGTAATAGTCTGGATCTGCGCGTAATCGCCGAAGGTGTCGAAACCGAATCGCAGCGAGACAGGCTGTTGCAGTTGGGGTGCCTGTTCTACCAGGGTTACTTCTTTGGCCGGCCTGGTCCGGCAGCCCGATTGCCGGCTCCGGCATGAACCCTCTCTGAAAACAGAGAGACGAGCGGCAACCTCCTGCTATGGCATGCTGCCAGCGTGGCAGCTAGAATACGCGCCTTTCCGCCTTAATATCCGGCCCAGCCGCGCACCCCCCGTGAGGTTCAGCATGTCCAAGGTCCTGTCGACCAGTCCCAAAGTCGGTTTCATTAGTCTTGGTTGCCCCAAGGCACTGGTGGATTCCGAACGCATCCTTACCCAGCTGCGCACCGAGGGTTACCAGGTCGTCCCCACCTACCAGGACGCCGACGTCGTCGTGGTCAACACCTGCGGCTTCATCGACAGTGCCAAGGCCGAATCGCTGGACGCAATTGGCGAAGCCATTGCCGCCAACGGCCGGGTAATCGTTACCGGTTGCATGGGTGTGGAAGAAAGTGCGATTCGCGATGTACACCCCAGTGTTATGGCCGTGACCGGCCCGCAGCAGTACGAGCAGGTGGTCAATGCCGTTCACGAGGTGATTCCGCCTCGCGCCGACCACAACCCGCTGATCGATCTGGTGCCGCCCCAGGGCGTCAAACTCACGCCGCGCCACTATGCCTATTTGAAGATTTCCGAAGGCTGTAATCACAGCTGCAGCTTCTGCATTATTCCCGGCATGCGCGGCAAGCTGGTCAGCCGCCCTGTTGGTGAAGTGCTAAGCGAAGCTGAGGGTCTGGCCAAAGCTGGCGTACGCGAGCTGCTGGTTATCTCCCAGGACACCAGCGCCTACGGCGTGGATATCAAGTATCGCACCGGTTTCTGGAACGGTCGTCCGGTCAAATCCCGTATGACTGAAATGTGTGAGGCACTGAGCGAGCTGGGTATCTGGGTTCGTCTCCACTACGTCTATCCCTACCCCCACGTGGATGAGCTGATTCCGCTGATGGCCGAGGGCAAGATCCTGCCGTATCTGGACATCCCCTTCCAGCATGCCAGCCCGAAGATCCTCAAGGCGATGAAGCGGCCTGCATTTGAAGACAAGACGCTGGCACGCATCAAGAAATGGCGTGAAATCTGCCCGGAGCTGACCATCCGCTCAACTTTTATCGTTGGTTTCCCAGGCGAGACGGAAGAGGATTTCCAGTATCTGCTTGACTGGCTCACCGAAGCCCAGCTCGACCGCGTAGGCTGCTTCAAGTACTCCGACGTAGAGGGCGCTGCAGCCAATGAACTGCCTGGTGCCGTGCCGGAAGAAGTGAAAGAAGAACGCTGGGAACGATTCATGGCCCACCAGCAGGTGATCAGCGCCGAACGCCTGCAGCAAAAGATCGGCAAGACCATCCAGGTGTTGATCGACGAGGTGGACGAAGAAGGCCCCATCGGCCGCTCAATGGCCGACGCGCCGGAAATCGATGGCAACGTGTATATCAATACCGAAGAGACCCTGCAGCCAGGTGATATCGTCAGCGTTGTAGTTTTTGACGCCGACGAATACGACCTCTGGGCCGAACTGCCTACCCGTCCAGTAGCGACACACCCAGCTTGAGGGCTGTATCGGTTACCACTTCAACTGGCGTGCGGTAACCGTTAGTCATCCAGTGCAGCGCTATGTGGATCACGCCACCCAGAATACCGGCCTGTAATAATTCATCGAAACGTTGACCCGGGCGCGCGAGCACGCGGGCTATGTCATCGCTGGTGGCCTTCAGTGCTTTCTCGATCGCCTGATCCACCGCGGGGCTGATGCCGCGGATTTCGATCAGCAACAACCTGGCAATGGTCGGGTTTTCCTTCAGGCGTTGA
>NZ_JBFGFI010000156.1:0-3600 GCF_041579695.1 Halopseudomonas sp.
CGCTACGTTCTTGAGAGGTCCGGACTGTACGGTGTAGACAAAGTCGATGTCTCGCTCCCATTCTTCGCCAGTCCCAGCTGCACCCCGGTCGATGTTATCGCCGCTGACGTAGCGCACCAGGCCTTTCAGGCCGGGGACCCCGTACTGGGCAAAGTCGAGGTCGTAGCGGGCCTGCCAGGATTTTTCATCGGCGCGGGCGAAGTCCAGAATCTGGATGTAGTTGGCTACATAGGGGTTGTTCTCGGCCAGGTAGGGGAAGGACGTATCGCCGTCGCTGTGTTGATAGCCCAGGCGGAACATATGGGAACCAGTGCCGGCCGAAAGCATGACCGACTTCATCTTGTGATCGATATTCAGGGGTTGGTTGCCATTGTCGCCAGTATCAAAGTAGGCCAGGTTGGCGCCCAGCTTCCAGGTGCCCATATCAATCGTTTGCAGCACATTGATCAGATTCTGCTCATATACGTCATCCAGCTCGCCGCGCCATAAGCCCAGGGTGGTGTTGCTCTGGGTGAATTTGTAGGTGCCGCCCAGGTACGTGAAACGGTCAGAAGTGCCGCCCACGGTTGAGCCAATATCTTCGCGGTTGGTACTGGCGCGGTAGTTGACCTCACGCAGTTGTCCCAGTTGTACGTTGAGGTTCTCGACTTCATCGATACTCAACGAGCCGCCGGTATAGGTCTGGGGTAGCAGGCGGATGTCGCTGGCCTGAGCGATCGGAATTGCCGGTATAAGATTACCGAGTCGCAGAACGGAGTTGGAAATCCGTGCTCTGGCTGTGGCCGAGGCATGACCATAGCTGTCGGGACCTTCGTTGCCAAAGCTGTTGGGCAGTAACCCTGTTCCCGCAGTCTCGTCCTCGGAGTAGAGTTTTACGCCGGTGGCGGCGTACACATCCAGACCGAAACCCACCGCTCCGGGGGTGTAGCCCGAGGCGGCGCGAAAGATGAAGCCCTGTGCCCACTCTTCGGCTTTGGATCGACCACCGGGTGGCGTGGAACGGAAGTCGCGGTTGAAATAGAAGTTACGTAAATGTAGCGCGGCCGTGGCATCGTCAGTAAAACCGGCCGCACTCGCAGAGCCGGCCAGTGGGGCAATCACCGCAAAGGCCACAGCAGCGGCCAGGGTATTGGTTTTCACAAGTGTCATTATTGTTCTCCTGATGTGATCAAGTGCAGGCCGGTGCTTGCCGGGCGCGGAACAAATAAAGCACTTAAGCAGTAGCGGCTCTGTAAGACATTCGTCGAACTGTCATATTTCGAAGAGAAGTCGACAGGTCCGTTGACGTAGACGAAATCGTGGAAGGGTTGTTCTTGAGGGCTTTGCTTCGCCCGCAGCGGCGGTAACCGGGGCTTTTAGAGCCTATTAGACCTTAGGAGGGGGATGCCCGTTTGCAGACCAAACGGGCGGGGGAGGGGTCACATGCCGTTGGCGAAATCGGCAATGCTCATATCAATTTCACCGCGCAAGGGTTTCAACGCAGCGGCGTAACGCAACAGGATGCCGAGGTTGTATTCCATGCGTGCGCGGATCTTGCGGTCGTCCTCGGAAACGGGCTCGGGCATGTTCATGACCTTTTCCACGTTGCGCACGATCAGGTGCTCGGGGATGTAGCACAGACGGCAGTTCTTGTAGCTCGAAGCGCGCAGTTCGCTGATCGGGTAGGCACCGCCGATACCGGCAGAGATGCCGCCGAGCATGGCGGGTTTGTGCGCCAGTTGCGCCTTGGTGGCGAACAGGAAGAAATTCTTGATGGCGGGGCAGGCCATGCCGTGCCATTCCGGGGCGAGGATCACCAACGCGTCGGCCCTGGCCAGTTGTTTCTCGAACATGCCCCAGGGACCTTCATCCTCTGCCGGCCACATGGGCAAAGGGTAGGAGCCCAGATCAATGACCGATACTGCGTCAGCATCCAGACCGTGCTGGTTGATCAGGCTCTGGCGCATGAAGCGCGCGACCTTGGATGTCTGGCTGTTGCTGCGGCTGCTGCCGGCGACGATGGCGATATTCGTCATGGGGTCTCCCGTTGATTGCTTGAGCGTGCATGCTAACTGCGTTAAGCCACCGACCGACAGTTCAAAATCGTGATCGAATATATCGAATAAGTGCGCGCTTCGGGCCGGAAGCCGGAAGCACGCTCGGCCCCTGTTGTATGTGCGGCTGTCGCCTTTGACAGCCTCCGGGCTATGCGGCAGAGTACGCGCCCTTCGGCAGGCGACACCTTGTCTGTCGAGTTTATTCAATCGACAGGGGATGGCGACAATGAACGCAGTAGTGGCTGCCGTAGCGGTAATGCTGGCTCTGAGCCTGTGCCGGGTTCACGTGGTGGTGGCACTGATTATTGGTGCTGTGGTGGGTGGCCTGCTTGGCGGGTTGGGACTGGACGCCACGCTGGAGGCATTCCAGGGCGGACTGGGCAAGGGCGCGAATGTGGCGCTCAGTTATGCGTTGCTGGGCGCGTTTGCGGTGGCGATAGCCAAGTCCGGTCTGGCGCATGCCCTCGCGGATCGTGCGCTGGGGCTGGTCAACAGCCGGCGCGATGGCGGCACTGGAATGCTGACCATGCTACTGCTGCTGGTGCTGCTGGCGGTGGCGATTTCGTCGCAGAACATTCTGCCAATACACATCGCTTTTATTCCGCTGCTGGTCCCACCCTTGCTGTACGTGATGGCGCGATTACGGCTGGACCGGCGACTGGTGGCGTGCGTACTGACCTTCGGTCTGATCACGCCCTACATGTTCCTGCCGGTCGGTTTCGGCGGCATATTCCTCAACGACATCCTGCTGGCCAACGTGGCCGAGAGCGGCGGCGAGGTTGATGGCGTCAATGTGATGAAGGCCATGGCGCTACCTGCTCTGGGCATGCTGCTGGGGCTGTTGTTCGCGATTTTTATCAGTTATCGCCGTCCGCGTGACTATGACGTGGAAGCGGTGGCCGAGGTCGAGAGGCTGGAGAAAGGTTACAACGGACGCTCGCTACTGGTCGCGCTGACCGCGGTTGTCGCGGCGTTCGTTGTGCAGTTGTGGCTCGACTCGATGATCATCGGCGCGTTGACCGGATTCGTGATTTTCTCCCTGTCGGGGGTGGTGCGCTGGCGTGAGGCGGACGATGTGTTTACCGAAGGCATGAAGATGATGGCGATGATCGGCTTCATCATGATCGCCGCGGCCGGCTTTGCCGAGGTGATGCGCGCCACCGGCTCGATCCAGACGCTGGTGGACAGCTCTGCCGGCATCATCGGCGACAACCGGGCGATGGCCGCGTTGTTGATGTTGCTGGTGGGCTTGCTGATTACCATGGGTATCGGCTCGTCGTTCTCGACCATACCGATCATTGCGGCAATCTACGTACCCCTGGCGCTGCAGCTGGGCTTCAGCCCGCTGGCAATCGTTGCGCTGGTGGGTACTGCAGCTGCGCTGGGTGACGCCGGCTCACCGGCTTCCGATTCCACCCTGGGTCCGACCGCCGGCCTCAACGTGGACGGCCAGCACAACCATATCTGGGATACGGTGGTGCCGACCTTTCTGCATTACAACCTGCCGCTGATTGCCTTTGGCTGGTTGGCGGTGATGGTGCTGTAAGTCGTTGCTTTCAGACCC
>NZ_JBFGFI010000157.1:0-3585 GCF_041579695.1 Halopseudomonas sp.
CTATATGCGGCCGAAGATGCTGCGCGTATTCCCTCAACTGGCAAATGTGAAAGTCGAATACCAGTGGGGCGGCATGATCGGCATCGGCGCCAATCGCCTGCCGCAGATTGGCAAGCTCGCAGACCACTCCAATGTCTTCTATGCCCAGGCGTATGCAGGCCACGGCATCAATGCCACACACCTGGCCGCCCGGCTTCTCGGCGAGGCGGTAAGTGGCCAGGCCAGTCACGGCTTCGAGCTGTTCGACAGGGTCCCGCACATGACGTTCCCCGGTGGCAAGCACCTGCGCGCGCCCCTGCTGGCTCTGGGTATGATGTGGGAACAGATGAAAGAAGTGTTCTGATCCGCTAGTTTGACCATTTTGCCGCTGATGGCCGATAGGCCTGGGCCGATACAGTGGCCAACTGCCTGCGCCGGATGATTGCCCGGACAGCCGTTCGCCACCGTTCGGAGCATCGCATGAAAAATGGATTTCTCGGGTATTTCATGCCCGCAGGGTTGAAGGATCAGGTCGCCGTACTACAAGCCAAGGCAATCGCTTTCAGTGGACTGTGCAGCCTGTTGGTGGCGCTCTACAGCTGTATCAAGTGGGCACGCCTGGACAACGAGGCTCTTGCCACCGGTTCGCTGGTATTGTTGCTCGGCATGCCGGTGGTCCTGGTGCTGATGCGTACCGCGTCGATATCTGTGTCCGTCGCAGCCAATGCTGCGCTGGCATTGGCGACAGCCTACAGTACCCAGCTGGTGTATCAGTTAGGCGGACTGCAGTCGGCGCATATCTACTGGCCCGCGGTGCTGATCATGCTGGCCTATCTGCTCAGCGGTTATCGCAGCGCGGCCTTCTGGAGTCTGGTACAGGCCTGTTTCATCATATGGTTGATCTATCAGGAACGCAGTGGCGCGGTGATGCCGGTGTTCGAACTCAGCCCCAGGCAGGAGATGATCAACACCTATTCCGGTTTCCTGTTGCCGCTGCTGACGCTCTGGCTGGCCCAGTGGTACAACCTGAACCTGCGCCGTCAGGCATTGGAAGAGTCCGGGCAGAGCCTGGTTGAAGTGCGTGAGGCAGGGCAGCATGCCGCCAACCAGCAGGCGCGGATGGAGCTATTGGTGGATGAAGTACGGGTGAGCGCTGCCGACCTGCTGCAAATGGCTGACCAGCTGCAGCATACCCTGCAGGGTATTCGCCAGCGGTGCCAGGGTATGGATCAGGACGCCGTGCAGCAGGCCACCTCCATGCAACAGCTGGACAGCGCGGTCCACCACGTGCTGCAGCAGCTGACAGACAGTGCCGGCCAGATGCAGTTGCTCAATAGCCAGACACGGCAAAGCACCGATCAGGTGCGCCTCTGCGCTGGCACCATGCAGCAGGCCGAAGCCAGCATGCTGCAGATCCAGCAGAGCAATCGGCGTATAGATGATGCGATGCAACAGATCAGTGCGATTGCCGCGCAGACCAATCTGCTGGCGCTGAACGCTGCAATCGAGGCCGCTCGAGCTGGCGAGCAGGGGCGCGGTTTCGCTGTGGTGGCGGATGAAGTCCGCAGCCTGTCGCAGCGCAGCAACAAGACCGCGGAGGCGGTTCACGGCTTACTCGATGATGCCCGTGGCGTGGTCGACGCCGGTGTCGATCAGGTCGCCAAGGCGGGCGTGGCCATGCTGGAAAACGTCGACCTGACGGTCAGCTTGTCGGACAGCATAGCGGCCCAGCATCAGGGGCTGGATCACGCACATCAGCAGCTGTTGCAGGTGCGCGATTACAGCGCCGAACAGCGTGCGGCCAGTGAACGCCAGACTCGAGCCAGTAGTGAATTGCTGCTCGCGCAGGAGGAGCTCGGCGGCCTCGGTACCCGACTGGCCGAAATCTCCCGCCAGTTGCACACGCGCATAAAGGATGGCTGAGGATATTCAGCGCTGAATTTCCACCAGGCCCCAGGGTAGCGTGCCTATCTTGCGTGGCTGCGCGCTCAGGTCGATCAGATCTCCATTGGCCGGCAGCAGGCCGCCCAAGCCCAGGCTGCGCCCAAAATCGAGGTGCGCCTGCTGATGATGGTGTTCACCGTGCACCGGCAGCAGATACCTTGCCTTGAGCCAGCCGTACAGCTGGCGCAGATCCTCCTGTGGCGGATGGCCGGAAGCATGGATGGGCGCCATATTGTCATCAATCACGTTCACGCCCTGTGCCTTCAGCCCCGCCTTGATCCGTGCCAATGCCTCCTCGTTGCCGGGAATCAGGCGTGAGGAAAACAGCACGGTATCGCCCGGATCGAGTGTCAGGTGCGGATGACTGCCCCCGGCCAGCCGGGCCAGGGCGGCAGCGGGTTCACCCTGGCTGCCGGTACAGATCCATAACTGCTGCTCTCGCGGCAGATAGCCCAGCTCCCATGGCGAGATGAAACCGGGCCGTGGCTCCAGGTAGCGTTCGGCGCGCCCGGCAGCCTGCATGGTCATCAGGCTGCGCCCGAGCAGAGCGGCATAACGCCCGGCATCGAAGGCAATTTCCGCCAGGCTCTGCAGGCGCGCCAGATTGCTGGCAAAACAGGTGACAATTACGCGCTGGCTGCACGGCCGGATCGCATCCTGAAGCCCGTTCTGCACCTCGGCTTCGGAACGGCTCGCGCCACTGTTGGGCGCGTTGGTAGAGTCGCCAATGATCACATCCACGCCATCGCGGCCGATCGCCTGCAGTCTTCCCTGCGCGGTAAGCTCGCCCATCAGCGGTTTCGGATCGAGTTTCCAGTCGCCGCTGTGGTACAGCCGCTTGCCTGCCACATCGAGGACAATGGCATTGGACTCGGGAATGGAGTGGGTTACCGGAATCCACTCGGCCTGAAACGCGCCAATACCAATCGGCTCAAGCGGTTTGATCTCGCGCAGTTTCGGCCACTGCTGTTTCGGATCGAGTTTGTTGCGGATCAGCCTTGCGGTGAAACGGGTGGCGTACAGCGGACAATCGAGCTTCTGCCAGAGGTGCGCGACCGCGCCGATATGATCCTCATGGCCGTGGGTGATCAGCAGCGCCGACAGCTTGATATCGTATTGGTCCAATGCTGCCAGGCTGGGCACCGAGACCATATTGTTGCCGCCCGGGGCCGCCGACAATGCAAAGCCGCAATCTACTGCAATCCACTCGCCGGCAGAGCCGAAAAGGTAAAAGTTGGCGCCGAACATGCCTGCCCCGCCCAGGGCCAGAAAGAACGGACCGGGCTGGCGATGCAGTTGTTCAAAGGTGGGGCTGGGCATTCATTCCTCCGCTGGAACAGGTGGCCCGAGCTTAGCAGCCCAAACCGATGCCAGGCCAGCGGAGTAGCGGAGTAGCGGAGGATTGTGGCTGGGTTATCAGGCGGCGCCGTGCAGAAACGCGTTGAGATAGCCAGCGACCTCCTGGGGTTTTTCTTCCTGAACAAAGTGCCTGGCGTCGACTGTCTTCACTTCGATAGTGTCGAAACAGGCTTCGATATTGTGCAGATAGGCCGGGATAATGACCGGATCTTCCTTGCCATACACATACAGCCCGGGCATGGGCCAGACATGACCTGCCAGGCCGGCCCAGCGTTTGGCGTCCTCGCCGAAAGCCCGATAGTA
>NZ_JBFGFI010000158.1:0-3464 GCF_041579695.1 Halopseudomonas sp.
GAACTCAGAAGTGAAACGATGCATCGCCGATGGTAGTGTGAGGTTTCCTCATGTGAGAGTAGGTCATCGTCAAGCGCTTATACTGAATAGCCCCGCCTGGAAACAGCGCGGGGCTTTTCTTTGCGCGTTATAAAAGCCTCAACCTTCCACATCAAGCACAATCAAACCACCGACGCGATGACCCCCGCCACTCCGTCATCCTCGCGAACGCGGGGATCCATTGGGCCTGGCAGGCTGCGCGTCGTTCGGACGTAATGTCGCGAATGTGCTCTGGTGGCTCGGAGCTTCTACATCCAAACTCCGGCTTTAAGCTGGTAACTTGGCGCCCTGATGGCGGCAAAATTACATTACCCATTCATTCTGCCAGGCTGCGGCGTTATCATGCGTCCTCAATTTAAACGGTAAGCCGTCGCTATGCTCAGCACTTTACTCAAATTGATGTCTGATGGGCGCTTTCACTCTGGTGAGGCACTCGGCGCTGCGCTGGGTGTCAGTCGAGCGGCCGTCTGGAAAGTGCTAAGCCCATTGGAGCAGCAGGGTTTCCCCATACAGCGGGTTCGAGGCAAGGGTTATCGTATTCCCCAAGGTGCGGTGCTGCTCGACGAACAAGCTATCCGGCATCACCTCCCTGTCGGTTTGGCCGACTATTGGGAATGGCATCTGTACCAGGAGATCGATTCGACCAATGCTCAAGCCCAGAGGCTTATGGCTGCTGGAAGGCAAAGGCCGCTTGTCTGTATCAGCGAGCAGCAAAGCGCCGGGCGCGGTCGTCGCGGTCGTGCCTGGATCAGCCCCTACGCCCAGAACATCTATCTGAGCATAACCGAGCCGTTCGAGACGGGTGCCCAGGGGCTGGAGGGCCTTAGTCTGGTTGTCGGTCTGGTTCTGGCCGAGACACTGCAAGCCTGCGGTTACGAGGATGTGCAGCTGAAATGGCCGAACGATATTCTGCTTAGTGGCAAGAAGCTGGCAGGTATCCTGATCGAGATCGCTGGCGATCTGACCTCGGACTGTGTCGTGGTCATCGGGGTGGGAGTCAACGTTCTGATGCGAGCAGAAGGGGGGGAGGGTATCGACCAGGCCTGGACGTCGTTGCTGCAATCCTCGCGCCACGGTGAGCTGGACCGGAACAGGTTGATCGCATCTTTCTCCGGCAGACTGCTTGAGGCGATAACTGCCTTTCGAAAAAGTGGTTTTGCGCCCTTCATACCCGGCTGGCAGCAGCGTGATGCGTGGTTCGGGCAGATGGTCAGCGTAGTGTCGGGCAATCATGTGATCTCCGGTCGCCATTGTGGTGTCAACGAACGGGGTGCATTAAAGCTGGAAACTGCGAGTGGTATTGTTCTGGCCAACGGTGGCGAAGTCAGCCTGAGGAAGCAGGATGCTTCTTGAGCTAGATTGTGGCAACACGCTGATCAAGTGGCGTCTGGTGGATCGCGAGGGCCGCGTGCGAGATCGCGATATGGCTCCTGATCTTGTGGAGTTGCAGCTGTTGCTTGGTGGGCAGGAGCGGGAGATCCACGCCTGTCGGTTGGTCAGCGTGCGATCAGCCGATGAAACCCAGGTGGTGATGGATCAGCTGACCAGTTGGTTAAAGCTGCATCCTATGCTGGCCAGGGCAAGCCTGGAGCTTGCAGGAGTCAGGAACGGTTATACCGACTTCACCAAGCTCGGCATGGATCGCTGGCTTGCGCTCGTTGCTGCCTACGCCCGCTACCGCCAAGCCTGTGTAGTGATTGATCTGGGCACGGCAATAACTGTCGACTTCGTCGATGCTTCCGGCCAGCACCTTGGGGGCTACATAGCCCCGGGTAGCAAGCTCCTGCGCAACGGGCTGAAGCGTCATACCCGTCTGATTCGTTATGATGAAAGTCTGCTGGGCGATCTGTTGCTGCCTACGCCCGGGAGCAATACCGCTCAGGCTGTCGAGTACGGCTGTGATCTTATGCTTGCCGGTTTTGTGCGTGAGCAGCAGCGGATTGCCCGCCAGCTGCTGGGCGAAGATATGCTGGTCATCCTCACCGGTGGCGATGCGGAGCGTATGGCGCAAGCATTGCCGGGCGAGTGCATGGTTATCAGCGATCTGGTTTTTGAAGGGCTGGCGCTCGCGTGTTCGCTGGGGGAGTCATGATGCGATCGGTATTGCTCTTCCTGCTCTTACTTAACGTATTGTATGCGCTCTGGCAGTTGCAGGATGATCGGGCCGTCCAGGCACTTTACGAGACGGCGGATGAGTCGCTGGAACCGCTGTCGCCCGACATTGCGCCGCCGGAACTGGTACGCCAGGTTGGCAGCCAGCCGACAGAGGACAGTTCCCGGCTTTGCGTGAATCTGGGTGTGTTCAGCACGCCTGGAAAAGCCGAACAATTACGACAGCGATTGCTCGCCCTGTCTGTGCAATCAGAGGTTATCTCCAGGGATGTGGCAGACACTCTCGATTACTGGCTGGTGCTCCCGGTCGAGGGCGGTGAGCGCGAAGCAATCTCTCAACTGAACCTGTTGCAGGGGCAGGGGATTGATAGTTTTTTGATAACCCAGGGTCCGCTTGCCGGCAATATCTCCCTTGGCGTCTTCAGCCGCGAAGAATATGCGGCAGCGCGCCAGGCGCAGTTACAGGCGCAGGGTTATAGCGTTGAAGTCGAGATGCTGGAAAAAACCTCCGTTGAATATCTGGTACAAGTAGACGCGGAAGCCAGAAGGTTGGTGGATCAGTCGATGCTTGCCAGGTTGCGCGACAGCTTTCCGGATCTCCAGCATCAGTTCGATCCTTGCCAGCCCGTTGCGAACTGAGTCCGCATCACCTATGATATGCGCCGCGTGGTCGGATACGCCTTGAGGGCATACCTGGCGCGCAAAGCTCTTTCAGCACACAAGTAGCGGTTTTTACTAATAAATGTGTTGACAGGGTGGCGCCAAGTGAACAAAATGGCGCCTCTTTTACGGAGGGGTTCCCGAGCGGTCAAAGGGATCAGACTGTAAATCTGACGCGAAAGCTTCGAAGGTTCGAATCCTTCCCCCTCCACCAGATTTCGCAATAGCCAGTGCTCGGCGGGTATAGTTCAACGGTAGAACCTCAGCCTTCCAAGCTGATGGTGCGGGTTCGATTCCCGCTACCCGCTCCAATCTGGCACTGCACCAAGTCTGTATGCTCATGTAGCTCAGCTGGTAGAGCACACCCTTGGTAAGGGTGAGGTCAGCGGTTCAATTCCGCTCATGAGCTCCAGTATAGAGGCAGATATGCGAATATCTGCCTTTTATTTAATGGTCGCGTGACACGCGCATTGTACTCACGAATAAGGGGTCTCTCGATGGCTAAAGAGAAGTTTGAACGTAAAAAACCGCACCTTAACGTGGGCACCATCGGTCACGTCGACCATGGCAAGACCACTCTGACAGCGGCACTGACCAAGGTCTGCGCTGAATCCTACGGCGGTTCCGCCCGTGGTTTCGACCAGATCGATAAC
>NZ_JBFGFI010000159.1:0-3394 GCF_041579695.1 Halopseudomonas sp.
CGGTCTGTTCCGGAGTTTCGTCGTATTCGCCGAATTCGTTGGGCAGGCCGGCGTTGGGGTGCGCCGAGATGTGCGTATCGGCCTTGTTCGACAGCTCTTCCAGGTAGGGCCGCAGGTCCTTGGCACCCAGCGCGCAGTTCAAGCCCACCGAGAGCGGATTGGCGTGCGCTACTGAGTTCCAGAAGGCTTCAGTGGTCTGGCCCGAGAGCGTGCGGCCAGAGGCGTCGGTAATGGTGCCGGAAATCATGATCGGCACTTCAAAACTCAACTGGTCGAAGACTTCCTGTACTGCAAAAATCGCCGCCTTGGCGTTGAGCGTGTCGAAGATGGTCTCGATCAGGATCAGGTCGGCGCCGCCCTCGATCAGGCCCTTGGCCGATTCGATGTAGTCGGCGACCAGCTCGTCAAAAGTGACGTTACGAAAGCCGGGATTGTTCACGTCCGGGGAGATCGAGCAGGTGCGGCTGGTTGGCCCGAGTACGCCGGCGACAAAACGCGGACGGTCAGGGGTTTCCGCGGTCTTCTCGTCGCAGACCCGGCGCGCCAGGCGGGCACCTTCGACGTTCAGCTCGTAGGCGAGATCCTGCATGCCGTAGTCGGCCTGGGAAATGCGCGTGGAGTTGAAGGTGTTGGACTCGATGATGTCGGCACCGGCATCCAGATAGGCCTTTTCCATCGCTGCAATGGCGTCGGGCTGGGTCAGTACCAGCAGGTCATTGTTGCCCTTCAGGTCCGAGGGCCAGTCCCAGAAACGCTCACCGCGAAAATCCGTCTCCTCGAATTTGTAGCTCTGGATCATCGTGCCCATACCGCCATCGAGGATCAGAATCCGCTGGCTCAGGGCAGTATGAAGTGCTTGGAGACGGGCAGAACGCTCAGACATGGTGGCTCCGAAAATGTACGCAAAGCCAGCAAGTTTAGCAGATATGCGCGGCGCAGGTAGTAAACAGGTGTATGGCAAGGTGTGGCAGAGCACTGCGTGAACTTTCGCCTTGCCACCGCTCCCACCAGGATGAGTGCGGGGTAGGGCAGTCGGAATACCCTACCAAAAAGGTATGTCTTTATCCGCCGGCCGTGATCCCGTACAATGCTCCCATTCAGACTATTGAACGCGAGGCATTACATGGCAGGCATTAACCTTACCAAGGAAGCCGAAGGGTATCTGGCCGATCTGCTGGTCAAGCAGGAAACCCCCGGGATCGGCATCAGGGTCTTCATCACGCAGCCGGGCACGCCCTATGCGGAAACCTGTATTGCCTATTGCAAGCCAGGCGAGGAGAAGCCCGAGGACCGGACGATCAAGCTGGACTCGTTCGACGTGTGGATCGATTCGGTCAGCGAGCCCTTTCTGGAAGATGCCGTAGTCGATTACGCCACCGACCGTATGGGTGGCCAGCTGACCATCAAGGCGCCGAATGCCAAGGTGCCGATGGTCAACGATGACAGCCCCCTGAACGAGCGGATCAACTACCTGCTGCAGACCGAGATCAACCCCGGACTGGCCAGCCACGGCGGCGATGTCAAACTGATCGATGTGGTTGAGGATGGCGTTGCGGTTCTGCAGTTTGGCGGCGGTTGCCAGGGTTGCGGCATGGTCGACGTTACGCTGAAGGAAGGTATCGAGAAAACCATGATCGCGCGCATCCCCGAAATTACCGCAGTACGCGACGTGACCGATCACACGGTCAAGGAAAACGCCTTCTACTGAGCTTCAGAAATAAGCGGAATGGTCGATAACGGATATACTGCCAAACATATCAAATCGCCATTCCACCTGTGAGGCTCGTCATGGCCGGAGTTTTGGATACCGTCGATCAGCGCACGCGTCTGGTCGGCGAAAATCGCCTGGAAATATTATTGTTTCAACTGGCCGGACATCAACTGTTCGCGCTCAACGTATTCAAGATCCGCGAAGTACTGCAGCTTCCCCGCCTTACCCAGATGCCCCAGCGCGCACCCCATGTGGCGGGCGTGATCCATCTGCGTGGCCAGACCATCCCGGTGATCGACCTCTCCGGCGCTATCGGCATGCGGCCCCAGGCCGTGACCCCGGACAGCACCATTATCGTCACTGAATACAACCGCTCGGTGCAGGCGTTTCTGGTGGGCGGTGTAGACCGCATCATGAACCTGAACTGGGATGCCGTGCTGCCGCCGCCGCGCGGTGCCGGACGCACCCACTATCTGACTGCGATAACCCGCCTGGATGACAATCGGCTGGTGGAGATTATCGATGTGGAAAAGGTGCTCGCCGAAATAGTGCCGTTCAATGCGCGGGTCAGCGAGGGTCTGCTTGATGATGCGCTACTGGAGAAGGCACGGGGGCGGGAAGTGCTGCTGGTGGATGATTCGCCTACCGGTATCGCCCAGCTCAAGGAAACCCTGTCGCAGCTGGATCTGACCATGCATGTAACCACTGACGGTCTGCGTGCGTTGAAAAAGTTGCAGGCCTGGGCAGACGAGGACCCGAATATTTCCCAGCGGCTGCTGATGGTCATTACCGATGCCGAGATGCCGGAGATGGACGGCTACCGGCTGACGTCGGAGATCCGCAAGGATCCGCGCCTGCGCGATCTGTATGTGGTGCTGCACACTTCGCTGTCCGGCAACTTTAACAAGGCGATGGTCGAGAAGGTCGGCTGTGACGGCTTTCTGTCGAAATTCCAGCCCGATCAACTGGTTGAAGTGGTGCGCGAGCGACTCAGATTGATCGATGCGTGAGCAGCGGCCTGAGCTGTAATCCGTCTGATTCGCATACTCCACGCCCCGTTCACACGGGGCGTTTTTGTTTCTAGGGCCGGTAAGCTTCCAGATAGCGTTCGTGCTGCTCGATCACCGGCTGGCGAATGCCCATCTTCTGTCCGTAGATGACTGCATAACTCAGTACGCTTTGCACATAGGTGCGTGTCTCGTCGAACGGAATGGTCTCGATCCAGATATCTGCCGGGATGGTCGGCATTTCGCGGGTCCATTGGCGCACGCGGCCAGGGCCTGCGTTGTAGGCGGCCGAGGCGAGTACCCGGTTGCCCCTGAACATGCCGTTGAGCTGTGAAAGGTAGGCGGTGCCCAGTGCGATGTTGCGCTCGGGAATCAGCAGCTCGTTGGGGTGGCCCAGGCTGATGTTGTAACGCCTGGCGGTTTCCCGCGCGGTGGCCGGCATCAGCTGCATCAACCCGGTCGCGCCGGCATGCGAGCGGGCATCGGCCATGAATGCGCTTTCCTGGCGGGTGATCGCATAGATCCAGGTCGAGTTCAGCTGGCGTGCGGCCGCCTGGGCGCGAATCGGCTCCTGATAGGCCATCGGAAAACGGATATCCAGATCGTCCCAGTGCTGCGCCAGGCTGATGCCGCGTATCGCCGGGAAGTACCACTCCATTTCCCGGGCCATGACTGC
>NZ_JBFGFI010000160.1:0-3366 GCF_041579695.1 Halopseudomonas sp.
GTGACCTGATTTGTGACCGCGAAACTCACCTACCAGGCTCTTGCCCAATAGATAGAGATCGCCGATCGCGTCGAGAATCTTGTGCTTGACGAATTCGTCCTCGTAACGCAGGCCGTCTTCGTTCAGCACGCGATATTCATCGACCACGATGGCGTTATCCACGCTGCCTCCCAAGGCCAGGTTCTGGGATCGCAGATGCTCGATGTCGCGCATGAACCCGAAGGTCCGGGCACGGCTAACTTCCTTCACAAAGGAAGTGCTCGAGAAATCCACACAGGCAAACTGGCTACGGCCGCGAAACACCGGATGGTCAAAGTCGATCTCAAAAGATACCTTGAAGCCCTCGAATGGCAGAAAACTGGCTGTCTTGCCATCTTCTTCCACGGTGATTTCGCGCTTGATCCTGATGAACTGTTTGGCGGCGTCCTGTTCCTCGATACCAGCGGACTGGATCAGGAATACGAAGGGGCCAGCGCTGCCGTCCATGATCGGCACCTCGGAGGCGCTGAGCTCGACATAGGCATTATCAATGCCCAAGCCAGCCATCGCCGACAGCAGGTGCTCGACGGTATCAACCTTGGCTCCGTTGTTGACCAAGGTTGTCGACATCATCGTTTCGCCCACGAACTCGGCCCGCGCCGGAATCTCGACCACAGGGTCGAGATCGGTACGGACGAACACGATTCCGGTACCGATCGGCGCCGGTTTCAGCGTGAGATAAACTTTCTCACCCGAATGCAGACCAACACCAGTGGCCCGGATGATGTTCTTCAGTGTGCGTTGTCTGATCATGCTTTATGTTTCCGCCGTAATTGCGAGCAAGTTGCGAAAATTGCGAATTATTTTCAACAAGGTGGCGCGCATAATAGCAAAGTCCACCTTTGTTGAACACCAATCAGCCCTATCCGCTCGATTGAGCCTCTCTATCGAATCGGGTTAATCAGCCTGGCGCCGCAGGAAAGCCGGAATGTCCAGGTAGTCCAGATCTTCCGGTGCCTGGCTCAAACGCGCTGCTGCTGCGTTATTGCTCTGACCTCCAGTGTTGCGCATCACTGTCGGACGATCCAGGTCCCGATAGTTGGGTGCTGCGCCGTCGTGTGACTGGCGGGCAGCCGGGGCCGGAGCGCTGGTGTTATCGACCACCTTGACCGGCTTGTCCATACGCGCGCCGAGACCGGTGGCAACTACGGTAACGCGCAGCTCGTCGCGCAGTTCCGGATCGATAACCGTACCGACAACCACGGTAGCCGTCTCGGAAGCGAACTCTTCCACGGTACTGCCAACTTCGGAGAACTCACCCAGGGACAGATCGGGGCCAGCAGTAATGTTGACCAGAATACCGCGTGCGCCCATCAGGTTCACGTCTTCCAGCAGCGGACTGCGGATAGCCGCCTCTGCAGCTTCGCGTGCGCGATTGGGGCCACTGGCATGACCAGTACCCATCATCGCCATACCCATTTCGCTCATGACGGTTTTCACGTCGGCAAAGTCGACGTTGATCATGCCTGGACGCATGATCAGGTCAGCAATGCCCTGCACCGCTCCAAGCAGCACATCGTTAGCCTTGCTGAAGGCGGCCAGCAGACTGGCGTCCTTGCCCAGCACGGTCAACAGCTTCTCGTTCGGGATGGTGATCAGCGAATCCACATGCTCACTCAGCTCACGAATGCCCTCTTCAGCGATCTGCATGCGCTTGCGGCCTTCGAACGGGAACGGCTTGGTGACGACTGCCACCGTCAGGATGCCCATTTCACGCGCCACTTCTGCGACGATCGGCGCTGCACCGGTACCGGTACCGCCGCCCATGCCGGCGGTAATGAACACCATGTCGGCTCCGCGCAGCACTTCGGCAATACGCTCGCGGTCTTCCATTGCGGCTTCGCGGCCGATCAGCGGGTTCGCGCCGGCGCCCAGACCTTTGGTCACGTTCGGGCCCAGCTGCAGGATGGTGCGGGCGCTGACATTCTTCAGCGCCTGTGCATCGGTATTGGCGCAGATGAATTCAACGCCTTCGACGTTGTTGACGACCATGTGCTGCAACGCATTACCGCCACCACCACCGACACCAACAACCTTGATTACTGCGTTCTGCGGAACGTTATCAATTAATTCAAACATGGTTCCATCTCCTCGAGTACATACTCGTTTCGTTTTCGTTTCGTTACTGCAATGCTCGCTTGCGCGAGGCCTTGACCGCTTTTATGCGGCTCTTAAAAATTGCCCTTGAACCACCGCTTGATACGGATCAGTGGCGATTCCCTGCTCGTTTCGGGGCTGCTCGCGGCAGCGGCGTTATGCCGGTTGCCGTAATGCAGCAGGCCCACGCTGGTGGCGTAGATGGGATTGCGCACCACATCTGTCAGCCCCTTGAATTCCTGCGGTACGCCCAGGCGTACCGGCATGTGAAAGATCTCTTCGGCCAGTTCTACCGCGCCTTCCATTTTCGATGTTCCACCGGTCAGGACGATGCCGGCCGGGATCATATCCTCGAATCCCGAGCGACGCAGTTCAGCCTGAATAAGCGTGAACAGCTCGTCGTAACGCGGCTCGACCACCTCGGCCAGCGCCTGGCGCGACAAATCACGCGGCGGCCGTTCGCCGACGCTCGGGACCTTGATGGTTTCCTCCGGGCCGGCCAGCTTGGCCAGCGCACAGGCGTAGCGAATCTTGATCTCTTCGGCGTACTGGGTCGGTGTACGCAGCGCCATGGCGATATCGTTGGTGACCTGGTCACCGGCAATCGGGATCACCGCGGTATGCCGGATCGCACCCTCGGTAAAGATCGCGATATCGGTGGTGCCACCGCCGATATCGACCATACACACGCCGAGCTCTTTCTCGTCTTCGGTGAGCACGGCGTAGCTGGAAGCCAGCTGTTCAAGGATCACGTCCTCGACTTCCAGACCGCAGCGGCGAATGCATTTTTCGATGTTCTGTACTGCGTTCAATGCGCAGGTCACCAGATGCACCTTGGCCTCCAGTCGAACACCCGACATTCCCAGCGGCTCGCGCACACCTTCCTGGTTATCGATCACGTATTCCTGCGGCAGGATGTGCAGCACCTTCTGGTCAGCGGGAATCGCCACCGCCTGACCTGCGTCGAGCACCCGCTCGATATCGGCCTGCGCCACTTCGCGATCCCGGATGGCAACGATGCCGTGCGAGTTCAGGCTGCGAATGTGATTGCCCGCAATACCGGCGAACACGGAGTGAATCTCGCAACCTGCCATCAGCTCGGCTTCCTCGATCGCGCGCTGAATCGACTGCACGGTGGACTCGATATTGACCACCACCCCTTTTTTCAGGCCGCGCGAGGGGTGCGAACCGATACCCACGATCTCCAGCGTGCCGTCTACGCCGATCTCA
>NZ_JBFGFI010000161.1:0-3286 GCF_041579695.1 Halopseudomonas sp.
AGGTAGATGGTAACCGAGAGGATGTGCGTCCTGTCGGTACCGGCCTGCGCGAGCAGTTTTTCGATTTCGTTCAGGGTGCTGCGGGTTTGCACCCCTGCATCCTTGTCCAGATCATCATCCGCCGCCACCTGTCCCGCCAGATAGACGGTGTTGTGGTGAGTGACAATCTGGCTCATGCGCTGATTAGTGTGCAGACGCTGTATCGACATGGCGACGGATCTCCCTGTTCTGATGGTAACGATTGAGGCCCAGACCCTCGGTGCTGATCGCTGGTTTATGGTCGCTGACCAGGTCGGCGAGCAACTGACCAGAGCCGCAGGACATGGTCCAGCCCAGTGTGCCATGGCCGCTGTTGAGATACAGGTTGCGTCGGGACGTAGCGCCGACCACAGGGGTGCCGTCAGGTGTCATTGGACGGAAACCGGTCCAGAACGTAGCGTCCTCCAGACGTCCTCCGTCGGGAAACAGATCGCTGACCACCATCTCCAGCGTGGCCCGGCGCTTGCCCTGCAGGCTGGCATCGAAGCCGGTCAACTCGGCCATGCCTCCCACGCGGATACGATCGGCGAAACGGGTCATCGCCACCTTATAGGTCTCATCCATCACGGTGGAGACCGGTGCCATCGCATCGCTTGCCACGGGCAGCGTCAGCGAATAACCCTTGACCGGGTATACCGGCAGTTCGATGCCCATCGGCTTGAGCAATTGTGGTGTATAGCTGCCAAGGGCCAGTACATACCTGTCGGCGGTCATGACGCCCCGGCTGGTCGCCACGCCCAGGATTTGCTCGCGGTCATCCAGCAGTCTGTGGATGTCACAACCGTAGTGGAATGTAACGCCGATTTCCCGGCACTTTTCGGCCAGTGCGGTGGTAAACAGGTGGCAGTCACCTGTCTCGTCATTGGGCAGTAGCAGACCGCCAACAATCTTCTCGGCGCTGGGCCTCAGGCCTGGTTCGCGCGCCACACAGCCACTGCGATCGAGCAACTGATAGGGCACACCACAGTTTTCCAGCACCTGGATGTCCTTGCTCACTGCATCCAGCTGCTGCTGGCTACGGAACAATTGCAGCGTACCTTTTTCCCGATGTTCGTACTCCACGCCGGTATCGCGGCGCAGTTGCATCAGGCAGTCCCGGCTGTATTCGGCCAGACGCATCATCCGGCCCTTGTTTACCGCGTAGCGCGCCTGGGTGCAGTTGCCCAGCATCTGCATCATCCAGCGGTACTGGTGCGGATCAGCGGTGGGGCTGATGGCCAACGGTGCGTGTCTGGCCATCATCCACTTCAATGCCTTTACCGGCACGCCGGGCGCCGCCCACGGGGAGGAATAACCGGGGGAAATCATGCCCGCATTGCCGAAGCTGGTCTCCAGGCCGGCACCTGGCTGACGGTCGACCACGCTGACCTGATGGCCAGCGCGCGCCAGATACCAGGCACTGGTCACACCGATAACGCCGCCGCCCAGAACCAATACGTGCATGCCCACCTCCGGTTACATTCGCGCAAATAAGAATTCTCGCCATGGGCGATATTGCTATTCTAGGAGCAAGCGCCTGCGTACTTGATTTGAATATTCCACAATGTGCAGAGTGAAATTCTGCACAGGGTATAAAAAACAGGGAATTATCTTGAAAACACGAAGAGCCTCCAGCCGCGAGCTGGACAAGATCGACCGGCACATTCTCAGGCTGCTGCAATCGGAGGGACGGATGTCCTATGTCGACCTGGGTGAGCGGGTCGGACTCTCGACCACGCCCTGCATGGAGCGGGTCAAACGGCTCGAGCGGGAGAAGTTCATTCTGGGTTATGGCGCACGGCTGAACCCGCAGAAGCTCGAAGCCAGTCTGCTGGTATTCGTCGAAATCAGCCTGTCGTCCAAGTCTGCGGACATTTTCGACGAGTTCCGTCGCGCGGCCACCAGGTTGCCCCATGTGCTGGAATGCCACCTGGTATCGGGTGATTTCGATTACCTGATCAAGGCGCGAATATCCGAGATGGCGTCATACCGTAAGCTGCTCGGCGACATTTTGCTCAAGTTGCCCGGCGTGCGTGAGTCGAAGAGTTATATCGTCATGGAGGAGATCAAGGAGAGCCTGGCGATCCCTGTACCCGAAGCCGAATAATGTTTATGCTTGTGTCAATTTTTATTTACACACTTTCGTCATATATCAAACGGACGCCGCTATGCTCGCCCACTCTCAGCAACACACCTCGGCACCTTCCTGGTACCGCGCCACCACCAACATCGATCTGAGCTGTCCGCCGCTGGCCGGCACGGTAGAGGCTGACGTATGCATTGTCGGCGGCGGTTACACGGGGGTGAATACCGCAATCGAGCTGGCCGAGCGGGGGCTCAGCGTAGTGTTGCTGGAGGCGAGTCAGATTGGCTGGGGAGCCAGCGGGCGCAATGGCGGACAGTTGATCCGCGGCGTCGGCCATGGTCTCGAGCAGTTTACCAACATGATCGGTGAGCAGGGCGTGCGCGACCTCAAGCTCATGGGGCTGGAAGCGGTACAGATGGTCAGGCGAAGGGTTGAGCAATACGCCATCGACTGCAACCTGGTCTGGGGTTATTGCGATCTCGCCAACAAGGCGCGGCACATGGACGATTTTCGCGCCGAGCGGGAGGAGCTCCAATCACTGGGCTATCAGCACGAAATGCGTCTTATCGAACGCGAAGATATTCGCCAGGTGGTGAACTCTGATTTCTACGCTGGCGGGATGACCGACATGGGTTCGGGACACCTGCATCCGCTGAACCTGCTGCTGGGTGAGGCTGCCGCCGCTCAGCGCCTCGGTGTGCGGTTGCACGAGCAGTCACGTGTCACCCGGATCGAGCATGGCCCGCGGGTCAAGGTGCATACCGCAGGTGGCACGGTGAGTGCCGGCCAGTTGGTGCTCGCCGGCAACGCCTATCTGGGCGACCTGCAACCGCAACTGAGCGGCAAGGTACTGCCTGCTGGCAGCTACGTGATTGCGACAGAGCCGTTGGGTGAAGAACTGGCGCGCAGTCTGATTCCGCAGAACATGGCGCTGTGCGACCAGCGGGTGGCATTGGACTATTACCGTCTGTCTGCGGATAACCGACTGATTTTCGGTGGAGCCTGCCATTATTCCGGACGCGACCCCAAGGACATCACCGGCTATATGCGGCCGAAGATGCTGCGCGTATTCCCTCAACTGGCAAATGTGAAAGTCGAATACCAGTGGGGCGGCATGATCGGCATCGGCGCCAATCGCCTGCCGCAGATTGGCAAGCTCGCAGACCACTCCAATGTCTTCTA
>NZ_JBFGFI010000162.1:0-3208 GCF_041579695.1 Halopseudomonas sp.
CCCAGGCGCTGGAACTTGCCTGGATCGCGCAGGAACTCGACCAGCTCGCTGACTTCTTCCTTGGCCTCGTCGCAACCAGCGACGTCGGCGAAAGTAGTCTTGACCTGATCTTCAGACAACATGCGCGCCTTGCTCTTGCCGAAACTCATCGGCCCGCCCTTGCCGCCAGCGCCGCCCTGCATCTGCCGCATGAAGAACATGAAAATGGCGATAATGATCAGTATCGGGAAACTGGCAATCAGCAACTGGGTCCAGATGCTCTGTTGCTCGGGCTGCTTGCCTTCGATGACCACGTCATTTTCCAGCAGATCGCCGATCAGGCCGCTGTCCTGGATTGCCGGACGCACAGTTTTGAACTGGCTGCCGTCGCTCTTGACCCCGGTAATCTCGAACCCATCTACGGTCACCCGCTCGACCTGCCCCTGCTTCACCTGCTCGATGAACTGGGAGTAGTTGAGAGCATTGGTCGTTTCGCCAGGACCGCTGAAGTTGTTCATGACCGTGACCAGCACAGCCGCAATGATCAACCACAGGATCAGATTTTTCGCCATATCATTCAAATTGCTACCCTCTTGCCCCGCGGCGCGTGCCGCCAGAGCTTGACTGAGTCTTAACTGCTATTGGATACATTACACCAATCTGCCGCTGTGCTGCAGATAAGCCAGTGTAACGCTCTGTGTCGCCGGCAAGCCGGTACGCATCCCTTTTATCTGAGAGACCAGGGTTCACTCCCGGCCTTTGAAACCCTTGCCCAGCAGGTAGGTTTCCCGCGATCGACCCCGTGAAGCATCTGGCTTGCGGGTCACAACCTTGTCAAACCGACTGCGCATGAATTTGAAATACTCGTCGAAACCTTCACCGTGAAAAACCTTGATAAGGAAATCGCCACCCGGTTTCAGCACCTTCTCGGCCATGTCCAGGGCCAGCTCGCAAAGGTAAATCGCTGCAGGCTGATCCACTTCGGGTGTTCCACTCATATTGGGGGCCATATCCGAAATAACAAGGTCAACGGGCTGATCACCGATTGCCGCAAGAATCTCTTCGAATACGCTGTCCTCGGTAAAATCGCCCTCGATGAAGGTAACGTCGGCAATACTGTCCATCGGCAAAATATCAGATGCGATGATCCTGCCCTTCTCGCCAATCAGACGACTGGCCACCTGGGACCAGCCACCGGGTGCCGAGCCCAGATCGACCACGGTCATTCCCGGCCGAAACAGGCGGTCCTTTTCCTGTACCTCAAGGAGCTTGAAACTGGCTCTGGAACGGTAGCCCTCTTTTTGCGCCTGCTTGACAAAGGGGTCATCGAAATGTTCTTTCAACCAGCCCTTGCTGGTCTTGCTCTGTGCCACGGAATACCTCATGCAGCGAAGGCCGCCGCCTGTTAAACTGCGATCTGTCTACTTGGACAGCAGCTTTGCATTTAAATTTCTCATTCAATACTGGTAAGCATCCGATCATTATGACCCTCAGCTCAGCGCAGAAGAAAGACTACAAACGTATTGGTCACCATCTCAAGCCGGTGGTCATGGTCAGTGAACAGGGCGCCAGTGAGGGCGTACTGTCCGAATTGGACCGTGCGCTAACCGATCACGAACTGATCAAGATCCGCATCAGCGTGGCTGACCGCGAAACCAAACAGGCCCTGATCCAGCAGGTGTGCAAGGCCACTGGCGCCGAACTGGTGCAGGTTATCGGGAAGATGGCGATTCTGCTACGCCCGAACAAGAAAGCCAATCCGAACCTGTCGAACCTGGCTCGCTTCAAGGAAATCTGAGCTGTCAGCCCTCGTCCGGGCGCGGTTGCAACACCAGCACCAGCCCGGCGAAAGCGATAACCAGATAGCCGAAAATTTGCACATATTCGGTCCCCGGCACCTGCCGTAAACCGAACAGGGCCGCCACGCAGATCATCACCAGCAGCAATAGCTGAGTGCGCAGGTCGCGCCAGAACCGAACACCAGGCGCCACTGCGATTATCAACAACTGCAGCAATGCGCAAACACCGGCAAAGCCCACCATCAGCGGCCGCATGAAATTCCCGATTGCCTCTATCAGCATTGGCGCCATGCCGAACTGCTCGAGCGCGGGCATCAGCACAAAATGCGTCACCCATATCGCACCCACCCATAAAGTCTGGGTCAGCTGCCAGGCGACGCGACTGCCATGCAGCATCGGCCGCGGGGCGCCAGCTGTCACTTGTGGCTCACCTCGAGAACTTCGTATTCGACGACACCACCCGGCGTCTTCACAGCGACCACATAGCCTACTTCCTTGCCTATCAGCGCCCGCGCGATGGGCGAGCTGACGGATATCTTGCCAATCTTGATATTGGCCTCGTCATCGCCCACGATCTGATAGACGACGGACTCGTCGGTATCCACATTGACGATCTCGACCGTGGTGCCGAATATGACCTTGCCGGTAGGCGGAATAGCGGCCACGTCGATCACCTGTGCGTTAGCCAGGCGACCTTCGATATCACGAATCCGCGCCTCGACCATGCCCTGTTGTTCACGGGCAGCATGGTATTCGGCGTTTTCCTTCAGGTCGCCAAGCTCACGCGCTTCTGCGATGGCCTGGGTGATCTGCGGACGCATCGTGCTTTTCAGATGCTTGAGCTCGACTTCGAGGGCTTCGGCGCCCTGCTTGGTCATCGGATATTTCATACTCAGATTCCTGCGTGCAAGTCCTGAAGGCGACGAACCGTCTTCTCCGGACCGAATTTCAGTGCCATGCAGATAGCTTCGCCACCTGCAAGGGTCGTGGTAGAGCAGACCTTATGCTGCAACGCGTTACGACGGATCGAGTAGGAGTCGGCCATTGACTGGCGCCCCTCGGTGGTATTGATCACCATGCTGATCTCGTCGTTCTTGATCATGTCGACAATGTGCGGCCGGCCTTCGGTCACTTTATTTACCCGACGCACCTTGATCCCGGCGGCCGCGATCACCTTGGCAGTACCACTGGTGGCGACCAGATCGAAACCCAGCTCGACTAGCGAGCGCGCCACGTCGACCACAAACGGCTTGTCGTCGTCACGCACACTCATGAACGCCGTGCCGCCAGTCGGCAAAGTTTCGCCGGCCCCTACCTGCGCCTTGGCAAAGGCCTCGGCAAACGAATCGCCAACGCCCATAACCTCGCCAGTGGATTTCATTTCCGGCCCGAGGATCGGATCTACGCCCGGGAACTTGGCGAACGGGAAA
>NZ_JBFGFI010000163.1:0-3181 GCF_041579695.1 Halopseudomonas sp.
CGCCTCGTCACCCATCACCCGGGCCGCCATATCCAGCAGCTTCAGGCACAGGTTGACGCCCACACTGAAGTTCGGCGCAAATACGATCGGAATGTCAGCCGCAGCGGCTGTCAGCAGCTCCTTTTGCTGATCCGTGAAACCGGTGGTACCGATAACCATCGCCTTGCCCGCCTCGCGGCAGAGCGCCAGGTTAACCAGCGTCGTACTCGGATGAGTGAAATCGATGAGCACATCGAAGTCATCCAGTACCTTATGCAGACTGTCCTGCACTACCACCGAGTTGCGTCCGGTACCGGCCAGCTCACCGGCATCACTGCCTACCAGAGAGCTCTCCGGACGCTCAATGGCGGCCGTGAGCCGGATACCTTCCGCCTGACTTATCGCCTCGATCAGCGTCTTGCCCATGCGTCCGGCTGCACCGATAACCGCTACTCTTCTCATAACCGGGCTCCGCTCAGAATTTCATGTCTTCGAAGAAGTTCTTCACACCGTCGAACCAGCTCTTGGCCCGCGGCGACTGATTGGAGCCTTCTTCCTGCAGGGTCTCACGCAGCTCCTGGATCAACTCGCGCTGATGCTTGGTCAGATTGACCGGCGTCTCCACCGCCACACGGCACAGCAGATCACCCGGCGATCCACCGCGGACCGGCGTCACGCCTTTGCCACGCAAACGGAACAGCTTGCCGGTCTGGGTTCCATCCGGGATCTTCAGCTTGACGCGACCATCCAGAGTCGGCACTTCGAGCTCGCCACCCAAGGCAGCGTCAGCAAAACTGATCGGCACTTCGCAGTACAGGTTCTTGCCGTCACGCTGGAAGATCTTGTGCTCGCGCACGGAGACGACTACATAGAGGTCGCCCGCCGGACCACCATTGACGCCCGCCTCGCCCTCACCTGCCAGGCGAATACGGTCGCCGGTATCCACGCCAGCCGGTACTTTGACCGAGAGCGTCTTCTGCTCTTCGACACGACCCTGACCCTGACAATCCCTGCACGGATCGGTAATCATCTTGCCGGTGCCATGGCAACGCGGGCAGGTCTGCTGAACAGAGAAGAAACCCTGCTGCATGCGCACCTGGCCATGCCCACCACAGGTGGTACAGGTAACCGGGCTGGTGCCCTTCTTCGCGCCGCTACCGTCACAGGTGCCGCACTCGACCAGAGTGGGTACACGGATGGTTACCGTGGTGCCGCGCACAGCCTCTTCCAGGTCCAGCTCCAGGGTATAGCGCAGATCACTGCCGCGCTGCACACTGGAGCGGCCACGGCCACCGCCGCCGCCTCCGAAAATATCGCCGAACACGTCGCCGAAGATATCGGAGAAATTGCCGCCAGCGAATCCGCCGGCACCAGCTCCGCCGCCCATGCTCTGATCTACACCGGCATGACCATACTGGTCATAGGCCGCGCGCTTTTGCGCATCGGTGAGAATCTCGTAGGCTTCGTTGGCTTCCTTGAACTTCTCGATCGCACCTTCATCATCAGGATTGCGGTCGGGATGGTGTTTCATTGCCAGTCGGCGGTAGGCCTTTTTCAGCTCCGCTTCGCTAGCGCCGCGCTCGACACCCAGCACCTCATAATAATCACGCTTGGCCATCGTTCAGATTTCCTTTACAGGGACTTGTCCCTTTGACACAAACAGCAACGCGGGATGAGCTCCCGCGTTGCCTTGCAATGGTATGTCGCGCCCCTTACGGCGCGCGACTGCCGGTCGCTGAAAGACTTATTTCTTGTTGTCTTTCACTTCTTCGAACTCGGCATCAACCACGTCATCGCCGGCGTCCTGCTGGCTGTCGCCCTGGGCTTCTTCACCCTGGCCAGCCTGCGCCTGCTCGGCGTACATCTTCTGTACCAGCGGGCCGGACGCTTCGGACAGGGCGTTGATCTTCGCTTCGATCTCAGCCTTGTCGTCAGTCTTGATCGCCGCTTCCAGATCGGCCAGGGCCGACTCGATCGCAGTCTTCTCTTCCTCGGTGGCCTTGTCGCCTGCCTCGGTCAGGGTCTTGCGAGTCGCGTGGACCAACTGATCGGCCTGGTTACGGGTAGTTACCAGCTCCTCGAACTTGCGGTCTTCCTCGGCATTGGCCTCGGCATCGCGCACCATCTGGTCGATTTCTTCATCGCTCAGACCGGAAGAAGCCTTGATGATGATCGACTGCTGCTTGCCGGTCGCCTTGTCCTTCGCCGATACGTTGAGAATACCGTTGGCGTCCAGGTCGAAGCTTACCTCTACCTGGGGCACACCGCGCGGCGCGGGCGGAATATCCGCCAGGTCAAAGCGGCCCAGTGACTTGTTCTGGCTCGCCTGCTTGCGCTCACCTTGCATCACGTGGATGGTCACGGCGGTCTGATTGTCATCGGCGGTCGAGAATACCTGCGACTTCTTGGTTGGAATCGTGGTGTTCTTCTCGATCAGCGTGGTCATCACGCCACCCATGGTTTCGATACCCAGCGACAGCGGAGTCACGTCAAGCAGCAATACATCCTTGACGTCACCGGCCAATACCGCGCCCTGAATTGCAGCGCCTACGGCTACGGCTTCATCGGGGTTGACGTCCTTGCGCGGCTCTTTGCCGAAGAACTCGGCCACGGTCTTCTGCACCAGCGGCATACGGGTCTGGCCACCGACCAGGATCACTTCGTTGATCTCGGACACGTCCAGACCAGCATCCTTCATGGCCACACGGCAAGGCTCGATGCTGCGCTTGATCAGTTCTTCAACCAGCGACTCCAGCTTGGCGCGAGTCACCTTGACGTTCAGGTGCTTGGGACCAGTCGCATCGGCCGTGATGTACGGCAGATTAACGTCAGTCTGGTTGCTCGAAGACAGCTCGATCTTGGCCTTTTCCGCAGCTTCTTTCAGACGCTGCAGCGCCAGCGGATCGGTGTGCAGATCGATGCCGTTCTCTTTCTTGAACTCATCGGCCAGGTAGTCGATCAAGCGCATGTCGAAGTCTTCACCACCGAGGAAAGTATCACCGTTGGTAGCCAGCACTTCGAACTGGTGCTCGCCATCCACTTCGGCAATCTCGATCACGGATATGTCGAAGGTACCGCCACCCAGGTCGTATACGACGATGGTGGAATCGCCACGGGACTTGTCCATGCCGTAGGCCAGTGCCGCAGCAGTTGGTTCGTTGATGATCCGCTTGACGTCCAGACCGGCGATACGGCCGGCGTC
>NZ_JBFGFI010000164.1:0-3113 GCF_041579695.1 Halopseudomonas sp.
AGCCACTGGGCGGAGGTATCAGGATTGTAATCGGGCGGGGTCGGCTCAGCCCGGTCGAAGGCAATGGCCACCACGCGGAATACATAACCGGCACTGGCCAGGGTGCCGAGGAGGACTCCCAGCGCCCACGGCCAGTTTGCGGGCTGCAGAAACAGCGGCTGCAGCAGTACCCATTTGGCCACAAAGCCGCCGCTGGGGGGCAGGCCGACCAGGCTGCCACCGGCAACTGCGAACGCGAACATCGCGATCGGCATGGTCTGGCTGGCACCCTTCAATGCGCTTACCCGGCGGCTGCCGAGCGTTGCCTGCATCTCGCCAGCGGCCAGGAACATCGAGACCTTGGCCAGGCCGTGGGCAATCACGAACAGCCACAGGGCAGTGGACATGGTTGGATCCTGCCAGCGTAGCAACAGGCCCAGCGCGAGCAGCGCATAACCCAGTTGTGCAACGGTCGAGTAGGCCACCAGGACCTTGATCCAGGGTGTGCGCAGTGCCGCCCAGCCGCCGCCGACCAGTGCAGCTATACCGCCAACAGCAAAGAAACTACCCGCCTGCCTGGCGAGTTCGGGTGGAGCGATGTTGTCCCACAGCATCCAGAGGATGAACAGCGGACCCTTGACCACCAGGGCCGATAGCAGTGCGCTGACAGCCGTGGGGGCAGCCGCGTGGGCTGCAGGCAACCACTGATGCAGCGGCCAGAGCGCGGCCTTGAGCATTAGCCCCAGGGTGAGCAGCAGCAGCGCCAGGCGCGTCCCGCGGTCGTCGGTTACTATCTCTGCCAGCAGGCGAATATCCAGCACGGCGTACTGTCCGTAGAGTATTGCTACGCCGAGCAGGTAGCACAGCGACGCGGCCAGTGACAGCAACAGATAGCGCATTGCAGGCACCTGTGCCTTGCGCCCCGAGAGGATCACCATAGCCACCGCGACCAGGCCAAGAAGCTCCAGCGTGACGTACCAGTTGAACAGGTCGCGGGACAGCCAGAGGGCGGCCAGGCTGGCATGCAAAAGACACGACAATGGCCAGAAATCGGTATCGCGCGTCTGACTGTGGCGGCTGCGTTCGGCATACACCGCAACCAGCAAGTGGATCATCGCGGTGAAGACCAGTAGCACTGCTGTCAGTGGGCCGAGTTCAAAGCGTATTCCTAGCGGTACGTCCCAGCCGCCAAGCTCGAGTTGCTGCGTGCCTTCGGTAACCACCGTGCGCAGCGCTATGGCCGCAAGCCCCAGACTGACGGCGTTGCCCAAGATTACCAGGCCGCCAGCGCGTACCCGCAGCAGTAACAGCAGCAGGGCGGTAAACAACGGGATCAGCAGGCTGAGCAGCGCTGCACTCATGTGTGCTCCCGTGCCGTGCGGTCTTTCTCTGCAGCATCATCATCCTGGCCGGCAGTTGCCAGACGCAGCGCAAAGGCGGTGGCGCTGGCAGACACAACAAGGCCGGTGACCACCAGTGCCTGCAGTACCGGGTCGATAGGCGCGCTCCGGCTTGCCAGCGCGACCATGACCATGAATACCCCACTACCCATCACATTGACGGCCATGATGCGGCGCAATGCACTGCGTTGCAGCAACAAGGCATGCAGGCCGAGTACCCAGAGGGCGACCCCGCCGAGCAGATAGATCGAGAGGCTGGTCATGGGGAAGGTTGCTCGCTTTCGCCGATCACTAGAAGGGTCAGGCTGGTCGCGATCGACAGTGTGGCGGCTACCTCAATCAGCACGATAAGGGGTTTGCTCCAGCTCGCCGGATAGTCCAGCCAGCCGGCGCCGAGCCAGTGGGTGGCGGCCGCGACCAGCGCGAAAACCGTGATACCGCCCAGTATCAGGGCGCGCATCAGCCAGTTCTGCCAGCGGATCCTCGGCAGCAGACCGGCGAGGTTGAGCATTACTGCGCCGGCGGCGAGCACGGCACCGGCCTGGAAGGCGCCGCCAGGCGCTGCGCTGCCACGCCACAACAGATAGCCGCCGATAACGATGGTCAGCGGGGCGAGCAACTTGCTCCATGTGCGTAACAACGGCCAGGCCGCGGGCAGCAGCATTTCCGAGCGACCCAGCTGACGTACACCAAGCAGCGCCAACAGCAATACGATCAGCTCCAGCAGGGTGTCCCACGCGCGGAAATTCAGCAGCACTGCGGTAACCGGGTGGCTTACCCCGCTGTTGTCCATCTGCAGCTTGACCAGCGCCGGAAGCGCGGCGGTATCCGCTGCCAGCGGCCACACAGCGCGGCCGAGCAGGGCCAGAGCCAGCAGTGCCGCCAGGCCGCTGGCAGCGAGCAATAACCGGCCCGAGCGCACATGCGGTTCCGCCTCGCTACGGGCCAGCGCAGCCAGCAACATGACGCCAATCAGTCCGGCGCCGATTGCGGCTTCGGCCAGAGCCAGGTCGACAGCGCCAAGCCTGGCCCAGGTAATTGCCAGCAGCAGGCCAAACACGATAAACAGCACGATCGCGGTATAGAGTCCGCGTATATGCAGCGCCGCGCCGGCGAGTCCGAGCAGCAGCAGGACCAATATCACATCGAAAATCAGCTCAACGGGCATCGGATGACTGCTCCGTTTCTGACTCGGCTGCGTCGCTATCGGCTTCCCTCTGATAGCGCGCCAGCAACTGACACGCTGTGGCCCCTGACGCCATTATCAGCAGCCATACCAGAAGCATCAATGCCGCCGAGTGCCAGCTGCCGCTGCGCAGCGACAGCCCCACCACCAGCAAACCCAGCCCCAGGGTGTCGGCTTTGGTGACCGCATGCAGGCGGCTGTACACGTCGGGAAAGCGCAACAGCCCGAGCGTGCCGGCAACAAAGAAAAACATCCCGCCGAGCAGGAAGGGCCAGCTCAGCAAGGCCATCCATACAGTCAGCTCAGGCATGAGGTCTCCGGCGCATCAGTTGCACCAGTGCGGCGCTGACCACGGCGGCGAGCAGAGCCAGCACCAGGGCGGCTTCGATCAGTGCGGGCTGACCCTGACTGTGGGCCAGCAATAGCAGGATCGCCGCGCCGGTGGTGCCGAACAACTGCACGGCGAGCAGGCGGTCGGCGCGTGTCGGGCCGCGCACCACCCGCCAGAGTCCTGCGGCGATGCTTAGGAGCAAGATGGCGGCGAGCAG
>NZ_JBFGFI010000165.1:0-3040 GCF_041579695.1 Halopseudomonas sp.
CGCGGCGACTTCGGGCGCCTGCTGGGCCAGGGCACCGATACTGACACTGATGCCCAGGAGTCCCGCTAGAAGCAGCGGGTAACCAGGTTGTTTCATGGACACGCTCTCGTTGAGGATGAATATTCCCTTTCGAGTGCCCATCGCCGGGGAAGGTTCCGCCCGCTATCGCCAGCCGGGCACGCCTTGTCTGATTACCGTAGAAAAATCCTCACTGCGCCCTGCCTGCCTGGCGCGCAGGGTTATTCGCCCGGCTTCACGCAGCTCGGCCATGGGCAGGCCAGGTTGCAGGCCGCCCATCTTCTCGATGTAGGAAGGCAGGTACCCGGAAAGCAGCAGGCGATAATCCAGGGGCAGACCATCGACGATAGACTGCATCATCCTGAACACCAGCGTGGTGCAGTTGGCGGTGACGGTTTGATAGAAGCGCGGTTGTTCGGCGAGCCTGTTGGCTTCGTTGACATAGGCGAGAAATAGCGAGCGCATGGCGACATCCGATAGCTCCACGCGGTAGAGATAGGCATCCTCACCGCGCACATTGGTACGGACATGCACCACGTCGCGTTCATCACTGGCGATAATCGCAAGCTCGAATTCCTTGAAGAAACCGCCAATCTCGGAAAAAACTTCGGTTTTCTCGCGCCTGACCTCGACCGTGAAGGTGATGAACCGGCCGTCGCTGAACCCGAATGTCACCAGGATGTGAGCGATCGCCGGGATGCCCCAGTAGGAGGTAATCATATCCACGGACTGCAACTGGGTCAGATCGTATTGGCGGGTCTCCCAGACGGCGTCATAGTCGTGCTCGCCTTGCCAGGTGAAATTGCGCACGTTGTGCAGGATAACGTTACTCCCCTGCACTTCACCCGTGGTGATATGCGCCAGATCGTCTGCCCATTGCCGGTCGTGTGTGGGTTCGAGAGAACCCCACCAGCCAAGCAGCAAGGCAAACGCCAGTACATACAGACCGACACCCAGCCAGACCCAGCTACTCCAGAGAAGCCAGAGCACGAACAACAGCCCAACCGACCACAACGCAAGAAGCCCGTTGCGGCCTGCCACACCCCAGGGCGCCTGAAACCAGATCGCCAACAAGGCCCACATGCTGCATAGAACGATAATCACGGTCACCAGCGACAACATGATGCGCAAAGAATACCTCGGCACGGAGTTCTTGGGTGGCAGGACACGCCACCCGCCTGACGGCCACTGTACCGCAATTCAGCAGGTCAAAGTCTCCGTCATCCGCCCGATGATCCAATTCGTTTCCGATCGCCGGTGCCTTGCCGGGGTTGAACAGATCAGCCTCTGCGGGCAGACTACTGGATAGATAACTAGTAGACTCTGTACATGTCCATTGCTTCAATTCCCGAACTCCCTGCGCTGTATTACCTGGATAACTTTCAGACCGCCCTGGCCTGGGTGCGTGAGCGATATGCCGACCTGCTGGATGCACGCGAGCTCGACTTCATGGAGCGGTTTCAGACGTTGGGCACGCCGAGTCAGGCGCTGCTGGTACGCCTTATCATGCGCAAGGGCAGGCATTTCAGGAATAGTAAGCTGAACTATGCCGAGGTTGGTGATATCGACCTGGCTGCGGCGCCGCTGTGTGCACTGGGCTGGCTGTGTACCGATGAGCAGATCGACCTGGAGACGCTGTTCGGGCAGCTGCGCAAGGATGAGATTGTGGCGCACCTGCCAACGGCGGTAGCCCATCGTGGATGCACCAAGGCCGTTATGCTCGAAACACTGAGTACCGTACCTGCCGAAGCAAGACCCCTCAGGCTCTGGTGCCCCGGCTTGCAGGAAACGCTCTACAGTCTGAGAGTGAATGACCTGTGCGATCGGCTGCGGCTGATGTTCTTCGGCAATTTGAGCCAGACCTGGGCCGAGTTCGTACTCGCCGACCTGGGGATCTTCCGTTACGAATCGGTCGATATTTCTCCGCAGTCGCGCGGGTTTCGTTGCCGTGAAGACGTCGATCATTACCTGCACCTGCATGCCTGCCGCGACGCGTTCGATGCCGGGATGCCGGTACCCGACGTACGTCAGATGATCGGTGAGTTCGCCAGCCCCAACCCCTATCTGCGGATGCGTCACGGCAAGCTGCTGTTCACCATGGCACGCCATCTCGAGCGCGAAGAGTCGTTCGAGGAGGCGCTGCAGCTCTACGCGGAATGCGACTATGCCGGTGCCCGGCAACGCCGCATCCGGATTCTGGAAAAGCTCGCTCGCTACCGCGATGCACAGGTTCTGGCCATGGCTGCCAGCGCCAAACCCGAGAGTGACGCCGAGCTGCAGTTGGTCGAGCGTGCGCTGGTTCGGCTCGAGCGCAAACTGGGCAACCCGGTGAGCCACAAGCCGTGTGAGCATAATGCCAATCGCCTGGATCTGCAGATGCGCCGCCCCGGGCATGGCTCGGTGGAACGTGCGGTATGCGAGCAATTCTCCGTAGCACAGGCGCCGGTGTATTACGTCGAGAACGCGCTGATCAACAGTCTGTTCGGTCTGCTCTGCTGGGAGGCGATATTCGCGCCGCTTCCCGGGGCCTTTTTCCATCCCTTCCATGGCGGGCCGGTGGATCTGCACCATGCCGACTTCTACAGCCGCCGGGCGGAGCTGTTCGAAAGCTGCCTGGCACATCTGGAGTCCGGGACCTACCACCAGATCATTCGCGAGACCCATGCACGCAAGTTCGGGATCCAGTCACCCTTCGTTTACTGGGGGCTCGGCGAGGAGGTGCTGGACCAGGCCCTGCTCTGCCTGCCAGCCGAGCATCTGCGCCACTGGTTCGAGCGATTGTTGCTGGATATACGGGCCAACCGCGCCGGCATGCCGGATCTGATCCAGTTCTGGCCGGAGGAACGGCGCTACCGGATGATCGAGGTGAAGGGCCCCGGAGACCGGTTACAGGATAACCAGCGACGCTGGATCGCCTTTTGCGCTCGCCACGGCATGCCGGTGGATGTCTGCCATGTGCGTTGGACCGATGCATGAGTTACCGGGTCGCGGTGCGCAGTCTGTGTGAATTCACCGCCAAGGA
>NZ_JBFGFI010000166.1:0-2953 GCF_041579695.1 Halopseudomonas sp.
CCGCCGCCGGGGGAATATCCGACCTTTGACCGCGACACACTGGCCGAGCAGCCATTGCTTACAGCGCTGTATGGCGCCGTGTTCGATATGTCTGCAGCACGGCCGCTACACCATTTTCTCAAAGGTTTTTTTGGCAGCAGGGACATGACTCTTTTTCATCTGAAGCGACTGGACAGCAGCAACCTCGATGAAACAATTGATGACATTCGCCACGGGCGCCTGAATCAGGCCCAGTGGCATTATCTCAACACCTACCTGCATGAATATGCCCGCGAATACCGTTACGCGGGCCGCTATAACTACGACAAGGACTGAGGAGCAAGACATGACGTCATTTCCACCCGCCCTGGCCCACGGCACTATCGAGGAAGTGCTGCCGGAGGTGTTTCTAGTCACCGGCGCCATGGAAACCGTATTGATGGAGCTGGACTGGCAGTTCAGCCGCAACATGATCATTGTCCGCGAAGGCGAACGACTGGTGCTGATCAACTCGGTACGTCTCGACGATCAGGGCCTGGCCGCACTGGACAGCCTGGGCCAGGTGACCGATGTCATCCGGCTGGGCGCGCTACACGGGCGCGACGACGCCTTCTACCTTGACCGCTATCAGGCGCAATACTGGGTCATGCCCGGCCTGGAGCCTGAGCAACAAGACTCGAAAACCCTTGCCGAAGGCTCCCCACTACCCCTGGCCGGCGCTTCGCTGTTCCAGTTCAAGACCAGCAAACTCCCCGAGGGCATACTCCATCTGCAGCGCGATGGGGGCATCCTGTTGGCCTGCGATGCCTTGCAGAACTGGGTGCAACCCGATGAGCATTTCTGTGATGCCTCGCGCCAGCGCATGGAACAGATGGGCTTCTTCACCCCGGCCAATGTCGGCCCGGTCTGGCTCCAGGCTGCAGAGCCGGGCGCCGAAGACTTCGTTCGCCTCAGGGCGCTGACCTTCCGCCACGCCCTGTGCGGCCATGGCGAGCCCTTGCTGGAGGATGCCCACACGGCATTCAGCAGCTCTTTCAATCGACTTTTTCCCTGCTGAGCGTAACCACGCAAGAGGCACCTGATGCACAGCGAATTACAGCTGCCTGGCTACCGGATCGTTACCTGCCTATGGCGCAAGGCAGGCCGAGCCGCCTATCACGCCCGCAGCCTGACCGATGACGCAGAAGTCTGTATCGAGACGCTGGATACCGCCTATCCGGACCGCCGCCAGGTAGCCATGCTTAGCCACGAAGCCAGAATCAGCAGACGTCTGCAGAGGATTGCTGGCATCCGCCGGATCCATACCGTTCTGCCCCACGGCAGTGGCAACCTGGCGCTGGTGTGCGATCTGCTCGACAGCTCACTGGCGACGCTACTGGACCACTCCCCCGGCCGACGCCTGCCGGTGCCACGGGTGCTCAATATTGCCCGCAGACTGACCCAGCTCCTCGGCGAGATACATGCCAGCGACATAGTGCACAAATCACTGTCACCGCACCACGTGCTGATAGAACGCCAGAGCGGCGCACTCGTGCTGGCCGGCTTCGGCATGGCATCCGAACTGAATCAGGAGCGGCAGGCCAGCCAGCTGGTGATCGAATCCCCCGATATGCTGGCGTACATCTCTCCGGAGCAGACGGGCCGCATGAACCGGAGCCTGGACTACCGCTCCGATTACTACTCTCTGGGGTGCGTGCTTTATGAACTGCTGACCGGACAACCCCCGTTCACCGCTGACAATACCCTGGAATGGGTGCACAGCCATATCAGCCGCATTCCGCCATCGCCTGACAAACAGGTGCCGACGCTGCCCGAGCCGGTTTGCGCGGTGGTACTCAAGCTGCTGGCAAAGTCGCCCGAGGACCGCTACCAGAGCAGCATCGGCCTACTGCACGACCTGGACCTCTGCGCCACGGCCCTGGACCAGCACCAGCCGCTGGTGTCCTTCAACCTTGGCGAGCAGGACCAGCTACAGAAATTCCTGGTACCCCAGGCGCTCTATGGCCGCGAGCACGAGTTGCAGACCCTGTATGACCTGTTCGAGCAGGCTGTTGAAGGGCAGACTCGCTTTTGCCTGATTCATGGCTATTCCGGCGTCGGCAAATCGGCGCTGGTCAACGAGATCGACCCTTATCAGATCCGTGAGCACGGCTTTCTGGTGCAGAGCAAGTTCGACCAGTATCAGCGCGGCGAAGCCTACTCGGCACTGGCCGCCACCTTTCGCGCATTGGTGCAACAGATCCTGCTGGAGCCCAAAGAGCAGCTCGCCGCCTGGCGAGAGCGTCTGACCAGCGCACTGGTCCCTAATGCCGCACTGATGATCGACCTGGTGCCGGAACTGGCGGTGATCATCGGGGAGCAGCCACCGGTGATCGAATTGCCTCCGGCCGAAAGTCGCAACCGTTTGCAGCTGATTCTCGCGGCGTTTTTGCGCGTGTTTGCCGACAAGGGCCATCCGGTCGTGCTGTTTCTCGATGACCTGCAATGGAGTGACAGCCCCACGCTCGACCTGTTACGGCGGATAGTAAACTCACGGGAGCAAAGCCATCTCCTGCTGCTAGGCGCCTACCGCAGTAACGAAGTCGGCCCCGGCCACCCGCTGCGATTGCTCCTTGATGACCTGGGAGATCATCAACGCATACACCAGATTCATCTGAATCCGTTGGGCCAGGCCTCGGTGACTCGTCTGGTAGCCGATGCTCTGCGCTGCACGCCAGAGAGCAGCCGTGCTCTCAGCGACATGCTTTTTCACCGCGCCAAAGGCAACCCCTTTTTCACCAACGAGCTGCTGCGCCAATTGCATGCACGGGGCGCCATCTGGTCCGATCCCGGCACCGGCCAGTGGCACTGGCACCTGGACAAGGCCACCTGGGAGGCCACCAGCGATGATGTAGTCGAGTTCATGCTCGATAGTCTGCGCCAACTGCCGGCAGAGACCCAAAAGGTGCTGCAGCTGGCTGCCTGCATCGGCAAC
>NZ_JBFGFI010000167.1:0-2897 GCF_041579695.1 Halopseudomonas sp.
CGCCAACGCTGGCGTCGATCCGGCCATCATGGGTATTGCTCCGGTATCAGCTACGCAGCGTTGCCTGCAGAAAGCTGACTGGCAGATTGCTGACCTTGACCTGATCGAGGCGAACGAAGCCTTCGCCGCCCAGGCGCTGTCCGTGGGCCGTGAGCTCAAGTGGGACGCCGAGAAGGTCAACGTCAATGGCGGTGCGATTGCACTGGGCCATCCGATCGGTGCTTCCGGCTGCCGGGTGCTGGTCACCCTGCTGCACGAAATGCTGCGCCGTGACGCGAAGAAGGGCCTCGCCACATTGTGTATCGGCGGCGGCCAGGGTGTGGCGCTCGCCCTGCAACGCGACTGAGAGCCCAGCGGGCTGTATGGCACCGCATAGCCGGCCAGCCCGCGAAGCCCTGACCCGGCTCTAAAGCCTGTTGCGCCTGAAGCGCGGCGGAAAGAACCAGCAGCATGCCAGCACCAGGGCGGCAAACAGGCTGTAGGCGAGAATGAATACCCATGGCGGCAGGTCGAAATACAGTACCGACTGCAGCCAGTACTCGATGAAGCTACCGGCATAGGTACTGGCACCGCCCTGTTCGCGCAGCCACATTTCCAGCGTGGTCAGGGGGCAGACCATACCCAGCCAGGCCTCTGCAACGACGATCAGAATGGTCGCCAGATGCGCCAGGCGGAACCACAGGTTGTTCACCCAGCGCCATCCTCGCAGGTTGCCAAGAACAATCAGCACCAGGCCCACTATGACGAACGCAACCAGGCCGATATGCACTGCCAGCACGACGTTGGCCAGCGCCTGATAAGAAACTGTCCCGTTCAACGCAGGCTCCTGTAGGGGCTGATCATTCCTCTCTCTCCCGCTGCCACGGCCAGCGCCCGGTGAGCTCGACATCCAGAGTGAAACTCAGGAAGGTACGCACCAATACGATAAGAGCCAGCGTCCCGACTGTCTTGTAAGTCATGTCGACGATAACGGTGAGGATGATATCGGCGGCCACCAGAAACTCGAGACCGAGCAGAATCCCCCTGCCCAGACGCATCCGGACCTCCTGAAAGACCCCCTTGGCGTCGTAACTCTTGGCAATGTGATACGCCGCCACGGCCACCGAGTAGACAGCGGTGACGGTAATGATTCCGATGCCCAACAGCTCGATGATTGCTACACACCATTGAGCGATGATAACAACATGATCGTGCATGAATACTCCCTTGATCGGCTACACCAACAGGCGACTCCAACCACCATAGCGATCACGGATTGGCCCCCGGCGCACGGCGACAGCAATAACCAGTGCCGCGCACACGAAGCTCGCCGTAGCGGCTGGCATTCGCGCTTCGAACAGCATTGGCGTCACCAGCAAGGGTAACGCCAGAGGCAACAGCAGCCAGCGCATCGGCCTGCCGACCTCTGCCATCGACATCACCGCCACGGTCACAATCAAGGCGCCGAGCACATGATCCCAGTGGGCCATCGCACCCTCGTTACCCAGTGTGGCACGGGTAAACATCAGCCACACGCCAATGGCCACGGCCAGCAGCAGATTCCATGGCGTGCCGACGCCCACCGTGAGCATGTCGCGGACAATCACCAGCGGGCGGCGCTGAAAGCTCGCCTCTGCCGGATCATCACTGCCTTCATCGGTGTCGCCGGTAAAGAAAATTTTCAGTACCGGCACGCCACTGCGCCAACGCCGGTGCAGAAACTCGCCGGTGGCTACCAGCTCGTTCAGTGCATAGGCAATCTGCAGCAGCATCGCCAACGCACCGATCAGACAGAGCGTACACAAGGGGCCAATAAGAATCGGCTGGATGATCACAAAGGTAATCGAGACAACACCCAGAGGTACGATAAGCAAACCGAACGTCGCCACCACCCAGGGCATCGTACGCCAGCGGCGGGTGCTGCCGACCAGACCGAGCAGTATCTCCAGAGCGTAGACCATCCCGCCGAGGCCGGCGTCGGGGACCGGCCAGGCTTCCGAGACGTCGGATGTGATGATCTGCTCGGTACCGTTGAGCGCGCCGACTCCGCTGCCGGCAAAAAACGGCTCCCACACGCTGTCGATATGCCCCAGCTGATAGGCCGCCATGTACCGCGAGAGGATAAAGCCCAGCAACGCGAGAAATACGATCGGCATGCGCTGGAACCAACTCGAGGGATTCTTGTCCCACCCCGGCGGAATCCTTGGGCCATAGGTTGCTGCTACCGGAGATACGCCCGGCGCCGGTCGTACCAGCGCGGAAAACCCGATGGCCAGCATGCCGACAAGGGTGCCATTGAGATAGGCAGCAGCGCTTGCAGTCCAGAACACCAACGGAGCCAGCAACAGCCAGAAACCCACCGCAGCGCAGGCGAATCGGGCCCAACTGTGACGCCAGGACAATGAGACAAACCCCAGTAGTACAAGCAGCACGCCACTGACCAGATCGCTGTAAGCCATCGCCGTGCCGAGATAGCCCAGCGTGGCCGGCGAGCTCAACAACCAGGCGCCCAGCCCCATGTTGAAAAAATGCGCCCAGAGGAACTGGTTGTGCTGAGTCACGACATTGCGCTGGTGTTGCTCAATAACCTGCTCCGGATTCAGGTCACGTTCGTCGGCTGTTGTCATCCAGTCCGGCGGTGTGATCCCGTTGGCCTCATACCAGCCGCGCGGATCACGTTTAAGGTTGTCGACCAGCGCGTTCAGTGTATCGCGCAGACGATGCCGGGGCCGCCATCCCAGCAACTGGCGGGCACGGCTGATATCCAGTTGGTAATGATCCGAGGCCATGTCGATCATGAACGGACGGATGAAGGGTTTCTCTCCGTGATCGAAATCGTCAGGCACCATCGGCTCAGCTTTCTCCTCGGCCCAGGCACCCGCCTTGGCTACAGGCTTGGGTACCGAGAGAGTACGCCA
>NZ_JBFGFI010000168.1:0-2847 GCF_041579695.1 Halopseudomonas sp.
ACGGCCTCCTCGAATACCCCTTCACGGCTTTCCAGCAGCGTGAAGTCTTTGCTGGCCCGGGTAATGGCGGTGTAGACCAGCTCCTTGGTCAAAACGGGGTTGCGCGCCGGAGGCAGCACCAGTGCGGCATGGGCAAACTCCGAGCCCTGCGACTTGTGCACCGTCATCGCGAATACGGTTTCCACCTCGGGCAGGCGGCTGGGCAGTACAAAGCGGATGCCGCCGCTGCCGTCGTTGCGCGGAAACGCCACGCGTAGCGCCTGGCGCTCCGGTGTGCCGGGGAGCAGCGCCGGCTCGGCCACGCGCAGAGCGATACCGACATCGCCGTTCATCAGTCCCAGCGCATAGTCATTGCGGGTTACCAGCACCGGTCTCCCCTCGTACCAGCCCTGATCGCTGGCCAGCAGCCCGCGACTGCGCAGCAGACCGGCAACGCGCTGGTTGACTGCCTCTACACCCCAGTCACCGCGGCGTACCGCGCAGAGCAACTGAAACTGATCGAAACCCGCCAGCACCTGCTGCGCCCATCGCTGCCAGGCATCATTGTCGGCCGCCATAGCAGCGGGCGGGCGTTCTGTTTCCATAATCTGCAAGTAGCCCTGATAACCGGGCAACGCAGCCGTTCCCAGAACACAGGTGGCAAAGGCCGGATCGCCTGTCCTGTTCAGGCTACGCTGATGAATATCGGTAAAGTCCCCACTGTGCAACAAACCTCGGGCCTCCGCGGCGGCACAGCGGTTGACCGCGCGCGCCAGCTCACCAATACCGCTGTTACCGTCAAAGCGGTGCGAGTAGCGCAGCATCGCGGTCTGCTGCTCCAGCGCGTGGGTCGCATCCTCGCCAGGCTGCAAACCAGCCTGGGCCAAGGGCTGACCACTTACCTGCTCCAGCCATTGCACTGTCTGCGGACTGTAATGTCCCTGATCGGCGCGCCGGCACAGATCCCCCAGCACAGCACCGGCTTCCACCGAAGCCAGCTGGTCCTTGTCACCGAGCAGGATCAGCCGTGCGCCGGACGGCAGGGCAGCCAGTACGCAGGCCATCATTTCCAGATCGATCATCGAGGCTTCATCAATCACCAGCACATCCAGTGCCAGCGGGTTATCGCAGTGGTGACGAAAATGCCGGCTGTGCGGCAGACTTCCCAGTAGGCGGTGCAGCGTGCCTACCTCGCTGGGAATGGCTGCCCTTACCACCTCATCGACTGGCAGCGACCCTACCTGACGGCCGATCGATTCGGTCAGTCTCGCCGCCGCCTTGCCCGTCGGCGCGGCCAGGCGGATCCGCAGCGGTTGGCCGGCTGCCACCGCCGGTGCCTGCAAAAGCGCGAGCAAACGCACCACTGTTGTCGTCTTGCCGGTACCGGGGCCCCCGGTGATGATACTGAAACGCCCACGCGCGGCCAGCGCACAGGCCAGCCGCTGCCAGTCAGGGATTTGCGTACTTTTAGCAAACAGCGCCTGCAGCCGCTGGGGAAAATCTTCCTTTACCGCCAGCGGCGCCCGCAGCCGCGCATGCACATCGCTCACTACTTGCTGCTCGTACTGCCAGTAGCGACGCAGATACAGGCGCCGACCGGCGAGCACCAGCGGGCGCGTGCCTCGCTCCGGCGCTTCGCTATCGACCACTGCACTGGCACTCAGGGCCGCCTGCCAGTGTTCCAGACAGTAACCCTGCAACAATTGCGATGGCAGCAGCGCACCACCCGCCTCGCCATTTTCCGGCGGCAGAGACAAGGCAAAGTCCGGTTCCTCCAACGTGGCCGCAAGATCCAGACACACATGGCCATGGCCCAACTGATGGCTGACCAGCGCTGCCGCGAGCAATACCGGCGCCGGACACTCCGGACTCTGCTCGCGCAGAAATCCCACCAGGGCACTATCCAGTGCGCGCAGCCAGCCGAGGTTCTGCCAGTCATCCAGCAGATTCAGCAGCAATTGACCGTCATCCAGACAGGGGTTCAGGTTGGGCCCTGTGTTCAACAGATCGAGTTGTTCAGACATGCGCCGCCTCCAGCGTCTGGCCGGCAAACAGCCGGTCCAGACCTTCGATCAGCTCGCGCGGCGGTCGTGTATGCCAGAGCCCGCCGTTGTGCGCCTCGACCCCGCGTATGAACCAGTAAGCCGCACCACCCATGTGCCGGTCGTAGTCGTAATCGGCCAGGCGTGCGCGCAACTGTCGATGCAGCGCCAGCACGTAAAAGACATATTGCAGGTCGTAACGGTGTTCCAGCACAGCCTTGCGCATGGCGTCCTCGCTGTAGGCAGCGGCATCCTTGCCCAGCCAGTTGGACTTGTAATCCAGCACCCAGTATCGCCCCTCATGCTCGAATACCAGGTCGATGAACCCCTTGAACAGGCCGTTCAGTTGATCCCGGCCCAGGGCCGGGCGGTCGGCGGAATCCAGCGTATGGGCTCTGACCAGCTGATCGATGGCTTCGGCGCTCACGCCATGGGCGGCAAAAAGAAACTGCATCTCGCTCTGGTACTGCCCCGGCTGCAGATCAGCAAGGCTCAGCCCGCTTTGCGGTACCAACCCGCCGAATGCCAACAGACTGCCCAGCCAGTCGGTCAGGCAGTTGCCCCACTCATTCCAGTTACGTCGCTGGCAGCGCGGATATACCCGCTCGGCGCAATAGGCCTGATCGGCAAACCGGGCAAAGCCCTCCTCCGCCGCCAGCTCGAGCAGACCATGCAGGAAGGTACCGGGCTGTGGGCCGCGCGGAAAGCGGTGCATCGTGGCTGTTTCGCCCGGTCGTATGGGTGCGAATATGTCTTCCTTGTCGTCGGCGAAATAATCCGTGTCGTGCCCACCGGTCAACGCGCTGTATGAGCCGATCCACCAGCG
>NZ_JBFGFI010000169.1:0-2832 GCF_041579695.1 Halopseudomonas sp.
CACGTGCTTGAATCCCTGTGCCTTGAGCCAGCCCGCCGCCACACTGGCACGCGCGCCGCTGGCGCACATTATCGTGTAGGCCCGGCCGGGATCCAGATCCCGCCATTGTTCGTTAAGGTGGCCCACGTAGATGTGCCGAGCGGCCTCAATCGGGTACGCCTCCACCTCGTCGACGGAACGCACATCCAGCAGCGTCCAGTCTTCGGATTGCTCCGCGATGCGGGCCTTGACGCACGCGACATCCACCATCGGCATCGACTCGAACTCCTGTCCGCTGGCGACTGAACCGACCATCGCGGTAAATGCCCCGACAATATGGTCGAACCCGGTACGCCGCAGATGGATAGCCGCTTTAGTCGCTTCGTCCATCGAATTCGACACCAGCGCAATATGATCGCTCTCTTTCAAAAACCAACCGGCGAAGGCGGTGATCATCCCGGCGGGAATGCACAGTGCGCCTGGCCAGTGTGCCCCGGCAAACGCGGTGACACCGCGGGTATCGATAATGTGGTCAATCTTTGCGTTGTTGAGGCCGGCCAAATCCAGTGGAACAGGCGTCGCGGTACGCGGCATGGCGCTGCCACCCTCGACATTCAACCGCTCCATGATGCTGAAGTACGGTGGCAGATAATGCGTTTCCTCCAGCTTCGTCGCGATGAACTCCTCGCGATCCGTTATTTTCATGGACGGATTGTTCATCCGCTCATGACCGATGGTGGAAAATTCGCGGTCCGCCATGCCCGCGCCACAGACCGATCCAGCGCCATGCGCCGGATAGATGATGGTCTGGTCGCCCAGTTTTTCCAGCTTGCGCAGACTGTCGAACAGCAGCCCCGACACCTCGCGTGCACGGTCCGGGTAGAAGTCAGTGCGGCCCACGTCACCCACAAACAGGGCGTCGCCGGTAAATACGCCAACGGCACCCTGATCAAACTCGGTGTCATAAAGCGCAAACGCCAGATGGTCGTCAGTATGGCCGGGGGTTTCCAGCACGGAGATCCTTGCCGCGCCAATATCGAAGCTGTCACCTTCACGCGCCGTATCAGCATAACGCACCGGTTCAGCAGGGTTCGGACCGTGCCATACCCTGGCGCCTGTCAGTTCGGCCAGTACAGCTGCCCCGGAGATGAAATCCTCATTGCGATGGGTCTCGAAAACATGGCTGATCTGTAGGCCACGTGCACGGGCACGCTCGATATAGGTTTCGCAGTCGCGCTGCGGGTCTATCACCGCTGCCACGCCGTTGCTGCCAACAAGATAAGACAGCTGTGAAAGGCCTTCGGCTTTTATGGTTTCAATGATCACAACGCGACCTCCTTTATTGAACTAAGTGTGGGTGTGACTCTCCATCTATCGAAACGTTTCTTCGTAACCTTTCTCGATATTTCAGGAGTGCATTTTCCCGATGTAGTAGTCACCTGTTACCCGCCCGCGGCTTTAGCGGTGCAAGCTGGATAAACCAATAGAGGAGAGCCAAACATGTCCGCCAAGAAATTATTGCTGCTTGCCGGTGATTACACCGAAGACTACGAAACCATGGTGCCGTTTCAGGCCCTGACCATGCTCGGTTATGAAGTGCACACTGTCTGCCCGGATAAAAAATCCGGCGACACGGTGCGTACCGCGATTCATGACTTCGAGGGTGACCAGACCTACACCGAGAAGCCCGGCCACAATTTTGCGCTGAACTACGATTTTGATCAGGTGAAGGTCGAGGATTATGTCGGCCTGGTGGTACCTGGTGGGCGTGCCCCGGAATACCTGCGCCTGAATGAACGGGTGATCGAAATCGTGCAGCAGTTCGACAAGGCCCAGAAGCCGATCGCCGCGGTATGCCATGGCGCACAGATTCTTGCTGCAGCAGGTGTACTCAAGGGCCGCGAATGCAGCGCCTATCCAGCCTGCGGGCCCGATGTGAAAATGGCCGGTGGCACCTATATGGATATTCCGGTGGATCAGGCCCACACTCAGGGCAATCTGGTTACCGCACCTGCCTGGCCATCGCATCCCGCCTGGCTGGCCGCATTCGTCAAATTGCTGGGCGCGAAGATAACGCTGTAATCTGCGCAATTAACATTCAGGGGGTGGCCGCATGTGTGAGCTCTACGTCAAAGCCGATCCGATTCTGTATGAATCACGCTCGCGCTCACTGCGCATACGCGGCGTAGTCACCACCCTGCGGCTGGAGAATCAGTTCTGGCAGATTTTGCAGGAAATTGCCGAAGTTGACGGCATGACCACCAACCAGCTGATCACCAAACTGTATGACGAGATCATGGAGCTGCGCGCCGAAGTGGTGAACTTCGCCTCGTTCCTGCGCGTCAGCTGCACCCGCTACCTCGCGCAACGCGAGGCGCGCCCGGTGCCGCTGTCATTGGTACGAACCTCGGTGGGCTGAGTGGCTCGACGAGCCCGCAAGCCAAAACAAATCTACAGCGCCGGGGCCACGTAACGCTGCACGATTTGCTCGTAGGTGCCATTGGCAACCAGGTGCTGCAATACCGCGGAATAGGCCTGCACAAAATCCGCGCCGTTTGATTCCTTGCTGAAAGCCACCTCGGCGGCTGTATCTGAAACCACGACATTAGCCGCCTTGATGTACTCCTCCAGGCCCATTTTCTGGATTTCATAGGCCCCGGTAAGTTCGTCGGCAATTACTCCGTCGACCCGTTTGCGCGCAAGCATCTGCCAGAGGTTTTCCCGTTTGGCCACGACGGTCGCCTGCGCGGCAAAGGCGGGGTCGTCCATCACCTGTTGAAAGTCAGGTCCGTAATACACCCGAATCTGGGTGCCCAGCCGGAAGTCGGTGGCTTGCAGTTCAATCAGGCGGGA
>NZ_JBFGFI010000170.1:0-2817 GCF_041579695.1 Halopseudomonas sp.
CCCCAAGCTGACCCGCTTCGACTGTTCGGTTTTTGATGGTGACTATGTGACCGGTGACGTCAATGAAGCCTACCTCGGCAAAATCGAACAGGCGCGTAACGACGCTGCGATGTCGACCAGCGAAATGGGCAACGCGGTCATTGAGCTGCATAATAATTGATAGCCGGGAACCGTTGCCCCCCGGACCTACACCGGTGCGGATTGATCACAGCTGCATGAACACGTACTGACCGAACAAGCGAGTCTGATAATGACGCAAGAATGGGATGCCGGTCGGCTCGACAGCGACCTTGATAATGCCGGTTTCGACACGCTGGCGGTACGCGCCGGCCAGCGCCGGGGTCCCGAGGCCGAGCATGGCGAAGCACTGTTCCTGACCTCAAGCTACGTATTTCGTAGCGCTGCCGATGCTGCTGCCTGCTTTGCCGGTGAAGCGCAGGGCAACGTATACTCACGCTACATGAATCCGACAGTGCGCACCTTCGAAGAGCGCATGGCTGCGCTGGAGGGTGCCGAGCAGGCTGTGGCTACGGCCTCCGGCATGGCGGCCATCATGGCGATGGTCATGAGTCTGTGTTCGGCAGGGGATCATGTACTGGTATCTCGCAGCGTGTTCGGCGCAACTGTCAGCCTGTTCGACAAGTACTTCCGGCGCTTCGGTCTCGAGTACGACTATGTCGAGCTCACTGACCTGGACGGCTGGCAGGCAGCCTGCAAGCCCAATACCCGTCTGCTCTTCGTCGAGTCGCCGTCCAACCCGCTGGCGCAACTGGTGGATATCCGCGGTCTCGCTAAGATAGCGCAAGAGCAGGGCGCCTTGCTGGCGGTAGATAACTGCTTCTGCACGCCGGCTCTGCAAAAACCTCTGGAGCTGGGTGCTGATCTGATCATTCACTCGGCGACCAAGTACATCGACGGCCAGGGTCGTTGCCTGGGCGGTCTGGTTGCCGGTCGGCGCGAGCATATGCAGGAAGTGGTCGGCTTTCTGCGTACCGCCGGGCCTACGCTGAGTCCATTCAATGCCTGGGTCTTTCTCAAGGGGCTTGAGACGCTGCGTTTGCGCATGCAGGCCCACTGTGCCAGCGCCCAGAGTCTTGCCGAATGGCTAGAGCAGCAGCCACAGGTTGAGCATGTGTATTACGCCGGATTGCCGAGCCACCCCCAGCATGAGCTTGCCCGGGCCCAGCAGAAGGCCTTTGGTGCCGTGGTGAGTTTCGAGGTCAAGGGCGACCGTGCGGCGGCCTGGCGATTCATTGATGCGACGCGTCTCATGTCCATTACCGCCAATCTGGGTGACAGCAAGACCACCATTACCCATCCTGCGACCACAACGCACGGCCGTCTGACGCCGGAAACCCGTGCAACAGCAGGCATCAGGGAAAATCTGATCAGGCTGGCAATCGGTCTTGAAGAGATTGAGGACCTGCAAGCGGATCTGCAGCGGGGGCTTGCTGCAATCTGAGAGCTATTTTTGCCAAATGCTTCACACTAATACACCAAACTGATTTGTATTGGGATGATGCTGTTCTAAGTTGGATGGGCCGCAGGGAAGCGGGTCAAGCCTGCCATGCAGTACCCGGCAGTGCGGCAATAAACCAACAAGGAGAACACCAATGAAAAAATTATTCCTGGCATTGTGTCTTTCGATTTCGGCTCTGCTGGCCGTCCCGGCAATGGCACAGAATGCAGACGCCCCCCTGGTCAGTGTCAACATCAATGAAGCGAGTGCCGAGGAGATATCCGAGGTGTTGAACGGCGTCGGCGAAGCGAAGGCCCAGGCCATTGTTGAATATCGAGAAGAGAACGGGACTTTTGGCGCGGTGGAAGACCTCGCCCAGGTCAAGGGGATCGGTCCTTCCACCATTCAGAAAAACGAGGCGCGTATCGCGCTGGAGTAAAGGGCCTGGCTGGGCCCGCTGCAGTTGCAGTGGGCTCTCAGGTCTTCAACTGGCTAACCGAATCAGTCAATTGATGTGCCAGGCTCGCGAGCTGCTCGCTGGTCAAGGCGCTCAACAATGTCTGCTCTACCGTTCTTTCGGTTACGTCGCGAATCTGTACGATACTTTGTGTGATGGCCTCTGCGGCCTGACTCTGCTGTTCCACCGCTGAAGCGATTTCACTGTTGCCATCGCGGATCTGGCTCACCGCCGTGGTGATGACCCCAAGAGACTGACCCGCTTCCTCACTCTGCTCCACCGAATCACGGGTAAGCCCCGCGCTGGCATGCATATCCTGTACAGCATCCGCGGTGCCGCCCTGAAGGGCCTCGATCATCCTCTGAATTTCGTCGGTGGAACTCTGCACCCTTTGCGCTAGAGCTCGCACCTCGTCTGCCACTACAGCAAAGCCGCGTCCCGACTCTCCGGCGCGGGCAGCTTCGATTGCCGCGTTGAGCGCCAGCAGGTTTGTCTGCTCGGCGATGCTGCGGATAACGCTCACCACGCCACTGATTTCCTGGCTGTGACCCTGCAACGTTTCCATATGCCGGGTGCAGCGCTCAATACTGGTCGCCAGGCCAGCAATGGTGGTGCTGACCCGCGCGACCTGGTCACGACCGTTCCGCGCCAGATCGTCGGCCTGCAGAGACTGGTCGCGGGTCGTTGAACTGTTGAATGCAATGTCCTGCACCGTCGCGCTCATCTCGTTTACGGCGGCGGCAACCATGTCGGTCTCGCGCTGCTGGCTGACCATGCCATCGCGTACACGGCTCATCACCCGGGCCAGTTCCGAAGCGCCCTGGTCGAGCTGTTCGGCAGCCTTGCGCACGGCGCCTACGACGTTTTGCTGGGATGCCTGCATCGCATTGAAGGCGCGGGC
>NZ_JBFGFI010000171.1:0-2649 GCF_041579695.1 Halopseudomonas sp.
CTTTACCAATTTGTCACCATGGAAGATGAGGTAGGCCATGATTTCAAACAGCTGCCTCTGGCAGAGGTAGATATCGAGATCCTGTTTGGCTGGATGCAGGATTATTTCGGCTAGCTGATCACGCTGGTGCCAGCCTGGCGCTCGAGAATGGCTAAAGCGTCTTCCAGACGACCGATCCCGCTGATGCCACCACTGGCGGCAAAATCATTTGCAGCCGCCAGTTTGGGGCCCATCGAGCCGGCAGGCAGATCCAGGTTGCGGGCTTCGGCGAGAGTAAGCGTGGCGATGGCGGTAGCATTGTCCTTGCCGAAGTCGCGGTAGATCGCATCCACGTCTGTCAGCAGCAGCAAGGCATCGGCGCCCAGCTGGCGAGCGAGCAACGCACTGGCTGCATCCTTGTCTATTACCGCTTCCACACCGACCATGCTGCCATCTTCCCGGCGCAGTATCGGAATGCCGCCGCCGCCAGCGCAAATGATGACTACATTCTGCTCCAGCAATAGCTTAAGCACCCGCATGTCGGGTATTTCCAGTGGCTTGGGGGAGGGCACAACCCGCCGCCATTTGTCGCCGTCCCGCGCTATATGCCAGCCGGCGGCCTGGGCCTTGGCTTCGGCTTCTTCGCGCTCGTATACCGGGCCGACAAACTTGGTCGGTTTCTTGAAGGCAGGATCGTCCTTGTCGACCAGTACCTGGGTCAGCAAGGTGGCCACCGGCCGGTCATGATCCAGCGCGTTTTCCAGTTCCTGCTCGATGATATAACCGATCATGCCTTCTGTTTCTGCGCCCAGAACGTCGAGGGGATAAGCCTCGTCCGGCTTGTACGCGGCGCCTTGCAGAGCCAGCAAGCCGACTTGTGGGCCGTTGCCATGGGTGACAACCAGCTGATGGCCGGCGCGGATGATGCTGGCGAGCGCCTGCGCTGCAATTCTTACATTGGCGCGCTGAGCCTGGGCGGTGAGCGGTTGGCCACGCCGCAACAAGGCGTTGCCTCCGAGGGCTGCGACTACGAGCATGTCATCACTCCCGTTGTCATGGTCCGAGGGTGGCTACAAGCACCGCCTTGATGGTGTGCATCCGGTTTTCCGCCTGGTCGAACACGATCGAGGCCGGGCTTTCAAATACCTCGTCGGTCACTTCCATGGCATCGATGCCGAATTCCGCCTGTATCTCCTTGCCGACTGCGGTTTCCGTATTGTGGAATGCGGGGAGGCAGTGCATGAACCTTACACGGGGGTTTCCGGTCTTCTTCATCAGGTCAGCATTGACCTGGTAAGGCTGCAGCAGTTTTATCCGCTCGGCCCACTTCTCCTTCGGCTCGCCCATCGACACCCATACGTCGGTATACACGAAATCCACATCTTTCACGGCCGCATCGATGTCTTCGGTAATCATGATTCGGGCGCCGGTGGTTTCGGCGATGGTTCTGGCTTCCTGCTGAATCGCTTCTGTAGGCCAGCAGGCTTTGGGCGCGCACAGCCGTACATCCATACCCATCTTGGCGCCGCCGATAAGCAGACTGTCGCCCATGTTATTGGCGGCGTCCCCGATGAACACAAACGCGACCTCGCGCAGGGGTTTTTCCACGTTTTCCTGCATGGTGAGAAAGTCGGCGAGTATCTGTGTGGGGTGAAACTCGTTCGTCAGGCCGTTGTAGACCGGCACGCCGGCATACTGCGCCAGCTCCTCCACCAGTGCCTGGCCGAATCCCCGGTATTCAATCGCGTCATACACCCGGCCCAGGACCCGAGCAGTGTCCTTGACCGATTCCTTATGACCGATATGCGTACCCGTGGGCCCAAGATAGGTGACGCGCGCGCCCTGGTCGAATGCAGCAACTTCAAAACCGACGCGGGTGCGGGTGGAGTTCTTTTCAAAGATCAGGGCAATGTCCTTGCCCCTCAGTTGTGGCACTTCGGTGCCAGCGTATTTGGCCGTTTTGAGATCAGCGGAAAGCTTGAGCAGAAAACCGATTTCCCGCGGCGTGAAATCGCGCAGTGTCAGGAAATGCCGGTTCTTGAGATTAAAGGCCATGGGTAAACTCCTGCGTTGTCAGACTGCATCTCGTATGGTCGGACAGCTCATGCAGCGCCCGCCGCCTCGGCCGCGGCCCAGTTCAGCGCCGGGTATCGCAAGTACTTCAATGCCCGCTGCTTCGAGTGCGGCGTTGGTGTCGTCATTGCGGTCGTAGCCAATAACGACACCGGGACTCAGGGCGAGCACATTGTTGCCGTCGTTCCACTGTTCGCGCTCCCTTTCGGCCGGGGTTTCGCCACCGGTGGCGACTATCTCCAGCGAGGGGTATCCGAGCACATCGGCCACAACGTCGAACAGGGGTCGTGGATCCTGCTCGAACGCAAGATGTTTGTCGCCCTTGCCCGGCCGCAGGTCGTAACAGACCATCTGATCGGCGACCTCTTTGAAGGTAGTCACCACATTGCCGCCGCAGAAGGTAAAAACGGTATCCAGGTGCATGGCAGAACGGCTCTTGGGAATCTGGCAGGCAACGATCCGGTCAGCGGTGCCGCTGTCGAACAGGGCCTTGGCCAACTGGCCGATTGCCTGGGGGGAGGAGCGCTCGCCCATGCCCACCAGTACCGCACCATTGCCTACCGGCATGATGTCGCCACCCTCCAGCGTAGCCAGGGC
>NZ_JBFGFI010000172.1:0-2648 GCF_041579695.1 Halopseudomonas sp.
CCACCTGCCGCGCCGAGACCGATCCTGTTCACGGCGCTGGCAGAGACTGTGACGCTGTCGAAATCGGTCAGGGTGCTGCGCGTCCCGTCAACGCCACTGATGACGGCCTCGACTGCCGAGCCGCTGTACACATCCTCGTTATGCGCCGAGCTCAGCACATTGTTCGCGTCCGGATTGACCCCTGCCAGCATAGCGCTGGGGTCATTGATTTCGGCGAAGGTAATTGCCAGCCCGCCGCCCTTCTTGCCGCCCAAGTACAGTGAACCGCCGCCCACACCGATAGACGCGTTGTTGTAGGCAGACACTTCGAGACTGTCGTCACCGTCATCGTTGCTGGTAATCGAGCTGTTATCGATACGCGCCGAGGTGCCGTCATAGATTTGCGCACCGGAGATCGACAATGCGCCGTTGTTGCTGTTCTGTGTGTTCTGGTTCGAACTGGTGACCGCCAGCGCCAGCGCCACGGACGTGAGCTCACCACCGTGCAGCGCCTGCACATTCACATCACCGGCATTGGTGATGGTCGTGTCCTGAATCCATGCCAGCGCGTCGTTGAAGCTGATCTGGTAGGCAATCGCACCGGCGATGGTGTTCTGGTTGGAGGGAGAATTGGCACCCAGTTTGGCCAGGGCTGCGCCACCCGATGCCGAGGCAGAAATCACCTTTTCCAGGGCCTGTACCGTTACATCAACATCGGCGCCACCCTTGCCACTAATGACGGCATTATCGATGAGCGCTTTGGCATCCAGATTATTCACCGAGACCGTCAGACTGCCGGCGGCAGCGAGGCCCGTCTTGTCAGCGTCGACCTGCGCATCCTCGCCAGCGGGCGGGTTGGCCGGCTCGTTTGCGCCGTCACCTGCCGCACTGCCTATCGAGGCCGCACCCGCGCCTGAGACTGCAGCGCTATGGCTGTCCGCCGCCTTGCCTCCCAACCCGCTCCACCAGTTCTCGAACTGCTCCGCTTTTCCCGGATCGTTGTTGGGCTCAGTGACAACGGCACCCGCTACTGCCAGTGAGCCGTTGGTGCCTGCACTGCGCGCCCTGACACGCACTTCGTTGGCCACAATGCCACGTGGATCCGGCGCCGGCGTGGTTGGGGCGTCAGGGGCAGGCTGTGACCCGTTCTTGAAGCCCACCTTGGCTTGCTCGCCGGTGTTATCGCCGATGAACGCCTTGGTATCGCCCTGGGCGATGTTGATCGCTACGGACAGGCCCATGGCCGATTCGTCTGATTTATTGAATGCGCCGGACGCAGCCCAGTTGCCAAAGTCATGATCAGCCAGCACATGCAAACCCGTCGTATTGACTCTGGCCTGGTTGCTCAGCGAGGCGTGGGTGAGCGACTCACTGTTGAGAATCGCCATGACGCCGTTGAATCCCAGACCCTTACCGGAACCGGACGAGGGCGTAATCAGAAAATGGCGTTCGTCGGTGTGCGCCTGAATACCCACATCCCCCGCTACTGACACGGTGGCAGCGCCAATGCCGGCAACAGCGGTGGCTGTCTGCTGGACAAAGCTGATGCTGCCGCCGACGGATTTACCTTTTTCATTGGTGCCATTGCCGTTCGGCAAGAGCCCAAGGGTGCCGAGGTTGCCGGCCAGGTGAACGCTTTCATTCAGGTTGTAAGCCTGTACGTCCACGGAACGAGTGAAATCGAAGCTGTAATCGATGGTCTTGAACGGAATAGTGGTATCAAACAACGTGGGCGCCACCATATTGCCGGCCACTATCCGGCCGGCAGACCAATCCGCCGTTCCCGTGGTGGTGATCTTGACGTTGTCGCCGACCCACGCCTTGGTATCCAGGTCGTTGATGACCACGTTCAGGGAGCCGCCGGTAGCCGAATTGTCTGCCGAGGTGCCGGCATTGGCGAAGGACGAAAGAATATTGTTCTGCATGCCGCCAATGCCGTTGAACTTGCTCAACACATCGGAGAAGGAGTCCCACTTATCATAAGCCGAAGAAATCGGCACTTTCTGGCGCGCCAGCACACCGACATTGGCCGCCGAGATCTCCACGTAATCGCCGATTTCAGCCACGGCATCGCCACTGTTAATGGCGAAATTGAGGGCCACCGCCAGGCTCTTTTCCGAGGAGCCGGTCTGGTTACTGCCCGTGGTCCTGCTACTCGGCGAAGCCACTGCCGCCTCTGCCGAGGTGCGCCAGGCGCCCTGGTCATCGCCATGCGCTGCATTGTCGTTACCACCGGCGATCGAGGCGTTGTCCGTGCCCAGGTCAATGGCGCTGGCCAGCAGCAGATTACCCGTGGACTGTATGCTCGGCGCTTGCGCCTGGCCGGCCTGGTTGTTGCCCAGGAAGGCATAAGCCTCGTGATCGGACAGGTTCATGGTAAAAGCCAGGCCGCCCTTGAAGGAGATCTTGCCATCGCCATCCTTGGGTACGTCGATACCCGAGGGCTTTTTGCTGTCGATCAGGTTGTTCACGCCGTTCTGCATCGCAGCGACGCCCGCTATCGGCTTGGCCCCGACAGTGCGGAACAGCGTGTTGCTGCCGACCGTGACACCCGACTTGACCTGCTGGTGTACGGTGCGATCCAGCGCAGTGATGCTGACATCGCCGGTCTTTGCTGTATCGGTGCCCAGCGAGGCACCCATTTCCGCGGTGGCATTGGTATTGAAATC
>NZ_JBFGFI010000173.1:0-2620 GCF_041579695.1 Halopseudomonas sp.
GCGGTAATCAGGGTCGGGCAGACCATAATCGGAGGGCTTGCCGATGATCATGCGGATCATCGCGCCGTCGATACGTTGCTTGAGCGGGCGCGGCAGCTTGACCTTGCCGCCCAGGGTGTCGATGGGTCGGCCTTTGACGAATTTGGGCAGGAAGTAATAGCCGCGGCGCAGGCTGATATCCACTGACTTTGCATGGTGCACGGCGTCCACGGCGATATCCGCGCCGGAGTTGCCGCAGCCGACAATCAGCACCCGCTTGCCCTTGAATACATCGGGCGTGCGGTAATCGCAGGAGTGCATCAGCTCGCCGTCGAACTCACCAGGCAGCGGGGGCATGTTGGGCTTGTGCAGGGTGCCGTTGGCGATCAGTACACCATCGAACATCCGCGTCTGCTGTTGTCCGTCGCGCTCGGTGATGATCCTCCATTGCTCACCCACGGGCTCGACGGTCAGCACGCGGGTGTTGAACTCATAATGCTGGCGCAAGCCGAAGTGCTCGGCAAAATCCTGGAAGTAGGTTTTCAGCGCGCTGTGATGCGGATATGACGCAACGTCATCCGCCATCGGGAATTCCTTGAACTCCGTCATGCGCTTGGACGAGATCAGGTGCGCGGTCTCGTACATGGTGCTGTGCGGATTATCGATATCCCACAACCCGCCCACGTCGCTGTGCAGGTCGAAACCGGTGAAGGGGATGTCGAGCTTCTGAAGATTGCGGGCTGCGGCCAGGCCCATCGGACCTGCTCCAATCACTGCATACATGGGTGCTACCTCGGGAGTCTTTGTTGTTATGCTTGCCAGTCTAGTGGATGCGCCGGGGGGCGTATCGCACCAAACAGGACATAGGACCGGCAATTCAGGCCATGGGCGAGACTTCCGAACACAGCGTGACGCCGCTTTACAGCCAGGCGATAGTGCAGGCAGCGCAGCGGCTCGGCCTGGCCCTGCCCGGGCACTTGCTGGCTGAACTGCGACCGGCGCAGCGTGTGCCCCTGGCCACGCAGGACGCACTGTGGGAAGCCTTCTGTGCCGCTACCTGTGATCCACTGGCCGGATTGCGCCTGGGCCTGGAGATGCAGATCGGCCATCTCGATAGCGCCGGTATGCTGCTGGTCACCTCCGACACCCTCGGCGAGGCCCTGGAAGAGCTGATTGAATACGCACCAGTGATCGGCGATGGCGGAGAATTCAGTATTCGCCACGCCGGGGAGCTGGTGTTTATCGATTACCAGCCGGATTACTCGGTGCGCCGGGCCGAGCGCGTCGAGGCCGTACTGGCCACCCAGCTCAACCTGACCCGCTGGTCCACTGGAGGGCGCTTCCGCCCTGCCGGCATCTGGCTCAGTCACGCGCCGCTCACTGCGCCGGATGAATACGCGCAGCTGATCGATTGCCCGCTGCAGTTTGGCGCAGCACATAACAGTCTGGGCTTCGCCGCGGACCAGCTACAGCTGCCGTTGATCCAGGCCAACGGTGCGTTGCGCGAGCATTTGCGCCAACTGGCCGACCAGACGCTTGAAGCGCTCGGCCAGCACAGCCTGACCGCAGACGTACAGCGGCTGGTGCGTCTGCATCCGCGCTGGGGCAAGGAGCGGGTGGCAGCGGAGCTGGACCTGAGCGGGCGCCATCTCAACCGTCGCCTCGGTGAGGAAGGACTGTCATTCAAAAGCCTGCGCGAAAGTGTATTGCAACAGGTGGCCTGTCGGGCGCTTCAGGGTGATCAGCGCGTTGCGGAGATTGCCGAGGGTCTGGGTTTTTCCGACGAGGGCGCCTTCGTGCGGGCATTCAGACGCTGGCAGGGGGTGACGCCGGCGCGTTACCGCGAAAGAGGTTGATGGTCTGGTTGGCGTAGCGGACTCAAGGATGGCTGCTTAGTAACGTCCCGGTTGCCGGCAGCGGCCCGAAATCCTGCGTAAGCAAGGATCTGTGCAGATAGTAATCACGCAGCCTGGCGGCAAATATCTGGTAGGTTTCCGCAGGCACTCGCTGGCGGTAGAACTCAAGAAAGCCATCGGGTTTGGCCGCGATGGCTCTTACTGCGCCGTCCAGGCGCAGAGCCATCGCCTTGCCCCAGGCATCCCGCGTGCAATAGATGCCTGTTTCCACCAGGTCCTGATGTTCCAGCAAAGGCACGCTCACCAGCGGCTCGTGCAGGCTTCGCTGCTCATCAATGCTCTGGATGATAATCGGGAATTCGAAGGTCAGGTCCAGCCTGTGATGACTGACCATCAGCAGCAGGTTTTCGCCACTTTGTGTGCCGCTGGCCGATTCTGCCCTGCCCAACTTCACTGCCTCCTCAAGCCAGCTGGCGATACCCGGCGGATAGGTCCGGTGAGTGGAAATGCCGACCTGCAAGTCGGTTTCCTGCAGGAGCCGGTCCAGCGACAGGTGGCCGTTTACCAGTGGCAAGCGTGCCAGATCCTCGCGGCGCACCACGGCCTGGATCGGCGTGCTGGCCATGAACGGGATGAAGTAGCCTAGCTGGTCACTGTCGGCGCGGCGCAACATCGGAATCGAGCAGAATTGGTCGCCGCTCTTCATGCGTTGCTGCTGGCGCAGGCGATTGGCCAGCGAATATTTGATCGGCACATCGGGCATGTGCTGCATAAGCATCGTCAAC
>NZ_JBFGFI010000174.1:0-2558 GCF_041579695.1 Halopseudomonas sp.
AGCAGGCAGCCACAGGTGCCTTCGCGTACTTCCAGATCCAGGTCCCAGAGGATGTGGCTCTGGTTGTACAGCTGATTGATTTTTTGAATGCGCAGCACGGATTACTCTCCCAGATAGACTTCAATGACGCGCGGATTGTTTTGCACCTGATCCATGCTGCCTTCGGCCAGCACCGACCCCTGGTGCAGCACCGTGACCTTGCGCGCGATGGAACGGACAAAAGCCATGTCGTGTTCCACCACGATCACTGAATGCCGTCCGGCCAGCGATGTGAGCAGCTCGGCGGTCTTTTCGACTTCTTCCCCCGTCATGCCGGCAACCGGCTCATCCACCAACAGCACCCGCGGGTTCTGCACCAGCAGCATGCCGATCTCCAGCCACTGCTTCTGGCCATGGGACAGCGCCCCGGCTTCCTGGTGGTAATGCTCGGTCAGCCCGATCTGGCGCAGGACCTCGTCGATACGATCGCGCTGCTCACCGGTCAGGTCATGGTTGAGCGTGTACCAGACGTTCTTTTTCGAGGCAGTCGCCAACTCCAGGTTCTCGAACACCGACAGCGCCTCGAATACGGTGGGCTTCTGGAACTTGCGGCCAATGCCGCCGCGGGCGATCTGATGCTCGGAACGTTTGAGCAGATCGATCCGCTGGCCGAACCAGATGCTGCCGGTGTCGGGTTTGGTCTTGCCGGTGATCACATCCATCATCGTGGTTTTGCCGGCGCCGTTGGGGCCGATGATGCAGCGCAGCTCACCCTCGTCGATAGTCAGGTCCAGGTTGTTCAATGCCTTGAAGCCATCAAAACTGACGCTGACATTCTCGACATACAGTATTGGACCGTGGGTGGTATCGACCACGCTGTCGAACGCCGGCGGCGACTGGACAAAATCGAACACCTGATCCCGGCGCCAGGTCTCGCGCAGTTGCTCTGTGGTCTTCATTTCTTGTCTCCCTTGCGCAGCAGACGGCCGGCCAGACCGACCAGCCCCTTGGGCATGAACAGCGTGACCAGCACGAACAGGCCGCCGAGAATGAACAGCCAGGTTTCCGGCGAGAATGTGGTGAAGAAGGTCTTGGCGTAATTTACCGAGAACGCACCGACCAGCGCGCCGAACAATGTGCCGCGGCCTCCGGTGGCGACCCAGACGACCATCTCGATGGAGTTGAGCGGCGAGAATTCCCCCGGGTTGATGATGCCCACCTGCGGTACATAGAGCGCACCGGCAACTGCAGCCAGCATCGCCGAGAACACGAACAGCCAGAGCTTGTAGGACTCGACCTGATAGCCGGAGAACCGGGTGCGGCTTTCCGCATCGCGGATGGCAACGATCACCCGGCCCATGCGCGAGGTGACGATATAGCGGCAGGCCAGATAGCCGAGAATCAACGCGATGGCCGATGCAATCAGCAAACCGGCCCGTGTGGAGTCGGCGCTCAGATCGAAGCCGAGAATATCCTTGAAATCATTCAGCCCGTTGTTGCCGCCAAAACCCATCTCGTTGCGGAAGAACGCCAGCATCAAGGCATAGGTGAGCGCCTGGGTGATGATCGCAAAGTACACGCCGGTCACCCGTGAGCGAAACGCCAGCCAGCCGAATACCAGGGCCAGTACACCCGGAACCAGCAGCACCATCAGCATCGCGAACCAGAACATGTCGAAGCCCTGCCAATACCAGGGCAGGGTTTCCCAGTTGAGCACCACCATGAAGTCCATCAGTTCGGGATGGCCATACACGCCGCGGTCACCGATCTGGCGCATCAGGTACATGCCCATCCCGTAGCCGCCCAGGGTGAAAAAGGCGCCGTGGCCCAGCGACAGGATGCCGGCATAGCCCCAGATCAGGTCGACGGATAACGCCAGCAGTGCAAAGCAGAGAAACTTGCCGAGCAACCCGACTGTGAAATTGGATACATAGAACGGGGATTCCGGTGGCACGGCGAGGTTGAGCACCGGCACCAGGATCGCCATCAGGGCGACCAGTCCGAGCACGACCATACCGCCCCGGTCGTTCAGTAATAGACGTTGGATCAGCATACTTCCCTCTCAATAATCATTGGCTTGAGCAGCAACGCGCATCGGCGCATCAGTCTGCCGCTGCGCGTCCTTTTTGCGGGAAGAGTCCCTTGGGCCGTTTCTGGATGAACAGGATCAGCATGATCAGCACCATGACCTTGGCCAGCATCGCGCCAGCGTAGGGCTCCAGGAAATTGTTGATCAGCCCCAGGCTCATGGCGCTCACCAGCGTGCCCCAGAGGTTGCCGACGCCGCCGAACACCACGACCATGAACGAATCGATGATGTAGGCCTGGCCCAGATTGGGCCCGACGTTGGTAATCTGCGACAGGGCCACACCGGCAATGCCCGCCACGCCAGAGCCCAGGCCAAAGGTCAGGGCGTCTACCCAACTCGAGCGCACGCCCACAGCGCGGGCCATGGCGCGGTTCTGCGAGACGGCGCGGACCTTCAGGCCCAGCGAAGTGCGCTTCATCACCAGCAGCAGCGCGAAGAACACCATCAGACCAAAGATCAGGATGTACAGGCGCGTGTAGGTGATCGACAG
>NZ_JBFGFI010000175.1:0-2531 GCF_041579695.1 Halopseudomonas sp.
CATCGATCTCCAGCATAGGGGCGCAGCCACCGAGCAGGAGACTCAGGCAGAACAGAGAGGTCAATCGGCGCAGCATGGGTGCAGACTCTGCTTGATAAAGGCAGCAGGCTAGCACGACCTCTCACGGGTTGCAGCGCCTCAGTGGCGGGATTTTTTAGTTGGCTGGAAATCAGGCTGAAAATCAGCCCGCCATGGCTTGCCCTCACAGTAGGAGCGGTGACGGCAACTGGAAAGACAACCGCGACAGGGTAAACGGGTCGGCGTGGATTGACTCACGGGCTTTTGCTCCTGGCATTTTGATCTTATGCAAAATACCATTGATGTATTGGTTTCGTACAGGTTAATCAAAGCATGGTCAGTCTTCTCTGGTTCAAACAAGATCTGCGCTTAGACGACAACCCCGTTCTTGATGCTGCGATGCAGTACGGTGAGTGCCTGCCCGTGTATTGTCTGGATCCGCGCTGGTTCAGACCGGATGATCAAGGGTTGCTCCCCTGCGGCGCTAGACGAGCGCAGTTCATCCTCGACAGCCTGGTCGAGCTACGACGATCGTTGCAGGCGCAAGGCTCGGATCTGCTGGTGTTGAAGGGATGCCCGGAACAGGTGCTACCGGTGCTGTGCAAGAAACTCGGCGTGCGTGCTTTGTTCACCCACGCCGAGCATGCGCCAAACGAGCAGGCAATCCTGGGTCGAGTTCGGCAGGGCCTGCCCGAGGATATTGGCTTGAACCTGGTGGAAACCAATGCGCTGTTTGATCCGTCGCAGTTGCCCTTCGCTCTGGAACAGCTCCCACGGGTATTCACCCGTTTTCGCAACCAGATAGAAAAGCGCACGCCGGCGCATGCGCCATTGCCTGCGCCAACTACCCTGGCGCCTCTGCCGACGGGCGCAGCGGTTTTGCTGCAAGCTATCCCCTTGCTTGACGACCTTGGGCTAAAGGCTGTGCCCGCAGATCCGCGCTCGGCGTTGCCCGAGGGGGCTGGTGAGAGTTCTGGCCGAGCCTGGCTGGATGACTATCTCTGGGACAGCAAGGCAGTACGTCATTACAAGGAAACTCGCAACGCATTGCTCGGCCGCTATGCCTCCTCGAAGCTCTCGGTCTGGCTGGCCCACGGTTGCCTGTCGCCCCGCCGGGTGATGGATGAGCTGCGAGCCCATGAACATATCCATGGTGCCAACGAGTCGACCTACTGGCTCTGGTTCGAATTGCTCTGGCGTGAGTTTTTTCGCCTAAGTCTGCGTGTGAACGGCGTCGCCTTCTTTCGTTTTGGCGGCCATGCTGGTGGCACGCCTCAGGGCGGCACTGATCAGCGCTGGATAGACTGGCGTGAGGGCACGAGCGGCCGACCCTTCGTCGATGCCTGCCTGCGCGAGCTTAACGCCACTGGTTATCTGTCCAATCGTGGGCGGCAGATTGCGGCGAGCTATCTGGTGAATGAGTTGCAGCAGGACTGGCGCCTGGGTGCGGCCTGGTTCGAGCAGCAGCTGATCGACTATGACGTAGCCAGTAACTGGGGCAACTGGGCCTATATCGCAGGTGTCGGCCACGATCCGCGGGGCGGTAGAGCTTTCAATGTGGCTTTTCAGGCCCAGCGCCACGACCCCGATGGAGATTACGTTGCTACCTGGCCAGGCTAGATCTTTCAGCCCGCCTGTTCCAGGCGGTTGCGTCCGCTGTCTTTAGCGCGGTACATCGCCTGATCGGCCCGTTCAAAGACCTGATCCAGTGTATTGCCCTCACGGAAGTCGGTGTAGCCGATAGAAATGGTGATGGTGACCCGCTCGTTCTTGAAGTGAAAAGGGCTTTGCTCGATACCCGACCGCAGCTCTTCGAGCACCATTGCGGCCTTGGCGACGCTGGTGCCGGGCATCAAAATGACAAATTCCTCGCCACCGAAGCGCCCGATGAAATCCGATTTGCGTAGCCGGCGAGACAGCTGCTGGGCGATAAGCCTGAGTACCTTGTCGCCCGCCAGGTGCCCGAATTTGTCGTTGACGCGCTTGAAGTGATCCACGTCGAGTACTACCAGCAGCAGTTGACCGCCATAGCGCTGCCAGCGCTCATATTCCTCGTCCATGCGCTTCTGCAGACCGGCTCGGTTGGGCAGGCCTGTCAGCGCGTCGATCATGGCGTTCTGGCGTTGCTCTTCCAGATGGTTACGAAATGACGTCGCCTCAACTTCCATTGCCTGGACACGATCAACCATGGTTTTCAGCCGCCCGGCGACCTGCTGTTCGCGGTCAAGATGCAGTGTGCGCGATTGCTGGACGTCAACCAGCAACGCGTCCAGCTTGTTCTGCACATTGGTTTTCAGCGTTTCCAGATCGGTGGCTGAACTGACTTCGCCATGCAGCCCCTGGACCTGATCACGGATCGCGCCATCCAGCTCCCGACCCGCTTCCAGGGAGCCGGTATAGGCGTCATGAGCTTCTTCAAGATTGCCCTGGAACTGGGCCAGTCGGCTGTTGAGCTGCTTTAGATAGAGTTCGAAATCCTGCTGGCGGTTGTGTTGTGCGCCCAGCACCAACAA
>NZ_JBFGFI010000176.1:0-2501 GCF_041579695.1 Halopseudomonas sp.
GTACAGGTGCGGCGCTTTGTCGCAATCCCTTATCCATGACTATAGTCAAAAAAGCATGACAAGTACGCTGCTTCCTTAGAGTGATTGGCGACTTCAGGGCTTCCCGTAATAGCGTTGGAGTATTAACAGCGCCTGATTGACATCCTGCACTCTCTCGGTGCTACCCCCCTTGTCGGGGTGGTGCGCGCTCATCAATTCACGATATCGCTGCTTGATGCGCCGCGCGTCGACCGGCTCCGCCAACTCGAAGGTGCCCAGCGCAGCGTCGACCTCCTGCTGGCTGACCGCGAAGTTGCCCTGACGAAAACCGCTGAGCAGGCGCTCCACATCCTCGCCCTGCGTCGTCAGCCACTGTTCCCAGTCCATGTAGTAGCTGCGAAGCGGGTCAGATTTGCTCAACCGCGTACCCTGCTGCCCCGCCCCGGCCCGCGGCAGCACGCGAATGCTCAAGGCATGCACCTGCAGCTCAAGAGCCTGCCCGGCAAGACTGTCGGACAGCCGATACAGCGCATGGAAAAGCAGAAAGTGCATCTGAAACAGCAATAGCGGGTCGCGCAGCGCCCCCGGCACGGCAAACAGGGTGTCGGGAAAACGCTCCGCAAGCTTCTTGATCAGCGAAAACTCGTCGACCCCGCCCGGCGCATCGGCCAGGCAGGAAAGCACATAGTGGTCAAAATCAGCCGGCAGCAGATCGTCAGGAGTAGGTTTGGTCATCGCGCCAGTCTAGCAAAGGTGCTGCCGCGCAACATGCCTGTCAGGCTAATGGCCCGGCGTATTGCCGGTGGACGGTCAAACCGCGTCATTCCCGCCCCCAGACACTCCGTCATTCCCGCGAAGGCGGGAATCCATTTTGACCTTGATTTCTTGCCCTATTACTCACCCTTCTCCGCCAGATACCTGATCCCCTCCTGACGGCTGTCGTGTACCGCCTGCAGGAACTCATCGCCCCAGCGCTTGATGTCATTGTGCTGCACAATCGCAAACATCGAACGAATACGTGATTCCCGATCAGCACGCCCCAGGGTCAGACCCACGTAGAGGGTATCGCGCAGGTCGTGCGGATCGTGGGGGTTGGTCAACAGGGCGCCGTGCAGTTCGGCGGCGGCGCCGGCGAATTCCGACAGCACCAGTACCCCTCTGCCCTCGCACAGGCCCTGGGTGGCTACATATTCCTTGGCCACCAGGTTGAGACCGTCGCGTAGCGGCGTAATCCACATCACATCGGCCATCAGGTAATAGGCAATCAGATCGCGGAACGGGAAGGCCCGGTAGAAGAAATGCACCGGGGTCCAGCCGACCTGTGAGAAGCGTCCGTTGATGCGTCCCACGGCCTGTTCGATCTGCTGCAACAGCGTGTCGTAGATGGTCATTTCCGCCGCGGCCGGCACGCAGATGGTCAGCAGTGATACTTTGCCGACAAGCTCGGGATGCGCGTCCAGCAGCGCCTCGAACGCAAGCATCTTGGCCAGAATACCCTTGGTATAGTCCAGCCGCTCGACCGACAACACCACGCGCAGACCCTTGAGCTGTTCACGCAGGGTTTCCATCTGCTCCTGGCACTCGGGCTGATCGATGACTTCCTTCACCCGGCCTACATCCAGGCCCACCGGATGCGCGCCCAGGCCGATATGCCGACCGTGCACCGCCACGCTGCGGGTCATGTTGTCCAGGCCCACCGCGCAACCGTAGCTGAGAAAGCGCGGGGCGCAGTCCTGGGTCTGCAGCACCTCGACCGGTGCGACGCCGCGTATCACGTCGACGAAATTCTCCGACTGCCGCGGGATATGAAAGCCCACATAATCGCACTGCAGCAGGCTGCCGATAATCTCGCGGCGCCAGGGCAACACGTTGAATACGTCGGCGGACGGGAAATAGGTGTGATGGAAGAACGCGATGGTCAGATCCGGACGCAGCGGGCGCAGGTATGCCGGCACCATCCACAGGTTGTAGTCGTGCAGCCAGACCACCGCGCCCTCTGCGGCCTCGGCGGCCGTACGCTCGGCAAACAGCTGGTTGACCTTGAGGAACACTGCCCAGTCTTCCTCGCGAAAAATCGCCCGCTCCCAAAAGGTGTGCAAGGTAGGCCAGAAAGCTTCTTTCGAGAACCGCTTGTAGAACACATCCACATCGTTCTTGCTCAGGGCCACCCGCGCCGCGACCAGGTTCGGATAGCGCTCGCTGTCGACCTTGGTATGCACCTCGAATCCGCGGTCCTTGCGCGGATCATGGATCGACCACGCAACCCAGGAGCCTTGCTGGCCCTGGGAGAAGAAGCTCAGCAGCGTCGGCAGGATGCCGTTGGGCGACGACGGCGGACGGCGTATCAGCTGGCCGTCCTCGATCACCTCTTCGTAGGGCAAGCGGTGGTAGACCATCACCAGCTCGGCCTTGCCCTTGATACCCAGACCAGGCAATTCGGAGTCGATACCCATGGGACCCAGAAAGCCGAAATGCCCCAGGGCTTCGAGTATTCCGCCACAGCCGCTCAGTTTGGCGTGCAA
>NZ_JBFGFI010000177.1:0-2486 GCF_041579695.1 Halopseudomonas sp.
GCTGTCGGAAGAAGTGACCCCGCTGGTGGACATTCCGCCAAACTACCCGCGTCGCGCGTTGGCTGCCGGCATTCAGGGCGAGGTGACCCTGGCGTTTACCATCACCGCCGAGGGTCGGGTAGACAACCTGCGGGTAACCCATGCAGAGCCAACGGGGGTTTTCGAGCGTGAAGCCCGCCGCGCGGCGAGCCGCTGGCGCTTTGCTCCGCGCCGGGAAAATGGTCAGCCGGTTGCCCGTGAAGCGACCAAGACACTGTATTTCCGCCTGGAGGGACGCCGCTGATGCGTATTCTGCTGTGGCTCCTGCTTTCCGTCGCCTGCAGTGCCCAGGCGCAGCAGACTATCGATCCGCAGGTATTCCAGGCGCTGAACGGTGCGCGCGAGGCGCAGCAAAGTAAGGATTTCGCCGCAGCCAGAATTCAGCTGGAAGCCGCTTTATCCACCACCGAGCCGCGGAGCCTGGAGCGCGCTTTGGTGCAGCAGCGGCTGGGCTACCTGGCGATCGAGCGTCAACGCAATGCCGAGGCAATCGACTGGTTACGCAAGGCGCTCGCCCAGAAGCAACTGGACGATCAGGCGGCCAGTCAGGACCGGCGTAACCTGGCGCAGTTGCTGGCGCAGGCCGGAGAGAACGCTGAAGCAGTCAGCCTGCTCGAGACCGAGCTGGCTGCTGGCCGCTTGCCGCTGGACACACGGCGCCTGCTGGTCCAGCTTTACAACCGACTGGAGCGTTACAGCAAGGCGATCCCGCTGGCAGAACAGGTAGTACGCGAGGATCCCGGTGTAGAGGCGATCTGGTACCAGCTATTGGCGGGCATGAACTACCGGCTGCAGCGTTATCAGGCTGCGGAAAAGTGGTTCCGCGTGCTGCTGCGCCGCGAGCCGCACAATGCACAGATATGGCGTCAGCTGGCCGGGGTGCAGAGCCTGGATCGCCGACAGGTTGACGCGGCTGCCACGCTGCGGTTGGCCTACGAGGGCGGTATCCGTCTGAGTGAGACCGACCTGGAAAATCTGGTGGCGCTGCAGGTTGCCGCCGGGGCGCCCTGGCAGGCGGCCCGGCTTCTGGAGGCGCTGGTGCAGCAAAAGCTGTTACCGGTCAGCCGCAATCGCAGCGAGCGACTGGCCCAGCTCTGGCAGCAGGCGCGGGACCACGAGCGCGCGCAAAACGCTTGGCTACAGCTGGCCCGGAGCACCGGACAGGCAGACCATTGGATACGGGCGGCTTCCATTCAGCTGGAACGCGGCAGGTGGTCCGAACTGCTCGATACAATCGCCCAGGCCCGGTCTGGTGCTTCGGTGCAGCAGCGGCAGATGCTGGACAGCTGGTCCGAATACGCGCGGCGTGCGCTGGAGCAGGGCTGATACGGCCGGTGATTCTCCGGATAATCCCCGGGGCTCAGTAGCTATAGGGTTCCACGCTGGCGTTGGCGATCCGGTAACCGGCATTGGCCAGATCGCTTTCCACATGCTCTACCTGCATCGCCCCGCTGATCCAGAATGGCTGGTACAGCGCCGCCAGTTCGATGCCTTTCGCGCTGCGCACGTGAACGATCTGATTGGACGGTGGCGGCGGCACGTGAATACACGCGCCGAAGTAGGGCACCAGTAAAAACTCGCTGACGGCCCCGTCCGGGTCGATACCCAGCGGCACTATGTAGCCGGGCAGCTTCACTTCGCGGCCATCGAGTGAGGTCACCACCGGCGCTGCCGGTTCCATTTGCGCTGCGGGATCGCCGAACTCTTCATCGCTCAACGTGTCGGCAAGGGCCGAGAGGTCGTGGGTCGGTTGTTGCATGCCAGCCAGCTCGCGCGCCTCGGGTGGCACCAGATCGCCCCAGCTCAGTTCCTCTACGGCCACGGCGGGCAGCGCCAGGAATGAAAACGCGCAGGCAGTGGTCACGGCGGCAAGATAGCGCATGCAATACCCCATCAGGTTTCAGATTGAGTCAGGTTCGGATCGACAGGCCGTCGGCGAGCGACTGCCGGTAGGCGCGCCAGGCGGGGATGCTGCCCATCAGCACACTGGCGGCCAGAATAGCGCCGAGCAGCGCCCATTCATAGAGCCCCGGGGGTGTAATGGCGATGAACAGCCCGTAGCGTGACAGGATCAGCGGCTGGGCGATCCACAGGCACAGGTACATTAGGCCAAGCCCGAGCACGATGCCGGCGAGCGCCAGGCTGGCCGCCTCCAGCAGCAGCAGGCTGAATACATGCCGTGGCCTGGCGCCTACTGAGCGCAGGATGGCCATCTCGCGTCTGCGCTCGTTGAGACTGCTGAGGATCGCCGTCAGCATGCCGACCAGACCGGTCAGCACGACAAACAGCGAAACAATGAAAAGCGCCTTCTCGGCCATGCCCAGAAGGCTCCAGAGTTCCTGCAATGCTACACCGGGGAGGATCGCCTGCAGCGGTTCGCCGCCGAACTGGTTGATGTCCCTCTGAACGGCGAAGGTGCTGATGCGGCTGGTCAGGCCCAGCAGCAC
>NZ_JBFGFI010000178.1:0-2468 GCF_041579695.1 Halopseudomonas sp.
CATGTCCAGCGCCCGGTTGCGGGTCGGGTTGGCATCCAGATAGTCGTCGATCAGGGTGTCCATGTCCGGCCAATAGGCAGGGTTAACCACCTTCTTTACATAGGCGCCGGGGAAAGGGTCGACGAAACTGGTCAGACGGCGTGTCATATTTATGTCGGCGCGGGTATTGAGCCAGTCGAACAGGCACAGAAATGCCTTGAGGTAGGCGGTTATGGTCCTGGCCTCGCAGGCCGGCACTTCCGGGTTGAACTGCATCCCGAAAGCATTGGTTACACGGTCACCGGTACCCTTGGCCCCTGCTTCGCGCAGATGCGCGATCAATTGGTCGACCTCCGCAAGGCGGTCCATCGGTAGCGGCGGGCTAACCAATTCGTGCGGCACCAGCCCGTTGGCGAACCACTTGATCACGTCTTCGGCGGAGCTCATGATCTCGTCGCCCAGATCATTCTCGATACGCTGTTCGCGGCCCAATCTTTTCAGTAGGGTGAAGTCCAGTTCGACAATCCATTCACCCGCCGGGTCGCCCTGCAGAGAGCGTTCATAGCGACTGGTTTTCTTGACCTCGCAGCCTAGAAAATCGGCTGCCAGCCGTGCTATCTCATCCAGCTCGAGACCATTCATCTCTAGCTCTACACCTACCCTGCGCAACTCGCCATCGGCCGTTTTCTGCCAGGGCGGCAGTGCAAAAGCATCCGTTTTGGTCATGCCTACCTCCGTCTAAATTCTATCTGTAAGCCTAACACGGCTGCATATGGCCAGGATTTCAATCCCCGCGGGCGACACCATCAAGACGCGGATCCGCTCCGCCGCGCCAGCCTTCTGGAATGCGCTCGATACCGTGCAGCCCGCTGGTCATGGGTACGATGCTGACTTTATGGCCCATCGTCTCGAGCCTGGGCGCAAGGGCTTCCAGCCGCGTGCCGGCCTCAAGTTCCAATCCGAGCCCGCGATCCAGGGCATTGGGCAGCGCTATGGCGTCCTGTACGTCCATGTCCCAGTCGAGCACACCAATCACTGTCTTGGCCACATAGCCGATGATCCGGCTGCCGCCGCGCGACCCAATGATCAGACGTGGTCTTCCCATGGCGTCGAATACCATGGTCGGCGCCATGGAACTGCGCGGTCGCTTGCCACCGGCCACCGCATTGGGATGGGCCATTCCATTCAGCATAGGCGTGAAGCTGAAGTCGGTCAGCTGATTATTCAGCACAAACCCCTGGCTCATCATGCGGCTGCCAAAGGGCGCTTCGTTGGAGCTGGTCAGCGCCACCAGGTTGCCGTCCCCGTCCACCACGCTGAAATGGGAGGTGCCTCTTTCATCCGTTTCGGGTGTGAAATCGACTTCTTCGATCTCGGGTCGGTATCCAGGGTCGCCCGGGTGCACATGTTCCATCGCGCTGTTGGCGCGGATCAGGCTGGCGCGCTGACGCAGGTAGGCAGGGTCGAGCAGGCGATCGGTCGGCACATCAACATACGCTGGATCGCCGATGTAATGATTGCGATCGGCAAATGCCAGTCGACTGCTCTCGGCAATCAGGTGCAGTGTGGCAACACTGTCCGGTTCCATGGCGCTCAGATCGAAATGCTCCAGTACGCCGAGGATCTGCAGCAGCGTAATGCCGCCGGAAGAGGAGGGCGGCGCACCGCAGACCGTCCATTGGCGATATGGCCGGCAAACCGCCTCGCGATTAACCGCCTGGTAAGTCGCCAGATCGGACGCCGTCATATCGTTGGCGCCCCAGCGGGCCTCGCTCAGTCTCTGAAGCAGTTGCTCGGCGATCGGACCGGCATAGAAGGCCTTCGGTCCCTGCCTGGCAATGGTTCGCAGGGTCTGGGCGAGCTCCGGATTGCGCAGGATTGTCGGCTGGCTTTCTGCCTGGCGGCGGAAGTAGTCTCGGGTATCGGCAAACAGACGCAGGGACCAGTCCTGCTGGATCTGGCGCTGAAGCCGCAACGGCATCGGCAGGCCCTGTTCGGCCAACTGGATCGCCGGAGCGACCAGGTCTTCCCAGGGCAAGCGGCCATGCTCGCGATGCGCCTCGGCGAGCATCGCCACCAGGCCGGGTACGCCCACGGCTGAGCCGCTGGGGATGGCCAGCGCCAGGGGCATGTCCAGACCCAGAACCTGAAAGCGGTCGGGCTGGGCGGCTGCGGGCGCGGTTTCACGGCCGTCAAACATACTGGTACGGCCGCTCTCACCTTCATGCAGAAGTAGATAGCCGCCCCCGCCGATTCCGGTTTCCGGCGCTTCGATAAAGCTCAGAACCATCTGCACCGCGATGGCCGCGTCAACGGCATGGCCGCCCTTGCGCATTACCTCCAGTCCCGCCTCGACCGCCGCGGGATGCGCCGCCGCGACCATCGAGCTGCTTGCCGTCCGGTCTGCAAGCGGTTGTTCGGTCCGACTGCTGGTCGCCGGGTCCGTTCCGCTGCAGGCGCTCAACAAGCCAGCCAGGGCAAGTATGAGG
>NZ_JBFGFI010000179.1:0-2449 GCF_041579695.1 Halopseudomonas sp.
CACTCTCGATCAGCTTGCCGAGAGCCGCCGGATCCCCACGGTGGAGGCGCTCGAGTCATTCTGGTTCATGTTGCAGCAGGACATGACTGCCAGCGGCAAGATCAGCCGTTTCGATGCGCCGGTTGTCGGTATCGATGGCGAACAGCGCCAATTGCCGGTGGTCCGTGTGGGTCCGTTCACCGCGCTGCAGGGCGAGGATTATCTGCTCTACCAGCCTGATGCCGGGCGGCTGCTGGTGGCTGAGCGTCAGCCGGGTGGGCGCGGGCTGGTGGATGACTTTATTGCGCCGCGTGAGGGGCTGGCTGATCTCAGAGTCGATCCAACCAGAGGCAATGTGCTGCAGCAGCTCCAGCAGACGCCCTCGCTGCTTGAGCGCGTCCATCAGGGTGGCGTGGTCGGGTATGTGATCCTGACCCTGGGTCTGCTTGGACTACTGCTGGCGTTCTGGCGTCTGGGCTGGCTGCAGCGCACCAGTAACCGGGTCGACCGGCAGATAGGCGACCTGGATAACCTCAAGCGGGACAACCCGCTGGGCCGGGTGCTGGGTGTGATCGGCAGTCATCCGCGTCTCGAGCAGCTGGATACGCTGGAACTGAAGCTTGATGAGGCGATTCTCAAGGAAACGCCTGCTCTTGAGCGCTGGCAGGGGCTGATCAAGCTGCTTGCGGCTGTGGCGCCGCTGCTGGGTCTGCTGGGCACCGTTACCGGGATGATTGCCACCTTCCAGGCCATCACCTTGTTTGGTACCGGTGATCCGAAACTGATGGCCGGCGGTATATCCCAGGCGCTGGTCACCACTGTGCTCGGCCTGGTCGTGGCGATCCCGCTGCTGTTCATGCATGGCCTGGTTGCTGCACGCAGCAAGGCATTGATTCAGTTGCTCGAGCAGCAGAGTGCTGGCCTGATTGCGCTGCATCTGGGTGGCGAGGAGAAGGATAATGCCTGAAGGGCTCTGGCAGCTCAGGGATTTCCTCGATAGTGGCGGTTGGGTGCTCTGGAGCATTCTGTTTGTCACCATCGTGCTCTGGACGCTGATGCTCGAACGGCTGTGGTTCCTCGGCCGGGTATTTCCCGGCGAGGCGCGCGAGCTGCAGCAGGGCTGGCTGGCGCGCGCCGACCGCAGCAGTACCGCGGCGCGGCTTATCCGCGCCGCCTGGCTTTCCCGGGCCCAGGTGCGGCTGCAACGCTATCTGCCCATGGTCAGGGTATTGATTGCGCTGTGTCCGTTGCTCGGCCTGTTGGGGACGGTCAGTGGCATGGTTCAGGTCTTTGACGTGATGGCCTTGAGCGGTAACGGTAACCCCCGCGCGATGGCGGCTGGTGTATCCCGTGCCACCGTACCCACCATGGCCGGGATGGTGATTGCCATCAGCGGATTATTTTGTCTGGCGCGGCTTGATCAACAGGCACGCCGGGCGTTGCAGCGGCTCAATGACCGCTTGCGTTTTGAATAGGACTATCTAGATGCGCATGCGCAGACACCACGCAGGTAGTGACGACGAGGCCGGTATCGACATGACGCCGATGCTCGACATCGTGTTTATCATGTTGATCTTCTTCATCGTCACCAGCTCCTTCATCAAGGAAGCAGGCATTACCGTGCAGAGCCCTTCAGCCGCGACCGCGACCGAGCAGCCCAAGGGCAATATCCTGATCGCGGTCAGCCCCGGCGGCGAGATCTGGATCGATCGCCAGCAGGTGGACGTGCGCGCGGTGCGCGCCGTAGTCGAGCGGATGCTGGTGGATCAGCCAGACAGCAGCGTGGTGGTCCAGGCCGATCGTGATTCGCGCAGCGGGCTGGTGATTCAGGTGATGGATCAGGTGCGCCTGGCTGGTGTTCAGGATGTGGCGCTGGCAGCGACCGCTGCCGCCGAGGGTCGTTGATGCGTCTGCTGCTCAGTTTTGTCGGCGCGTTGCTGGTTGCCCTGGCGCTGTTTGCGTTGATGGTTATCCTGGTCATGCCGCCACGTGATGACACCATGGCCGAGGAGGAGCTGGCACGGGTGAGCTTTGTGCGCGCGGTGAGTGATACCGCCAGCGAAAGCCGGCAGCGGCAACAGCTTGAGGCCCCGGAGCGCCCTGAGCCCCCGAAGCCGTTACCTCAGCCGCAACCGGCGAGCGCCCCGCCACAGCTGGCGCCCGAGGTAAATCTGGATATCGACATTCCCAGCCTGCCTACTTCGATCCAGATCAGCAGTGCGCCTGCGCTCGAAGGACTCAGGGCTGCCGAGACAGCAGTTGCACCGGCGCCTGCAGCCGCACCCGCCCCGGCACCTGAGGCAGCCCCGGCGGCGCCCGCCGGGCCATTGCTGTCGGAAGAAGTGACCCCGCTGGTGGACATTCCGCCAAACTACCCGCGTCGCGCGTTGGCTGCCGGCATTCAGGGCGAGGTGACCCTGGCGTTTACCATCACCGCCGAGGGTCGGGTAGACAACCTGCGGGTAACCCA
>NZ_JBFGFI010000180.1:0-2424 GCF_041579695.1 Halopseudomonas sp.
ATACATGGCCAGACCGCCAGCCTCGACCATCTGATGGCAGGCTGCCTGCAACAGATGAGAGCGGCCACTGCCGGGGGCGCCCCAGAGATAGAGGGAAAAATCCGCCGGACTGGCATGCAGATCTGCCAGCGCTTCGACCGCCTTCACCGCTTGCTCATTGGGGCCGGCGAAGAAATTACCGAAGGTTGCTTCGTCGCTCAGCTTGACGCTTAGCGGCAGCTGCATGGGAATTCCTGTCGACATCAGTGGGAAGCCACCTCGGTCTCGGTCGTCAGTTGCGCATCGACCGGCTCTCTATCCTCTTCGTCAGAATCGCGATAGGTGCTGGAGTCCTTGTAGCGACGCAGCATGTAGCGCACCAGAACCATGAGTACGGCCGCGATCGGCAACGCCAGCAGAATTCCCACAAAACCAAACAACTGACCGCCGGCCAACACCGCAAAAATTACCGCGACCGGATGCAGGCCTATACGGTCTCCTACCAGCAAAGGCACCAGCACCGTGCTTTCAATCACCTGACCAAGACCGAATACCGCGACCACTGCGACCAGATGAAACAGATCGCCGTACTGGAAGATGGCGGCAATCAGGGCCGCACCAACGCCGACAACGAAACCAAGGTAGGGGACGATACTCGCCAGGCCGGCGATCATGCCGATCAGCAGCGCCAGCTCCAGGCCCAGCATCCATAGTCCGAGCGAATAGATGATGCCCAGGCAGAGCATCACCAGCAACTGACCGCGAATGAAGGAACTCAGCACCTCATCGCAATCGCGCACCAGCTCTACTGCCAGCCCCTCGTGCTGTCGTGGCAGCAGGCCGCGGATGCGCTGCATGATTTCCTTCCAGTCGCGCATCAGATAGAACGCAACCACCGGAATCATCGCCAGATTGACCAGCCAGGTCAGCAGCGCCATGGTCGAACGCGTAGCCTGTTGCAGAATCATCCCGACCATGCCGCCGGTCTTGCCCAGATTCTCGCGAATGGTGTCAGTCACACTCTCCAGGCGGAAGCTGCTGACATCAACGTCCAGACGAGACTCGAACCAGGGCAGCGCCGTCTGGTTAAACCAGGTCACCATGGCGGGAATACGCTCGCGCAGGATACCTATTTCGTTAATAAGCAGGGGAATCAGTATAAGCAAGAGCACCGCGAAAACAGCCGTCACCCCGGCAAAAACGACCACCACACCGGCCATCCGGGGAACGCCGCGGGCCTCCAGGCGGCCGACCGCCGGGTCGCCCAGATAGGCCAGCAGGATACCGATGAGAAAAGGCGGCAAGATCGGCTGCAGCAGGTAGATCATCAGCACCAGTGCCGCCAATCCTGCGGCCCAGTACCAGCGGGTATCAGTGATCATTTCCGGTTCCTTGAAAAGAGTGAGAAAGGCTTAGCGCCAGCGGAAGAACATCACGTTAGTCACCGGCTCGGGCGCCGCCATGTCGGGCTGCGCATCGAGGGCGGGCTCACCTTCGACCTGATCCATCGGCTCGGGCTCGACCGGCCCGGCATCAGCGGCGCCCTCTACGGCCGACGGCTTCTGCTGGTCGGTCGTTATCGCGGCCGATTGGTCAGACTGCGCTTCTGGCTCGGGCTCGGGCTCGGGCTCGGGAGCGGGCATTCGTCGCAGACGCTGATCCAGAGCGAGCAGCCGTTCGAGCTGAGATTCGCTACCTGCGAAATTTAGGGTGAGGCGCACCTGGTCGCCTTTCACACTCAGCACCTTCGGCACCTCTTTGCTACCCAGTTGCTGCAAGGTTCGTTGCAGCCCGGCAAATTCATTTAAAGTGTTGATACCCTCAACTACCACCTCCCAGCGTGATGTTCCGGTCGAGTTCGACGGTGACACCGCGTACTGCCCAAATACCAGATCGGCTACTTCGAGCATCAGTTGGTCAGCCGCCGACGCAGGCGACTCGGCAGTGATACGGCCATTCTGTGACTGCTCATTGAGCCACCAGCTCCAGTCCAGAACCGAAGTGTCAGGTGTTTCGGCAATGGTCAAGGCAAGCACGGCACTGGCATCGTAGCGCTGACTGGCCTGCTTCAGTGCGTCCCCTTCGGCCTGCTGGATGTTCTGCACGTCGACCAGCGCCCGGTCTTCCAGATCGGCCAGGGGCAGACTCAAGGCGACTGCACGGCGCTGTGCCGCTGCATTCAGGACTGACGCCCAGTCACTGCTCTGACTCAGCAATTCGTGACCCATGGCACTTTCTTCGAGAGCCCAGAGCATTACCGTTGGTCGATTGGGTCCGAGCATCGGCAAGCCTGCGTCATTGAGTAGCCCGCGTATTGCTGCGGGCTCGAAATCGATCCTCACGCCACCGGCCTCGGTACCGGCAATACGGCGCATGAAAGCCTGCGGATCCTGCGCGGCAGCCTGCACCGCCTCGCGGTCAACTGCCTCGGTGCCAGCCTGACGG
>NZ_JBFGFI010000181.1:0-2299 GCF_041579695.1 Halopseudomonas sp.
AAGCGCGCCCAGGGTGACCCGAACTCGGCCAATCTCAATACCCTGGATGAGCTGCTATTGCTCGGCGGGGGCTTGCCGGTGCTCATGGACGGCCAGGTTATTGGCGCGTTGGGCGTGGCGGGTGCTGGCGGCTCCAGTATCTATGAAGGTTGCGCCCAGAGCGCTATCGGTCAGTTACCTCAACCCAACAAATAAGGAATAAAGCATGACCACTATTACCCGCTGGACCTTCGCGCTACTGTTGAGCAGCATGGCCGGCAGCGCTCTCGCTGCGAGCAATCCGCTCAGTGTGCATGTCCTGAACCTGGAAGACGGGCTGCCTTCTTCGAAAGTGCGCGTAACTCTGGAGCAGCTTCAGCCTCAGGGTTGGCAGCCTCTGAACGAAGCTGTCACCAACCAGCAGGGCCGTATCTCCGAACTGTTTCCAGAAGGCAAAACGCTTGAGACTGGCACCTACAAGGTGACCTTCAAGACGGGTGACTGGTTTGCCATGCACCAGGCGCAGACGTTCTTTCCCGAGGTGCCGGTGATTTTTGAAGTGGATGGTGGGGTAGACCACTACCATATCCCGCTGCTGCTGAGCCCCTATGGTTACTCGACCTACCGCGGTAACTGAGCCCATTTATCTCTGGGCAGATCGCCCGGGGCGTTTTGAAGCAATCATCCATTGAACACGTCACAAGACCTTCAGCGACCGCCAGGCAGCATCCGCCAGTTCCTGCTTGTGGGGGCCGTTGGACACCGCGAAACGGGCGTTGAATTGAGTGAGGGCGACAAGGTCGTGCCGGTTGATGTTACTGATACCGAAGGTAAGACAGTCTTCACCGCACGCATCACGATGAATATAAAGCTCTCGTAAGCAGGCTGCGGCACCCGTGGTCGAGGGCCGCTTTCAAGCGGTTTTGCGCTTGGTAGACAAGGCTTTAGGCCCGGCTCAGGGCAGCACAAGCTTTCCAGACTCGCGGTGCAATTGGCGCAGCCGCGCACCCAGTTCGGCGATATTGTGCTGGTTTGCCTCTATCGCCCTGCGGTGCTCTACACTGATCATCTCAAGCGCTCGCTCGTCCACCAACGCTGCCAGCCCGTGCAATCCCTGCTGACGCTGATCAGTGAGCTGCTTCAGTTGCTGTCTTTCCTGGGTCTGTGGCAGGCCATAGCCGGTCTTCAACAGTTCTGCGGGACGACTGAGAAAGCCGCTTTCGCGCAATAGCTGGCTCATCAGTGCACCGGTTTCATTCAGGGCGGCATCGTCCATGCGCCGCCCGGATACATAGCGGTCTTTGAGCTCGTGCTGAATCAATGTAATCTGGCGTCTGAATGCAGCTTGCTCAAGGAGCAGCAGGGCCGCCGCAACGCGATATTCGGCTCGCTCGAACCAGCCACTTCGCTCCTGCGGCGCTAATGCCAGCCACTCCTCTACGTTCTGCTGCGGTAAATTCAAACCCTCGCGAGCGACGCTGAACATCAACTGATAGCGATCACGGTAGGAGTCGAAATAGTAGCCCTGACGCAAGGCTTCGGACCGATCCTGCAAGACCGACTCGTCGACCAGGTTAGCATGCCTGAGCAGCGCCCTCAGTCCGGTTGGCGTGACAGTCTCCATGCGGCGAATATCTGGGCGATCAGTGCCGCTGCGCAACAGTTTCAGGGTCTCAACCGCACAGTTGTTGCTGACGAAGTAGTAGGTGCCGTCGTAGTTCCAATGCATCTCGGTGGCGCGCCGCACCAGGCTGATCTGTTGCTCGGCGGTCAATTGCAGTGGCAGCGACTGCAGGGATCGGAACTCGACCTTGGTGTATTCATCGACCACCTGACTCAGCGGCAGCATGAATAAACGAGACGGATAGACGCCGGTCAGCCCATCCCAACTGGATATCTGGAGATCATCGACGAAAGCGCGGAATGACAACACCAAATGATGTTCAAGGTCCATCAGACACTCAGGCCCCAACGGCCGGCCAGGCGCACACATGACAACCCGAAGCATGCTGTGGCCCCAGCGGCTGACTAGCGCGCCATCCGGCTCGGCCAGCAAGTAGTGCACCTGATAGATACGCTCCTCGTCGAGTTGCCCCAGGACCTGCCGGTTGAGATCGAGCCCACCATTGACATAGGGCAAGCCCGGAGCACAATCGGCCGCAACGCGGGGCGCCCAGCCAAAGTGCTCAGAAAAATAGTCGTGTAACCCCGGCCGTCGGCACCGGTATTCGGGGTCGAGCAGGAAGTACTCAAGATTGACTGCAACAAACTCGCGTGGGTTGCTCAGTTCATATGCATCCGGCGTGCGCAGGTATTGATT
>NZ_JBFGFI010000182.1:0-2285 GCF_041579695.1 Halopseudomonas sp.
CCCAGCTCCGCAGCCCCCGCCAACTCACACCAATTTCCCCGCAAACCTCATACTCGCCAACTCACCCCAACCTGCCCGCAAACGTCATCCTCGCGAACGCGGGAATGACGGGGCCAGAGCGCGCACGCCGCTCACAAACCAAACTCCGCATCCCCCCCCAACCGTCATCCTCGCGAACGCGGGGATCCATTTTCAGGGTGTAAAAAAGCGGGGTTATGCATTATCAAAGCGGCTGGCCCTCACTCCCCCAGAATCTCATCCCAAAGATCCCGCCACTCGGGATTACTAGTCTCCACCAAATCCAACTTCCACTCCCGGCGCCACTTCTTCAACGCCTTCTCCCGACAAATCGCCGACTCCATACAAACATGCTGCTCATACCAGACCAGATCCTTGACCCCATAACGCGCGGTAAAGCCACCCAGCGCTCCTTCACGGTGCTGCCAGGCTCGCTGCAGCAGATTCGTAGTTACCCCCACATACAAAGTCCCGCGACGCCCCGAAGCCATCACATAAACCGCTGGTTGTTTCATGCCCAACCTCCTTGTCTGCACCCACCCCCACCCTAACCCGACCACCGCCATCGATCACGGAATCACCTCACAGAACGAGCGGAAACCGGTACAGTCCGGGCATAACCGGTCACATCTGTACCCTTGAGCCGCCTGCCTCCAACCCCGCATAATGCCGCCCTAGCTCTAACCACTCAGGCCGCCTTCATGTTTCGCTGGTTCGAAAAACGACTCGACCCCTTTCCCCCGGAAGAGCCGCGCGAACCACCGCGCACGCTGCTTGCGTTCTGCCTGTACTTTACCCGCGGCACCTGGCGCTATTTGGGCACGGCCGCTCTGCTGATGGCTGCGATTGCCGCTACCGAAGTGTGGCTGTTCAGTTTTCTCGGCAACATTGTCGACTGGCTCTCCGTACAGGACCGCGACACCCTGCTGCAGGATCAGGGTTGGAAGCTCGCCGGTATGGCAGCGCTTGTGCTCATCCTGTTGCCGCTGATGATCCTTGCCAACTCGCTGGTCAGCCATCAGACCCTGATGGGCAACTACCCGATGCGCATCCGCTGGCTGGTGCACCGCTACCTGCTCAAGCAATCCATGGCGTTCTATCAGGACGAATTCGCCGGCCGCATCGCTACCAAACTGATGCAGACAGCTCTCGCCGTGCGCGAGTGCGTGATCAAGCTGATCGACGTGCTCAACTATGTTGTCGTCTATTTTCTCGGCACGCTGGTCGTCGTCGGCATTGCCGACTGGCGGCTGACACTGCCGATGCTCGCCTGGCTCCTGGGCTACATCCTGCTGATGCGCTATTTCATCCCACTGATGGGCAAGGTTGCCGAACAGCAGGCCGATGCGCGCTCGATGATGACCGGCCGCATCGTCGACAGCTATACCAATATCCAGACGGTCAAACTCTTTTCTCACTCCCGCCGCGAAGCCACCTATGCACGCGAAGGCATGGGCAGTTTCATGCACACCGTCTACCGGCAGATGCGTCTGGTCACCTGGGTCAACAGCCTGCTGTACATGCTCAACGGCCTGCTGCTGGTCAGCGTTACCGCCCTGGCGATCTGGCTGTGGATCAATGAAGCCGCCACGATTGGCGCCGTCGCGGTCGCGACCGGCCTGGTGTTGCGTCTGTGGGGGATGTCCCAGTGGATCATGTGGGAACTGTCTGCGCTGTTCGAAAACATCGGCACCGTGCAGGACGGCATCAACTCCATTTCCCGGCCGCAAGTGGTCAACGACGCCCCCGATGCCCCGCCTCTTCTGGTCGACCAGGGCGAAATCCGCTTCGACCATGTGCGCTTTCACTACGGCAAGGAACAGGGCGTATTCGAGGATCTGCACCTGCATATCAAGGCAGGCGAGAAGATCGGCCTGGTCGGACGCTCCGGCGCCGGCAAGTCGACGCTGGTCAATCTGCTGCTGCGTTTCTATGACGTTGCCGGCGGTCAGATCCTGATCGATGGCCAGAATATCGCCGGCGTCACCCAGGACTCCCTGCGCCAGCACATCGGCATGGTCACCCAGGACACCTCCCTCCTGCATCGCTCGGTGCGTGACAACATCCTCTACGGCCGTCCCGACGCAGACGAGAGCATGCTCCTCCAGGCCGCCGAACAGGCGAAAGCCGAACACTTCATCCGTGACCTGGAAGACGCCAAGGGACGCAGCGGCTTTGACGCCCATGTCGGCGAACGCGGCGTCAAGCTCTCCGGTGGCCAGCGCCAGCGTATAGCCATCGCGCGCGTCATGCTCAAGGATGCGCCG
>NZ_JBFGFI010000183.1:0-2263 GCF_041579695.1 Halopseudomonas sp.
GAAGGCATTCGACAACTTCCGCGTGGTGCCCCCGGGCACCGGCATTTGCCACCAGGTAAACCTGGAATACCTGGGCCAGAGCGTCTGGTCCAGTGAAGTGAATGGTGAGAAGTGGGCCTATCCCGATACCTTGGTAGGTACCGACTCGCACACCACGATGATCAACGGCCTGGGCGTGCTGGGCTGGGGTGTCGGGGGCATTGAAGCAGAGGCGGCGATGCTCGGCCAGCCGGTGTCGATGCTGATTCCCGAAGTGGTGGGCTTCAAGCTCAGCGGCAAGCTGCGCGAAGGCATGACCGCGACCGATCTGGTACTGACGGTGACTCAGATGCTGCGTGCCCAGGGCGTGGTCGGCAAGTTCGTCGAATTCTACGGCGACGGCCTGGCCGATCTGCCCCTGGCGGACCGGGCGACCATTGCCAATATGGCGCCGGAATATGGCGCCACCTGCGGCTTCTTCCCGATTGACGATGAAACCATCCGCTATCTGCGCCTGACCGGCCGCCCGGCCGAGATCGTCGCCCGTGTGGAAGCCTATGCCAAGGCCCAGGGTATGTGGCGCGAGCCCGGCGCCGAGCCGGAATTTACCGCCAGCCTGGAACTCGACATGAGTACCGTAGAACCCAGCCTGGCCGGCCCCCGTCGCCCGCAGGATCGCGTTGCCCTGGGTGACGTGCATGCGGCTTTCGACAAACTGATGGATCTGGTTTTGCGCCCGGCCAATGAAGCCCAGTCGCGCCTGGAAACCGAAGGCGGCGGCGGGGTTGCGGTGGGCGGTCCGAGCAGCGGCGCGACCGTGACCATCGATGGCGAGGAGCATGAAATCAGCCACGGCGCTGTGGTAATCGCGGCAATCACCTCCTGTACCAACACCTCCAACCCCAGCGTGATGATGGCCGCGGGCTTGCTGGCCAAGAAGGCAGTGGAGCGCGGTGTGATGCGCAAGCCCTGGGTCAAGTCATCGCTGGCCCCGGGTTCCAAGGTGGTCACCGATTATCTGGACAAGGCGGGGCTGACTGAGCACCTCAACACCCTGGGCTTCAACCTGGTGGGTTATGGCTGCACCACCTGTATCGGGAACTCGGGTCCGTTGCCGCCGGAGGTGGCGCTGGCCGTGACCGAGCATGATCTGGTGGTGTCGGCAGTGCTATCGGGTAACCGAAACTTCGAAGGCCGGGTGCATCCGCAGGTGAAAGCCAACTGGCTGGCATCGCCGCCGCTGGTGGTTGCTTATGCCCTGGCCGGTAATACCCGGATGAACCTGCTGGAAGAGCCGCTGGGCCTGGACAAGGACAACAAGCCGGTCTACCTGAAGGATCTGTGGCCGAGTAACGCCGAGGTGGCCGAAGCGGTGGCGATGGTCGAGGATTCGATGTATCGCGAACGCTATGCCGACGTCTTTAGCGGTGACGAACACTGGCAGTCGATCCGCGTTGCCGAAGGCGCCACCTACGACTGGGTGGATGATTCGACCTACGTGAAGAATCCCCCGTATTTCGAGCAGATCGACCAGCCGCTCAAGCCGCTCAAGCCGGTAAATCAGGCCCAGGTGCTGGCGGTATTCGGCGACTCGATCACCACCGACCACATCTCTCCGGCGGGTAATATCAAGGGCAGTTCACCCGCCGGGCGTTATCTGCAGGAGCAGGGCGTCGAGCCAGAGGACTTCAACTCCTATGGCTCACGCCGGGGTAACCATGAAGTGATGATGCGCGGCACCTTAGCCAACATCCGTATCCGCAACCGGATGCTGGGCGGCGAAGAGGGCGGCGAAACCATTCACGTGCCCAGCGGCGAGCGCATGGCGATCTATGATGCCGCGATGCGCTACCAGCAGGACAGTACCCCGCTGGTGGTGTTCGCCGGCAAGGAATACGGCACCGGCTCCAGTCGCGACTGGGCTGCCAAAGGCACTAACCTGCTGGGTATAAAAGCGGTGATCGCCGAAAGCTTCGAACGTATTCACCGTTCCAACCTGGTCGGCATGGGCGTTTTGCCGCTGCAGTTCAAAGATGGCGAGGGTGTGGGTTCGCTGGGGCTGGACGGGCATGAGAAGGTGGATATTCAGGGCATCGACGATAACCTGAAACCCGGCCAGACGCTGAAGATGGTCGCTACGAAGGACAGCGGCGAAAAGGTCGAATTCGAAGTGCTGTGCCGGATCGACACGCGCAACGAAATCGACTACTTCAAGGCCGGCGGGATTCTGCACTTTGTATTGCGGGAGTTGATTGCAGAGGGCTGATAGGACAGGGGCTCCCGC
>NZ_JBFGFI010000184.1:0-2160 GCF_041579695.1 Halopseudomonas sp.
ATCCAGCCAGGCAAAGCCGCGGCCGAGCAGCTCAACGTTGAGGTTGCCTCGCTCCATGTAAGCCTGATTGATGCTGGTAATTTCCAGTTCTCCGCGATCTGACGGCTGGACCTGCTTGGCTATCTCGATAACGGCATTGTCATAGAAATACAGACCGGTCACGGCGTAATTGGATTTAGGCTTCGCGGGCTTTTCTTCGAGTGAAACGGCGCGCCTGTTTTTGTCGAACTCGACTACGCCGAAACGCTCGGGATCCTTTACCTGATAGCCGAATACGGTCGCACCTGCAGTCCGGGCGGCTACCTTTTGCAGCAGTGGTGTGAAGCCCTGGCCATAAAAGATGTTGTCGCCGAGTACGAGGCAAACTGAATCGTCGCCGATAAAGTCCTCGCCAATAATGAAGGCCTGGGCAAGACCCTCAGGTTTCGGTTGTTCTGCGTAGCTCAGGCGAATGCCGTAGTCACTGCCATCGCCGAGCAGACGCTGATAGCCGCTAATATCCTCTGGAGTGCTGATCAATAGAATATCGCGGATACCCGCCAGCATCAGGACCGACAAGGGATAGTAGACCATCGGCTTGTCATAGATCGGGAGCAGCTGCTTGGACACGCCTTTGGTGATGGGGTAAAGCCGCGTGCCGGAGCCGCCAGCGAGTACGATGCCTTTCATGTGTTTTCTCCAAGTCGTGTGAGCCGATAGTCGCCGCTCATGACGCGCTGCCACCAGGAACGATTGGTCAGATACCATTGTACTGTCTTGCTGATTCCCGATTCGAACGTTTCGGTAGGCTGCCAGCCGAGTTCGCGCTGAATCTTGCTGGCATCAATGGCATAGCGCTTGTCATGGCCTGGTCGGTCTTTCACGAAGGTAATCAAGTCTCTATAGGACGCAATAGCAGGGTCGCGCTCAGACGGTGCCTGTTGATCAAGCAGGTCGCAGATGGTCTCGACCACTTCCAGGTTACGTTTCTCGTTATGGCCGCCAATGTTGTAGGTTTCGCCGGGCTTTCCCCTGGTCAGAACTTCGAGCAGTGCGCGCGTATGGTCTTCCACATATAGCCAGTCCCTGATTTGTGATCCGTCCCCATAGACTGGTAATGGTTTACCTGCCAGGGCATTGAGAATCATATGGGGAACCAGCTTCTCGGGAAAATGGTAGGGGCCGTAATTGTTCGAGCAGTTGGTTAGTATGACAGGCAATCCATAGGTTCTGCTCCATGCGCGCACCAGGTGATCCGAGCTTGCCTTTGACGCCGAGTATGGCGAGCTGGGAGCGTATGGCGTGTCTTCGGTGAACAGATCCTCTGGGTTATCCAGATCGCCGTAGACTTCATCGGTAGAGACATGGTGAAAACGGAACGCGCTACGCTTCTCCGGATCAAGTCGGGCCCAGTAGTGTCTCGCTACTTCCAGAAGGGTATAGGTACCTATCACATTGGTCTGAATGAATGCGCCCGGACCTTCTATCGAGCGGTCGACATGGGATTCGGCCGCCAGGTGCATGACGGCATTGGGGGCGTGCTGTGCAAAGATATCTTTCAGGACCTCGGCGTCGCAGATGTCGGCCTGCTCAAAGAGGTAGCGTGAGCTGTCCGCGACCGGACTCAGCGATTCAAGATTGCCAGCATAGGTGAGCTTGTCCACGTTGATCACATAATGCTCGGTGTTATCGATGATATGCCGGATCAGCGCTGAGCCGATAAAGCCGGCACCGCCGGTAACCAGAATTTTCATATACGGCCCCTTCAGTTTCTTCGGTTGTGTCGCGGTCGGAGTCAGGGGCTACAGATAATGCCAACTGGTGGGCAATTGCGAACGCTGGGCGTTATTGGCCTCCTCGTTGGCGAACCACTGCTGCGGGCTGACAATCTGTTTGTGCGGGTTGCGATTCAGCCAGGCTGAGAGAGCGCTGAAGCCGCTGTTGGCAATGATGTTGTGCTTGCAACGTGAAAGCAGGTGGAAGTCCTCGTGGCCGGGAAAGCCCTCGACGAAAACAGTGTTATCCGGGACGATGCCGACCAGGTTTTCGCGGCACCAGGTCAGGTCATCCGAAAATATGAAGAATCTCGGCTCGGCGACCCATTGCTGGATGTGAGCGACAGCGGCGCGGTAATAGTCGACAGGGCTGGTACCATGGAGCTTAGCTGCCGCCGGATTACTC
>NZ_JBFGFI010000185.1:0-2155 GCF_041579695.1 Halopseudomonas sp.
ACTGCGATGAAGGCATCAGCACCAGCCGCACCTGCGAGATCGGCCTGAGCCGGCACGGCGGTATTGACTACCACGGGCTGGTGTACCTGGTGGACCGAGTGACAAAGTCGAGATTGAATCACTAGGCCCAGATGTCAGACCACAGGCTCAGCGCGGCGCTGTCATCTGCCCCATTCCCAGCTCAAACGGGCGTAGAGGACCCAGTCATCCTGGTCTGGCAGAATATCGTCCAACGCATTGGCATAGGTCATGCTGGCCGAGAGGCCCTTATAACCCGTCCACCCAAGGCCCAGACCGACAGCCTGTGCTGTCTGTGATGGGTTTTTCGAGCGCACAGTGCCAAAGTCGTAGAATACAAATGGGTCGAGGTCACCACCCAGCGCGCTGATTCCACGGTAATGGGTCTCAAGACTGGTCTGGATGCCGTAATCACCGCTGATCAGACCCGGCGCATAGCCTCGAACCGATGTTGGCCCACCAATGGAGTATGCTACCGCGCCCGGAAGTGCTTCCTCGTTGGTGTATTGGTAATCCATCTGCATGAGCCCGTACCAGTCGGACTGGGCAAGCTGGTAATAGGCGCTGGCATCGCCATTCAACACCGCAAAACTCTTGTCGCCGTCAGTGGCTGCCTGGTTCTGCGCGCTCACCCAACCGGCCAGCTGCCGGGCGGATATCTGCCAGCCCGAGCCAAGCCAGGTCATTTGGGCGCCGGAACTCAACTTGCTGATTGTGTAGTCACTGATGTCTTCTCCAAGCACCGAGGTCGAGGAGTTCGAATACATCGCGGAGCCGAGAGCGTTGAGCCAGAAATGACTGGACGATATGGCAAGCCAGGACGCATCGAGAGTCATGCTGGTTGAGTCTCCCTCCACCGCCAGATCCTTGAAGTCCCCCTCTGTCACATCTGACTGATTGACGGCAAGGCTGCCGCCAAGACGCCAGCGGCTGGCCTTCACCGGCGCGCTGTAAATAGCCGTGACGGACTGGTTACCTTCCGACGCAAGCGCATACAACAGCCCTCGGTCGTTCCCGGTGAACACACCCTGGCGGCGATAAATCGCACCCACCTCTTCCTCACCGGAAGTGGCATAACCGTAATTATCGACAAACAGCTGCACTGTATTGCGCAGTGGCTCATCCACGATCACGACAATATCCGTGAGACCAAAGTCCTTGCCCGCACGCAACTCGGCCTGTAACCGGGCATCGTTGACCCGGTTGAACTCCAGGATATTGCTTTCCAGGGCGTTCATATCAACCAGGGCCTTTTCCGCTGCAAAGGGCACCCACTCCCGCACGTAGGGTTCAGGAAGGTAGCTGTTGCCCTCGACAACCATCTCGCCAAGCTTGCCTTCAACCAGGCGAATAATCACCACACCGTCCGTCACAGCCTGCTTGGGCAACAGGGCCGTCGCTGTATAAATACCCTTTTCCCTGTAGGCCGCGTTGATCTGCGTAACCATTCGGTTCAGATCGGATAACCGCGTTTGCTGGCCCAGGTAAGGCAATACAATGGTTTTCAGCTCCTGCGCAGAGAGCAACTCTGACTTGGTAAAACGCACACTATTGAGGATAAATGCAGGGCCTTCATCGGGCGTCTCAACGACATCAGGCGCAATCAGCGAATCCTCACGCTCCTGCAACTCCCTGCGTTCCTGCAAACTCTGCTCGCGGCGCAGTAGTTCTCTTTCCCGCCCTGCGGGATCGGCCACCCCGGGGAGTGTTTGAGCCTGGACACTCGGGATGAGCATGCTGAGTAACATCACCTGCCGGCATAAACGCCAATAATTCATTCGATATTCCTGGTTGTGAAACGGCCATCCGTGATCGGCTGGTTATCTGGACGAAATCTCCAGCAACTCCTCATCCGCCGGGGGTAACGCAGCGTCCTCATTAGCGCCTGGTGCACCCGTGTTAACGGTGCTTGGGCCAAAGCTCACCGGGCTCGAATAGGTCGCTGTATTTGGATACCCAGGCATGCCGAGGCCTGACTCCCATAGTCGGGTTTCACTGAGCTGGGTCTGCATGTTGTACTCTGCGCTGAGTCGCTGGAAGGCGAGCACCTGCAGATCCTGAGGCACACCTGGCTTGTAGAGGAACATCACCAGCGGATCGGCATAGCGTGTAGGCAGCGCATTGGTGCGCAGTTCAA
>NZ_JBFGFI010000186.1:0-2132 GCF_041579695.1 Halopseudomonas sp.
CATATGGGCGTTGAAGCGCAGCAGGTTGCGCCCGAGGTAGGCAACACCGGCTTTCTGTCCGCGCAGGTCGAGATCCACCCGCGGGCGCTCGAACCTGCGTTCGAAGCGCTCCTCCGCCAGTCGGTAACATTCCTCGAGACGTGCCATCAGTCTATCCATGCAATGCAGTATAAACGGCCCGGCGACGATGCAGAAGCGCCAGTGGGCTCGCGCCTGTGTGCTATGTTCTGGGGAACATATGGAAGCAGGAAAATGCACCAATGATGGAATACACAGGTGAGATTCCCGGGCTGCTGGTGGCGTTGGCAGTCGGACTGATCATCGGTTTCGAGCGGGGCTGGCAGACACAGAACTTCCATGGCGCAGCGCGCGGCGGCGATATTGACCCGGATGTCGACAATGAGATCTCCCCCACGGGTATCCGTACCTTTACGTTACTGGGGTTGCTCGGTGGGGTGGCGGCCAAGCTGACCAGCGTTACCTCGGTATGGGTGCTTGCGGCAGTGCTGGTAGGCGTAGCTGCGTTGCTGGTGGTGGGTTACCTGCAGACTGTGCGCAAGACCGGCGATCTTGGTGCGACGACGGAGGTAGCCGCGTTGCTCACCTGCGCGCTGGGCGCAATGGCGGTGCTGGGCATGCAGCTCGAGGCGGTCATTGCCGCCGTCGGCGTTGCTGTGCTGCTGGGCTTCAAGCGGGAGATCCACGGTGCGTTGCAGAAACTCTCCAGGCACGAGCTGACCGCCTCGCTGCAGTTGCTGGTGATCATGCTGGTGGTGTTGCCGCTGCTACCTGATCAGGCCATGGGCCCCTGGGACAGCCTGAACCCGCGGGTTATAGGCTGGCTGGTGCTGCTGGTGGCGGGCATCGGTTTTATCGGTTATTTCGCGGTGCGTATTCTCGGTGACCGGGTGGGCCTGACACTGACGGCGTTTCTCGGCGGACTGACCTCAAGCACTGCACTCACCCTGAGCTTTTCGCGCATGTCCGCGTCGGACACCCGGCGCCGGGCACTGCTTGGCGCGGGTATCGCGCTGGCCTGCGGCACTATGGCACCTCGCGTTCTGGTGGAGGTGGCGGTTGTCAATCGAGAACTGTTGATCCCTCTGTTGCCCGGGATGCTCCTGCTGGGAATCATTCCGCTGGCGGCGATGGGGCTGGTGTTATGGCGCTTCAAGGGTGACGACGTTGAGCACAAGCCGGCGATGAGTAATCCGCTGGAGCTGAAATCAGCATTGCTGATCACCGCGGCCTTGGCGGCAGTGTTCGTGATGTCGAACGCGGCGCAGGCCTGGTTTGGCGACAAGGGTATCTATGCTCTGGCGATCCTGTCCGGTATCGCCGATGTCGATGCCATCACCGTGGCTCTGGCCAACCAGGCGAATGACGGCCTGTCCGGTACAGTGGCTGCTCGCGGCATCCTGTTGGCCTCGCTGACCAATACACTGGTCAAGGCCGCGATCGTACTGTTTATCGGTGGCTGGTCGCTGGCGCGCTGGGCCAGCAGTATCCTGTTGCTGGCGGTGGCTGCAGGAGCCACCGGCTGGCTGTGGATCTGATCAGATAATGCCGGCATCCAGGCCGGCTGCCATGAACTTGCCGAGCTCTTCCACCTGCTCGACGAAGCCGACATCCCACTCGCCCTTGAGCACCAGCGGTTCCTGAACCCAGGACCAGCGCAGCCCGGTGACGATCGACTGGATCGCTCTTAGCGTGCCGGTGCCGTCCTGACCGGCGCGAATGTACGCGGCACAGGGCATGCCCTGCTTCTCTTCCAGGACCGGGTAGTAGCAGCGGTCGAAGAAATCCTTCAGCGCACCGCTCATGTATCCCAGGTTTTCTGTGGTGCCGAGAATGATCGCATCGGCCGCCAGGACGTCGGCGGGTTTGGTCTCCAACGGCGGTTTGTACACCACTTCGACGGTATCGCCAGCGGCCTGGCGGGCGGCAGTGAGTGTTGACTCGGCCAGGTGCCGGGTGTTGTCCGAGGGCGCATGGGCGACGATAAGCAATGTCTTGTTGGTCATCGGTATGTCTCCTGTTGCTTTGACGGCATGGCGGCAGCTGTCAGCGCGAGCCCCAGACCCGGGCCACGGCGCGCTCGGAGCCGAGCCAGGCGACCACCACAGCGAAAA
>NZ_JBFGFI010000187.1:0-2100 GCF_041579695.1 Halopseudomonas sp.
ATGGGCACTCGAAAGGGAATATTCATCCTCAACGAGAGCGTGTCCATGAAACAACCTGGTTACCCGCTGCTTCTAGCGGGACTCCTGGGCATCAGTGTCAGTATCGGTGCCCTGGCCCAGCAGGCGCCCGAAGTCGCCGCGAAAGCCGAGCGCATAGTTGCTGATCCGGAGATGCTGGCCCAGGAGCGCATGGAGCGGTCGATCAAGCTGGTTGAATCGCGCGCCAGCATCGAGCGCAGCCGGGGCATGCCCGATGTGGCCGAGAAACTGCAGAGAGTAGTAGCGTTATTGCGCACCGCACCGCAAAACGGTGAAGCGGCTCAATTGGCTGCCGAGGCGGCAGTAGCTGCAGAACGCGGCGCGATCGTCGATGCCCTGGTGTTGGCGGAAAGCGCCGCTGCGTTGTCACCAGACTGGAGCTCCCCGCCGTAGGCGGCCAGTATCAGTCGCGCACTCGTCGGGCAGTATCGCTCATCATGATTCCGGCCCAGCGAGCCTGCGGCGAGGAGTCCAGGGCCAGCTTGGCAATCATCGTCAGGGGCACCGCCAGCAACATCCCAATGGGACCGAATACATAGCCCCACAGCAGTAACGAGATCAGTACCACCAGTGGCGAGAGCCCGAGGCTGCGGCCCATCAGCCGAGGCTCGAGAATGCTGCCGATAATGGTGTTGACCGCTACATAGAGAGCCAGAACCAGCAATCCCTCGATTGGACCTATGCCCATCAATGCGATCAGTACCGCCGGAATGGCAGCGATGATCGAGCCAATGGTCGGAATGAAATTGAGAAGACCGGCAACGATTGCCCACAGCACCGCAAAATCGACCCCCATGAAAGTCAGGCCGATGCCAACAATGATGCCGGTAGCCGTGCTGGCCGCCGTCTTGATGACCAGATAGCGGTAAACCGATCGCAGGAACCGGCGACCGCGCACCCGCGCGCGACGGCGTCCGGGAAAGGCCGCATTGAGCTTGCCGGCAAAGGTCCGTTCCTCCAGCAACAGAAACATGAACGCGAGCAATACCAGCAGCGTGCTGGCGGTAAACTGCCCAAGGCCACCGGCGACCTCGCGGGCGATGCCGGTGATGGTGGCCGTTGCCGGAAGCGGCATCGTGGCTGGCAGGAGTTCCGCCGGGAGCCCGCGCGCAGCAATCATCTCACGCAGCTCGACCATCCAGCCGGCAAAGCGAGCCTGATATAACGGCGCCTGCGTCGCCATACTCTCGGCCGCGCCCTTGAGCGCCAGAAACAACAGGAAAAAGGTCAGACCCACCACCGAAAACAGCACCAGCACCGACAGGGGGCCCGGCACGCCGCGCCGCTGCATCCAGGTCAGCGGCGGAGCACAGATAATCGCCAGAAACGCCGCCAGCAGGAAAGGCGTGAGAATATGGCTGATCGCCTTCAAGCCACCCAGCACGATAACCAGTGCCGCAGCGCCAAGTAGCCATTGCAGGGCGGTGGAGTAGGGGCGACTGGTGGAGGGCAGGTAGGATTGCATCGAGGTTCCTGACAGAAGATGGATTGGCGCCATCTTAATGGGAAATTCGAAACGACTATAGAGCCATTGATCAAAATGCTGGCAGCGGACAATAAAGGGTTTAATCTGCAGCGGTTACATCTGGGAAGAGAACTATTGAACATGTCGAGTTGCATGGTTGATCAAGGCCCATCGATTTAGCCAAGACACTTATCAGATTGGAGAACACCATGGACCCTTTCATGCGCGCCACCATAGATGAAGCCCGCGTCGGCCTGGCCGAAGGTGGCATACCCATCGGCTCTGTGCTGGTTCACAAGGGCACGATCATCGGGCGGGGACATAATCGGCGGGTGCAGCAGGGCAGTGCGATTCTGCATGGTGAGATGGATGCGCTGGAGAACGCAGGGCGGCAGTCAGCTGCAGTGTATGCCGCTTCAACGCTGTATACCACGCTCTCCCCCTGCGCCATGTGTACCGGCGCGATTTTGCTCTATGGCATCCCGCGGGTGGTAATCGGTGAGAACCAGACCTTTATGGGCGAAGAAACCTTGCTCCGTGAGCGGGGGGTGGAAGTTGAGGTGTTGCAGGACGCTGAGTGCATCGCGCTTATGCGC
>NZ_JBFGFI010000188.1:0-2083 GCF_041579695.1 Halopseudomonas sp.
ATGAAGGCATCTACCGAGGAATACCTGCTGGCCACCGAGGCGGTTGAAGCCAAATTGCAAGAGGCGGAGGCACTAGAGGCGCAGGCGGCGCAAACAGAAGCAACAGCGAAGCCGGCGGTGCAGCCGGGGCCAGCCAGTGCGACCAAAACAAAAGCCAAGGCAAGTACAGGGTCTACCGCCAAAGCAGCGTCGGCGAAGATCAAGGCTGCTCCGCGGAAGAAGGCGGCGCCCAAGCCTGTTGCCCACACCCCCGATCCGGCCGTCGAGCCACCAGCGAAAAAAAATCTTGAGGCAGTGCCAGGGGGTGTCGGCGCGGCGACGAGGTCAGCCACGTCATCAATCGCTGCCGAACCCGAGCAAAGAAAGCAGGATGGTAGCTGAATTATCAATCGGTGAGCGCTTCGCTAGAGGCGCCAGCCATACCGGAGGTAGCGATGAAGTTATTCGAGAAGGCCAGCAGCAAAAGGCTGTTGCGTGAAATGGAGCAGGCAGAAACCTATGAGCAGTGGGCCGAGCTTGCCGCTGCCTGGGACGAAGAAAACGGCCTGGATGAATGGAAGCAGACCGATGCCTCCGAGAGCTACGATTATCGTGGCATTCGCCAACGGCTGAGCCGGATGCGCGAGTTGCGCAGCGAGCGCGATTACCATGACCTGCTGTTTGATCTTAATGAGGGAATTCACGGCAATATCGGCGGCATGGGCAAGCCGTCGATGTACAACAAGGCCAAGTTCGGCACCAAAGATCTGATTACTGAGTTCATCGCGGAAACCTGCGGTGCGTTGCGGGATATCGACGAGGTGGATGACAGCATAATATCGCTGGAAGAAAAGCAGGATTTCTTCCTTCGGGCCAGCCATTGCTTTGGTCGGTCTGCGCTGATGCTCAGTGGTGGTGCCGTCCTCGGGTTCTTTCATGCTGGTGTATTGAAAGCGCTGTTTGACCAGGGCCTGCTGCCGGAAATTATCTCGGGTTCCAGTGCCGGCTCCATCCTGGCGGCCACTGCCTGTACTCATGCAGATGATGAGCTTGAGCATCGCCTGAGTCTGGACAGTCTGCATCACGAGATCGAAGAGACATCAGCCATCCGGCCGTCACTTTCGCTGTTCGGTAATGCACGCCCGAACATGGATGCCGAGAACCTGAAGCAATACCTGTCCAAGATCATTCCGGATATGACCTTTCAGGAAGCCTTCGAGCTGACCGGCCGTAAACTGAACATCACGGTGACCGGGCTTGAGCGGCAGCAGGCGCCGCGGCTGCTCAACTCGATCACCTCTCCGAACGTATTGATCCGCTCGGCGGTGATGGCGTCCTGCGCCATTTATGGCATCTACCCCCCGGTTACACTCATGTGCCGTAATGCCCACGGCGAGACCGTGCCCTACTTGCCTGACATGAAATGGATCGATGGCTCCTTCGCCGACGATCTTCCCGCCAAGCGCCTTGCGCGACTGTTTGGCGTCAACCACTTCATTTCCAGCATGACCAATCCGGCTGCGCTGGCAATCACGCCCGATCCGGATGCGTCTCCGACAGCGCTGCGTGCGATCCTCAATTACCAGGCGAACCTGATCAAGAGCACCACTGCAGAGGCTATGAAGTTTGGCAGGGATAATATCCGCATCAAGTCGCCGGTTATCAACCTGATGCAGCACCTGGCTTATGGTGTGTTGCGTCAGGAATACACCGCCGATATCAATATTTTCCTGCGTAACCGCTGGGAGCACCCGGTCCGTCTGCTTGCTGCGCCGTCACGGGAGGCGATGGACAGGCTGGTCTACGAGGGTGAGCGTTCCACTTGGGAGAAACTCGAGATGGTGCGCAATTGCACGGCGATCAGCCGCACACTCGATGAGATTATCCATCGCCGGGGCTGGGAGAAGTAGGCGGGGAAAATAACCTGGCACCAGCTCGCGAGGGTATGAAATAACCACGGCGCATCGCACAATAGGTTTTTTTGCAGGCGGAGTGGATATGAACGACATCGTCGAAACGCAGCCCCTGGCGGGGCGTCATATCGCGATACCGGAAAGTCGCGAGCTGGATCTCTTTGCTGACATGCTGTTGACCCGCGGCGCCA
>NZ_JBFGFI010000189.1:0-2036 GCF_041579695.1 Halopseudomonas sp.
ACTCTGTGACGACTACGAAACCTTTGCCGACTTTGTCGAGGCCGAGGGGCAGTCGCGATTGCGCACTGCGGTGGAGAGCCAGAGCAAGGCCGGCGAGATGATGAAGCTGCGTGTACGCAAGCTGATCGAACGACTGCCGGTCACCGTGGCAGCCGACATGTCAATCATGCAGGCTGCGCAGAAAATGACTGACCACAATGTATCGTCGCTGGTGGTCGTAGCAGGAAGTCTGGACGCCGACGATAGTCATCAGGGCGCCGGCTCGATGATCGGCATCGTCACCGACCGCGATTTTCGCGGTCGCGTGGTCGCCGCCGGGTTGGCACCTGACACACCGATTAGAGAGGTGATGACTCCCGATCCAATAGTAGTGCAGGCAGACGACTCGATATTCGAGACCATGCTGACAATGCTGCGCCACAACATTCATCACCTGCCAGTAATTCAGCGCGGCCGGCCGATCGGCGTGGTCAATCTGCGCGACGTTATCAAGTACGAGTCGCAAAGCAGCCTGTATCTGGTCAGCAATATCCACAAGAAGCAGAGCATCGCCGAACTGCAGGCGTTATTGCCAGACATCCGTGCAACCTTCGTGCGCATGGCCACCGACGAGGTTTCCTCGCACATGATCGGCAGCACCATGGCGGGTATCGGCCGTGGTTTCAGTCAGCGCCTGTTGGAGCTGGCAGAGGCCTCGCTGGGTCCGCCCCCTGTACCCTATTGCTTCATGGCGTTGGGCTCGATGGCACGAGACGAACAGCTGATCGTTACCGACCAGGACAATGCCCTGGTGCTGGATGACAGTTTCGACCCTAAGCAGCACGACGACTATTTTTTCAAACTCGCCAGCTTTGTCAGCGATGGCCTGGCCGCCTGCGGCTACACCTACTGCAAGGGCGGCATCATGGCCACCAATCCTAAATGGCGGCAGCCGCTGAGCGTGTGGAAACAATATTTCACGCAATGGATCACCCGGCCGAATCCGGAAACGCTGCTCAACAGTTCGATCTTCTTTGATCTGGACAGCGTCTATGGCAAGACCGAACTGGTCGAGGAGCTCAAGGGGGTTCTGGCCACCAGCGCCAGAGCCAACGAGCCCTTCCTTGCCGCGCTGGCCCGCAACGCGCTGAATAGAACTCCGCCTCTGGGTTTCTTTCGCACCTTCGTGATGGAGCAGGATGGCGCGCACAAGAACATCATCAATTTGAAGGGACGCGGCACCGCCCCGCTGACCGATCTGATCCGCGTGCACGCGCTTGCATGCGGCTCCAAGGCGCAGAACTCCTTCGACCGCCTCGATGCAATTGCCACCACCCGTTTGATGCCGCCTGATGCCGTGACGCGCCTGCGTTACGCGCTGGAGTTTCTCTCGAGCGTGCGCATTCGCCATCAGGCCATGGAGCTGGAAGAGGGCCGCGAGCCGAACAATTATATCGAGCCGGAAAAAATCTCCATCGCCGAGCGACATAACCTGAAGGAGGCGTTCCAGATTCTCAGCAATGCCCAAAAGTTTCTGCGCTTCCGTTATCCGGCTCTGCAAGTGATGCGCACCCTATGAGGATCAAGCGCAATCCCGCACGCCCACCAGGTTACGAGAGCCCCAACTGGAGGACGTTCTTCGCCAGCCTGGCGCAGACCGCGCGCAATGCCGAACTGCAGCGCTTCTATCAGGCAGGAGCGGTCGGTCCGCAAACGCCGATCGAAGAAGTGCCGCTGGTGGCTCTGGATGTGGAAACCACAGGCCTGGATCCGAAACGCGATGCGATTGTGAGTATCGGCCTGATGCCGTTCAACCTGCAACGCATTCGTTGCGCCGATGCCCACTATCATGTAGTCAAGCCGATATCCGAGCTAAACCCCGAATCGGTTACCTTCCACCGGATCACCCACAGCGATCTCAGCCAGGCGCCCAGACTGGACAGTCTGCTCGGAGAAATACTGGACGTTATGGCCGGGCGTGTGGTGGTGGTCCATTACCGCAGCATCGAACGTGGCTTCCTTGATGAAACCGTGCGCCATTATCTGAACGAAAACCT
>NZ_JBFGFI010000190.1:0-2021 GCF_041579695.1 Halopseudomonas sp.
CAGGAGCAGCAAAGCCAGGCCATCAGTCACGTCGCTATTACCTGTGGCGAGCGCAAAAACCAGTACGGCGAAAAACACGGGCAGATTCTCGACGCAGTTGGCATGCACTCGAACGAGGCGACGACCAAAGCCATCAGGGGTGTTGCTGCCGTCTGGCGCGAACGCATTAACTTTCATCTTCCCAGATAGCACCAACAGCCCACGCTGGTTAACCATCGCAAACAATAGAACCAGCATCCAGGCGGCGAGCCCCAAGACGGCAATAGCGGAAGGAGACAGAGCAGAAGACATAACATATACCTCGTTATTTTTATTGGAGTGACGAGGATAGAGTAATAGCTCTATTTTTCCAAGAATGGGATGTGGTCAGATACTCTCTTTCTCTTCTGCCTGGCCCGGAGCAGGGTATTAAGCCCGTCCGCACCATCCTTGAACCCACGCACGATGAACGCCATACCAGCAATTGTCGTCAGTGCCACAGCGAGTATGGATATGGCCGGTTTCCGGGGGTGAAATCCTACAAGGACCGATCGCCTTCAGCCGACTGAAATCCTATTTTGACATCATTCGCTTTCCATTCGCTTTCGTCCAGATATGTCTGCAGCAGCGGCGCCATACCCTTGAGCACCTGTACCGGTAATGCGGAAGTGAAGCGGAAATTATCCGCTGCCCTGCCTGGCACGAAGGCGGTCAGAGTACCGAAGTGATTCGGACCGAGAAAGAATACGAATGTGGCGGTTCGATTCATTACCTGGCTACTGCTCGAACGACCGCCGGCTGTCATGCTATGGATCCGGTTATCTCCCGTGCCGGTCTTGCCCCCGACGGCAAGCGGTTCTCCAACAGAGTCGCTGAACACCTTTTGCAGACGCCGTGCGGTGCCCCCCTCAACGACCTCTGAGAGCACACCCCGCAGTGCTCTGGCGACGTCGACATGCATCACCTGAGTTCCTATCTCTGCTGCGGGCCTCAACCGAACCTCATAGGGCGTGTCGACCGCAAAGTGCAGCTCATTGATGCGCCGGCTAGCAAAGCGCATGCCGTCATTCTGAATAACGCCCATGAGCTCGGCCAGTGCCCCAGGTCTATCCCCGGAGCTGCCCAGGGCCGTACCCAGCGATGGGACCAGATGCGCGAAGGGGTAACCGAGCCGCTGCCAACGCCGGTGCACTTCGAGGAAGGCCTCTACCTCAAGCATGGTGCGAATACGTGTATCGCGTGCATTGCGGTGGCGCGTTCGGAACAGCCAGCCGTACACCTCCTGGCGTTCAGCCTCGCTGGCGATGACTGCATCGCTGAAGGTTGCCTGCGGATGGTTGCCCAGGTAACTCAACAGCCAGAGCTCGAGCGGATGAACCCGCGCAATGTAGCCCTGATCGGGCAGACTGTAGCGGCCCGGCCCATAGCTGGCATAGAGCTTCCGGATCTGCGCATCACTGATGGCCTGCCCGCCGGCGCGGGACCGAACAAACCCGGCGAACACATCAAGATCGGCGTCGGGGTATAGATAGCGGTGTACCGCAGCAAGGCGCGCCGAGGTCGGCCGCAAACCCTCAAGAAAGATATCCAGCCGCTCCTGCTCGGTCTTGTCTGCATACTTGCGCCAGAATCGACGCAGAAAGGTCTGCCCTTCCTTGTCGGCGAAGCTCTCCAGATAGGCCTTTCGCGCAGGGTCCTTGTCGTCAACCAGAATATTCATGCTGCTACCCGGCGCCTGGTAGATCGAGTAGCGCAGAATGTCCCGCAGCAAGCGCACAAAGGGCAGATTGATCGATTCGCGCAACGACTCACGCACGGTGGGGTTGCGATAGTTATCCTCGCGCCGGAAGTTGCTGAACCTCTGCACCCCGCCGCCGGTAAAAAACCGCTCATCCGGGTTGGCCGAGTATCGCCGCTCCAGCGCAGCATCCAGCATGTCCGGCAGCGGGGCACCAGGATTGGCTCTCAGATAGGAACGGGCCCAGGCAACCAACGTGTTATCAGATGACAGCGGAACCGTCGAGCCCGATTCTGCGATGGCA
>NZ_JBFGFI010000191.1:0-1992 GCF_041579695.1 Halopseudomonas sp.
ATTGATCGACTGGGCAAACGCGCCGCCCGCCACCAGAACCAGCAGAGCCGCCGAGGCAGCCAGAAGTTTTTTCACAGTCATCACCTAACACCCTCATCATGGCTTGTATTTTGAGCCCAAGTTCAATGCCCGGACAATGTGAGCGAGTATACCGGCAAAGTCGCGGCCAACAAAATAGCATCTGTAACCAGCGACAACGGGGCGCGGGGTATCCGCCGTCAGACGAAAGCCCGCAGGCATGGACGGCGCCGCAATCAATGGGTATTATGGCGCCCCTGAAATGCACCCGTAGCTCAGCTGGATAGAGTACCGCCCTCCGAAGGCAATACTCACCCTCTTGTGCCACGATGCGGCTAGAGGTCAAAATAGCCACGTTTCACCTATATGCACCCGTAGCTCAGCTGGATAGAGTACCGCCCTCCGAAGGCGGTGGTCACTGGTTCGAATCCAGTCGGGTGCACCATATTCTTTAAAATCAGTAGCTTGCACGATCTCAGAATCGACAAAATCAAGCATTGATCACAGCCCCACTCAGCCAGCACTCAGTTATCCGCCGCGCGAATTCTGAAAGGCATGACACCTAGCTCAAATCACGAGCAAACCCTTAAAAATCGTCTGTGCCCAGTTTGTGCCTAAATTGCGCCCACCTGATTATAGTGATGAGTGAGTACGCGGGTTATTTGAGTACTGCCTCAGAATGAGCACAAAGGCATCTGCCACAAAGCAATTCATGTGCAGCTTTAAGGCGTCTACAGAAAAAGGGGCGATTCACTATTCCTTACTCGCAGGAAACTCGCCACAACAGGGTGAAAAGGGCGTTTTACTTAGCTCGTGGTTTACTTGATTCTAAAAACTTTGCACTCTTTCCCGTTTGTTGAGACGCGCCAAAGCCCCTCACTCGTCAGGTAGTAGCCGGCTCATGTTGAAAGAAATATTTTGGTGATCGGATGCCGTGCATGCCGTCCTTGGGAGGAAAAAACGTATACCACGCTCCGACCGATTTTATTTAAGTCGGGCTGCGGAATGAGGACAGAGTCACTAACATAGACCATACAGGCCAAGTGCTGGTGTTTAGGATGTAGTAGCACTTGTGTAGCGAATACAGCCAATGGATTCTCTGGATTTATAAGCAGGTTCTTCAACTGGTCATGACCAATGCCTTCTAAGCGAACGACGAGACACCCTGGCCTGCCACCTGTCATCTGCTCGCGGACCGCCTTCTTGACATCGTCCCACCACGCCTTCCAGAGAGTAGGCGGCTTGAACCGCCCCGGGTTTCGCGGAGGCTCCACCTTTTGAGAGAATGGAGCCCATATGAGCAAGCACACCAAATTTTCCCCTGAAGTCCGTGACCGGGCCATCCGTATGGTTTATGAGGTCCGGGAGTCCCACACATCGCAGTGGGCCGCCATCGAGGCCGTGGCCAGCAAGATCGGCTGCACCGCCCAGACACTGAGCAGTTGGATTCGGAAGGCAGCTGCGCCTGCGGCCCCCTCCGCCTCGGCCACTGATGCCCGCGTCAAGGAACTGGAACGCGAGGTTCGTGAGCTCAAGCGAGCTAACGAAATCCTCAAGGTCGCCAGCGCTTTTTTCGCCCAGGCGGAGCTCGACCGCCATTTGAAGTGATCTGGCAACTGATCGACAAGCACCGGCAAAGCTTTGGAGTCGAGCCACTGTGCCGCGTGTTGCAAGTGTCTCCATCGGCTTACCGGCGCCATGCTGCGCGGCTACGTGACCGCTCACGACGTTCCGCCCGAGCGATCCGTGACGAGGTACTTGCTGTACAAATTCATCGTGTCTGGCAGGAAAACTACGAGGTCTACGGGGCCAGGAAAATCTGGCGGCAGATGCATCGCGAACACCAGGTGGTTGCACGCTGCACAGTGGAACGGTTGATGCGTGAAATGGGGCTCTGCGGCGTAACGCGGGGCAAAACGGTGAAAACCACACAAGCCGATCCTGACAATACCAATCCCAGGGATCTGGTAAAAC
>NZ_JBFGFI010000192.1:0-1933 GCF_041579695.1 Halopseudomonas sp.
CCAAATAACGTCAAATTGACATCATTACCGCCAACAAATTAACGCTCAGGTTTTTTGTTCGACGGTCGATATAACAACAAGATATGTCCAGCCAGCCCAGATTGCTTGATCACTCTGTGTGGCCACGGTTCCGGGGAGAGGAAGTAGATGAATTTATTGCGCAGAATGAAAATAAGCCAGCGTATCTGGCTGATCCTGGTAGTAGCGCTGGTAAGCATGACATTACTGGCCTTGGCCACCCTGACCACCTTGCGCACGGAGTATCGTGAGGCCGAGATCACCAAGGCCACACACCTGGTCGAATCGGCTCACACGATGATGGGGTTCTACCAGGCCAAGGAAGCCTCCGGCCAACTGACCGGGGAGCAGGCACGGGCCCAGGCGCTGGAAGCGCTGCGCGGAATGCGCTATGGCGGCGGCACAGAGTATTTCTGGGTCAATGACATGAACAACGTCATGATCATGCATCCTATGGCACCGCAGACCGAGGGTGTGGACCTCACCACGATCACCAACAGCGATGGCCGCCCCAACATTATTACTGACATGGTCAAACTGGTCCGCGAGCAGGGCACCGCGCACATCGAGTACACCTGGTCCCGCCCCGGCGAGAATCCTGGCGAAGGAGAAGGCCACAGGAAGATTGCCGCCTTCACGCATTTCGAGCCCTGGGACTACATGATCGGTACCGGAATTTTCATTGCGGACCTGGAAGCCAAGTTTTTGGCCGAAGCAATCAAGATGCTGGTTTTCGTGACCCTCCTTACCCTGGCCATGATCCTTATCCTGTTCATCATTGGCCGCAGCATCTCCAAACCGCTGAACAGCGTCGTAGAGGCCATGCGTGATATTGCCAGCGGTGAGGCGGACCTGACGCGCCGGCTCGATGATGATGCCCACGACGAACTGTCGCTGATCGCCTATCACTTCAATAACTTCATCAGCAACCTGCGCACCATCGTCCAGCAACTGGGTGACAGCGCCAACCAGCTGACCAGCGCTGGCCAGCAACTGAACCAGATCAGCGACTCCAGTCTGCGCGGCATGACTCAGCAGTCCGAGAAGATGGAGCTGATGGCCACCGCGGTCAATGAAATTACCTACGGCGTTCAGGACGTCGCGCAAAATGCCAACGCAGCCGCACAGGAAGTCGAGAACGCCAACGAGGGCGCCAATAACGGACGGACCCAGGTCAGCAAAACCATTGAGCAGATCGGCCACCTGTCAGACAGCGTGAAAACCGCCGTCCGCCATATGGAAAGCCTGTCCAGCGACGCCCAGGAAATTACCTCGGTACTCGATGTGATTCGCAACATCGCAGAACAGACCAACCTGCTGGCCCTTAACGCCGCTATTGAGGCTGCCCGTGCTGGCGAAATGGGACGGGGCTTTGCAGTGGTCGCCGACGAGGTACGCAATCTGGCCCAGCGCACCCAGAAGTCGACTGAAGAAATTCATAACATGATCAACAAGCTGCAGACCAATACGCATAGCGCAGTAGAAGTCATCAATCAAAGCGACCGCTACTCGGAAATCAGCGTTCAGCAGGCCAATGCAGCCGGAGCCGCACTGGATCAGATCGCTGAATCGATGCAGCAGATGGTCGCGCTCAATGCCTCCATCGCCAGCGCCACTACCCAGCAGTCGACCGTGGTGGAAGACGTCAACCGCAGCGTAACCGAAGCCGCCGAGCTGGCTCGCGAAACCACCGACGGCGCCCAGCAGACCGCCCAGGCCAGCGAACACCTGACCCAGCTAGGCAAGCAGATCGACGGCCTGGTCGCGCAGTTCCGGGTCTGAAAGCAACGACTTACAGCACCATCACCGCCAACCAGCCAAAGGCAATCAGCGGCAGGTTGTAATGCAGAAAGGTCGGCACCACCGTATCCCAGATATGGTTGTGCTGGCCGTCCACGTTGAGGCCGGCGGTCGG
>NZ_JBFGFI010000193.1:0-1898 GCF_041579695.1 Halopseudomonas sp.
CGATCGACACCGGCATACGCAGCGCGATGCACCGAATGGAGGGCCGGGAGATATGGATGATTCCGATCCTGATGACGCTATTCGCGCTGGGCGGCACGACCTATGGTATGGCGGAAGAAACCCTGGCCTTCTATGCCATTCTGATTCCGGTCATCATTTCGGCGGGGTATGACGCTGTAACCGGCGTCGCGGTCATTCTGATCGGTGCGGGAATTGGCGTGCTGGGCTCAACCATCAATCCCTTTGCTACTGTAATCGCCTCCAACGCCGCCGACATCCCCTTTACCGACGGCATCATCTTGCGCCTCGTACTGCTTGTGGGGGGCCTGCTCATCTGTGCGGCATACGTAATGCGTTACGCACGGCGGGTCAAGGCCGATCCATCGCGCTCGGTCGTCGCCAAGCAACGAGACGCGCACCGCAAACTGTTCCTTCAGGGCCAGGACGAACTGGATAACTTCGAGCTCACCGGTATCCAGAGGGTGGCGCTGATCATTTTTGCGCTGACCTTTGTCGTCATGATCTGGGGCGTGGCGTCCCAGGGCTGGTGGATGGCCCGGATGGGCGCGCTCTTCTTCGGCGCGGCCATCGTGATCGGCATCATTACCCGGCTGGGCGAGAAAAGACTGACCAGCAGCTTTGTCGACGGCGCCCGCGACCTGCTCGGTGTGGCCCTGGTGGTCGGCCTTGCCCGGGGCATCGTTGTCATCATGGAGCAGGGCATGATTGCCGATACCATCCTGCACAGCGCCGAAACCACCCTGGGCGGGCTGCCGGAGCTGGCTTTCATCAACCTGATGTTCTGGATCGAGGTGGGCATGAGTTTCTTCGTGCCCTCTTCATCCGGCCTTGCGGTGCTGTCGATGCCCATCCTGGCGCCGCTGGCGGACTTTGCCAACGTAGGGCGCGACCTGGTGGTCACCGCTTATCAGTCAGCCAACGGCCTGGTCAATCTGATCAACCCCACCTTCGCCGTGGTAGTCGGTGGTCTGGCCATAGGCCGGGTCTCCTATGACCGCTGGCTGGCGTTTATCTGGCCCTTGCTGCTGATCCTGACTGTGTTCATCACAGTGATAATCAGTATCGGTGCTTTTATCTGATTCTCTGGCAAATGAGGTTGCGACATGACTGAGCACACCCTGGGCGTCCATTCCGAAACCGGCACCCTGCGGCAGGTGATCGTTTGCCGGCCGGGTCTTGCCCATCGGCGACTGACGCCCTCCAACTGCGATGCGCTGCTGTTTGACGATGTGTTCTGGGTCAAACAGGCGCAGAAGGACCACGATGTTTTCGCCGGGCTGATGCGCGCGCGCGGGGTAGAGGTGCTGGACGTCAACGAACTGCTGGCTGAAACCCTGGATATTCCACAGGCCCGGGCCTGGATTCTGGACCACCGGATCACCTGGAATCACATTGGCGTCGGCATGGTCTCCGATCTGCGGGCCTGGATGGACGAACTCCCGGGCCGCACTCTGGCGGAATACCTGATCGGCGGGCTGGAAGTGGGCGACTTGCCGTTCGATCCCTCCGGCCTGTTTGGTAACCATCTGGGACCTTACGGATTTGTGCTGCCGCCACTGCCGAACTTTCTCTTCACCCGCGACAACAGCGCGTGGATCTACGGCGGCGTCACCCTCAACCCCATGTACTGGGCTGCCCGTAAGCCAGAAACACTGCTGATGAGCGCCATCTACCAGTACCACCCGGCATTCGCCGGCAAGGTCAACGTTCACTGGGGCGACCCACTCAAGGATCACGCCCTGGCTACGCTGGAGGGTGGCGACATCATGCCGGTAGGCAATGGTGCGGTACTGGTGGGCATGGGCGAGCGCTCCTCCCCCCAGGCAATCGGCCAGTTGGCCAAGGCCCTGTTCGACAGCGGCACCGCTGACCGGATC
>NZ_JBFGFI010000194.1:0-1894 GCF_041579695.1 Halopseudomonas sp.
GAAGTGCTCGATTTTGCCGGACCCTTCGAGGTATTCACTACCGCCGCACGGGTCCGGTCGCGCGCCCATCCTGACGAACCACCGCAATTTGCCGTGAGCCTGCTGTCCGAGACCTCCCCTGTGCGTGCGCGGGCAGGCTTGCTGATCCAGAGCGACTGCGCACCGCATGAGGCCCCCCCGCTCGATTTACTGATCATCCCTGGCGGGGTCGTTACCGCCGAGCTGGAAAAACTGCATATCATCGACTGGATCAGGAGCACCGCGCCGCGGTGTATTGTCGCGTCGGTGTGTACCGGCGCCTTCCTGCTGGCGAAAGCCGGACTTCTGGACAATCGTTCGGCAACCACCCACTGGGAAGATATCGCTGACCTTCGCGCGCAATTTCCGGCAGTAAAAGTCGAGTCCGGGCAACGCTGGGTAGACGAAGGACAGATCGTCAGCTCAGCGGGCATTTCCGCCGGCATCGACATGAGCCTGCATCTGGTGCAAAGACTGGCCGGTCGCGAACTCGCTGTCGCTACTGCAAGGCAGATGGAGTTCGATTGGACAGAAGCTGATTGACTGGTCATCATCTCGCCTCCCTTCCAGCCCCGGTGCCTGTTACCCCATGAGTGATTTACCGCCCTGCCCCGAATGCCAGTCCGAATACACCTACCAGGATGCCGCAATGCTGGTGTGCCCGGAATGCGGTAATGAGTGGTCAGCAGATGCAGAATCTGCAGCTACGGACGCTGAATCGGTGATTCGCGATGCCAACGGTAACCCTCTGCAGGACGGAGACGTGGTCACCGTCATAAAGGACCTGAAGGTCAAGGGCTCCTCCCTGGTCGTCAAGGTCGGGACCAGGGTGAAGAACATCCGCCTGGTGGATGGCGATCACGACATAGACTGCAAGATCGACGGCATCGGCCCGATGAAACTCAAGTCCGTTTTCGTCAAGAAGTCCTGAACTGCAGGTTACCTGTTGACCCAGGTTGCCAGCCAGGCAATCAGCAGAGAGGCAATCACCACAAAACTCAGCGGCTTGCGTAGCGCCGGATACCATACCGGGGCGAGCCCATGGTTGACTGCCCAGATGTCTGCAAAATACAGCCCGGCAAAGGCGACAAAGAATACCGGCAACGCCAGATCGATCGGCAGGCTCAACGCGACCCAACCCAGCAGCGGCGGAATCACTGAAAGCCCGAGCTGTACCGGCGCCTGATCGCTGGCCTCGTCGGCTCGCATGGCAAGCCCCCAGTGAATCGCACCCATGAAGGCGAGAATCACTGCAGCGTAATTGAGCAGCTCCTCCAGTACCCGCTCGCGCCATGCCTCGGGCGTCAACCAGAGGCCCAGAGCTGCGCTGACAAAGGGAATCAGGCCGGCGAGCCCGAGCCCGACAGCCAGAGGTGGCGGTTTGATAGCGCTGAAAGGATGCATGGATGCTCCGCGGCAGAGTGAGAGTCGCCCGATTGGCTGTACGTCCCATTATAAGCCGGAGGAGCGCCCCGGCAAGTCACCCGTGTCCAGTGCACGTATGGCACCACGCGGTGGTTTGCGCGGCAGGCAGGAACAAAGTGACCGCTCGAGACTGCGTAGCCGCTGCTGCATGGCCCTGTCGGGCTGGTCGCCGCCGCTGGCATAGGACTGATGCACGTACTCATCAAAAAAGGCCTCAAGCTCGACACGACACCCTGGCAAGGCCTGATCCAGCCTCGCCTGCCAGGCGCGGGGCCCCTCTCCACGCACAGCTTGCAGTCCGAGCCGCTGCAGACGTCGATCCAGCCGGGCCCATGACCTGCGTCGCGGATCCTGGGGCAGCCGGCCCGGTCGCAGGGTCCAGAGAGCCAGCGGTATCATCACCAGCGCAACACATCCCAACAGGATCAGACCGATGCGCTGCCAGTCGGTA
>NZ_JBFGFI010000195.1:0-1892 GCF_041579695.1 Halopseudomonas sp.
ACACACATGGAATTTTATGTCTGAGATCACCTGTTTCAAAGCCTATGACATCCGCGGCCAGCTTGGCACTCAGCTGGATGTAAACGTCGCCTACCGCATCGCCCGGGCTTTTGCCCAGTGGCTCAAGCCCAGGCAGATCGTTTTGGGTGGCGACGTGCGCGCCAGTTCCGAGGAACTGAAAGCGGCTCTGGCCAATGGTCTGCGCGATGAAGGCGTTGATGTGCTGGATCTGGGGCTGGCTGGCACCGAGGAGGTGTATTTCGCTACCTTTCACCTGGGCGTGGATGGCGGCATTGAAGTCACCGCGTCCCATAACCCGATCGACTACAACGGTTTGAAACTGGTACGCGAAGGCTCGCGGCCGATCTCTGCCGATACCGGCCTGAAGGAAATCCGTACCCTGGCTGAGTCCACGACCTTCAACCTGGTCGACGGCCGTGACCCCTCGGTGCCCGATGATCAGCGCGGCGCCTACAAGAGCGTCGACACCCGCGCAGAGTACATAGAACATCTGATGGGCTATATCGAGCCAGCCAATTTCACGCCGCTCAAGCTGCTGGTAAATGCCGGTAACGGCGCGGCTGGCCCGGCGATTGATGCGCTGGAGGCGGCGTTTGAAAAGCTGAAGATGCCCGTACAGCTGATCAAGATCTGCCACGAGCCCGATGGCACCTTCCCCAATGGCATCCCCAACCCGATCCTGATCGAGAACCGCAGCATGACCAGTGATGCCGTGCTGGAGCATGGCGCGGATATGGGTATTGCCTGGGATGGCGACTTTGACCGGTGCTTTCTGTTCGATGAGCAGGGGCGGTTTATCGAGGGCTATTACATCGTAGGCCTGCTGGCCGAGGCGTTCCTGCAGAAGGAACCCGGCGCCAAGATCGTGCACGACCCGCGGCTGGTGTGGAACACCGTGGAGCAGGTGGAGGATAACGGCGGGGTAGCGGTGCAGACCAAGGCCGGGCATGCATTCATCAAGCAGCGCATGCGTGAAGAAGACGCTGCATACGGCGGCGAGATGAGCGCGCATCATTACTTCCGTAATTTCGCCTATTGCGACAGCGGAATGATTCCGTGGTTGCTGGTGGCGGAACTGTTGTGTGTGAAGGGCAAGCCGATGTCGGAGCTGGTGGATGAGCGTATCGCGCGCTTTCCGTCGTCCGGTGAGATCAACCTGACGGTGAGTGATGCGCCTGCGGTGTTGAAGGCGATTGAAGAGCGTTATGCGCCGGGTGCGCTGGAGGTGGATCATACCGATGGGGTGAGCATCTGTTTTGCCGATTGGCGTTTTAACCTGCGGGCATCGAATACCGAGCCGGTGATCCGGTTAAATGTGGAGAGCCGTGGGGATGAGGTGTTGATGGAGCGGGAGACTGCCAAGCTGGTTGAGGTGATTGGGGGGATCTGACCCCAAAGTCAAAATGGATCCCCGCGTTGGCGAGGATGACGGGTACCGGGGCAAAATGGATCCCCGCGTTTGCGAGGATGACGGGTACCAGGTCAAATGGATCTCCGCGTTCGCGAGGGTGACGGGTACCGGGGCAAAATGGATCCCCGCGTGCGCGAGGATGACGGGGAGGGAGTCATTCCCGCCCCACCTCTTCATTACCGCTCTCTTCACCCCGTCATTCCCGCGAACGCGGGAATCCATTTTGACCTTGAATAAGCGGGTTTGAGCATCAGTCAGAGCGGGTATACTCTCACCCAAACACGAACACAAAAGGTCCATTGTGCATACAACCATTCTTGTCACCGGCGGAGCCGGTTACATCGGCACGCACACTTGTATCAAACTGCTCGAGGCGGGTTATCAGGTGGTGGTGCTGGATAACTTCAGTAACAGCTCCCCCGAGGCGCTGCGCCGGGTGGAGGAGATCGCCGGGCAGGCG
>NZ_JBFGFI010000196.1:0-1846 GCF_041579695.1 Halopseudomonas sp.
CACATTTCCCGGCAGCACAGGCGAAGCTCCTGACCCCGAGCCCGGGCTACCGCCCGAATTCATTTTCACATTCGGCCCGACCAGAGTAACGCCACTGGGATCGATCTTGATAAAGCTGCCGCCGGCCTTGAGGGTCAGTTCGCTGCCGGCTTCGATGACCATTTTCTGACCGGCCTTCAGATGGATCTCACGGCCGGCGGCGACCAGATAACCCTTGCCGAGGCTCATATGCTGGGTTGAGCCTACGGTCAGATGGTCATTGGCCTTGATCTCGGTTTTGCGATCACTGTGAGTGGTGTGGTGCTCTTCGGCCATGAACTCGGTATAGCTGTTGGCTTCCACTCGGTCGTGGCGTTCGTTGCCGACGCGGATCTTCTGGTCGTTCTCGATGTTCTCGTCCCAGTCGCGCTGGGCGTGGATGTAGATCTGTTCCTGGTCTTTCTTGTCTTCGATGCGTAGCTCGTTGTACCCGCTACCGCCGGGTGAACTGAGGGTCTTGAACACGCTGCGGGTCTTGTTCGCGGGGAGTTCGTAGGGGACTGGGTGGGTCTTGTGGTACAGGCAGCCGGTGACCAGGGGCTGGTCTGGGTCGCTCTCCAGGAAGGTGACCAGTACTTCCATGCCGACCCGAGGAATGGCGATGCCACCGTATTGGTTGCCTGCCCAGCCTGAAGCCACGCGCAGCCAGCAGCTGGTGCGTTCGTCGCCCTGGCCTTCGCGATCCCAATGGAACTGCACCTTGATGCGGCCGTACTGGTCGCAGTGGACCTCTTCGCCCTTGGGACCGGTGACTACAGCGGTCTGAGTGCCGAGCACCTTGGGCTTGGGATGCTCTAGCTGAGGGCGGTAGTGCACGTCCCAGGGGGCGGCGGTGAATTGGTTGCGGTAGCCCTGGGTAAAGCCATCCGTGTCTTTCACGTCGCTGGTAACGGACTCTTCGAGCACCTGGGGCTGTTTGCCCTCGTGTTGTATCCCTAGGACCAGCCAGAGGTCGTTCCACTCGGAGCGCGGGTGCTCTGACAGGGTCAGGAAGTGTCCGGTCACCAGGCTGGGTACATCGCTCTTGCCTTCGGCCAGACGGTAGTCGCTGCGGTGCCGTTCCAGGCTGCGTTTGGCCAGTTGTTTGCCGTGGGCGCGTTCGGTAAAGCGGCCGGGGTAGTCGTAGTCTTCCAGGTCAGGTAGCGGGATCGGCGGCTCATCGCCTTCGGATGGCTGTTCGGCCTTGTGCGCGGCTTCCATCAACAGGTGCGGCTTTTCAAAATCGTAATCCCGGCGGGTGACGCGGCTGGGGCGGGTTTCGATTCGCATGGCGAAGCGTTTGATCACCGGTTCGTCGGCGACCAAGCCACTGTCCTGGATATAGGCGGTGGGGCGGGCCAGTTTCGGGAAACCAGTCTGGTCATCGCCGAATACCAGCAGGTGGTTCTCGGTGCTGTGCTCGAAGTGATAGTGAATGCCTTCTTCTTCGCACAGGCGCTGGATGAAGTGCAGGTCGGTTTCGTTGTACTGGGTGCAGTAGATCCGCTGAGGGTAGTCGCTGTTGAGCTGGAAGCGGAAGGCGTCGGCCTGGATGCCGTGATCGTTCAATACACGACTGATGATCTCGGGTACGGACAGGTTTTGAAAGATACGCTGGTTGGTACGGTGGGCCAGATAAGACAGGTGCGGCACCAGATCGATGTGGTACCGGGTCAGACGTTTGCCGGCATCCCCTTGGGCGACGCGGTGGATCAGGCCGTGGATGCCCTTGCCCTGGCCAGCGAAGGTAAAAAAAGCTGGTTGCTGCAGCAGTGCTTCAATATCCAGATCAGGGCGTTCGCTGACCAGTTCCAGTTGGAAGCAGTAG
>NZ_JBFGFI010000197.1:0-1818 GCF_041579695.1 Halopseudomonas sp.
AAACACTTTCTCCACCCCGCCAGGCTGTGCGCTCAACGAGCAAAGGAGTGATGCGGGGTTTGCTGTCCAAGGTCAAAAACGAGAACCTTCCTAGACCAAATTTTAGGTTCTCTCACCGGCAGCTCATTAGCTAGTAGCAGATTCAGGGCGAGAGGACTAAGCCGACCGTCGATGGCAGGGATGCCATCGTCGAGCTTACAGGGACGTACTTGCAGCGTGTCGGCGTGGACTTTCGCCCTGTGGCTGCAGAGACTCGGATTCGGAAAATGCAGATACTGCCAAAGCTTGTCGTACTGGCGCAAAGGAGCGTCTATGGATAACCGAGGCACCCAGCTCTCTCAGGGCAGCCAGATGAACGGGTGTCGGGTAACCCTTGTGCTGGGCGATGCCATAGCCAGGATACACCTTATCCAACTCCACCATTTCGCGGTCGCGGGTCACTTTTGCCAGAATTGAGGCCGCGGAAATGGCCGGAACGCGACCGTCGCCCTGGATGACCGGCTCGCTGCGCATGGGCAGAATTGGACAACGATTGCCGTCCACCCATACCCGGTCGGGCTGGATCGACAGACCGGCTACCGCGCGCTGCATTGCCAGCATGGTTGCATGCAGTATGTTCAGGCGGTCTATCTCTTCGACTTCTGCGCGGGCAATGAACCAGGCCAGCGCGCGCTCCTGGATAATCGGGAACAATGCTTCGCGTTTCGCCTCGGTCAACTTCTTGGAATCGTTAAGGCCTTCAATGGGACGGGCCGGATCAAGGATGACGGCCGCCGTGACCACGGCGCCGCACAACGGACCTCTTCCTACCTCGTCGACGCCGGCGACCAGCTCGTCCCCAACTGGCGGGTTCCAGTCCATGAGTATCTGGCTCATGACAGTTTCCCCTTTTGCCTGAGCAGATCGAGCACGGCTTCGGCCGCGGTCTCATCGGCATTCCGTCTCAGCATTTCATGTAACTGCATGAAAGTGGCCTGGGTTTCGGCGCGTTCGCTGGTGGGCGCCAGCAGCTGCAACAGAGCCGGCCCCATCTTTTCCGGTACGGCGGCGTCCTGGAGGAATTCCGGCACGACTTCACGCCTGGCCAGCAGATTGGGCAGCGATACATGCCCTACCTTGACCAGACGCTTGAGAATTTTGAAGGTCAGCCCGGCCATTCGGTAGGCAACGACCATCGGCCGTTTGAACAGCATGGCTTCCAGCGTTGCTGTACCGGAGGCGATGAGTACGGCATCGCATGCCGCAAGCGCCTGGTGGGACTGGCCGTCGAGCAGCTGAAGCGGCAACTCAGTACCGCTCTCGGCGATAATCGCCTGCATCTGGAGCTTACGCTCGGGATTGGCGCAGGGCATAACGAAACGCAGTTGAGGCTCCCGCGCCAGGCACCAGGCTGCGGTCTGCAGGAATAGCAGACCGAGTTTGCGTATCTCGCCATTGCGACTGCCGGGCATCAGTGCCAACAATTTTACATCAGCTGAAACGCCCAAAGCCGATCTGGCCGCTTCACGGTCGGGCTGCAGCGGAATTTCGTCCGCCAGCGTATGGCCCACGCAGCAAACGGCAACCTGATGCTTGCGATAGACCTCTTCCTCAAACGGGAAAAGCGTCAACATGAGATCGGTGGATTTCTGGATACCCAGTACACGCTTTTCACGCCAGGCCCAGACCGACGGGCTAACGTAGTGCACTGTGGCTATGCCTGCATCGCGCAGCTTGCGCTCGACGCCAAGCGTAAAGTCGGGGGCGTCAATACCGATGAATACGTCAGGTTGTTGCTCGAGCAGCCAGCCAACCAGCTCCTTGCGGATGCGCAGCAGT
>NZ_JBFGFI010000198.1:0-1812 GCF_041579695.1 Halopseudomonas sp.
CCTTTCCCCGGACTACCACCCAGATTAATTTTGATCCCCGGTCCGCTCAACGTCACTCCGCTAGGATCAAGCTTCAAAAAGGAGCCGCCGCCCCGGGCGGTCAGTTCCATGCCAGCATCAATCACCACCTTGTCGCCGGCGTAGTAGTGGATTTCATTACCCGCTTCGATGAACTGCCCTGTGCCCAGCTTGATATTCTGACTGGTGCCGATGGTCAGGTGATCGCTCGCCCTGATCTCGGACTTGCGATCGCTGTGGGTGGTGTGGTGCTCTTCGGCCATGAACTCGGTGTAGCTGTTCGCTTCGGCTCGATCATGCCGCTCGTTGCCGACGCGGATTTTCTGGTCGTTCTCGATGTTTTCGTCCCAGTCGCGCTGGGCGTGGATGTAGATCTGTTCCTGGTCCTTCTTGTCTTCGATGCGCAGCTCGTTATAGCCGCCACCGCCGGGTGAGCTGAGGGTCTTGAACACGCTGCGGGTCTTGTTGGCGGGCAGTTCGTAGGGGGCCGGGTGAGTCTTGTGATAGAGGCAGCCGGTGACCAGGGGTTGGTCTGGGTCGCCTTCAAGGAAAGTGATCAGAACTTCCATACCGACGCGAGGAATGGCGATGCCGCCGTATTGATTGCCAGTCCATCCTGAAGCTACGCGCAGCCAGCAACTGGTGCGTTCGTCGCCCTGGCCTTCGCGATCCCAATGGAACTGCACCTTGATGCGGCCGTATTGGTCGCAGTGGATCTCTTCGCCTTCCGGGCCGGTGACGACTGCAGTCTGGGTACCCGGCACTTTGGGTTTGGGATGGTCGAGTTGCGGTCGGTATTGCACGTCCCAAGGGGCGGCGGTGAACTGGTTTCGGTAGCCCTGAGCGAAGCCGTCGCTGTCTTTAACATCGCTGGTGACGGATTCTTCCAGTACCTGCGGTTGTTTGCCTTCGTGCTGGATGCTGACCACCAGCCACAGGTCGTTCCATTCGGTGCGAGGGTGCTCTGACAGGGTCAGAAAATGGCCGGTGACCAGGCTGGGTACATCGCTCTTGCCTTCCGCCAGACGGTAGTCGCTGCGATGACGCTCCAGGCTGCGTTTGGCCAGCTGTTTGCCCCGGGCGCGTTGGGTAAAGCGACCGGGGTAGTCGTAATCTTCCAGGTCGGGCAGCGGTACCGGTTGCTCGTCTCCTTCGACCGACTGCTCAGCACCGTGCGCGGCTTCCATCAACAGGTGCGGCTTTTCAAAATCGTAATCCCGGCGGGTGACGCGGCTGGGGCGGGTTTCGATGCGCATGGCGAAGCGTTTGATCACCGGTTCGTCGGCGACCAAGCCGCTGTCCTGGATATAGACGGTGGGGCGGACCAGTTTCGGGAAACCAGTCTGATCATCGCCGAATACCAGCAGGTGGTTCTCGATGCTGTGCTCGAAGTGAAAATGGATGCCTTCCTCTTCACACAGGCGCTGGATGAAGTGCAGGTCGGTTTCGTCGTACTGGGTGCAGTAGATCCGCTGTGGGTGGTCGCTGTTGAGCTGGAAGCGGAAGGCGTCGGTCTGAATGCCGTGGTCGTTCAATACGCGGCTGATGATCTCGGGTACGGTCAGATGCTGGAAGATACGCTGGTTGGTGCGATGGCCGAGATAAGCCAAATGTGGCACCAGGTCGATGTGATAGCGCGTCAGCCGCTTGCCCGCATCCCCTTGGGCGACGCGGTGGATCAGGCCGTGGATGCCCTTGCCCTGGCCAGCGAAGGTAAAAAAAGCTGGTTGCTGCAGCAGTGCTTCAATATCCAGATCAGGGCGTTCGCTGACCAGTTCCAGTTGGAAGCAGTAG
>NZ_JBFGFI010000199.1:0-1783 GCF_041579695.1 Halopseudomonas sp.
AAAAAAGCGGTTAATGTTCATCTGACCCTAATTACTTCCAGCCTGAGAAGATAACAGGGCGAGGGCCTGAAGTGCGAAGCCAGGTGTTTATCCTGGCTTGTTACGCTTCAAGATCGTCGCCTGGTGCGGATCTTCGAGTGGCTTTCTCGTCATACATCGCCTGGTCGGCCCGTGCCAGCAACTGGCTGTCGGATTCCTCAGGCAGGGCACTGACTACGCCAATACTGGGCCCGGCGTAGTCCAGTTCCACCTGTTCTATGTTAAAGCGGCCCTGCGTCAGCGACCTCAGGCGGTGGGCTATGGCCTGGCGCTGGCTTTCGCTGTTGCCTTCAGTGGTAGTACAAAAGAATACGAATTCGTCACCACCATAGCGGGCTATAAAATCACCCTCACGCAGGCCGTTTTTCAGATTGGCGCTGATCATGAGCAAAAAGCGGTCGCCAAAATCATGTCCGTATTTGTCGTTGATGGCTTTGAAATCATCCAGATCGATAAACGCGAGATGGGCCTGCAGCTGGTTGCGTGAAGCATTTGCCAGGGTGCGGGTGAGTTCCTGCTCCATGGCGCGGCGGTTGGGTATTCTGGTCAGTGGATCTTGCAGGGCAGCTTTACTGAACTGCTGATTCTCCAATTGCAGTTGGGCAATCAGGCGTTGGCGCTCTATCTGTTGGGTCAGTAAACGGCCAAACATGGCCAGTAATCGGCGGTTTTTGCCACTGAGCTGGTGCCGTGAGCTGCTCGCACCGCACAACGTGCCATGGAGTTCACCGTCGCTGGTACACAGCGGCTCGCTGAGGTAAGTAACAATTCCCAGCTCTTGTCCGATGGCGTTGTCAGACCATAGTTGGTCCGCCTCGTCGGTGTGGATGACGCCCTCGTCCTTTGCCCTTTTGCACAGGGTGTCGCACCATGGATTGATCTGCCCTTCCGGAATGCGCAGACTGCCAGTGTTGTGGGTGTAAACCAGTGTCAGCTCATTTCGCTCGAGGTCGACTGACGTTAGAAAGGTCGACTCTAGATCGGTTATTTCCTGCAATATTGCCAACAGAGGGCGCGCGAGGCTTTCCAGATCCTGGCTGTCGGTGATGGTCGCCGCGAGCTTGTCGAGAAGGTTATCCTGCATCGTATGTTCGCTACCTGTTAGCGGCTTGTCTGATCAGCCCGGTCGGTAAATGTGCCAATAATAGTTTGAAGTGAATTGGATGAAAGGAACAGATCAATTTCGGCCTGTTTTATACACCCCATGTTTCGCTCCTGATAATATCGCCAAGCCATTACGCGCATCACAGAAAGGACTCATCCCGGTGATTTATAAATCCGCGTTGCCTGCTGCCCTTGCAGCTCTGTTTGTTCATCTGACCGTCAGACCTAGCTCATGAACCCTGAAATAAAGGAAATCTAGTCGGGCAGAAAGGGACAGCATTGATTTTGCAATTGCTAGCCATTTCGATTAGTCGTACGCGCGCTAGACAGTTGGGAAACAAAATCGGACAGGTATATGCCTAAAGATTTTCGAGGCGGTGGTTTTTGGACAATTGAGTGGTTTATAGTGACGGATAATCGATCTCAATTTCCGAGTCCCGCGCCAATGACGTTTACCCCTCCTGTTTTGTTGGCCGCCATTAAGGAGTCGGATTTTTCTATAGTCATTACGACTGGCGAGCTGGACTCCCCTGGGCCTGTGTATGTCCATGTCAATGATGCTTTTACTCGCATGACGGGGTATACCCGGGAGGAGCTTCTGGGATCTACGCCCCGTATGTTGCAGGGACCGGACACGGAC
>NZ_JBFGFI010000200.1:0-1724 GCF_041579695.1 Halopseudomonas sp.
GCTCGGCACATCTACGTGGGCCACCTTAACGAACAATGGCGGGATCTGGATCCCGGCCGGGCCTACACGATAATGTGCGCCAGCGGCGCGCGTGCCAGTGTGGCGGCGGGCTGGCTCAAGGCACAGGGATTCAAGCACGTGAATGTATTCCTGGGCTCAGCCGGCGCCTGGAAAGCGGACGTCGACTAACGCGACACCGGTTATCTACAGCTCCTCATCCAGCTCAACTTCCAGCACCACATTCAGGGCCTGGTAGAACAGACCGCGCTCGACGGTGTTGTCGTTGAACTGCAGGAAGGCTTCGCCCAGGTGCCGCCGGGGCCCTGAGCCAGGGCTGCCGGGACGGTCGAGTTCCATCTCGACCATGACTACTGGCAACAGGCGCACTGGCCGAGGTAGAACTCGGCCGTCACGGAGTCAGGAAACCATGCCGAACCAGGTCGGGAAGATGAAAATCAGAGCCAGCACGGCTATCTGGATGGCGATGAATGGCAGCACGCCCCGGTAGATATCCGTCGTTCGTACCGAGGGCGGCGACACGCCTTTGAGGTAAAACAGACTGAACCCGAAGGGTGGCGTCAGGAAACTGGTTTGAAGATTCATGGCAATGAGAATGGCAAACCACAGCATGTTGATGCCCAGGGCTTCCGCAACCGGTGCCAGGATCGGCACGATAATGAACGAGATTTCGACGAAGTCGATGAAGAAGCCAAGAATCATAATCACCAGCATGGCGAAGATCAGGAAGCCCCATTTTTCGCCTGGCAGAGACAGAAGGAACTCCTCAAGTATGTAGTCGCCTCCGGTGTAGCTGAAGGTCATCGAGAAGGCCGTGGCGCCGATCAGGATGGCAAAGACCATGGCGGTGACCTTGACCGTATCCTGGGCGCTCTGCCACATCAGGCTGAAAGAGAACTGTCGGTAGGCAATGGCGAGCAGCAGTGCCCCAACGCCGCCCAGCGCGGCAGATTCCGTAGGAGTGGCAATGCCAGTGAAGATCGAGCCGAGGACCACTGCGATCAGCGCCAGAGGCGGGATAATGGCAATGAGCGCCTTTATGACCTCCTGGCTACGGGTATCATCACTGGTCCTCTTCATGGGAGGAGCCAGGTTTGGTTTCCACAGCGCCAGCACAATGATGTAGACAAGATAGAAGCCGATAAGGACAGCGCCGGGAAGGACTGCAGCCCTGAAAAGGTCTCCTACCGGCAGGCCCAGCACGTCGCCCAGTATGATCAGGATTATGGACGGAGGTACTATCTGCCCGAGGGTTCCGGACGCACAGATGGTGCCGCAAGCAAGCTTTTTGTCGTAGCCGTGCGCAAGCATCACTGGCAGGGAGATCAGGCCCATGGCGACAACACTGGCACCCACCACCCCCGTTGAAGCCGCGAGCAGCGCGCCGACAACGATGGTGGACATGGCCAGGCCGCCGGGCAGCCCCCCAAACAGGCGCCCCATGGACTCAAGCAGCTGTTCAGCCAGCTTTGTCTTCTGCAGCACAATACCCATGAAAATGAACAGCGGCACCGCCATCAGTACCGTGTTCTGCATGATGTTCATGATCCGGAATGGCATGAATGCAAATAGATCGGGCCCAACCGCGGCTACGCCAAACAGAAGCGCAAGCCCGCCAAATACGAAAGCAACAGGAAACCCCCACATCAGCATCAGCAGGGCCACCCCGAACATGATAATGCCGATCATGCCAAACCTCCCTGAGA
>NZ_JBFGFI010000201.1:0-1714 GCF_041579695.1 Halopseudomonas sp.
ACGTTGTCGCGGAACAGGTCACCATGCAGGACCGTCTTGGGCATAGGCGGGCGTTCCTCGAGCAGGCTCCGCATGACCGGCAGCAGCGGCTCGACCAGTGCGCGTTCGGCCTGGTCCAGCTCATCGAGGAGACCGCCAGCTTCCTTCTCCATCCACGCCAGCCCGCGGTCACTCTGCCGAGCCAGGCCGCTGGAAAGCGTTGCCTCGTGCATCTGCGCCAGCACCTTGCCGAGTTGCTGGCAGTGCCGCACGTCCGGTTGCTGCACATGCTTACCGGGCAGGCGCGGTTGCAGCAGCGCGGGCTTGCCGTTTAACTGGTGCAGTTTGCGCCCCAGCTGATCGGCAACTGCAAAAGGTACCGGCAGCTCAGCGGCGTGCAGACAATCGAGCAAACTGACGAAAAACGGCAATTCGTCTACCGGGCCTCGCTCGATCAGGGTCAGAACGAACTCGCCCTGTTCGCAACTGACGAAAAAGTTACTGTTCTCGGTGCCCGCGCTAATTCCCTCGAACGCCACAAGGCGTCCAAGCTCGAAGGGTTTGAGAAACTCGCTCAGCTCGCTCTGGCTCAGGGGTGTGAATACAGACATTCGGTCAGCCTACCATTCGAATATTTTCCAGGAAGGAATGCGCATTCCCTCCGGCTGATCCGAGCGCATGAAATTACCCTCATCATCCACCGCCACAAGAAAATACGGCGGCCCAGCATTGGGTATCACCTTGATTGCATAGAGAAAACCGTTGACCCGATATTCCTCTACCGTACGATCGCCCTCTTGCCGGATAACCACATCGGGTTCGCCGGTGACGGCCTCCTGGGCCAGGGCTGTCTGACTGATAACCAGCGCCAGGCCGGTGGCGGCCAATGCACGGCCAAATCTGCGTATCATGATAGGCTTATCCTGTTGTGATGGGACTGCAATGCTGTGACCCTTTCATTCTAGACTCTTTTTAGCCACGGAAAGTTGACCTGAAGCATGACTGATCAAGCCCCCCTCGTTCTGGTTGATGGTTCTTCGTACCTGTACCGGGCCTTTCACGCTCTGCCGCCATTGATGACCTCGAGCGGAAAACCCACTGGTGCGGTCAAGGGCGTGCTCAACATGCTCAACAGTCTGCGCCGACAATACCCGGATAGTCCTTTCGCTGTGGTATTCGATGCCAAGGGCAAGACCTTCCGCGACGAACTGTTCGAGCACTACAAGTCCCAGCGCCCGCCTATGCCCGACGACCTGCGCATGCAGATCGAGCCATTGCACGCCAGCGTCAGGGCGATGGGCCTGCCCCTGCTCTGTGTCGATGGTGTAGAAGCCGACGACGTGATCGGCACACTCGCCCGGCAGAGAGCCGCCGCCGGCTTCCCGGTGGTTATCTCCACCGGCGACAAGGACATGGCGCAACTGGTTGACGAGCGCATCACGCTGGTCAACACCATGAGCGGCACCGTGCTCGACATCGATGGGGTAAAGGAAAAATTCGGGGTTAGCCCGGAATGCATCATCGATTTTCTCGCGCTGATGGGGGACAAGTCAGACAACATACCCGGCGTGCCCGGTATTGGCGAGAAGACCGCAGTGGGTCTGGTCGCGGGCATTGGTGGCGGCCTGGATCTGATCTACGCCAATCTCGACAAGGTGCCCGAACTGCCGATCCGCGGCGCCAAGAAGCTGCCGGAGAAATTGCTGGAGCACAAGGAGATGGCCTACCTCTCCTA
>NZ_JBFGFI010000202.1:0-1713 GCF_041579695.1 Halopseudomonas sp.
GCCGAGTATCGCCGCTCCAGCGCAGCATCCAGCATGTCCGGCAGCGGGGCACCAGGATTGGCTCTCAGATAGGAACGGGCCCAGGCAACCAACGTGTTATCAGATGACAGCGGAACCGTCGAGCCCGATTCTGCGATGGCAGTGAGGCGAGCGTGCAGTTCCGCAATGATCTCCAGATACGTCGCCAGTACCCTCAGTTTTGCGGTGGAACCCAGTTCGAGCTTGCTGCCTTCGTTCAGATCGAACGGAAGACCGGTGTTGTCGGTCTGCACCCGGACCTGGTTACCTCCCGGTCCACGCTGCATCAGCGTGAAGCTGTAACGCACCTGATCGACCTTTTCGGGAGAAAGCAGCCGCTCCCCGAGCAAACCGGTGCTGGCCGCGACCTCGGGATCGGCGAGGCTCTCCAGATAATCACTGACCTGGCTCTGCAGCGCTCCATGCAAACTGGTCTGCGCTTTGAGGTCAAAGCGGTCCACTGCATACAGCGGATGCCCCAGCAAGTTGGCAAGCCGCCCGCGCGCCACGGTGATAGCCTTGTCGATAGCGAATGTCTGGCGGACCGGCTGCTCCATCCAGTTACGAAACACCAGCGGTTCAAGCAGCGCCGCGTCACGCAGCTCAGGGTCTATTATCCCGGCATTGGCCAGCAAGCGCAGATGGCTGTCGATCAAACCCACCAGATCACCGCGTCCCTTGATCAGATAATACGACGGCCGACGCTGAGCAATCAGCAGCGCCAGAGCCTGACGCAAGGCAATGGCCTGCCCGGTGAGACCCTCATGGCCAGCCAGCCGGCGGCTGAAACGCTCGAAGTCTTCGGCAAACCACACCCACAGCCCATCACCAATACCGTGCACCTCACCATGCCCCGGCGCCGCAGCCAGGGGAACGGTGTTCAGGTAGTCCAGCACCAGCCGCTGGCGCGCCTCCAACGTATAGGGGCCATCCTTGTAAGCTCGCACACTGGCAGACGCCATCTGCACCAGCTTGTCTTCCAGGCCGTGTGTGCGACCCTCGTCCGAGTGGCGGTACTTCTCGATCTGGGTCGCCAGGGTACTGGCGCCCGGCGAAGAACGATCGGCATTGAATCGGCTGCTCGCCAGCGACACCGAGGCACCCGCCAGGCGCAACCAGTTAACTGCCGGGTTCAGCCGCGGATGCCCATCGTCAAGCAACTCGCGGTCTTCGATAAATAACAGACTGTCCGCAAGCAATGGCGGCACCTGCTGAAAATCCGGATAAATACGCTGCGGATACTGGAAGGAAAAAACCGGCTCATTTCGGCAATCGAAGATTTCCAGCCCCGATTGAGTCTTCTCATCGAAAACGGGGTACAGCCCCCTCTCGACGTGCCGCATCAACGGCCCCGAGAATCGAGCCTGGCTGACCACAGAGTAGCCCTGATCCAGCAGGCGGGGCACGAGCGCAGGCAGCTCAGTGTATCCGTAGCGCTGATCGAAGGGTCCATGCTCGGGATAGGTAACCTGGTCGGACGCACCCTCACCCAGGTCATAGGTCAGGTCGGCAGCGTAATGACTGATAAGACGCGACTGGTAATAGGAATGCTGGATTTCTGTACTAATCAACCAAGCCAGCGCCACCAGGGCAACACCCAGCAAAAGCCATGGACGGTGACGCATATATCCCTCCCCAAAGATGAATTTTTTCAGTCTACTGGAGAGCGCAGAAGGCAGCTAGGGGCGCGGCTGA
>NZ_JBFGFI010000203.1:0-1699 GCF_041579695.1 Halopseudomonas sp.
ATCGACATCCAGTTCTTGTGCCAGACGGCGTACCGCAGGGGTTGCTCTGGCTGGTTGAAAGTCTCGCGTAGACGGCGACATGCCAATGTAGAAATCCTCAGCAGCCAGGCCCGCATGGCCCTCTGGCTGGCCCAGATCACCGACCACGGTGCCGCTGTCTTCCGACTCGCCCTCGAATATCACCAGAGGCTCGCCCACATGCAATGGGTCACCTGGTTGGCCGAAACAGCGCGCCACTACCCCAGCCTGGGGCGACGGCACGTCGACGATGGCTTTGGCGGTTTCCACCGAGACCAGCAACTGATCAACCTCGACCCGATCACCCGCCTGCACGTGCCATTCGACAATTTCTGCTTCTTGCAGGCCTTCGCCCAGGTCCGGCAACTTGAAGGTAGTCATGCTGCCTCCCCGCGCAGCGTGGCCTTGGCCGCGCGACAGATGCTCTGCACGTCCGGCAGGTAGGCCATTTCCTGCCGCGCATAGGGAATCACACAATCAAAGCCGGTCACCCGGGCGACCGGCGCACGCAGTGCCTGCCAGGCGTGCTCATGCAGCAGCGCAGCGATCTCCGCGCCCACACCGAAGCTGCGTGCGGCCTCATGCACGATGACGCAGCGCCCAGTCTTGGTTACCGATGCAATCAGCGTCTCGGTATCCAGCGGTTTGAGCGTCGCCACATCGATGACCTCTGCATCTACTCCCTCATCGGCCAGCATGACTGCCGCATCAAGAGTTTCCTTCAGGGCTGCGCCCCAACTGATCAAGGTCAGATCCTGCCCTTCACGCAGGGTAAAACAGGTATCCAGTGGCAATGCCTTACCGTCATCCGGCACAAGTTGCTGTACCGAGCGATACAGCCGCGCCGGTTCAAGAAAGATCACCGGGTCAGGATCGGCAATGGCCGCGAGCAGCAGCCCATAGGCACGCCGTGGCGAGGACGGAATCACCACCCGCAGACCGGGAATGTGGGCAAACAGCGCTTCTGTGCTCTCCCCGTGATGCTCAGGCGCATGAATACCTGCACCGTGTGGCGTACGTACTACCAAGGGGCAGCTAAGCCGCCCGCGGGTGCGACTGCGCAGGCGTCCTGCGTGGGAAACCAGCTGTTCCATGCCCGCGTAAATGAATCCCATAAACTGGATTTCTGCCACCGGCTTCAACCCTTGTGCGGCCATGCCTACACTGATGCCGGCAATCAGCGTTTCGGCCAACGGGGTGTCCATCACTCGACGGAAGCCGAATCTATCCAGCAGCCCTACCGTCGCACGAAATACGCCGCCATTGCCGCCCACATCTTCACCCAGCACCACCACATCCGGGTCTTCCTGCATCGCGCGGTGCAGCGCCAGGTTGATGGCCTCGACCATGCACAGGTTATTGGCCTCACTCATGCTCACCTCCCCCCAGCGCCGCGACGCGCTGACCCAGTTGCTCGCGTTGGCGCCGGTAGTGCCTGGGCAACTCGGCGAACAAATGATCAAAAGCCGCAGTCGCTTCCGCGCTGGGCGTATCCCGGTAGCGCTCTACCGCCTCGTTGATGGCTGATGCCAACTCCGCCTGCAAGGCCTTTTCGCGCGCCTCATCCCACAACTTGCGCGAATGCAGAAAGCGCTGCATGCGGCCGACCGGCTCATGCTTCCAGGCCGCATTCAGCTCGTCGTCCGAGCGGTAACGGCTGGCATCGTCTGCGGTGGTGTGA
>NZ_JBFGFI010000204.1:0-1631 GCF_041579695.1 Halopseudomonas sp.
CGGCTGAACATTATACAAGGGTGGTGGGGCGGTCAATCAGCCATACACTTTGTAGAAGTAAAACAGGCTCAGCCCCCAGCCGATCAAAATCACCAGGGTTCTCAGCCACGCGTCCGGCAGCCAGCGGGCCAGCCTGCCGCCGAAGTAACCGCCGGCGATGGTCCCGGTGAGCATGATAAGCAGCGCGGGCCAGTGAACGGCGCCGGCGATGACAAAGGTCAGCGTCGCCACGCTGTAGATGACCGATGACAGCAGGCTCTTGATCGCGTTGATCTCTACCACCTGGGTGCGACCGGCAATGGCCAGGCTGGCGATCATCATGATACCCATGCCGGCCCCGAAGAACCCGCCGTACAACGACACCAGCAACTGACAGATGAATCCCAGCGGCCCCAGGCGAAGCTTTTCTGAGCGCTCACGGCTGCCTGCGGCCAGTCTTGCCAGGGGCTTGCTGAAGGTGAATAGCAGCGTTGCTAGCAGCAGCAGCCAGGGTATCAGGCGGTAAAACAACTGGTCGCTGGTCAGCAGCAGCAATATGCCACCGCCGAGGCCGCCAATCATCGCCGCCAAGCCCAGTGGTAGCAGATAGGCATGCAGCGGCAGCACGCGTAGTTCGCGACGCAATGCCCAGGCGGTGGACAGGCTCGCCGGCCAGAGCGCAACCGCATTGGTGGCGTTGGCGCTGACCGGCGCGATGCCGGCAGCGAGCAAGGCCGGGAAGGAGAAAAAGGTTCCGCCTCCCGCCAGAGCATTCATCGCGCCACCTGCAAAACCGCCGCCGATAATCAAGGCGATGTGCCAAAATTCCATGTTGAGCTCGCTATCCAGTTCAGCTGCGCATTATACCGGCGAGCAGTCGTAGGCAAAGGATAGCTGGAGTACCTCGCAGCCGGGAAGCGTGACGTGCTTTACTGTCTTAATTTAGGGAGAAATCGATGAAACGAACCCGATTTGAATTTCCCAACGCGCAAGGTGACTCGTTGGCGGGGTTGCTCGAGATGCCAGACCAGAACGCACCGTGCGCGATGGCGCTGTTTGCCCATTGCTTTACTTGCGGCAAGGACAGCGCCGCCGCGTCGCGTATCGCCCGGCGTCTGGTTGATCAGGGTATCGGGGTGCTGCGCTTTGACTTTACCGGGCTGGGCAGCAGCGACGGTGAATTCGCCAACACCAATTTTTCCTCCAACATCCAGGATTTGCTCGCTGCCGCAGCCTACCTAGAAGAAAACTACACTGCTCCGCGTCTGTTGATTGGTCACAGCCTGGGCGGGGCGGCAGTGTTGGCTGCCGCGCAGCAGATAGACAGTGTCGAGGCCGTTGCAACGATCGCAGCGCCGTCCACGGCGACCCACCTCATGCATCTGTTTGCCGATGACCGTGCCGAGATTGAGCGCCAAGGCCACGCTCGCGTGGACTTGGCCGGCCGACCGTTTACGGTCAAGGCACAGTTTCTCGCCGATCTTGAGCAGTGGAATTCAGCGCAGCACATTGGCCTTCTGCGCAAGGCGCTGATCATCTTTCATTCGCCGGTCGACGAGTTGGTTGATATTGCCGAGGCCGCTGCGATCTATCAGGCCGCGATGCATCCCAAGAGTTTCATTTCTCTGGATGATGCCGACCATATGCTCAGC
>NZ_JBFGFI010000205.1:0-1622 GCF_041579695.1 Halopseudomonas sp.
CCTTCGGTCGAAGCCAGCGTCTCGCCAGTCAGCGCGTCGGTGGCGACATCACCGTCGCGTATCGCCACGGCGGGGGGATCGTTGCGGTCGGCCTGCAGGTCACCTGCGGCGAGCGCGGTAAAAATCGCTGGCAGCCTTTCGTCATCAAAAGCGGCGAGCTTGTTGACGGTCTTGATGCGGTTGGGCAGGTTGCCCTGTACCAGCTCGTGCACCAAAGCCTCGAATTCGCTTGTGTCACTGGATTGCACAGAATCGACTGTCTCGTCGCTTGCTTCTGTTTCATTGGTTTGCGCATACAGGCCTACGCTGAAGCACAGGCTGCAAAGCAGCAAAAGCCATGCGCTGTGTGCACGCAGTATTTGCCAGGGTATGGCGCGGCAGGGTGTGTTCATTGCGGTTTTCTCGCTTGTGTGGACGTGACAGGTCCAGCTCCGTGCCGGACCTGTGGCCGAAGACGGCCCCGGAATCGGGGCCGCTTGCCTGTTGCCGGTTACTCGGCAGTGGCGCCCACGCAGGTCTTGGTTTCTGTGTTGTAGTTGCCGCAGTTGATGGGAGCGGTCCAGTCGCCAATCAGGTTTTTGCTACCTTCCAGGTAGTCGGACCAGGCGTCGCCGGGTACCAGATCATCGGTCTGGGACACAGTCAGAAACTGGCCGTCGTCCTGGATCTCGCCGATCAGCACAGGCTTGGTGATGTGATGGTTGGCCAGCATGACGCTGGTGCCACCAGTCAGGTTGGGTACTTCTACACCGACCATGGCATCAATCACTTCGTCGACGTCGGTGGTGCCGGCTTTCTTGACCGCCTCGACCCACATATTGAAGCCGATGTAATGGGCTTCCATGGGATCGTTGGTGACGCGATCGGTATCGCCGGTGAACTCATGCCAGGTCTTGATGAAGGCTTCGTTCTCAGGCGTGTCTTCGCTCATGAAGTAGTTCCATGCCGCCATGTGGCCGACCAGCGGAGCGGTGTCGATCCCCGACAGTTCCTCTTCGCCGACCGAAAAGGCGATTACCGGAATATCCTCTGCGGAGACTTTCTGGTTGCCCAGCTCGCGGTAGAAGGGCACGTTGGCGTCGCCGTTGATGGTCGATACCACGGCGGTCTTCTTGCCGGCACTGCCAAAGCGCTTGATCTCTGACACGATGTTCTGCCAGTCGGAGTGACCGAACGGCGTGTAGTTGATCATGATGTCTTCTTCAGCCACGCCATTGGCTTTCAGGTAAGCCTCGAGGATGCGGTTGGTGGTGCGTGGGTAGACGTAGTCGGTACCGGCCAGCACCCAGCGCTCCACGCCAATGTCGTCTTTCAGGTAGTCCACTGCCGGAATGGCCTGCTGGTTTGGCGCGGCGCCGGTGTAGAACACGTTGCGCGAGGATTCTTCACCCTCGTACTGCACCGGATAGAAAAGGATGCCGTTGAGTTCTTCGATCACCGGCAGTACCGACTTGCGTGATACCGAGGTCCAGGCGCCGAAAATGGCCGCCACTTCGTGTTGTTCCAGTAGCTCGCGACTGCGCTCGGCGAACAGCGGCCAGTCGGAAGCGGGATCCACCACTACAGCTTCCAGCTGCTTGCCGAGCAGACCGCCTTTCTTGTTCTGCTCTTCGATCAGCATC
>NZ_JBFGFI010000206.1:0-1583 GCF_041579695.1 Halopseudomonas sp.
ATCACGCCTTGGCGGGCATCTGGTCAGTGGCCATGTGGATGGCGTTGGCAAGGTGCTATCAATGACGGAGGACGCACGGTCCTGGCATTTCCGGATCGAGGCTCCCGCCGGACTGGCGCGTTACATCGCCGAAAAAGGCTCTATTACTGTCGACGGCACCAGTCTTACAGTCAACGCTGTCGATGGCGCCGTGTTCGATCTGAATATTGTGCCGCATACCATGCAGGAAACCGTAATGGGCGACTACCAGGCCGGTAGTCCGGTAAATCTGGAGGTCGACCTGATCGCCCGCTATCTGGAGCGTCTGCTGCTGGGTGACAAGGCAGCCGAGCCAAATCGAGACAGCCGTCTGAGCATGTCTTTTCTTGCCGAAAACGGCTACCTGAAATCCTGAACTCTCAGGCCGTGAACAAGGAGCCCGGGAGGGCCGCATGAAACTCAATACTGTAGAAGAACTGCTGGAAGACATTCGCGCCGGCAAGATGGTCATCCTGATGGATGACGAGGATCGCGAGAACGAGGGCGATCTGATCATGGCGGGCCAGGCCTGTCAGGCCGAGCACATCAACTTCATGGCTCGCTATGGCCGTGGACTGATCTGCATGCCGATGAGCCTGGAGCACTGCGAGCGCCTGAACCTGCCCTTGATGGTACAGCGCAACAATTCCGGCTTTGGTACCAAGTTTACCGTCTCCATCGAGGCTGCCGTGGGTGTCAGTACCGGTATCTCCGCCGCCGACCGCGCGCGCACCGTACAGGCTGCCGCAGCGCCCGGTGCTGTGGCCGATGACATCGTCAGCCCCGGTCATATATTCCCGCTGATGGCCCAGCCCGGTGGCGTGCTGGCGCGTGCCGGACACACCGAAGCCGCCTGCGACCTGGCGCGCATGGCCGGCTTTGGCGAGTCGGGCGTTATCTGCGAGATCATGAATGACGACGGCAGCATGTCCCGTCGTCCGCAGCTCGAAGCTTTCGCCCGCGAGCACAATCTCAAGATCGGTACCATTGCTGACCTGATCCACTACCGTCTGCTCAATGAGCGCACGGTCAAGCGGGTATCCGAACAGCCGCTGGAAACCGAGCTGGGCAGCTTCAACCTGGTGACCTACCGCGACAGTCTCGAGGGCGCCGTGCACCTGGCGCTGACCCTGGGCAAACTGGAGCCGGAAGAGCCGACCCTGGTCCGCGTGCACAATATGGATCCGCTGCGCGACCTGTTCATGGTCAGCCAGCCCGGACGCTGGAGCCTGCGCGCGGCGATGAGCAAGCTGGCCGGGGAAGGGCACGGTGTTGTGCTGCTGCTGGGCAACCAGATGGGTTCCGAAGAGTTGCTGCATCACGTCAACCAACTGGCCGGTACCGATGCACCGGAGCGCGAACCCACTACCTATAATACCGTGGGCGCCGGATCGCAGATTCTGCGTGATCTGGGGGTGCGCAAGATGCGTCTGCTGTCCAAGCCGATGAAGTTCAATGCCATATCCGGGTTCGACCTGGAAGTAGTAGAATACCTGCCCTGCGAATAAACGCACACGATCCACGACTGCGCCTGGTGCGCAGCCGGTTCTTTAAGAGAGAGATGA
>NZ_JBFGFI010000207.1:0-1571 GCF_041579695.1 Halopseudomonas sp.
ATCAGGCCTTCGGCTTCGCCCAGATGCTGGGTGCTGCAGGTTACGTGTACCGCAACCGGAGCCTGCTGGGGGCTGAAGTCCAGCCGCTGCAACAGGTGTTCCCGAATGAAGCGCACTGGATCGTAAACGTCCAGACGTGGGTCCGACCCCTCCTGCAACAGACTCAGCGTGCAGGGCGAGGTGTCGCAGTAGACCGGATCCACGCCGCCGCGGCTGGCCTCGAGCAGAGCCGCAACCAGCTCCTGCTTCTTGCGTGCTGCCTGCTCGGCGTAGCCCTTGGAGGCGAAGGGCTGACCGCAGCACAGGCTGTCCAGTGCTGCAGGAAATACCACCTGATAGCCGGCCTTTTCCAGCAACATGCGGGTCTTGTCCATGAGCGGCACCTGCTCGGCATCGCTTGCCGCCGGGCCCATGGCCCGGGATACACAGGCCGCCAGGTAGACCACCCGGGGGCGCGAGTCTCCACGGGGGCTCGGCAGGCGCATGCGACGTGCCGGCTCGGGCATTGCGGGGGTCCACTGTGGTACTCGCCCGCGGCTGACCTTGGTTATGGCCGCGGAGGCGCGGGTGAGTAGGGGGGCTCCCAATGTTGCGCGCGCGCCGCTGGCCAGAAAGAGCATCGCGCGTGTGGTGCTGACCGTGGTGCGAAAGTGATCAGCCAGCCAGGTGGCTGTCCGCGGGCTGTTGGCCTGCTGCGCGCGCAACTTGCGCACCAGATCGCCGGTATTGATGCCCACCGGGCAGCGCTGGGCGCACAAGCCGGTGGCTGCGCAGGTGTCGATGCCCTGGTAGCGATAGTCCTGTTCCATGGCGGCGGTATCTATACCCGCGCGCTTCTTCGCCTGGATGTCACGCCAGACTACGATGCGCTGGCGGGGACTCAGGGTCAGCCCCCGGGACGGACAGACCGGTTCACAGAAGCCGCACTCGATGCATTTGTCGACGATCTCGTCCGCCGCCGGCAGCGGCTTGAGGTGTTTCAGGTGAATCTGTGGGTCCTCGCTGAGCACCACATCCGGATTGAGGATGCCCTGGGGGTCGAGCAGGCGCTTGATCTGCCACATCAGTTGGTAGGCGTCATGACCCCATTCCAGCTCGACAAAGGGCGCCATGTTGCGCCCTGTGCCATGCTCGGCCTTCAAGGAGCCGCCGAACTCCACTGCTACCAGCTGCGCCACGCCCTGCATGAAGGCTTCGTAGCGGGCGACCTGGGCCGGGTCGTCGAAGCCCTGGGTAAATACGAAGTGCAGATTCCCCTCCAGCGCGTGACCGAAGATGATTGCCTCGTCATAGCCGTGACGTTCGAACAGGTCGATCAGCCGGTTGACCCCGTCGGCCAGCTGTTCGATGGGGAAGGTCACATCCTCGATGATCACCGTGGTGCCGGTCTGACGTACCGCACCAACGGCGGGGAAGGTGTCCTTGCGGATCTTCCACAGCTGGTTGTAGACGGCCGGATCCTCGCTGAAGTCGACGCACTTTTCCAGCGTGAAATCGGCAATCGACGCCATGATCAGCGCCAGCTGTTCATGCAGCAGGGACTGGCTGGCAGCGCGGGATTCGATCAGCAA
>NZ_JBFGFI010000208.1:0-1506 GCF_041579695.1 Halopseudomonas sp.
ACCTGAAAAATGACGGACACCGCAGCCTCGAGGAGCTTGATCAGCAATCCGGCCTGCGCTTTCTCAAGGGTTGCACCCCCTGGCACCTGGAGTGCGATATTGCCATCCCCTGCGCAACGCAGAACGAGCTGAACGCAGACGACGCGCGCGTGCTGCTCGACAATGGCTGCGAGTGCGTGACCGAAGGCGCAAACATGCCCTCGACCGCCGAGGCTATCACCGTATTTCAGCAAGCGTGCATTCTCTTTGGTCCGGGCAAGGCTGCCAACGCCGGCGGGGTGGCTGTCAGCGGACTGGAGATGTCGCAAAATGCGATGCATCTGCACTGGAGTGCGGCGGAGATAGACGACCGTCTGCGCGAAATAATGAAATGCATTCACCAGTCCTGCGTGGACTGCGGTGAAGAATCGGACAATTACATAGATTATGTAAAGGGTGCCAACCTGGCAGGCTTTACCAAGGTAGCCGAAGCAATGCTTGCGCAGGGAATCATCTGAAAACGCCAACAGAGGCTATAGTGATAGATACACGTAGCCTGCCAGGGCAGAATCATGAGTGAAGACCGCCGCCGTTTTACCCGCATTCCCTTCGACGCCCAGACCAGCCTGCGCCAGGACGGGGTGGAATTCGATGTGCAACTGGTGGACGTCTCGCTGCATGGCCTGCTGGTTATCCAGCCGCCCGACTGGACGGCAGTCAGCGACCATGCACAGTTCAATGCCGTTATCCAGCTCGCAGAGGGCAGCCAGATCCGCATGGACGTACACCTTGCCCATGCCGAGGAAGGCCTGCTTGGCTTCGAGTGCGATCACATCGACCTGGACTCGATCAGTCATCTCAAACGCCTGGTCGCACTGAATACCGGCGATGAGAAGCTGCTGGAACGCGAACTCGGTGGCCTGCTCTGATCAGTCGAAGATAGCCGCCAGCGCCTCGTCCAACCGTGTCACCGCGACCACCTGCATCCCCTTGGGGCTTTCCTTCGGGGCGTTCGCGCGAGGCACTATGGCCCGGGTGAACCCGTGCTTGGCCGCCTCCTTCAGCCGCTCCTGACCACTGGGTACCGGCCGTATCTCACCGGACAGCCCGAGCTCGCCAAAAACCATCAGGTCCATCGGCAGCGGCCGGTTACGCAGGCTCGACATCACCGCCGCCAGCAATGCCAGGTCAACCGCGGTCTCCAACACCTTGACCCCGCCCACCACATTGACGAACACATCCTGGTCGTAGGTCGCCACGCCGCCGTGGCGATGCAGCACGGCCAGCAACATCGCCAGCCGGTTCTGGTCCAGACCCAGCGTGACGCGACGGGGATTGCCCAGATGCGAGGTATCCACCAGCGCCTGCACTTCCACCAGCATGGGCCGCGAGCCCTCCCAGGTGGACATCACCACACTGCCGGGGATCGGCGTCTCGTAACGCGAGAGGAAAATCGCCGAGGGGTTGGATACTTCTTTCAGCCCCTTATCGGTCATCGCGAACACGCCCAGTTCGTTGACTGCACCA
>NZ_JBFGFI010000209.1:0-1402 GCF_041579695.1 Halopseudomonas sp.
CGTGTTGCTGCCGACCGTGACACCCGACTTGACCTGCTGGTGTACGGTGCGATCCAGCGCAGTGATGCTGACATCGCCGGTCTTTGCTGTATCGGTGCCCAGCGAGGCACCCATTTCCGCGGTGGCATTGGTATTGAAATCTCCTACCGCCACGGCGATACCGTACTCGGTATCCTTCAGACCCATGGCACTGGCCGAGACCGAGTAATAATTCTGATTTTCTGCAGCCAGTACCAGGCTATCTGCCGCGAGCACGGCACCGCTTTCGATCACGGCGGTGGCGTCGACATCCGACTCACCCACCGCAATGGCTACCACCAGTTTGTTCGCATCCGCCGCGATCACATCCAGTGCGCTGGCAGCAATAAAGGCTTCGTTGTGGGCCGCCACCGTCAGATCACCGCCCGACTGGACAGTCGCACCGCTTTTAATTCGGGTCGTACTGGTGGCATCACTGGTGTTGTAGATAGCCGAAAGAGATCCCTTCCCGCCGGAGGTGTTGATCTGGCTGGCCTGACTCAGCGCATGGGATTCGGAGGCCATCGTCACGTTACCGCTGGCCTGGACGTTCGCTGTGCCTTCCACATCCACCGTTGCTTCGGCGTCGGCAGCCATCAGATAGAAGCCTGCGCCCGTGAAGGGCCCCAGCGCCATGATGGTAAGACCGGCGACCGGATCCTCATAGAACGATGCCGTCGCTGTGCTCTGCGCCGTGGCTGTCACATCATTGGCATGCACCTGCCCTGCCAGCGTGACGGATGATTTCGCCACCGCTATGCCCATGCCGACTTCCTGCACGCTACTGGCAGTGAGCGTGACATTACCGTGAGCGTTGGTGGTGACCTTGTCGCGGGCATCCAGCACACCGGCGCTGGTTATTTCAATGCTGTTGGCTTCGATGGTGATTCCGCCATCGGCCAGCAGGTCGCCGGCGATCAGTGCATCACCGGAACCAAATGCACCGCCCGCCACAATATGAATCGTACCGCCATCTTTGACCAACGCGGTGGGCGCAGTGTAATCACCGGTATTGACCGCAGCCGTTGCTACATAATCGGCATTCAGGGCATTACCGGCGATCAGCTTGCCGCCGCTGCCAACATTGACCCGGGCGCCTTGCAGATCAATTCCGTCACTGGCGTTGACCTTGCCATCGATCGTGATCAGACCGGTAGGCGAGACAGCCAGTGTATCGTCGACCGTTTTGGTCCCGGCGATGAGCTCGTCGAGATCACCCTCGGTGGGTGTGCGAACCGTCAGTTGCCCCACATTGACTACGCCCGAGGCGCCCACCAGGAAACCCTGGGAGCTGGCAAATACCACGTTGCCGCCAAGCGTGCCGTTCTGATAGCTGTTGAGAACGCCGTGGATCTCCGCCTTGCTGTCCTTGACGATGTTCACC
>NZ_JBFGFI010000210.1:0-1380 GCF_041579695.1 Halopseudomonas sp.
CCTGCTGGCATTGATGGAACTCGAACTGCAGATCATCGATGTTGGCGTAGAGTTCGCCGAAATAATCCTCCATGGCCTGCAGCCCGTGTACGTCATGCATCGGATCAGTAAAATGCACGTCAGGGGCGTAAATTTCGCTGACGCGATTCAAATTGGTCTTGTCCAGGCTGGCAAACACATCTGCGAAACGCTGTGGATAATCGCTGCTCATGATTGGTCTCCCAGGCTTTTGAACGTCTCGATCGCCCGCTTTCGGCTGTCTTTCAGGTCGACGATTGGCCGCGGATAGTCGGTCGTGCCCAATAGATCGCCCGCGGGCGGCTGGTGTATCTGTTTGGCATCCAGATTGCGCAGCTCGGGGATCCAGGTACGGATGAACTCGCCGTCGGGATCGAACCGCTGTGACTGGGTGACCGGATTGAAGACGCGGAAGTAGGGCGCCGAGTCGGTCCCGGTCGACGCACTCCATTGCCAGCCTCCATTGTTCGAGGCCAGATCGCCATCGACCAGATGCTGCATGAACCAGCGCTCGCCCTCGCGCCAGTCGATCAGCAGGTTCTTGGTCAGAAACATGGCACTGATCATGCGCAGGCGATTGTGCATCCAGCCGGTGGCCAGCAGCTGCCGCATGGCGGCATCGACGATGGGTATGCCGGTGCGACCCTGCTGCCACGCCGCAAGCGCGTCAGGATCGTCGCGCCAGGGCACGTTCTCGGTTTCCGGGCGAAAAGCACGGCTGCGTGAAACCCGCGGATAGCAGACCAGGATGTGCTTATAGAACTCGCGCCACAAGACCTCGTTTATCCAGGTAACTGCACCGCGGTTGCCACTGTCGAATTCACCCTGATTGGCCGCAATGGCCGCGTGCAGGCACTGGCGCGGGGAAAGCACACCGCTGGTGAGGTAGGCAGAAAGCCGACTGGTGCCATTGGCTGCGGGTTGATCGCGCAGGTCCTGGTAGTCGAACAGCACCTCATCGGTGAATGCCTCTAGCCGCTGCATTGCAGCCTGTTCGCCGGCCGGCCAGAGGTTCTGCTGCTCACTCGAAGCCTGTTCGAATCCAGCGATGCAGTCCGGGACCGGGTCGGAAGAGACTCCGGCAAGACTCTGCTTTCGCGGCATCGGCACGCGCTCCGGTAGTTGGTCGTGCAGGCGCTGACAAGCTTTTTTGCGAAACTGGCTGTAGACCTTGTACATGGTGCCTTCCTGGGTTCGCAGCGAGCCGGGCTGGAACAGGATCTGGTCGGTGTAGCGCTGGCAGCTCAGCGACGCTGCGACGAATGCCTCGGCCACCGCATTGTCGCGGTCCTGCTCGTGAATGCCGTATTCGTCGTTAAAAAAGATGCCCGCGGCGCCGGTCTCCTTGGCGACGCTCAGCAG
>NZ_JBFGFI010000211.1:0-1367 GCF_041579695.1 Halopseudomonas sp.
TAGCGCGCCGGCCAGCAGCGGGGTGAGGGGTACGAGCAGCCAGAGCAATGGGCTCATGGAACAAACTGCCTGTCGATGCTCAACTGGCTCCAGGCCAGGGGGCTGAGCTCGCTAGCCGCGAACAGTCCGGCGAGTAATGCCAGAACGGTGGTGAACAGTACGGGGGTGAGCAGCATCCAGTGGGTTTCGCCGAGCCCCGGCTTGCCGCTGCCCAGTGCGCGCTCCTTTGGCCATCGTGTCGGCGGTCTGGCAAACCAGCCGCGGTAGATCAAGGGCAGGAAATAGGCGGCATTCAGCAGGCCTGAGAGCACCAGAACGAGCAGGACCCAGTCATGTCCGACCTCCAGTGCGCCCAGGCCCAGATACCATTTGCTGATGAAGCCGGCGGTGGGCGGTACGCCGATCATGCCCAGCGCCCCAAGGGTAAAAGCAGCCATGGTCAGGGGCATGCGTCTGCCAACGCCATCCATTTCCCGTATGCGGTGGATACCCAGGGTCTCCGCAAAATTGCCAGCACAATAGAACAATGTCACTTTCATCAGGCCCTGGTGTACCAGATGCGCGAGCGCCGCTACGCCGGCAATCGGACCCATCAGCGCGACGCCCAGGGTAATATAGGAGACCTGGCTGATCGTCGAATAGGCCAGGCGCTTTTTCAATTCCTGTTGTTGTAGTGCCTTCACGGAGCCATAGAGGATGGTGGCGGTGGCTAGTGCCAGCAAGGGGATTGCCAGCCCCAGGGCCTGCACCTGCTCTACCCCATATACGTCATACACCACCCGGACGATACCGAAGGCGCCGGCCTTGACCACCGCAACCGCATGCAGCAGGGCGCTGACCGGCGCGGGGGCGACCATGGCCTGTGGCAGCCAGCCATGCAATGGGATCAGCGCGGCCTTGACCCCGAGGCCGCCGATCATCAGCGCGAACGCCAGGATCAGGCTGGGACTGTGGGCATCAGACAGCGTCCCCAGGTAGCCTCCCGCCTGGAACTGCGGGCTGCCGATCAGGCTGTGCAGCAGCGCCACGCCCATCAGCAGCAGTGCCCCGCCTCCGAGCGTATAGGCAAGATAGATCCGTCCGGCGCGCAGGGCTTTCTGTGTACCGCGATGGACCACCAGCGGAAAGGTTGCCAGCGTCAGCAGTTCGTAGAACAGCAGGAAGCTGACCAGGTTGCCGGCCAGTGCCAGGCCCACAGTGGCACTGACGCACAGGCTGAAGTAGCCAAAGAACCGCGAGCGCAGGGGTGAGTCTTCCAGGTAACCGATGGCATAGATGGTGGTGGCCAGCCAGAGCACCGATGACAGGGCGACGAATTGCAGGGAAGTGGCATCGCCCTGCAGAATCAGTCCGCCGCCGGGCAGGAA
>NZ_JBFGFI010000212.1:0-1356 GCF_041579695.1 Halopseudomonas sp.
CAGCCCGCAGGAATATTATCATGCGCAGCCACTCCAACAGCTGATTGCAGCAAGGACCCTAATGCGCGTTCTGGGTATTGAAACCTCCTGTGATGAAACCGGCATCGCTCTGTACGACAGTGAGCGAGGCTTGTTGGCTGACGCCCTGTTCAGCCAGATCGACCTGCACCGGGTTTACGGCGGGGTTGTGCCCGAGCTGGCCTCCCGTGATCACGTCAAACGTCTTATTCCATTGATACGTGAGGTGTTCACCAGCGCGGACGTGAGCGAGGGTGATGTCGACGGCGTGGTCTACACCGCCGGGCCCGGGTTGGTGGGTGCCCTGCTGGTGGGTGGCGCGTGTGCGCGCGCGCTGGCTTTTGCCTGGGGTGTGCCGGCGTTGGGTGTGCATCATATGGAAGGCCACCTGTTGGCGCCGATGCTGGAAGAAAATCCTCCGGCGTTTCCGTTCGTTGCGTTGCTGGTGTCCGGCGGCCACACCCAGTTGGTGCGGGTCGATGGCATTGGTCAATACCAGTTGCTCGGCGAATCTCTGGATGACGCTGCGGGCGAAGCTTTCGACAAGACAGCCAAAATGATGGGGCTGCCGTACCCCGGTGGACCCGAGATCGCCAGGTTGGCGGCTTCTGGTACTCCGGGGCGTTTCACCCTTCCGCGGCCAATGACCGACCGCCCGGGCCTGGATTTCAGTTTCAGCGGCCTCAAGACGGCGACGCTCAATACCTGGCAGCAATGCGTGGCCAACGCCGATGACAGCGAACAGACGCGCTGCGACGTGGCGCTGGCTTTCGAGCAGGCGGTGGTTGATACCCTGACCATAAAATGCAAGCGCGCGCTCAAGGCCACTGGCCTTAAGCGCCTGGTGATTGCCGGCGGCGTGAGCGCCAACCGGCAACTGCGACAGTCTCTGGAGAAAATGGCCAGTGGGCTCAAGGGTGAACTGTTCTACGCCCGGCCGGCGTTCTGTACGGATAACGGCGCAATGATTGCTTACGCCGGTTGCCAGCGCCTGATGGCCGGGCAGCATGATCAGGCTGGTATCGAAGCGCGTGCCCGCTGGCCGATGGAGCTGTTACCTCCGGTCAACGCTTGACGCTCAACGCTTGAAATGGTTTTCGCTGCCGTCCAGCAGCCGGCCGATATTGACCCGGTGACGCACCAGTATCAGCGCGACCATGAGAGCGCAGGGTAGTAACAGTTCGGGCCGATGCCAGGCTAGCCAGGGCAGCAGGCCGGCGCAGGCTGCCAGCGACGCGAGTGAGGCAATGCGTCGCCAGGCAAAGACTGCTAGCCAGAGCAGGGTAGCAACCAGTGCGGCGGGCCATGAAAGCACCAAGAGCACCCCTGCTGCAGTGG
>NZ_JBFGFI010000213.1:0-1280 GCF_041579695.1 Halopseudomonas sp.
ACGTAGTGCACTGTGGCTATGCCTGCATCGCGCAGCTTGCGCTCGACGCCAAGCGTAAAGTCGGGGGCGTCAATACCGATGAATACGTCAGGTTGTTGCTCGAGCAGCCAGCCAACCAGCTCCTTGCGGATGCGCAGCAGTTCGCGCAGGCGGCCCAGCACCTCGACCAGACCCATCACCGAAAGCCGCTCCATCGGCACCCGGCTCTGCATGCCCTCGGCAAGCATCCGCGGACCGCCGATGCCGATGAAACTTACCGCGGGATGGGATCGTTTCAGGGCGCGGATCAGACCCGCTCCAAGCGTGTCCCCGGAAGCCTCGCCGGCAACCAGTGCGATACACAGTGGTCGCTGCCCTGATCCGTTCTGCAAGGTCATGGCTAACGGGTTATGCCGCGGGTCGAAGCAAGAATGGAGTCGCGGTACAGCGCGATCTCGGGATATTGACTCGCGCTGTCCTCTAGCTGTTTCAGCGCCTCTGCAAGAGTCAGTCCCTGGCGGTAGACGGTCTTGTAAGCCTTGCGCAGTGCGGCGACCAGCTCTGGAGTATAGCCGCGGCGCCGCATGCCTTCGAAGTTCATGCCATGGGCACTGGCCGGGTTGCCGCCGACCATGACGAAGGCCGGAATGTCCTTGAACACCGCACTGTTGGCGGCGCTCATCGACCAGGCACCCAGCTTGCAGAATTGGTGAACCGTGGTGTAGCCGCCGAGAATAGCACCGTCGCCGATGTGCACATGGCCGGCGATGGTCGCGTTGTTCGCCATGATGATGTGGTTGTTCACCACGCAGTCGTGCGCGACATGCACATAGGCCATCAGCAGGTTATGACTGCCGATACGGGTTACGCCCTGATCCTGAACCGTGCCACGGTGCAGGGTGCAACCCTCACGAATGATGTTGTGGTCACCGATAATGAGTTGTGTCGGCTCGCCCTGATATTTCCTGTCCTGGCAGTCTTCACCCACCGAGGAAAACTGGAAAATACGGTTGTGCTGGCCAATGGTCGTTGGCCCACGTACGACAACGTGTGGGCCAATGACAGTACCGGCGCCGATTTCCACATCGGGACCGATCAGGGTCCAGGGTCCGACCTCGACGTCATCAGCCAGCTTCGCGGCTGGATCGACGAGCGCCAGAGGGTGGATCCGACTCATATCTTGTGTTCCGCACAGATGATTTCCGCCGAGCAGGCTTCTTTCCCGTCGACGGTTGCACGGCAGGCGAACTTCCAGATGCCGCGCTTGTTGCTCAAGTGCTGGGCTTCGAGCTGCAACTGAT
>NZ_JBFGFI010000214.1:0-1264 GCF_041579695.1 Halopseudomonas sp.
CACCGCGATCGCTGGTCACAGCACCAGCGCCCCAATCAACAGCGTAACGACCAGTATCAACGGCCGGATTACCGCGCTCAGCAGCAGCGGTACAAGGAGCAACGTAACCGGGAGCGTGAGACCTGGGTCCGCAACCGCGACCGCATGCTCAACAACTCCAGGCAACAGCAGTATCAAGAGGATCCGCGGAAACATCAGAACCGTAATTACGGCAGCGGTATTCGTCAGCAACGAGCAGAGCGCTATTGATCAGCAGCTCGGCAAATGGGGGTTATAGGCGACTGGCCTCGCCGCTGAACTTTTCTACGCGCAAAAAAAGAGGGCGCAATGCGCCCTCTGGTTAGTCACTTATGGAGTGACCGGTTTTGTAACTTGCCTGTCCACCATATCCCTGCCCATCCGGCGCCAGGTCAACAGGAAGCACAGAGCGCTACCGAAGTACAAGCAGGCCATGATGACCATGGAGGTTTGAAGGCTTTGCGCGTAGACCTGCCCACAAACGTCCTGCAGGTTCTGGTTCAGCTGACCGACCACGGCGGGGTGACACTGATTGCGCACCAGTTCGCCAGCCGCGACCCCGAGCTCGGCGATGCCGGACTTGAAGAAGATGTCGGAGACTGCGCCAATGAACAGCGGGCCGAAGCCGTAGCCAATCAGGTTGACCAGAAGCAGCATCACTGCCGTGGCCATTGCGCGCACACGCATGCTGACCACACCCTGGCCGATCGTGTACTGAGCGGCTAGATAGCCGTACTTCACGAAGCCGCCGATGATCAGGCCGATTGCAGCGTAGAGCAGTTTGTCGGTGGTGAAGGCGAAAATATAAAAAGGAACCGACAGTGCCAGGCCCACCGCCGGTACCCAGGCGATGGCGCCCGGGTGCTTCTTGTAAATCCTGGTCGCCAGCCAACCGGTGGCGAAGGTGCCAACGGCCGCGGACAGGGCTACCGGGGTGTTAATCCAGATCGCTGCCTGACCGGCAGTGATTTCGTAAGTGCGGACAAGAAAGAGAGACTGGAACGAGGAGATACCGTAACCGCAGAACGCGGCAATGGTCGCGCCGGCGGTCATCAGCCAGAAAGCAGGCTTGCCCATCAGCTCGTGGATAGCCTCGCTCAGGCTGGCTCGCTCTTTTGGCTCGGCTTGCGCCGGATCGGTGTAGCCGCGCGGCGGCTCCTTGACCGTTAACTTGAACACAAGGGCGACCAGCAAGCCCGGCAAACCGACGACGAAAAAGGCGGTGCGCCAGTCGAACATGTCGGTA
>NZ_JBFGFI010000215.1:0-1203 GCF_041579695.1 Halopseudomonas sp.
GCATCGAGACGTGAGCCCGCATCCATAGTCAGCCTGGCTGCCTGAATATCGACCTTACCGCCGGATTCAACCAGAGCACCGGCGGCCATGGCAACGGCGCCGATTGCACCCACGTTCAGGTCTTCAGCGCTGGATACGGCCCTGTTGAGCAGAACGTTACCAGCGCTGTTCAGTTCGGCCCGCCCACCGGATTCAACGTGGCCCAGAACGATGTCACCCGATTGGCTGGTGACCTTGAAATCACCCGCGCTCTTTACTGTGGAATCGACGTCCAGCGCAATCGCGCTGCCGGTCAGGGTGATGCCATCTGTGGTCGAGGTCAGGCTCGCAGCCTCCCCCGCCACCAGCATCCCGGTCCCGCCGTTGAGCACCAGCGAGCTACCTGTCACCGCTGACTGTGCTTCTATTCCTGTGGCTGCAAACACATCAATATCCAAGGCACTTACCGGGCCCGCGAACAACACACTTCCAGTGGTCGAGTCGACATCCAGATCGCCGCCAAAGGTCAGTGCTTGCAGCGACATGTCGTCGATGGCCGTCAGGGTGGCTCCGCCACTCCCCTGCCAGGACGAGCCATTGTTCATGCTGATGCTCTGCGCATCGGCGATCAGCTTACCCTGGGCATCCACGATCCCCGAGGTAATCAGCGCGCCACCTGCCAGCAAGCTCAGGTCACCGTTGGTGGCAGACAAGTCGCCCACGCTTAGCGCACCGGCAGTCGCTTCCAGCCTTGCGCTTCCGGCACTGATTGCTGCAGCAGCAAGCTGAATAGCAGAGGCAGAGATCTCCAGCTCGTCAGAGACATTAACCTGCGGCGCTCCGCTGGCGCTCAGCGCACCTCCCAGATCGAAGCGCAGGCTGGTGGCAGTCAAGTCGCCGGCAAGATCAACAGCGCCGACTGACATCAGGTCAAAACGCTGATCTACCGTCACGTTACCCAGGGTGAAGAATGTGGTATCTCGCACATTTAACCAGCCGTTGGCTGCATTCACGCTGAGCGGATCAGTCCCGGACAACTGCAGATTCAACCGGCTGGCCGCACTGCCCAGGTCATTAGAGCCTACATCCAGCGCGATGCCAGAACCCTGCAGGAAGTGGTTGGCATCGTAGCCGAGGATATCCTGATCGTTCGACAACGACAAAATGCCGCCTGCACCCACGGAGCCAACCCGCAAGTTTCCGCCACTGTGCCGGAGGTAGAGA
>NZ_JBFGFI010000216.1:0-1108 GCF_041579695.1 Halopseudomonas sp.
AGCCGGTTACATCGGCACGCACACTTGTATCAAACTGCTCGAGGCGGGTTATCAGGTGGTGGTGCTGGATAACTTCAGTAACAGCTCCCCCGAGGCGCTGCGCCGGGTGGAGGAGATCGCCGGGCAGGCGGTTGCTTATATCGAGGGTGACATCAATGATGCTGGGCTGCTCGATGGCCTTTTCGGCAAGCACTCCATCGATGCGGTGATCCACTTTGCCGGTCTCAAGGCGGTGGGCGAGTCTGTGGCGCAGCCTTTGCGTTATTACCGCAACAACGTCAGCGGTACAGTGGTGTTGTGCGAGGCTATGCAGCGCGCTGGTGTAAAGAACATCGTGTTCAGCTCTTCCGCTACCGTTTACGGCGATCCGGCGAGCCTGCCGATCCGTGAAGACTTCCCGACCAGCGCGACCAATCCCTATGGCCGCTCCAAGCTGATGATCGAGGAGATGCTCGGTGATCTGCATGTGTCCGACCCTGACTGGAACATCGCGCTGCTGCGTTATTTTAATCCGGCAGGGGCGCATCCCAGCGGCAAAATCGGCGAGGACCCATCTGACATTCCCAATAACCTGATGCCCTACATCGCCCAGGTAGCGGTCGGTCGGCGCGAGCACCTGAGTGTGTTCGGCGGTGATTACTCGACCCACGACGGTACCGGCGTGCGCGATTACATCCATGTGCAGGATCTGGCCGACGGTCATGTGCAGGCGCTGCGCTGGCTGGAGAACAAGCCGGGCATCAAGGCGTTCAACCTGGGCACGGGCACCGGCTATTCGGTACTGGATATGCTCAAGGCGTTTGAAAAAGCCTGCGGGAAGGCGCTGCCCTACAAGATCGTGGAACGCCGGCCCGGCGATGTGGCCAGCTGTTACGCCGATGCGAATTTGGCCGCTCAAGAGCTGAACTGGCACGCGAAGCTGGGTTTGGAAGCCATGTGTGCTGATTCATGGCGCTGGCAGTCGCAGAACCCTCGTGGGTACAGTCGGGATTAAAAGCCGTAAAACTTGAAAGTCAAAATGGTTTCCCGCGTGCGCGGGAATGACGGGGCTGGGGGGAGCGCTATGGCTCATATGTAACAGCAACCTCTCAGCAAACGTCATGCCCCT
>NZ_JBFGFI010000217.1:0-1102 GCF_041579695.1 Halopseudomonas sp.
CAAGGGCCAGTTTTCCTTCGCCATGGATATTCACGGCAAGGTTTTCAGCATATCGGCGATAACTATCCTGCTGTTCGTGTTCCTGACGCTGGCGCTGCAGAACGAAGTAGCTCCGCTGTTCGGCGCGCTGCGCGGCTGGCTGACAGCCAATCTAGCCTGGTTCTTTCTGGGTGCGGCCAACATCTTCGTGGTGCTGTGTCTGGCGTTAATCGTGTCTCCATTGGGCAAGGTACGGCTCGGCGGGATGGATGCAAAGCCTGACTACAACTATATGGGCTGGTTCTCGATGCTGTTCGCGGCTGGTATGGGCATCGGTCTGATGTTCTATGGCGTGTCCGAGCCGATGTCGCATTTTTCGTCCGCGTTGGGCGGCACCGCAGCTGAAGCGGGTGTGCGCACCGACTGGGCGCCTCTTGGCGCTGCCGGCGGTGATGTCGAGGCGGCTGCACGACTGGGCATGGCGTCCACAATATTCCATTGGGGCCTGCATCCTTGGGCGATCTACGCCGTGGTGGCACTCGCGCTGGCGCTTTTCTCGTTCAACAAGGGCCTGCCGCTGAGCATACGCTCGATTTTCTATCCAATTCTGGGCGAGCGGGTGTGGGGCTGGCCCGGCCATGTGATCGACATTCTGGCGGTGTTTGCCACGCTGTTTGGTCTGGCCACGTCACTGGGTCTGGGTGCTGAGCAGGCGGCTGGCGGGATCGACTATCTGTTCGGCATAACTGCCAACAATACCAGCAAGGTGCTACTGATCGTCGGTATTACCGGGATAGCGCTGGTGTCAGTCCTTGCCGGGCTGGACAAGGGCGTCAAGCGTCTTTCCGAGCTGAATCTGGGGCTGGCCATTCTGCTGCTGGGATTCATCATTCTGGTCGGGCCTACCATGGCGATCTTTACCGGTTTCTTCGACAACCTGGGGGCGTATCTGCAATATCTGCCGGCCCTGTCCAATCCGGTCGGACGTGAAGATGCCAACTTCAGTCAGGGCTGGACTGCCTTCTACTGGGCGTGGTGGATCAGCTGGTCGCCCTTCGTCGGCATGTTCATTGCTCGAGTGAGCCGTGGCCGCACCGTGCGAGAGTTTCTGATTGCGGTATTG